>NZ_JBPZGY010000006.1:0-263523 GCF_051857535.1 Roseateles sp. DB2 | reverse complement strand
TGGCCAGCTACTTGGGCTGGTTCCGTGCTCTGGACCGGTCAGCTCAAACGCCTCGCCAGCCCGCGCCGTTCCTGGCTCTGGCAGTCGGGGCTTGAGGCGTCTCGAAGCAATGCGCAAAGAGCCAAGAAGAAGCCAGGCAGCAGCCTGGCTTTTTTCATGGGCGCGCCCTTCTCATGGACGCACGCAGCACGGCTCAGGCACCGTCCAGGTCGGACAACTGCTCCTCGCCCCAGGGCAGCATCAGGGCCAGCACGAGCAGTTGGTTGAACTCGGGCCCGAACTGATCGATCACGGCCTGCGGATGCGGGCACAGCTTCTCGTCGGTGATCAGGCCGAACTGCACCTTGCCGGCGTAGGTCAGGATGGACACGCCCACACCCATGTCCCCGGACTGGGGCACCCAGAACATCACCCGGTCCACGGTGGCGCCGCAGAACTTCAAGGCCTCCGCAGGCCCGGGCACGTTGGTCATCACGGCCGTCGCCTTCTTGGCGAAGATGTTGAGCATGGCGTGCTGCACCGGCTTGATCAGCAGGCCCGCCACCGAGAGCAGGCCGAAGGCCATGATGGGCTGGAAGCTGCCCTTGAGCTCCTGCATGCGCGCGCGCACCGCGTAGAGCCGCTCCACCGGGTTGGCAATGCCGATGGGCAGCACCAGAGGCACCAGGCCGAAGCGGTTGCCCAGCTGGTAGGCCTTCTCCAGGGGCCGGAGGTTGACCGGCACCATGGCGCGGATCTCCTTGCCCTCGACCTCCTCGCCACGCGAGCGCAGGTAGCGGCCAATGGCACCGGCCACGCAGGACAGCAGCACGTCATTGACCGAGCAGTTGAAGCCCTTGCCCACGGCCTTCACCGCATCCAGCGGCAGGCCCTCGTCCCAGGCCACGCGCTTGACGGTGCCGGGCTTGCCCTTGAGGCTGGTGTGGGAGTCGTCCGACATCAGCGCGAAGGCCGCGACGTCGCTCACCGCCTGGTAGCCCAGCTTGGCGGCATGCAGGGAGTGGTCGAGGGGATGGTCGGCCGCCATCATCAGGTCCACGCCCTTGGACATGGCTGCGCCCGAGACGCCGATGGCCTTGATGGTGAGGTCGGTGATGGGCTTGAGCAGGGCGTCGGTCAGCCAGTCGTGGTCCTCCACCACCACGGGCTCGTTGCGACGGCGCTTGGGCGGCGGCTTGCCGCCATCGGTGATGGACAGCATCACCGCGATCAGTGCCACGCCGTCCGCGATGCAATGGTGGATGCGGGCGATCAGGGCGCTCTCGCCGTCCATGTCCTCGACCAGCTCGAACTGCCACAGCGGATGTGCCGGGTCCAGCGGCTGGGCGCACAGCGCGCCCACGCGGTCCTGCAGGGCCTGCTGCAGCGTCTGGCCGCGCGCAGGCTTCAGCGTGCCGGGCACGACGTGGCGGGCGATGTCGAAGTCCTCGTCATCGACCCACTGCGCACCCAGCGCGTCCTCCACCACCTTCTGACGGAAGCGCCGGTACTGCAGCAGGCGCTCTTCGACACGCTGGCGCAGGTCCTGCAGCGAGAGCCGCGGTCGCAGGGTCCAGATCCCGACGATCATCATCAGGTTCTGCTCGGTATCCATCCGCAACCAGGCGGTATCGACCCGGGACATGCGTTCTGCTGCGGCCAAGGCGTGCTCCTCGTTCTAGAGTGTCTGACCCAGACATTGCTGGGTAATATGCTCGGTGTCCATCCCGATTGTCACCAAACTTTGGTGCCGCAAAACCCAAGGAGACGAGATGAGCCTCAAAGAGCAATTCGACGCCGCAGTGGCCGATTCCAAGAACCTGCCCGAGCGCCCCGACAACATGACCCTGCTCAAGATCTATGCCCTGTTCAAGCAGGCCAGCAGCGGCGACGTGGAAGGCTCGCGCCCCGGCTTCACCGACATGGTCGGCCGCGCCAAGTACGACGCCTGGGCCGCGCTGAAGGGCACCAGCAATGATGAGGCGATGCAGCAGTACGTCGACCTCATCGAAAGTCTGAAGTAATCCCCCCCTACTCGCTTCGCGAGCCCCCCCAAGGGGGCGATCGTGGCGGACCGGCAAAGCCGGATCCGCACGATCCGTGCGGGGGCGCGGGCGGCGCCGCGCGTCACATGAGTTAGGCGCGGGCGGCGGTAAAGCCAGGCGGCATGTCTGGCTTTTTCTTTTGATGGGGTCAGGTCTTGCAGGCGATGGACCGGCCTAGCCGGATCCGCACGATGCGTGCGCTGCGCCACCAGTCGTCAGCCGGCCTTCTTCTTTGACGACTTCTTGCCGCCGCCGGACTGGGCCAGGAGCGTGTCTAGCTCCTTCTGGACCTCGGCCTCGATGGTGGACTTGAAGGCGCCCAGCAGAAAGCCGAGCTTGGCCTCGAGCTCGAAGTGATCGCCGGTGACGATGAGCTGGCCCTTCACGCCGGAGCGTTCGAACTCCACCGTGTCGCTGGTGTCGCCCTCGATCACGGTGCACTCCATGTCGAACTTCTGCTCGACCTGCTCGGCCCAGGCCCAGGCCACTTCGCGGGCCTTCTCGAGGCCCAGTTGATGGTCGCGGTGGATGTGGATGTCAGCCATGGTGCAGCGCCTGGATTAGCGGGAATGGACGGCACTGTAGCCCAAGGCGCAGGCAACGACGCCCTTTGCATGCCCGGGCGCGCCCGGACTCAGCCGATGCAGCGCTCCATGCCCTGTCGCAGGGCATCGTTCCAGTCAAAGCAGGGATCATCCAGATGGAAGACGAGGCTCAGCGTCTGCTTGTTTTCTCCCGGCAGGAAGCCGTAGCCATCCCCTCGCACCCGATTCTTCGGAAGCAGCGTGAGCACGTTCTCACGCCGCTTGATCAACAGCCAGCACAGGCCATTGAACAAGGCCGACTTGCTCTTCTTGGCAGGGAAGCGCTGATGCATCTCCTGCACCCAGTCATTCCAGCGCGATGTCATGCCGCGCCATCCACCGCTTGCCACGAACTTGTCAGGCCACCAGGAATGGCTGGCTTCCAACGCCTGCTGCACCAGGAGAGCGATCTCCGTCGTCGAGGCGTCCGCAGGGAGATAGGCATGAAAGGCGGCACGGTCGAGCATGGTGGTATGCCCGCCCGACTCCGCATGCACCTCAATGAAGTCGGGACCGAAGAACAGGCTCGCCCCCTTGACCAGTGCGCTCTCGTTGGCGTCTTTGACCACGGTTTCTTCCATGATTCGCAGGTCCATCCGGCTTTGACAATCTTCACAAGAACGCTGCGCTGCGCTGCGTAGTTCCCAGCCCTGGCCAAACGCTCCCACTTCGCCGGGCGGGCAGCCTCATGCACCAGCCAACGGCTCTCCTTGCTGCCAGGGATCTGCGCAAGGCCCACAAGGGCATTGCGACCACTTCCATCATAGTCGGCGGCCTTGTCGACCCGGCGATCCGGGCCCCCAGGCGCGGCATGCCAGCGCCATGAGCGCGGCCACCCCGCGCCCGTCCCTCAGCCTGAATCTGCCGGTCTTGATGCCGGCTTTTGACGCCCACTTTGCCGCTTCAGGCAGCCAACTCCAGGAATGAAAGCACCTCATCGACAGGTGGAAACAAGGCCCTGCAAGCGCTTGCGACCGCCCCTGCCGAGACGGCCACGCTCAGTCCACGCAAGCAGTGTCCGCCCGAGCGTCCTGCAAGGCCTGCTGCCGCTGCGCCTTGGGCAGTGCCGCGAGTCGCCTGGCCTCGGCATGGAAGTGGCCCCAGTCAGCGCATTGGGTGACGAAGAGCCGTTCGAATGCCGGCACCAGGCCGTGGTAGGCCGCCAGCACGCCGAAGGCTGCGTTGTTGGCGCGGGCGAACCAGCCGTCATAGCCGGCAAAGCCCTGCCAGGGGCCATCGCGCCAATGGCGATACTCGGACAGGATGGCTGCCATGGCCTCGCGCTTGGCGGTCTCGCGAGTCTCGGGGGTCAGGTCTTGCCCATAGACACCACCCAGCCGTTCACGCCCGCGCAGGGCCAGGGCCAGGAATTCGTCGCGGCGCTGCCGCTGTCGTTCGTAGGCCACCGCGGCCTCGGCACTGCCGTGCTCGGCCAGCCAGCGCCGGGCGCCCATGCGCTCCACGGCCGTCGCGTAGCTCTCATTGAACTCGGTGTCATCCGCGGCATAGGCCTGCTGGTGGGCAAGCTCGTGAAAGATCAGGCCGGCCAGCTCGCCCTCGCCATCGCGAATGAAGGTGTTGAGCAGCGGGTCACCGCCCAGCCAGTTGCCCCAGCCCAGGGTCGAGTAGGCTGGCACCGGGTAGACCTGCACCTCCCAGCCCTGCGCCTGCAACTGATCGGCCAGGGCTTGCGCGGCGGCCCGGTCGAAGTAGCCGCGATAGCCGGCGCAGCCCATCAGCGGGTAGCACCAGGTCTTGAGCTGCAGGCTGTAGGGCGGCGCCGCGACCACGTTCCAGACGGCAGCAGGGCGGCCCAGGTCGGCGTAGCGGCGGTAGCTGGCGTTGTCCGGCAAGGCCAGGGCGCTGACGGCGTAGTCGCGCATGCGCTGGCTGAGCAGCAGGCGCTCGCGCAGGGCTGGATCCAGCGCCGGCTGGCTCAGCCACTGAGCCACCGGCCGCGCGGCCTGCGTGATCTGCAGATGCCCGCTGATCGCCTGCCCCAGGTAGCCCAGTTGGGCACAGCCGGCCAAGCAGGGCAGCAGCAGGGCCGCCCACAGACCGGCTCGGCCGCGGGACCGCATCAGGCCGCCGCGACCTCGACCAGGCAGTCGTAGAAGGTGGCGCCACCGCCGATGTCGGTGAGTCCCTGCTGGGTCACGGCATTGACGTTCTCGCCGCCGGGCGAGAGCTTGCGCCACCACACGCCCAGGCCATTGACGACACCCGGGCGCGCCCGCTCGCTGATATGCAGCCGACACTGCAGGCTGCCGCGCTCGTTGAAGATGCGCACCATGCTGCCATGCACCAGCCGGCGGGCTGCGGCGTCGTCGGCATGCATCTCGACCAGGGGTTCGCCCTCGATGTCACGCAGACTCTTCACGTTGACGAAGCTGCTGTTGAGGAAGTTGCGGGCGGGCGGAGAGATCATGGCCAGCGGGTAGCGCGCTGCCAGCTCGGGGCTACTCTGGCGGCTTTCGCGATTGGGCACGTGGTCCGGCAGGCCGTAGAGTGGCGAGCGGCATTGCACGCGGCCATTGGCCGTGGGCCAGCCGCCCTCGGCGAAAGGTGCCTCGGGCAGGTCCAGGCTCACGAAGCCCTGGGACTTGAGCTGGTCCTGGTCGATGGCGTCGGTGAAGGCCTGGGCCGCCAGTTCCTCGTCCGTCTCCCGGAAGCAGGGGTCGTCCAGGCCCATGCGGGCGGCCAGCTCGCGGAAGATCTGCGTATTGGGCTTGGCCTCGCCCAGCGGCGCGATGGCCGGCTCGTTGCGCAGGACGTCGGTGTGGCCGTAGCTGGTGTGCACGTCCAGGTGCTCCAGCTGGGTAGTGGCGGGGAGCACGTAGTCAGCCTGGTCGGCCGTGTCGGTCATGAAGTGCTCCAGCACCACGGTGAAGAGGTCCGGGCGCTGGAAGCCGCGCAGGACTCTCGCCGTGTCTGGCGCCACCGCCACCGGATTGCTGTTGTAGACGAGCAGGGCCTCGATGCGCGGGCCGAAATCTGGCGAGGCCTCGTGCAGCAGGGCGTCGCCGATGGCGCTCATGTTGACCATGCGCGGCTGCCGGCCGGCGAGCAGGTCCGCGCGTTCCAGCGCCTGTGAGTTCTTGACCCGCGCCGCCCAGCCCGAGGCCGACAGCAGCAGGCCACCCGCGCGATGCTTCCAGGCACCGACGAGGCAAGGCAGCAGCGCGACCAGCCGCACCGCGTTGCCGCCGCCGTGCACACGCTGCATGCCGTAGTTGAGGCGGATGGCCGCGGGCGCCGTCGTGCCGTACTCGCGGGCCAGTTGGCGCACCTCGTCCACGCTGATGCCGCAGACCTCGGCCACGCGCTGCGGCGGCCACTGCAGGGCGCGCTCGCGCATGGCGGGCCAGTCGTCCACATGGCGATCCAGGTAGTCCTGGTCCAGCCACTGGTTCACGATCAGCTCATGCATCAGGCCCAGGGCCAGGGCACCGTCAGTGCCGGGCAGCAGGGCGATGTGCTGGTGGCACTTGTCCGCCGTCTCGGTCTTGCGCGGGTCGATGCAGATCAGCTTCGCGCCCTCACGCTTGGCCTGGTTGGCATAGGTCCAGAAATGCAGGTTGGAGGCGATGGAGTTGCTGCCCCAGATCAGGATCAGCCGGCTCTCGGCGAAGAAGCGCAGATGCATGCCCACGCGGCTGCCGTAGGTCGCATTCAGCGCCTCGGCACCGGCGGAGGCACAAATGGTGCGCTCCAGCCGGGAGGCGCCGAGCGCATTGAAGAAGCGCGCGGCCATGCTCTCGCCCTGGATCAGGCCCATGGTGCCGGCGTAGCTGTAGGGTTGGATGGCCTGGGGGTCGCGGGCGGCGATGGCCTTCAGGCGCGCCGCGATGTCGTCCAGGGCCTGCTCCCAGCTGACCGGCTCGAAGCGCGGGGCCTCGTGCTTGGCGCTGACCCGCTTCATCGGCCGCAGCAGGCGCTCCGGGTGATAGGTGCGCTCCGGGTAGCGGGACACCTTGGTGCACAGGGCGCCGTGGGTGGAGGGATGTTCGGCACGCCCCTGGACCTTGACCACCCGGCCGTTCTCGACGGTGATCTTCAAGGCGCAGGTGTCGGGGCAGTCATGGGGGCAGGCACCATGGACGGTGCGGCTGGCGATGGCGGACTCGGGAGCGTTCATGCGAGCACTATTGCACAGGCCGTCCACCTGAGAGAGGCGCAGGGGCGAAGATCGGCAATTCGTTACAGGGTAAACCCTAGATTTGGGATACGCTTCGCGGCTTTTTGCAGTCCCCCCCGCCCATGAACCGCCGCCTTGCCCTTGCCCAACTCGCCAGCCTGTCCGCCCTGCCTCTGTGGAGCCAGGCCCAGGACCAGAAGAAGATCGTGCTGGGCCAGTCGGCACCGCTGAGCGGCCCGGCGGCCCAGTTGGGCCTGCAGATGCAGGCGGGCGCCAGGCTCTACTTCGATGGCGTCAACGCCAGCGGCGGCATCGGCGGCCTGCCCGTGGAGCTGCGCACCCTGGACGACGGCTACGAGCCCGAGCGCTGCAAGGCCAACACCGAGAAGCTGATCGCCAGCAATGTATTCGCCCTCTTCGGCTACGTGGGCACGCCAACGTCCCTGGCAGCCCTGCCCCTGGTGCAGCAGGCAAAGATTCCCTTCTTCGCCCCCCTGACTGGCGCCGAGGCCCTGCGCGATCCGGCCAGCCCCTGGGTCTTCCACCTGCGAGCCTCCTACAACGACGAGACGGCCCTGATCGTCAGGCAATTGACCCAGCTGGGCCTGAGCAAGATTGCCGTCTTCCACCAGGAGGACGCCTACGGCAAGGCCGGGCTGGACGGTGTGGTGCGCGCCCTGACGCAGCGCAAGCTGGCGGTGCACGCCACCGCCTCCGTGCAACGCAACAGCGTGGACGTGGCTGAAGCCGCCAGGAAGCTGGCAGCGGCCCAGCCCGAGGCCGTGGTGCTGGTCAGCGCCTACAAGAGCTGCGCGGCTTTCATCCGCGAGGCCCGCCGGGCCGGCTACTCGGGTCAGTTCTTCAATGTGAGCTTCGTCGGCACCCAGGCTCTGCTGGATGAGCTGGGCAAGGAGGCCAATGGCATCGTGGTCAGCCAGGTCATGCCCTACCCCTTCGGCGTCGCCTCGGGCGTCGTGGCGGAGTACCAGGCCGCCGCACAGAAGGCCGGCGGCAGCCATGTGCTGAACTACACCGCGATGGAAGGCTTCCTGGCCGCCAAGGTCCTCAGCGAAGGCCTGCGCCGCATCAACGGCAAGGGCAGCCGCGAGGCCCTGGTCAGCGCGCTGGAAGGCCTGCAGAACTACAACGCAGGCGGCTTCCCGGTGAAGTTCGGGCCCGGCCGGCATGTGGCCTCCAACTTCGTCGAGCTCTCCATGCTGACCGGCGACGGCAAGGTCAAGCGCTGAGCCAGCGGCGGCCCAGAGGGCGGCGGGTACACTGCCCCGGGACCGGTCTCGCACCGGCGCCTGGAGCCAGTCCATGAAACTCATCCCCGACATCCTCGCGGACGCCGCGGCCCTCACCGCCCTGCGCCGCGACATCCACGCCCACCCCGAACTCTGCTTCCAGGAAGAGCGCACCTCGGAGCTCATTGCCCAGCAGCTGACGGCCTGGGGCATCCCCGTGCACCGCGGCCTGGGCAAGACCGGCGTCGTGGGCATCCTGAAGAACGGCAGCAGCACCCGCACCCTGGGCCTGCGGGCGGACATCGACGCCCTGCCCATGACCGAGCGCAACACCTTCGCCCATGCCAGTCAGCATGCGGGGAAGATGCACGCCTGCGGCCATGACGGCCACACCGCCATGCTGCTGGCCGCGGCCCAGCACCTGGCCCGGCATCGCAATTTCGACGGCACGGTCTACCTCGTCTTCCAGCCCGCGGAGGAAGGCGGCGGCGGTGCCCGCGAGATGATCAAGGACGGCCTCTTCGAGCGCTTCCCCATGGAGGCCATCTTCGGCATCCACAACTGGCCGGGCATGAAGGCCGGCGAGTTCGCGCTCAAGAGCGGCCCTGTCTTCGCCTCCAGCAACGAGTTCAAGATCACCATCCGCGGCAAGGGCTGCCATGCGGCCATGCCGCATCTGGGCATTGACCCGGTGCCCGTGGCCTGTCAGATGGTCAATGCCTTCCAGGCCATCATCAGCCGCAACAAGAAACCGCTGGACGCTGGCGTGATCTCGGTCACCATGCTGCGGGCCGGCGAGGCCACCAATGTCGTGCCCGACCACGCCGAGCTGCAGGGCACGGTGCGCACCTTCACGCTGGAGCTGCTGGACCTGATCGAGCAGCGCATGGAGAAGGTGGCCCGCGCCACGGCCGAGGCATTCGACTGCGAGGTGGAGTTCCATTTCCGCCGCAACTACCCGCCCACCATCAACCACCCGGCCGAGACTGCCTTCGTGCGCGAGGTGCTGCACGATCTGGTCGGCCCCGCCAGCGTGCAGGAGTTCGAGCCCACCATGGGCGCCGAGGACTTCAGCTACTACCTGCAGAAGGTGCCCGGCTGCTATTTCCTGATTGGCAATGGCGACGGCACCCACCGCGTGGGCGGCCACGGCCTGGGCCCCTGCACCCTGCACAACCCCAGCTACGACTTCAACGACGAACTGATCCCGCTGGGCGGCTCCATGTGGGTGCGCCTGGTCGAGGCATGGTTCAGGACCTGACATGGACAAAGAACAAGTGATCAATGAGACCCGCGACTGGGTCCAGAAGGCCGTCATCGGCCTGAACCTCTGCCCTTTCGCCAAGGCGGTCGAGGTGAAGAAGCAACTGCGCTATGTGGTCAGCGAGGCCACCACCCCCGAGGAGCTGCTCAAGGAGCTGGCACATGAGCTGCTCCTGCTGCGCCGCACGGACCCGGACGAGATCGAGACCACGGTGCTCATCCACCCCCTGGTGCTCACCGACTTCCTGGACTTCAACGACTTCCAGGGTGCCGCCGATGCGCTGGTGGAGGACCTGGAGCTGGACGGCCTCCTGCAGGTCGCGAGCTTTCATCCGGACTTCCAGTTCGAAGGCACCGAGCTGGACGACATCAGCAACTTCACCAACCGCTCGCCCTACCCCACGCTGCACCTGCTGCGCGAGGAGAGCATAGAGCGCGCCGTCGAGTCCATGCCAGACACCGACGCCATCTACGAGGCCAATATCGCCACGCTGGAGAAGCTGGGCCTCGAAGGCTGGAAGGCCCTGGGCCTCAAGACGCGAGGCTGAGCCCCCCGGCAGATCCAGACATCACCGATGGATGTCCGGATCTGACCGAAAGCGGTCCGCATGCGGCGCGACACCAGAGCGCCCGCCCGGCACCATGAGCACATTCCCCACCACTGCAAGGAATGCACTCATGAAAACCGCCCTGATCTTCATTGACGTCCAGGAATCCTTCCGCCACCGCCCCTACTGGAGCGAGGCCGAGCTGCCCGCCTACCTGGAACGCAGCAACGCCCTGCTGCAGGGCGCGCAGGCTGCGGGCATTCCCATCGTGCGCATCCTGCACAACGACGGCCCCGAGACGGCGGACAACGCCTTCGCCCTGAAGTCCGGCCATGTGCGCCCGCTGGAGGGCCTGCTGCCCTACGAGGCGGCCGTCGAGTTCATCAAGCACCGCCACAGCGCCCTGGCCGGCACGGGCCTGGCCATCTGGCTGCACCAGCAGGGCATCCAGCGCCTGATCGTCGCGGGCATCCGCACCGAGCAGTGCTGCGAGACCACCACCCGCCATGCCAGCGACGAGGGCTGGCTGGTGGATTACGTCACCGAGGCCACCCTGACCTTCGCCATGCAGCATGACAGTGGCACGGTGCTGAGCCCCGCCGACATCAAGCTGCGCACCGAGACCGTACTCAAGGACCGCTTCGCCCACATCTGCACGGTGGAGCAGGCGCTGGAGCGCGCCCGGGCCATGTCCTGATCTGACAGGCATACTCAAGGGCATGCGTTCCACCGACCGCCCCACCGACCGCCCCATCGACGCTGTCTTCCTGGTCCAGCCCCGCGCCCTGCTGCTGGACCTGGCCGGCCCGGCCGAGGCCCTGCGCCTGGCCAACCAGGCCCTGCAGCGCCAGGGCCTGCCGCCGGCCTTCCGGCTGCGCCATGTGGCGGCTCGCCCGCAGGCCGAGAGCTCGGTGGGCCTGAGGGTGAGCGGGCTGGAGGCCCTGCCCGAGGCCCTGACGCCGGACAGCTGGCTCTTCCTGCTGGGCTGCCGCCACCCGCAGCCCGGCGAGGCCGCGGCCGACAGCGCAGAGCGCGCCGACCAGCTGCGCACCTTGCGCTGGCTGCACGATGTGGGCGCCCCCCTCATGGAAACCCCGGCCGGCCGCGTGATCAGCATCTGCTCGGGCGCCCTGCTGGCCGCAGAGGCAGGCCTGCTGATGAAGCGCCGCTGCACCACCCATCACGAGCTGCTGGACGAGCTGCGGCAGCGGGCTCCGGCGGCGGAGGTGGTGAACAACCGCGTCTTCGTGCTGGATGGCCCCCTGGCCAGCAGCGCCGGCATCACCGCGGGCATCGACCTCACCCTGCACCTGATCCAGGCCCACTGCGGAGATGCCATCGCAGCCAGCGTGGCCCAGACCATGGTGGTCTACCTGCGCCGCAATCCCCAGGACCCCGAACTCTCGCCCCTGCTGGCCCATCGCCATCACCTGCATCCGGCCTTGCACCGGGTACAGGACGCCATCAGCGCCCGTCCCACCGAGGACTGGAGCCTGGACCGCATGGCCCAGGTGGCCCATGTGACGCCGCGCCATCTGGGACGGCTGTTCGCAGAGCACGCCGGCACCACGCCCCTGCGCTATTTGCAGTCCATCCGCCTGGAGCTGGCCGAGCGAGCCCGCCAGAAGGGTGCCAGCCTCTCTGAGGCAGCCCGGCTGGCGGGATTCAGCTCCGAGCAGCAATGGCGTCGCACGCGCCAGGCGCTGGCCCACTGAGCAGCCCGGGGGCGGCTAGCACAAAGTGCCATGCCCGTAGTCAAGCAGCCGCCATCACCATCTGTTAACTTGGCGGACCACAACAATCAGAGGAGCCCCCCTTGAACAACTGGCCGCAGAGACTGGACACACTGGACCGTGAGCGACTGCAAGGCATGCGTCGCGGCGTGGAAAAGGAAAGCCTGCGCACTGCGCCGGAAGGTTCCCTGGCGATGACGCCGCATCCGCTGGGCCTGGGCTCGGCCCTGACGCATCCGAATGTCACCACAGACTTCAGCGAAAGCCAGCTGGAGTTGATCACCGGTGTGCACGGCACGGCCGAGGCCTGCGAAGCCGAGCTGACCGAGATCCACAAGGCCGTCGACGCTTTGCTGGGCGAGGAAACCATGTGGGCGTCCAGCATGCCCTGCTTCCTGCCCACCGACGAGACCATTCCCATCGGCCGCTACGGCTACTCCAACATCGGGCGAGCCAAGAGCGTCTACCGCATGGGCCTGGGCCATCGCTATGGCCGGCGCATGCAGACCATCTCGGGCATCCACTACAACTGGTCCCTGCCGGGTATCAGCAGCGAGCAGTACTTTGACCTGATCCGCAACTTCCGCCGGCACAGCTTCCTGCTGCTGCTGCTCTTCGGGGCTTCGCCCGCCTTGTGTTCGAGCTTTGTCGAGGGCCGTGACCACGGGCTCCAGCCCTTCCCTGCACCTGTCCCTGGCAAGGCCCCCTGCGGCACGCTGCACCTGCCGCATGCCACCTCGCTGCGCATGGGCCGCCTGGGTTATCAGAGCGACGCGCAGTCATCACTGGCCGTCAGCTACAACAGCCTGGAAGGCTATGCCGCCTCGCTGCAGGACGCCCTCTTGCGGCCCTACCCGGCCTACGAGGCCATCGGCATCATGAATCCGGGCGGCGAGTACAACCAGCTCTCCACCAGCCTGCTGCAGATCGAGAACGAGTTCTACGGCACCATCCGCCCCAAGCGCGTGATCCGCAGCGGCGAGCGTCCCCTGCATGCCTTGCGGGAGCGAGGCGTGGAGTATGTGGAGGTCCGCTGCATGGACCTGGATCCCTTCGAGCCCGTCGGCATCAGTGCGTCGACCATGCGCTTCATTGACCTCTTCCTGCTGCACTGCCTGCTGTCGGACAGCCCGCCAGACACGCCCGAGGAGATCGCCGCCTTGGCCCGCAACCAGCAGCTGACCGCCTCCCGCGGCCGTGAGCCCGGCCTGCAGCTGGAGCGCGCCGGCCAGGCCGTGCTGTTGCGCGACTGGGCGGCCGAGCTGCTGGAAGAGCTAGGACCGCTGAGCGCACACCTGGACCGCCAACTGGGCGGCGACGCCTACGCCCAGGCTCTGGCCCGTGCATGCGAACGCTTCGAGCATCCCGAACTGCTGCCCTCCGCCCGTGTGCTGGAAGCCATGGCGCGGGAGTTCGGCCACTCTCACCTGCGCTTCATCGCCCATTGCTCACAGCAGGCCCGCGCCCATCTGCGCGCGCAGCCGCTGAGTGCCGAACGGCAGGAAGCATTTGCCGAGACCGCACGCCGCTCCCTGGCTGAGCAGGCCGCCGTTGAGGCCGCGGACACCCTGCCCTTCGAGGACTTCAGGCAGCAATACCTGGCCCCTTCCCAGCTTCAGGCCTGAGCAGGCTTCACCGCTGGCACCGCCCTCCCCCGCATCCTTGTCCTCTGGGGGCGGCCGAATTCCGGGCCCGAGGTGCGAAGTCCTTGAACGCACCTTGCGTGCCCGGAAGCACCGACAGGCAGATGCCCCCCGCGCCGCGTCATCCACGCCAGCTGTGGACAACTGTGTGGGTGGCGCGGTGAGGGCGGCCACAAGTCCTTGATTCACAAGGCCCCGGCAGACATTGCCCATTTTTTGTGCAGCGACGGCGCAGGCACTGTGCCGACCAAGCCGTCCGTCGCTGGGGCCAGGGGCGCTGGCAGCACGTCCGCAAGCCCACCTCTTGAAACGTCGCGGGTCATCCCTATAATCCTCTCCTGCTAGCACTCTCAAACGTTGAGTGCCAACAAGAAAGATTTGGCACAAACACGCGGCTCCGGCCGGTTTGTCCCGATGTGATGGCCTGTCGCTCTTCTGGCGTCCGGCCGGCAACGACCCAAGACTCTCAGCAAGGAGATGTGATGAAACTGCGTCCTCTGCACGATCGCGTGATCGTTAAGCGCCTCGAAAACGAAACCAAGACGGCCTCCGGCATCGTCCTGCCCGACAACGCCGCCGAGAAGCCCGACCAGGGTGAAGTGCTGGCCGTGGGTCCTGGCAAGCGCAACGACAAGGGCGACTTCGTGGCCCTGAACGTGGCCGTGGGCGACCGCGTGCTGTTCGGCAAGTACTCGGGCCAGTCGGTCAAGGTCGATGGCGAAGAGCTGCTCGTGATGCGCGAAGAAGACCTCTTCGCCGTCGTCGCCAAGTAATCGCTACTGCGCGACTGCCTGGCGCCGACTGAGCGCCAGGAAGCCGCCAATGCAAACCCAAAGAATTTCGGAGAAATCAACATGGCAGCAAAAGACGTGGTCTTTGGTTCCGACGCCCGTGCCCGCATGGTCGAAGGCGTGAATGTCCTGGCAAACGCCGTCAAGGTCACCCTGGGCCCCAAGGGCCGCAATGTGGTGCTCGAGCGCTCCTTCGGCGCCCCCACCGTGACCAAGGACGGTGTGTCCGTGGCCAAGGAAATCGAGCTGAAGGACAAGCTGCAGAACATGGGCGCCCAGATGGTCAAGGAAGTCGCTTCCAAGACCTCGGACAACGCCGGTGACGGCACCACCACCGCCACCGTGCTGGCCCAGGCCATCGTGCGCGAAGGCATGAAGTACGTGGCCGCCGGCATGAACCCCATGGACCTGAAGCGCGGCATCGACCGCGCCGTGACCGCCCTGGTCGCCCAGCTGAAGGCCGCCTCCAAGGCCACCACCACCTCCAAGGAAATCGCCCAGGTCGGCACCATCTCGGCCAACAGCGACTCCGACGTGGGCGAAATCATCGCCTCCGCCATGGACAAGGTCGGCAAGGAAGGCGTCATCACCGTTGAAGACGGCAAGAGCCTGAACAACGAGCTGGACGTCGTCGAAGGCATGCAGTTCGACCGCGGCTACCTGTCGCCCTACTTCATCAACAACCCCGAGAAGCAGGCCGCCATCCTGGACAACCCGTTTGTCCTGCTGTTCGACAAGAAGATCAGCAACATCCGTGACCTGCTGCCCACGCTGGAAGCCGTGGCCAAGGCCGGCCGTCCGCTGCTGATCATTGCGGAAGACGTCGAAGGCGAAGCCCTGGCCACCCTGGTGGTGAACACCATCCGTGGCATCCTGAAGGTCGTGGCCGTCAAGGCGCCTGGCTTCGGCGACCGCCGCAAGGCCATGCTGGAAGACATCGCCATCCTGACCGGTGGCAAGGTCATCGCTGAAGAAGTGGGCCTGAGCCTCGAGAAGGTGACCCTGGCTGACCTGGGCCAGGCCAAGCGCGTCGAAGTGGGCAAGGAAAACACCACCATCATCGACGGCAACGGCGCTGCTGCTGACATCGAAGCCCGCGTCAAGCAGATCCGCATCCAGATCGAGGAAGCCACCTCCGACTACGACCGCGAGAAGCTGCAAGAGCGCGTGGCCAAGCTGGCCGGCGGTGTGGCCGTCATCAAGGTCGGTGCAGCCACCGAAGTCGAGATGAAGGAAAAGAAGGCCCGCGTGGAAGACGCCCTGCACGCCACCCGCGCTGCCGTGGAAGAAGGCATCGTGGCTGGTGGTGGCGTGGCCCTGCTGCGCGCCCGTCAGACCGCTGGCGAGATCAAGGGTGACAACGCTGACCAGGACGCCGGCATCAAGCTGATCCTGAAGGCCATCGAAGCCCCCCTGCGCGAGATCGTGTCCAACGCCGGTGGCGAGCCCAGCGTCGTGATCAACAAGGTGCTGGAAGGCAAGGGCAACTTCGGTTTCAATGCCGCCAACGACACCTACGGCGACATGATCGAAATGGGCATCCTGGACCCGACCAAGGTGACCCGCACCGCCCTGCAGAACGCCGCTTCCGTCGCGTCGCTGATGCTGACCACCGAGTGCATGGTCGCTGAAGCCCCGAAGGACGAGTCCGCTGCCCCGGCCATGCCCGGCGGCATGGGCGGCATGGGCATGGACATGTAAGTCCAGGCCCCCGGCAGTCCCTGCCGGAGCCTCTGTGAAACCCGCGACGGCCACCCGGCCTCGCGGGTTTTTTCATGGGCATGGCGCGGTGCTCCGTTGCCAATCCCCCTCACATGGAGGGGCCTCGCCGCCGAGGTGCGCACTCTGTCGCTCAAATGGCAGCAGGCTGACCGCCCGTCCCAGGTTCCTGCGTCATGCCGCCTTCATAATGCGGAACATCATGTCCAACGCCCCGAGCCTGCAATCCCTGGTCGACGAAGTCATCGTGCAGATGCCGTCGCTGAGCCACACCGTGGCCCACAAGATCCAGGACGACCTGAAGGCCGACCCGCTGCTCCACGCGCTGCAATACGCCTGGTCGGTCAGCAAGGGTCGCTTTGCCACCGACTTCCAGGCGGCCATACAGCCCCTGCTGGAAGCCGCCCGCCGCGGCGAGGACCCGCTGCAGCGCCGCAGCTCCTCGCTGGGGCTGCAGTCGCTGAGCCTCGTTGACGAGAAGCAGGCCCTGCAGGATGTGTCCATTGCGCACGTGGTCTCGGCCGTCGAGGAACACTCGCGCCCCGAGTTGCATCAGTTGGTCAATTTCTTTGCGGCCCTGCGCGGTATCGCCCGGCCCATGAAGCAGGACAACCCCCTGCGCCCGGCCGTGTTCGCCAATGCCGTGGTCACGGCCATCCAGAACATGCAACTGGACGGCGAGGGCTGCTACGCCATGACCAAGGTCGCCACGCCCCATGTGGTGGAGGCCCTGGGGATCATCTACCAGCGGCTTTGCGACCAGATGCGCAGCGCCCAACTGGCCCCGTTGGTGGAAGGCTACGGCATCGGCAGCACGCGTGATGTCGAGGCCCGCCTGCGCCAGGCCGCCGTGCCAGGCGTCAACCCGACGCTGGACACGCTGGCGCGTCGCGTCGATGCCATCAACTCCCGGCCGCAGAACTTGCGCCCCGGTTCGGACAATGCCCAGGCCCTGGGCCCCAGCACCCTGCTGCGCGGCGGTGGTGACCTGTTGACGCGGCTCTATGACCAGATCCTGGCCGATCCCAAGCTGCTGCCGCCGGTCAAGGCCCTGATGTCGCGGCTGCAGGTGGCCGTGGCACGGCTGTCGCGCACCGACCCCAGCCTCCTGCGCCGCCAGGATCACCCGGTGTGGAGCCTGCTCAATCGCGTGGCCGCGCATGGCGCCGGCTTCCAGCGCGCCGATGATGAACGCCTGCGCCAGTTCCTCGACTTCATGAACGGCATCGTCCAGCAACTGGTGGAAGCGCAGCTGCTGACCGGCCTGCAGTTCCAGCAGGCGCTCGGTCTGGTCGACCAGCACATCCGCGAGCAGGCCAGCCGACATGGCGAGCGCAGCGCCTCGGCCCTGGCCGCGCTGGAGCGCGAGAGCCAGCGCGTCGAGTGGCTGGAACTGCTCCAGGGCCAGCTGAAGGAGCAGCTATCCGATACGGCCCTCAGCCCGACCTTGCGCAAGTTCCTGCTCAAGCCCTGGGTGGAAGTGATCGTGCAGAACATGGTGCTGCATGGCCGGGAGTCGTCCGAGGCCGAGGCCAGCATCGAAGTGGTGGATGAGCTGCTGGACAGCCTGCAGCAGCGTCACGGCGAGAGCGCACGCGCTCAGTTGCGCAGCCGCCTGCCTGGCCTGATCAAACGGATCGAGGCCGGCATGGATCTGATCGCCTTCCCGGCCGACAAGCGCCAGATCGTCCTGCAAGACCTGATGAACCAGCACGGCCGCGTGCTCAGCGGCCTGCCGGCGCATCACCATCCGGCGCCGCTGGAGCGCGCACCTGCGCCACGCCGCGACCTCAGTCCCGAGGAGCTGCTGCAGCAGCTGCTCAACGAGCGCGAGTCGCAGATGCCCTCGCGCTGGGCCCACGACCAGGTCAATCGGGGCGAGCTGCCCACGGTGCCGGTAGGGCTCTATTCCGAGTCCGGCTCGCCGGATGCGCGCATCGCCCTGCAGGCCTGGATGGGCAATCTGCAGGTGGGCAACTGGTACCACATGTTCGTGCAGAGCCAGTGGATCACCGCCCAGATCGCCTGGATCAGCGAGAGCCGCCAGTTCTTCCTTTTCGTGGGCCAGGATGCCGACGAGCGCCACTCGCTGACGCGCGGCGCCATCGAACAGCTGCTGGCCAACGGCCTGATCACGGCCCTGGAAGAAGACACCCTGGTACAGCGGGCCGTCTCGTCGCTCATGCAGGATCTGGACGACGCGCCCTGATCCGGTGAAGCCTCCCATGCCGCTCCGCCGCCCCGGCACCGCCATCTCCCTGGCCCCGAGGCTGCCGCCACGCACCGTACCGTGGATGCGGGCCTTGCACCGTCTGTGCCGGCCCCTGGCCCTGCTGCTGGTCGTCGCGCTGCCGCCAGCGCAGGCCGAGTCGCTGCCCCCGCCCCGGCCGGTCGAGATGCCAGCGCCCGGCACGCTGCCCGCAGCGCCCGCCCGCCCTCGCCTGGGCCTGGTGCTCTCTGGCGGCGGCGCGCGTGGCCTGGCCCATGTGGGCGTGCTGAAGGTGCTGGAGCGAGAGCACATCCCGGTGGATGTGATCGCTGGTACTTCCATGGGCGCCATCATCGGCGGCCTCTACGCCAGCGGCATGAACGCCCGCGAGCTGGAGCGCGAGCTGCAGCAGATCGCCTGGGATCGCATGTTCGCCAGCCGCGTCGAGCGCCAGCAGCTCTCGCAGCGGCGCAAGGAGGAGGACTTCGAGTTCTCCGCCGTGCTGGAGCTGGGCCTGCGCGATGGCGAGGTGCGCGTGCCGCAGAGCACGTTGTCCAGCCGCGGCCTGGATGCCCTGTTGCGCCGCCTGACATTGCCCGTGCGCGGCGCCGATCATTTCGACCAGCTGCCCACGCCCTTCCGGGCCGTCGCCACCGACATGGAAAGCGGCGCGCAAGTGGTGGCGGAATCCGGCGACCTCGCCCAGGCCCTGCGTTCCAGCATGAGCGTGCCCGGCGTCTTCGCCCCAGTCGAGAGCGACGACGGCCGCATCCTCGGCGATGGCGGGCTGGTCAACAACCTGCCGGTGGACGTGGCCCGGCGCATGGGCGCGGAACGCGTCATCGCCATCAACGTGGGCACGCCGCTGTCCGGCCGCGACTCGCTGAACTCGCTGGTGGGCGTCACGGCCCAGATGATCAACATCCTCACCGAGCAGAACGTGCAGCGCTCGATCGCCAGCCTCTGGCAGGAGGACCTGCTAATAACGCCGAAGCTCAACGGCATGGGCTCAGGCAGCTTCGAGCGGGGCAAGGACTTCATCGCGCTGGGTGAGGCCGCCGCCGAGCAGGCCCTGCCCCAGCTGCGCGCCTTCGCCATCAGCCCCGAGGCCTACGCCGACTGGCTGCTGGCCCGCACCCACGCGCAGCCGGCCGCGCCGGTGCTCG
Source organism: Roseateles sp. DB2 (assembly GCF_051857535.1). Lineage (NCBI taxonomy): Bacteria > Pseudomonadati > Pseudomonadota > Betaproteobacteria > Burkholderiales > Sphaerotilaceae > Roseateles > Roseateles sp. DB2. The sequence goes on along the minus strand of NZ_JBPZGY010000006.1, from coordinate 244,458 downwards.
CAGGCATCAGCTTCGCAGGCAGCGATGTGGCCAGGCCGGAGCGATTCAAGGACCAGCTGGAAACCCGCCCCGGCCAGGTCTTCGACGCCGAGCGCGCCGAGCGCGACGCACGCTTCCTGGCCTCCTCTGGCGATTTCGTGCGAGTGGACTACCACGTCGAGGAACACAGCGAGGGCAACCAGCTGGTCTTCATGATGGAAGACAAGCCCTGGGGCCCCAACTACTTCCGCGCCGGCATCGACCTCAGCACAGACTTCAACGGCGAGAGCGCCTTCAATCTGCGCATCAGCCACAACAGACACTGGCTGACACCCAATGGCACCGAGTGGCGCAACCAGTTGTCCATAGGCCAGAGCCCCCGCCTGTACACCGAGCTGTATCACCCGCTGATCCAGAAGCTGGGGACCAGCAATGACTGGTTCATCTCCAGCTGGGGCGAGATCGAGCGGCACAACCTGACCCTCTACAACGCCGAAACCGGCCAGGGCCTGGCGCGCCTGGGCCGCAAGAGCCTGAACTACGGCCTGGACATCGGCCAACCCTGGGGCCGCCTGGGCGAGGTGCGGCTGGGACTGGTGCGCGAACACTGGCGCGTGCACCCTGACCTCATCACGGTGGACCCCAGCCAGTTGGGCGAGACCGACCAGCAACGCCTCAACAAGACCTGGACAGAGACCGGCCTGCGCCTCAAGCTGGTGGTGGACCAGCTGGACTTCGCCAACTTTCCGCAGCGCGGCTACCGCACGACCTTCGAGCACACCGCCGGCACACAGACACAACCTGGTGGTCGCCGCGATGCCTTCAGCCGCACCGAGCTCCAAGGCACGCTGGTGACCAGTTGGGGCCGTCACACCCTGAACCTGCACCTGCGCGGCCTCAATGCGCATCAGCCCGAGGACTCGGCGCAGGGGCCCTACAGCCTGGGCGGCTTCCAGCAACTCTCGGGCTACCAACCCGGCCAGCTCACGGGCAACACTTTGCTCTTCGGCCGTGTGAGCTACTACCAGCGCCTGGCACAGACACCCGTGCTGACCCGCGGATTCTTCGTCGGCGGCTCGCTGGAAGCCGGCAATGCCTGGGACACGCGCCAGAACGTGAGCCTGCGCGGCCTCAAGCTGGCCGGCAGCCTCTTCATCGGTGCCGACACCGGCCTGGGTCCTCTCTACCTGGGCCTGGGCAAGGGCCGGAACACGGACATGGCTGTCTACCTCTTCATCGGCCGGCCCTGAGCAGGCGAGCGGTGCAGAATCAGGCCATGCGGACCTGCTTCCACGCCCTGCACAGCGTGCTGCTGCTCGCCCTGCTGGCCATGGCATCGGGATGGCCAGCGGCCGGCTTCGCCCAGGCTGCGCCCCCCTCCGCGCCCGCGCCACAGCCCACGGCACGCACGACCGGCAGCGAGCCTGTGCTGACGCTGGCCACCGGCACCGACGACCGCAGCAGTGACGGCCGCTTGCTGCGCCGGGTCTTCACCGAAGCCTTGCGCCGCCTGGGCTGGCGCCTGGAGGTGCTGGAGATGCCGGCCCGTCGCGCCGAGCTGGCGCTGCAGCGCGGCGAGGTCGATGGCGAGATGGTGCGCACCGCAACCTATGGCGAACTGCATCCCGAACTGCAGCGGGTGGACGCGCCGATGATGCACGCCTCCTTTGGCGTCTACGGCACGGGCACGACAGACCTTCCTCAGTCGCTCGACGAGCTGCGGCGTGCCGAGGGTGTGGTGATCTACCGGCGCGGCGTGGCGGTTTGCGAACAGCGCCTGCGCGAGGCCCTGCCCCCCGAGCGTCTGGTCGAGATCTCTGCGGCCGACAACGCGGTGCGCATGCTGGCGCGCGGCCGGGCGCGCTTCGTCTGCGACATGGACAGCACCTTCAGCCTGAGCCTGGCCCACCTGGGCGAAAGCCAGGCGCCCTCGCTGCACCGGCTCTTCGAGCTCGGTTCACCGATGCCGCTGTATCCCTATCTCCATGCCCGGCATGCGGCCCTGGCGCCTCGGCTCGTCGCCACCCTGCAGGCCATGCGCGCCGAGGGCTGGCTGACGACGACCCCGAACAAGGGGCAGGCAAGCCGCTGAAGGAAGGGAGCAGGCACCATCGGTGCCTCGGCCGTGCTCAGCGAGGGTCGCCATCTCCGTGCGCCGCACCGTGAGCGCCGGAGGGGTCCTCGGGGAGCTCATCCAGGTCAGGCATGGCCGGCACCACAGGCGCCTGGCGCACCCAGTCGTAGAGGATGTGGGCCACGTCGGCCACACCCTGCTTCTTCAGTGCAGAGAACAGGGTGATGGAGACGTCCGACTCCTCCGTGGCCAGGGCGCCCAGCACCTCCTGCGTGGCGGCCAGCGCAGCCTGCGCCTCCTTGCGGTTGAGCTTGTCGGCCTTGGTCAGCAGTACCAGCAGCTTGACCTCGCCATTGGCCACGCGCGAGGCGACGAAATCCAGCAGTTGGCGGTCCAGGTCCGTGAGGCCCAGGCGCGAGTCCACCATCAGCACCACGCCAGACAGCGAGCGGCGCACCTCGAGGTAGTCGGCCATGACCTTCTGCCAGCGCAGCTTGGCGTCGCGCGCCACGGCGGCATAGCCATAGCCGGGGAGGTCGGCGAAGAGCGCATCGGGCGCATCCTTGGGGCCGAGATGGAAGAGGTTGATGTGCTGCGTGCGGCCGGGCGTCTTGGACGCGAAGGCCAGGCGCTTCTGCTGCGCCAGGGTGTTGATGGCCGTACTCTTGCCGGCGTTGGAGCGTCCGACGAAGGCGATTTCCGGCAGTTCGCTGGGCGGGAGATGGTGAAGCTGGCTCGCCGTGGTGAGGAAGCGGGCAGTGTGGGTCCAAGCCAACACAGTCTTGTCCGAAGGGGCGGTCTCGGCCGCTTGCGGCGCTTGGCTGGGGTTATTGCTGCTCATGTTGATCCAGTGGGCTGAGATTGCCATTGTAAAATCCGCAGGTTGCGCTTACAGACCCTCTTACTCATGAAGAATGCTGCTTTCCTGTTGATGGGCCTCGTCTTCACCGCTGCCACCAGTGCATCGGAAGCTCCGGCGCCGGCCAAGCCCGATCTCGCCAAGGGCCAGGCCACGGCCCAGGTCTGCGCGGCCTGCCACACGGCCGATGGTTCGCGCGGCAGCCCCGCCAACCCGATCCTGCAAGGCCAGCACGCCGACTATCTGGTCAAGCAGCTGACCGAATTCAAGGCCGGCAAGCGCGACAACCCGGTGATGAAGGGCATGGCGTCCACCCTGTCTGAAGAAGACATGAAGAACGTCGCCGCCTTCTATGCCTCCAAGCAGGCCAAGCCCGGCTTCTCCAAGGACAAGACCCTCGTGACCCTGGGCGAGAAGATCTACCGCGGCGGCATCGCCGATCGCCAGATCCCCGCCTGCGCCGGCTGCCACAGCCCCAACGGTGCCGGCATCCCCGCCCAGTACCCCCGTCTGTCTGGCCAGCACAGCGACTACACCGAACTGCAGCTGAACGGCTTCCGTGCCGGCACCCGCGGCAACAGCCCCCAGATGGCAGCCATCGCCGCCAAGATGAACGACCGCGAGATCAAGGCCGTGGCTGACTACATCGCCGGCCTGCGCTGATCCGCAGCCGGCCCGGGCCGTAGCGCCCGAATTGATCCATGGCAAGAGGCCGGCGCTTTGGCGCCGGCCTTTTTTCTGGGTCCCCGTCTTTGCCAGCGCCTGCGACGACAATCCGGCCCATGAGCGACTCTTTCAGCGAATCCTTCAGCCCCACCACCCCCGAGGCCTCGCCGCCGGCACGCCCACAGGGTCCAGGCGCCGGCCGCGAATTCATCGAGCTGCTGTCCTCGATGCGCTTCGCCATCGCGCTGCTGACGGTGATCTGCATCGCCTCGGTGATCGGCACGGTGGTGCGGCAGCGTGAACCGCTCAACAACTACGTCAACCAGTTCGGCCCCTTCTGGTCCGAGGTCTTCGGCAAGGTGGACCTCTACACGGTCTACAGCGCTTGGTGGTTCCTGCTGATCCTGGGCTTCCTGGTGGTCTCGACCACCCTGTGCATCGCGCGCAACACGCCCAAGATCCTGACGGACCTCAAAAGCTACAAGGAGCAGGTCCGCGAGCAATCCCTGCAGGCGCACAAGCACAAAGCGCTGGGGCAGTTGCCGCTGCCGCTGGAAGCCTCGCTGCAGCAGGTCTCGCAATGGCTGGACGAAGGCGGCTGGAAGGCCCGAGCCCAGGTGCGCACCACCGGCATCATGGTCGCGGCACGCAAGGGCGCAGCCAACAAGATCGGGTACCTGGCCGCACACTCTGCCATCGTGCTGATCTGCCTGGGTGGCCTCTTCGACGGCGATCTGCTGGTCAAGGCCCTCATGTGGGCCCAGGGCAAGAGCGTCTACCAAGGCGGCGGCTTCATCAGCGAGGTGCCGGCCGAGCACCGCCTCTCCGACCGCAACCCCAGCTTCCGCGGCACGCTCACCGTCACCGAGGGCTCGCGCAACGGCACGGCCGTGCTGAGCATGACCGACGGCGTGCTGCTGCAGCCCCTGCCCTTCGATGTGGAGCTCAAGAAGTTCAAGGTCGAGTACTACAACACCGGCATGCCCAAGCTCTTCGCGAGCGATGTGCTGATCCACGACCGTGACGGCAAGACCACCGCAGCCACCATCAAGGTCAACGAGCCCCTGATCCACGACGGCGTCGCCATCTACCAGAGCGATTTCAGCGACGGCGGCTCCCTGCTGAAGCTGCGCGCCGTGCCGCTCAACGGCAGCGAGCCTTTCGCGCTGCAGGGCCGCGTGGGCAGCAACACCGAGCTGCAACAAGGTGAGCAGCGCCTGGGCATCGAGTTCAGCGGCCTGCGGGTGATCAACGTCGAGAACATGGGCGGCAATGCCGGAGCCCCCAACGCCGAGAGCGGGGCGGACGTGCGCAAGGTCGACCTGGTCGACTCGCTGCAAGGCCACCTGGGCAGCGGGGCCAAGACCCGGACCGAGAAGTCCCTGCAGAACATCGGCCCCTCCTTCAGCTACAAGCTGGTGGACGCCAGCGGCCAGCGCCGCGAGTTCAACAACTACATGGCCCCCGTACTGCTGGACGGCCAGCGCGTCTTCCTGCTGGGCATGCGCGAGTCCGTCAACGAAGGCTTCCGCTACCTGCGCGCCCCCGCCGACGAGAACGGCACCCTGGACAGCTGGCTGCGCCTGCGCCAGGCCCTGCAGAAGCCCGAGTTGCGCGATCGCGCTGCCAAGGCCTATGCCGAGGCCGCCACGCCCACCGACAAGCCCCAGATGCTGCCCCAGCTGACCGCGACCGCACGCCGTGCCCTGGGCCTCTTCGCCGGCGCCGAGATGGTGCGCCCCGAAGACAAGAAGCCCGCCAACGGCTGGGGCGGCTTGATGGCGCTCTCGCAGTTCGTGGACCGCGAGGTGCCCGAGGCCGAGCGCTCGCGCGTGTCCGAGGTGCTGTTGCGCATTCTCAACGGCAGCCTCTACGAGCTGCACAAGATCAGCCGTGAGCAGGCCCAGCTGCCGCCGCCCGTCAATGACACCGCCACTCAGGCCTTCATGACACAGGCCGTGCTGTCGCTGTCGGATGCCGTCTTCTACCCGGCTCCGGTGCTGCTGCAGCTGGAGGACTTCGAGCTGGTGCAGGCCAGCGGCTTCCAGGTCGCCCGCGCGCCGGGCAAGACCCTGGTCTACCTGGGGGCGATCCTGCTGATCATCGGCGTCTTTGCCATGCTCTACATCAAGGAGCGCCGCCTGTGGATCTGGCTCGAGGCCGCGCCCGGCCAGGGCGAGCAGACCCGCGTGCGCATGGCCCTGTCGTCCACGCGCGAGTCGCCGGACACCGCCACGGAATTCGATCGCCTCAAGTCCGAGCTGCTGAAGGACACCGCATGAACACCACCACCGCTCCTCTCATCGTCGGTCGCCGCGGCTGGCTGGCGCAGCGCTCGCCTCTGGACTGGGCCTTTGCCGCCCTCATCATGCTGGGTGGCGGCTTTGCCTTCAGCCGCTACGGCGCCTCCATGGACGGCTACGAGAAGGGCATCCTGGCCTTCGCAGTGCCTGCCCTGGTGCTGCTGGGCTGGTTCTGGCGCCCCCTGCGCCTGCTCAGCGTGCTGGTGGGCGGATTCAGCCTGCTGGCCATCGGCCTCTACCAGCGCAAGCTCGACGATTTTGGTGTCGACCTGAGCGCCGTGGACCAGGTGTTCCTGCTCAAGTACATGCTGGCGAGCCAGAGCGCCATCCTGTGGATGAGCCTGCTCTTCTTCCTCAGCACGCTGTTCTACTGGCTGGGCTTCTTCCGCCGGGGCAGCGGCACGGCCGAGCTGATCGGCTCCAAGCTGGCCTGGGGCGGTGTCTTCATGGCCCTGCTGGGCACCATGGTGCGCTGGTTCGAAAGCCACCAGATCGGGCCCGACATCGGCCACATCCCGGTCAGCAACCTCTATGAAGTCTTCGTCCTCTTTGCCTGGATGACGGCTTTGTTCTACCTCTACTACGAGGACCGCTTGCTCACCCGCGCGCTGGGGGCCTACGTGATGCTGGTGGTGAGCCTGGCCGTGAGCTTCCTGCTCTGGTACACCGTGGCCCGCGAGGCCCATGAGATCCAGCCCCTGGTGCCGGCCCTGCAGAGCTGGTGGATGAAGATCCACGTGCCGGCCAATTTCGTCGGCTACGGCACTTTCGCGCTGGCTGCCATGGTGGCCCTGGCCTACCTGCTCAAGACGGCCACACCGCGGGCCCTGCAGATCGGCCTGATCGCCATGCCCGCTGTGCTGGTGGGCCTGCTGGTGCTGGCCCGCGTCAGCATGGAGCTGCAGCCCGAGACCCTGGCCGGGCTGGACGGCTGGATCCGCAAGATGGGCGGCGTGCTGGCCTTCCTCGTGGTCTGTGTGCTGCTGCGAGAGCCCCTGACCGCCCGCCTGCCACCGCTGCAGACGCTGGATGACCTGATGTACAAGGCCATCGCCCTGGGCTTTGCCTTCTTCACCATCGCCACCATCCTGGGCGCCTTCTGGGCCGCCGAGGCCTGGGGAGGCTACTGGAGCTGGGACCCCAAGGAGACCTGGGCCCTGATCGTCTGGCTCAACTACGCCGCCTGGCTGCACATGCGCCTGATGAAGGGCTTGCGTGGAGCCGTCTCTGCCTGGTGGGCCCTGGGCGGCCTGCTTGTCACGACCTTCGCCTTCCTGGGGGTCAATATGTTCCTGAGTGGACTGCACTCCTACGGCACCCTGTGAGCCGGCGCAGCAGGCCTCTGCGGATCCTCTCGGGCCTGGCGTCCGCCCTGGCCACTTCGGCGGTTCCTGCGGACACCGTGCGCATCGCCACCGGGGAGCTTCCACCCTATGCCACGGCAGACGCCCCCGACTCCGGTACGGCGCTGCAGATCGTGCGCCGGGCCTTTGCCCTGGCCGGGCACGAGGTGCGCTACCAGTTCATGCCCTGGCAGCGCGCCCAGAACGAGACGCGGGCCGGGCTCTGGGATGCCTCGGCCTATTGGGGTGCCAACGAGGAGCGGCGTCGCGATTTCCTGCTCAGCAACAATGTGATGAGCGAGCAGTGGGTCTTCGTTCATCGCAGAGACAAGCCACTGACCTGGCGCTCGCTCACGGATCTCGAGCCCTACACCCTGGGCGTGATCAAGGGCTACACCTACACGCCGGAGTTCTGGCGCCTGGTCCGCAAGGGTGAACTCAAGACCGACGGCACGCCGGACGACCTCGCTGGACTGCGCAAGCTCTTGCTGGGCCGCCTGGATGCCCTGCCCATGGAGCGCGGCACGGCCTGCTACCTGTTGCTGAGCCATTTCAGCACGGAGGAAGCGCGGCAGATCGACTACCACCCGCGCTTGCTCACGGACAGCTTCACCACCCATGTGATCTTCCCCAAGGGCAAGGCCCGCAGTGCCCAGCTGCTGGAAGACTTCAACCGTGGCCTGAAGCAGTTGCAGGCCAGTGGCGAGTACCAGAGACTGCTGCGCGGCGTGGCCTGCCCGGCTCATTGGCAGGAGAGCGCCAGCAGGCACTGAGTGCAGGGCAAAGCCGAGTCCGCACGCGGGCATTGCGGCGCAGCGTAAGCTTTTCGCTCGTGTGACGACGAATCCTCGTCACCGATTCAACAGGACGCGCTGCCATGCATTTCCTCCCCGACCGCGGCCATGGCCGCTCGCTGCTCTCCGAAGTCACGCCCCAGGCCCTTTACGAGGGCCGGCGCGAGTGGCTGCGCCTGATGGCCTCCGGCGTGGCCGGCGCGGCCCTGGCCAGTTGGGCCTCCCGCGAAGCCCTGGCCCAGTCCGCCGACAAGGCACGGCTGGCCGCCGTGAAGAGCAGACTGCCCGGTGCGCAGGTGATGGACAAGCCCACCCGCTACGAGGACGCCACCCGCTACAACAACTTCTACGAGTTCGGCACCGACAAGGCCGAGCCCGCCCAGTTGGCGCACACGCTCAAGACCCGGCCCTGGACCGTCAGCATCGAGGGCGAGGTGGGCAAGGCCGGCCTCTACGACATCGAGGACCTGATGCGCTTCGCCCCCATGGAGGAGCGCCTCTACCGACTGCGCTGCGTCGAGGGCTGGAGCATGGTGATTCCCTGGATCGGCTATTCGCTGGGGGACCTGATCCGCAAGCTGGAACCCACGTCCAAGGCCAGGTACGTCGAGTTCGTGAGCCTTGCCGACAAGTCGCAGATGCCGGGCCTGCGCTCCGGCGTGCTGGACTGGCCCTATGTCGAAGGCCTGCGCCTCGACGAGGCCATGCATCCGCTGACCCTGCTGAGCTTCGGCATGTACGGCGAGCTGCTGCCCAGGCAGAACGGCGCGCCCGTCCGGCTTGTCGTGCCCTGGAAGTACGGCTTCAAATCCGCCAAGTCCCTGGTGCGCATTCGCTTCGTCGAGAAGCAGCCTGTCAGCTCCTGGACCAAGGCAGCGCAGCAGGAATATGGCTTCTTCTCCAACGTCAACCCGCAGGTCGACCATCCCCGCTGGAGCCAGGCCAGCGAGCGGCGCATCGGCGAGGACGGCTGGTTCAGCAAGAAGCGCCCCACGCTGATGTTCAATGGCTACGGAGATCAGGTGGCCTCGCTCTACAGCGGCATGGACCTGCGCAAGTTCTTCTGAGCGGCCGCCGTGCGACGACACTTCCTGCTGCACCCCGCCGCCAAGCCCCTGCTCTTCCTCGCCGGGCTGGGCCCGGTGGCCTGGCTGCTGCTGGCTGCCGTCCAGGACCGCCTGGGCGCCAACCCGGCGGAGGCCATGATCCGCGGCCTGGGCGACTGGAGCCTGCGCCTGCTGTGGCTGACACTGGCGATCACGCCCCTGCGCGAGGCCCTGGGCCTGCCGGCCCTGGCCCGCTTCCGGCGCATGCTGGGCCTGTTCACCGCCTTCTACGCCAGCCTGCACCTGCTGGCCTATGGCTGGCTGGACATGGGCCTGGACCTGGGGGACATCGCCCATGACATCGCCAAGAGGCCTTTCATTCTGGTGGGCTTCCTGACCTGGCTGGGCCTGCTGCCCCTGGCCGCCACGAGCTTCAACCGTGCCATCAAGGCCCTGGGTGCGGCCCGCTGGCAAGGCCTGCACCGTCTGGTCTACGGCCTGGCCCTGCTGGCCCTGCTGCACTTCGTCTGGATGCGCGCGGGCAAGCACAACTTCGCCGAGCCGGCGATCTACGGCCTGCTGCTGGCCGCCCTGCTGGGCTGGCGTCTGGCCCGGCGCTGGCGGCGCCAGGCGCTGCCAGCGTGACGTTCTAGGCCCCTGCGATCAAAGGCCTCTGCTCAAAAAATGGGCGGGGCAGCGATAATCGCGGGTTCGGCCGAAGCCAAGGCAGGCGCCTTGGCCGCGCCCGCTGCCCATCATGAGCACTCCCCTCAGCACTTCCGTCAGCACTTCCGTCAGCACTTCCGTCAGCCCCTGCGCCACCGCATCCGGCGATCGTCGCCTGGATGCCGACATCGCCATCCTCGGCGGTGGCCCGGCAGGCTGCTCGGCGGCGTCCTGGCTGGCGCAACTGGGCCTGCGCGTGACCCTGGTCGAGCGCCAGGGCCGGCTCTGCGCCTCGCTCCAGGGCCTGCAGTTCGCGCAGGACTGGGTGCTGGGCAGCCCGGGTCAGGATCTCGCCACGCTGGGGCAGCAGTACGCACGGCAGGTCGAGCAGCAGGCCGGCATCGAGGTCCTGCTTGACTGCAGCCTGCACCATGCCGACTGGCAAGCCGGCGAAGGCTGGCGCCTGCAGCTCAGCGATGGCAGCGGCCTCAGCGCCCGGACCCTGATCCTCGCGACAGGACTGCGCCCCCTGCGCCCCGAGCTCTTCTTCCCGCCGGGCCGGCCGCACGAGCGCGTTCTCGATGCCGTAGACCTGACCGCCCGCCGCGACACGCTCCCGCCAGGCCACATCCTGCTGCTGGGCGGCGGAGACAACGCGGCCGAGAACGCCCTCTACCTGCAGGCACGCGGCCATCAGGTAACGCTGTGGTCACGCTCAGACTGGCGGGCCCAGCAGATGCTGGTGGACCGCATCCAGGCCCAGCCTTGCATCGTGCAGCGCCCGCGCTGCGCCATGCCCACCGGGCTGCAGCCGGATGCCGACGGCGTCACCGTGTGCTCGCGCGAGCATGGCGAGGAGCGCTTCGACCAGGTGGCCGCGCTGCTGGGCTACGAGGCCGAGCCCTCGGCCTGGCTGCTCATCGGCGACGCCCTGCAGCGGGCCGGCATCACCGCGCCCTCGCATCCCTTCCGCGACGAGCCCCGCTTCGCGTCCCTGGGCCTCTTCATCGCCGGTGACGCCAGCGGCCGCCAGCATCCCTGCGTACAGACCGCCCTGGGTGACGGCGTGGTGGCCGCCAAGGCCGCCGAGAGCTTTCTGCGTCCGCTGAAGGAAGGTCAGCCCACGCTGGCCCTGCGCCGCAACAACCGCCAGATCATCCACCTGCAAGGCCTGCGCTTCGGCGCCAACCTGGGCGTGCTGGACTTCGAACGCGAGGGGCCCCAGCCCATTCAGGTCGATGCTGAGGTGAACCTGGGCGCACAGATGATCGTCTCACGCGATGCCGACATCGGCCACGTGCTGGACTACCGCCGCGTGCGCCAGATCATCATCGACGAATGCACGGCCGAGCACACGGACCTGCTGGAGGCCCTGCTGGGCAAGCTGTGCACGCGGCTGATGAAGCTGGCAGGTGTGGTGGGCGTGCGCATCAAGGTGACCAAGCTTGAGATTTTTGAGGACTGCCAGGTGGCCATCAGCGCCGAATGTGGGCAGTGGTGAATGAGCGCGCAGCGCGAGAGTTGACGAGGCAGATATGACGAACGAAACGATGGAACTCGACAGCACGGCCGGCGCTGATGCCGCCACCCTGGCTGCCGAGAAAAAGCACGCCCACGAGATGAACAAGCTCTCCAAGCGCCTGCACCGCCTGGTGGGCCAGGCCATCGGCGACTTCAACATGATCGAGGACGGCGACAAGGTCATGGTCTGCCTGTCCGGCGGCAAGGACAGCTACGCCCTGCTGGACATCCTGATCAACCTGAAGCAGCGCGCGCCGATCAAGTTCGACATCGTCGCCGTCAACCTCGACCAGAAGCAGCCCGGCTTCCCGGCGGACGTGCTGCCCACCTACCTCAGCAGCATCGGCGTGGACTTCCACATCGAGACCCAAGACACGTACTCCATCGTCAAGAAGCTGGTGCCCGAGGGCAAGACGACCTGCTCGCTGTGCTCGCGCCTGCGCCGCGGCATCCTCTACCGCGTGGCCAAGGAGCTGGGCGCCACCAAGATCGCCCTGGGCCATCACCGGGACGACATCGTCACCACGCTGATGCTCAACATGTTCTTCGGCAGCCGCATGAAGGGCATGCCGCCCAAGCTGGTCAGCGACGATGGCCAGAACGTGGTGATCCGCCCCCTGGCCTATGTGCGCGAGAGCGACCTGGTCACCTGGGCCGAGCACCGCCAGTTCCCCATCATTCCCTGCAACCTCTGCGGCAGCCAGGAGAACCTGCAGCGCGCCACGGTCAAGGCCATGCTGCAGGACTGGGACAGGAAGTTCCCGGGCCGCGTCGACAACATGTTCACGGCCATGGGCAATATCGTGACCTCGCACATGATGGACCGGAACCTCTACCCCTTCCAGACCATCAAGGCCACTGGCGTGCCTGACGCCAACGGCGACATCGCCTTCGACGAAGACGAGAGCTGCGCCGAGCCCAAGCCGGCGACCATCAGCATCGTGCGATAAGTGCGGCCGCCTCGGCGGCTCAGGCAAGAAAAACGGGCCCCGCGGGGCCCGTTTGCCATGCAGGCCCGCCAGGCGGGCCGCCGGGACTCACTCGCTCAGCGGCGAGGTCCAGGCGATGTCGTAGTGGTTCAGCGCCAGGATCTTGGTCTCGACTTCCAGGAAGCGATTGGCCTCTTCCTGGCCGATGGCCTTGACCATCTTGGGGTGGTACTTGCGCAGCAGCTTCAGCTCAGCCTCGGCCAGGGCCAGGGAGTCCTTGGACGCCTGTTTGGCCTGTGCGCCAGTCAGCTTGTCGCCTTGGTTCACCGACTCCACGACCATGCGGGTGCGCTGGCGGGCCAGCTCGCCAGCTTCCTTGGCATAGGCCTCGTAGACGACGCTGAACTTGGCGGTCTGGGCTGCGTCCAGCTTCAGGTTGTGCAGCACCACGGCCTTGCGGTCCGTGCGCAGCTTCTCGCGGACGGCCTGGACGCGCCCGACATCCGGGCCGGGCGTCGGTTCGGCCGCCAGGGTGGGCAGGCTCAGGCTCAGGGCCAGGCCCAGCAGGGGCAGCGTACGCAGCAGGGGCTTGCGGACCAACATCAGAACTCTCCTCAACTCAAAACAGAAAAACCCGAGCGAGTGTTTCAGTGGAAACGCTCATCGTCAACATGGTTTTCCTCAGCACGGGCGGTGGGCGGCGAGGCCCGCAGCGGCACCATCGTCGGGCGACCGCCGCTCCCCTTCACCAAGCTTTGCAAACTGGGCAGACCAAGTCCTGTCACGCTCCCTAGAATGAAGCCATTCGGCCTGAGCCGAGAGAGGAGCCACCATGGACCGCCGCCACTGGATGTTGGGATTCACCGCCAGCGCCTTGCTGGGCCTGAGCGCCTGCAGCAGCACGTATGTCGTCAGCGCGGACGTCAGCAGCTTCGGCCACTGGCCTGAGAGCCGCAAGCCTGCAAGCTACGCATTCGATCGCCTGCCTTCGCAACAGCAGGAAGGCGAGCGCCAGGCTGCCTTGGAGCGCGCGGCCGCAGCCGCCCTGGCCAAGGCCGGCTTCAGGCCTGCTCCCGACGCCAAGAGCGCCGACGTGCTGGTCTCCATCGGCATGAGCGTGAACGCCAATGACCGCGCGCCCTGGGACGATCCGCTCTGGTGGCGCTGGCACGGCAGCTATGGCGGCTGGCGTTACGGCCACTATTGGCGCGGCGGCCTGGGCCCCATGTGGACTGAGCCCCGCTACGAGCGCGGCGTGGCCCTGCTGCTGCGGGATCGCAGCAGCGGCGAACCGCTTTACGAGGCGCGTGCCAGCAATGAAGGCATGACCATGGGTGATGCCCGTCTGCCAGGCGCCCTCTTCGACGCCGCGATGAGCGACTTCCCCAAGGCGGAGCCCAAGCCCCACCGGGTGGGCGTGCAGGTCAGCCGCGAGGCCCCCTGAACCCGGGCCGGGGCGACCGGCGCCGACGGCCATAATCGCGGCTTCTTTCCAAGACGCCTCGCGATTTCGACATGGCACTGAACATCGTCATCATGGCTGCCGGCAAGGGCACCCGCATGAAGTCGGCCCTGCCCAAGGTGCTGCACAAGCTGGCCGGCCGCTCCCTGCTCCAGCATGTGCTGGACTGCACCGAGCCGCTGGCCGCCGGCCAGCGCATCGTCATCACCGGCCATGGCGCCGGCCAGGTGGAAGCGGCCGTCGCCGCCAGCGGTGCTGCCTTCGTGCGCCAGGAGCCGCAACTGGGCACCGGCCATGCCATCCAGCAGACGGTGCCCGTGCTGCCTGAGAGCGGCACCACGCTGATCCTCAACGGTGACGTGCCCCTGATCCGCACCGAGACCGCACGCCGTCTGGCCGAGGCCTGCGACGGCCGCGCCCTGGTGCTGCTGACCATAGACCTGGCCGATCCCACCGGCTACGGCCGCATCGTGCGCGCGGGCGGCCAGCCCGACGGCGCCGTGCAGGCCATCGTCGAGCACAAGGACGCCAGCCCCGAGCAGCGCCTCATCCGCGAGGGCTACACCGGCATGATGGCGGCTCCTACAGCCTTGTTGAAGCGATGGGTCATGGCCCTGTCCAACAACAATGCCCAGGGTGAGTACTACCTGACCGACATCGTCGCCATGGCCGTGGCGGAAGGCGTGCCGGTGCTGGGCGTCAAGGCGCCCAACGAGACCGAGGTCCTGGGTGTCAACAGTCCGCTGCAATTGGCCGACCTGGAGCGCCGCTACCAGCGCCAACAGGCTGAAGCCCTGATGGAAGCCGGCGTACGCCTGGCCGATCCCGCCCGCTTCGATGTACGCGGCACGCTGCGTTGCGGCCAGGACGTTGAGATTGACGTCAACTGCGTCTTCGAGGGCCTGGTGACGCTAGGCGATGGCGTGCGCGTCGGTGCCAACTGCGTGATCCGCAATGCCAGCATCGCAGCCGGCGCCCGCATCCATGAGTTCACCCACATCGACGGCGAGGGCGCTGGCGTCAGCGTCGGCGAAGGCGCGCTGATCGGCCCCTTCGCCCGCCTGCGGCCCGGTGCGCAGCTGGGTGCCGAGGTGCACATTGGCAACTTCGTCGAGGTCAAGAACTCCACCCTGGCACGCGGTGCCAAGGCCAACCACCTGGCCTATCTGGGCGACGCCACCGTCGGCGAGCGGGTCAACTACGGCGCTGGCGCCATCACGGCCAACTACGACGGCGCCAACAAGCACCGCACCGAGATCGGCAATGACGTGCATGTGGGGTCCAACTGCGTGCTGGTCGCCCCGGTCAAGCTGGGTGCCGGAGCCACCATCGGTGGGGGGTCGACCATCACCAAGGACGTGGCCGAAGGCGAGCTGAGCGTGGCGCGCGGCAAACAGGTGAGTATCAGCGGCTGGCAGAGGCCTGTGAAAAAGCGCTGATCAGGCAACACTTTGCGTGACAAACTTCATCCTCCTGCCTAGGATGGCGCCATGGCCCCCTCTTCAGGGGGCGCCAAACGCGCCGAGCCTGCCTACGATTGCCAGCAGGTGGAAGAAAGCAGTACCCCATGGCACACACGCATCTTGAGCCTTTGATGACCGATCCGCAGCTGGGCGATGCCGATGGCCTGGCCGAGGCGGAGCGCAAGCAGTTGCTCGCTGGACTGGATCCCCTGCTGGACGCCCAAGCCGAAGCCCTGGCGGACGAGCAGGCGCGAGCCGAGGCGCTAGAGCGCATGGCGCTCTACCATGCCCGCTGCGACGACGCCGCCAAGGCCTGCTGGTACCTCTGCCGCAGCCTGGGATTGGCCCGACAGGAGCCCGGCGAACCCAATCTGGACCTGCTCTTCGACCTGCTGGGCGCCCTGGCCGATCTGCCGGCCGAAGTGGCGGCTGCTCCACAAGCTGAAGCTGTGGGCGATGCCGACGGCATGGGCGTGTTCGAGCTCTGCAACCAGCTTGCCGCCGCCCGCGAACTGACCCAGGAAGCCTGGGAAGAGGCCGAGGCACAGGCCGTCGTCAGCGCAACGTGCCCGACGGGCGCCGCTCACGCCCTGCACTGAACGCACCTCTCCAGAAAAAGGCACCGTGACCCGGTGCCTTTTTTTTCATCAATTCAGCATTTCCCCTTGCCGTTCAATCACTTGGCGGCACTACCGCCAGCTTTTGCACGGACTTGTCCACAGCGACAGGGGACAGTCCCTGGAGCGGGGGCAGGGTTTCCTGAGATCGCGGTGACGGCACCACGGAGCGGCTCCTGCGTTGCGCTTGGCAACGCTGCACTCGCTTGCTTGGGGACCGTCGTGTTGCGAAGCTGTAGTGTGCCCAGCCGATGAGATGGCAGTCCCACCTTCAATGGCAACGCCCATTGGCGAGGCTCAGCAGCGCCATTCGCGAGCCGCATCCGGCGCCATCATCCACCTGCGGCCGTCCGCAGCATCCCGAGGCTGGCGAGTGGTACCCGCATGCAAGAGCGGGCGATCCAGCCCGCCATGCGACACGGCCCTCAATGCTGATGCCGCTGGCGTTCGTGCCCGGCGATCAGGCGGCTGACCCGCGACACTGACAAGCCCAGCTCCTTAGCCAACCCCGTCATGGACAGACCGCCCTCGGTGTGGGCCCGGTACAGCGCCTCTTCGCGGCTGCCAGCTTCATGCAGCCAGTCGCGCCAAGGTCTGGCCTTGAGCGAGCCGCCGACCTTGGCCGACCTGCGCACCATGCCCGCCGTACCCGTGAGCTGACCCTTCAGGCGCTCGACGAAGGCGGCATCGCCCAGGTAGATCTGCTGGCGCAGATGCCGCCACAGGTCCAGGCCGCTGGCCTCAGCGACCAGTTTCTCATAGCGCTGGGCCGCCTTGCGGCGATCCGCAGCGCCCTGCAGGGGGCGTCCCATCACATAGGCATGCAGGCCCTGCACGTCCAGCCAATCGGGCGCCTCGACCTGCCCCACATGGGCCGCATAGCTGGACCAGGGCCACTGCGCGGGCGCGGCGGCCAGGCCGCGCCGCACACCGCCCAGCTCGACAAAGCGGCAGGCATCCAGCAGGAGGTTTTCACGGTCTACCAGCACCGCCTTGAAGCGGCCCTGGAACAGATGGCCCACCGTGCCATGCCGCCGGTGGCTGCCCTGTGTGTAGACGCCATTGATGTGCCGCATCAGGCGCGAGAGATTGGCCTGGCGGGTGAAAAGCAGAAGCTCGTAGGAATCGGGCTCCAGGCAGTAGGCCAGCACCTGGGCGTCGAAGCGCTCCATGGCCTGCGCGATCACCGCGAGCAGGGCTCGGCGGTCAGCGTCATCGTGGAACACCACCGCGCCCGCCTCAGCCTTGGAGCTGAGGTGGTAGACGGCGCCCGCAAATTCGATCCGCAGTGGTCTGGCCATGCTGCAACTTAGGCCAGCAGCCCGCAAAACGCAAGTGCCTGGCAAGGCCTGACCCCCATGGAAAGGGGACGCTTCCCGGGAAGCACTCTCTCAGCCATGGGGCCAGGTGTTGCGTCCCCACCAAGAAGCGGGACAAGCCGGCCCCGGAAAGCTCAGTGCTTGAGCCCGTCGAGCACCTTCAGCACGGCATCGTCGCCCATGTTGCGGGCGTCTGCCAGCTCGCCGCCGCTGGTGGCGCTGAGCACCTGACCATCGCGGCCCAGCACGGCCACCGCGGGGATGCCCTTCTTCAGCGGCACGCCCATCTGGGCAGCCAGGTCCGTGTTCTTGTCGAAGCGACCGACGTTGACCTTGAGCACCACGAAGCGCTTGGCCACAGGGCCGGCCAGGGTGCCACCGGAGAACTTGCGGTCCAGCGCCATGCAGTCCCCGCACCAGTTGGCGCCGAAGACCACCAGCACATTGCGCTGCTGGGCGTTGGCCTGGGCCAGCGCCTGGTTGAGATCGGCACGGGCATCGGCCTGCTCGTTGTAGACCTGGGGCTTGCCAGGCGCCTCGTCGGCGTGTGCCGGGACCAGGGCGGCGGCCAGGCCCAGGGCCAGCGCCGTGCTGCGGAAGAAGGTGGCGAGGGTGTTCATGGGGCGCAGTGTGCCGCAAGTCATTGACCCATGCCGGAATGCATGCGCAGGGGGCACTGACGGGATCCTGATGCGAGATCAGGTACAAAGCGGGGTTTCAACTCCGCGCCCATCATGGCCTCGACCCTGCTTGCCCTTCTTGACGACATCGCCACCCTGCTGGACGACGTCGCCCTCCTCTCCAAGGCTGCCGCCCAGAAGACCACGGGGGTGCTGGGGGACGACCTGGCGCTCAATGCCCAGCAGGTCAGCGGCATCCGCGCCGAACGCGAACTGCCGGTGGTGTGGGCCGTGGCCAAAGGTTCGCTGCGCAACAAGGCCATCCTGGTGCCCGCCGCGCTGGCCATCAGCGCCTTCGCGCCCTGGGCCGTCCTGCCTCTGCTGATGCTGGGCGGTGCCTACCTGTGCTTCGAGGGCGTCGAGAAGCTGGTGCACAAGTTCCTGCACAAGGCCGAGGATGAGGCCGAGCATGCGCAGCAGGTCCAGGCCCTGAGCGACCCGGCCGTGGACCTGGTCGCCTTCGAGCAGGACAAGATCAAGGGGGCGATCCGCACCGACTTCATCCTCTCGGCCGAGATCATCGTCATCACCCTGGGCCTGGTCGCCGGCTCTTCGCTGACCACGCAGGTCCTGGTGCTCAGCGGCATCGCAGTGCTGATGACGGTGGGCGTCTACGGCCTCGTGGGGGCCATCGTGAAGCTGGACGACCTGGGCCTCTTCCTCAGCCGCAAGGCCGAGCCCTGGAAGCAGACGATGGGCGGCCTGCTGCTGGCTGCCGCGCCGCGCCTGATGAAGGCCCTGGCCGTGGTGGGCACCGCCGCCATGTTCATGGTGGGCGGCGGCATCCTGGTGCACGGTCTGCCGCCAGTGCACCATGCCATTGAGCACCTTGCGCAGTCCATGGCCGCGTTGCCGGCGCTGCCCTGGCTGATCGCCACCCTGGGCGAGGTGCTGGTGGGCATCGGCTGCGGTGCACTGGTGCTGGCGGTGGTCGAAGGCACGGCCAGGCTGCGCCGCCGCTGATCAGATCGCGTCGCGCTGATAGGGCGGCAGGCGCGCGCCGCAGTCGCGGCAGAAGCGCGCCTCGGCCAAGTGCCCCTCGCTGAGGCACTGCGGGCAGCTGCGGGTGGTAGGTGTGCCACTGCGGCGCTGGGCCGTCATCTCGGCCGTCACGATGCCGGTGGGCACAGCCAGCACACCCCAGCCCAGCAGCATCATGGCCGAGGCGATCAGGCGCCCCAAGTCCGTCTTGGGCGTGATGTCGCCAAAGCCCACCGTGGTCATGGTGGTCACCGCCCAGTACATGGCGGTGGGAATGTTGACAAAGCCGTTGGCAGGCCCCTCCACCACATACATCACCGTGCCCATGATCAGCACGGCCATGATCACCACCGAAAGAAAGACCAGGATCTTGCGTGCGCTGGCCTGCAGCGCACTGCCCAGACTGCGGAACTCGTGAAGATAGGCGCTGAGCTTGAAGACCCGGAAGATGCGCAGCAGGCGCAGCACCCTCACATCCACCAAGGCGTAGGCCTCGGGCAGAAAGAGCGCCAGATAGGTGGGCAGCACGGCCAGCAGATCGACGATGCCGTAGAAGCTGCGCACATAGCGCCAGGGCTGGGGCACGCAGGCCACGCGCAGCAGGTACTCGACGGTGAAGAGCGCGGTGAAGACGTACTCTGCCACCTCGAAGGCGCCGCCAAAGCGCAGCCGCCATGCCGCCACGCTCTCGGCGATCACCAAGGCCACGCTCAGTAGCACGGCCACGACCAGCGCCACGTCAAAGGCCTTGCCGGCGTGCGTGTCCGCCTCGAAGATGATGGTGTAGCAGCGGGCCCGCCAGCCGCCCGGGGCAGCCGCGCCATGGGGCGGGTCGTGTTGCGTCATTTCGCTAGCCTAGCAGCCGCCGCGTCCTGCGGCGGCCCTTCGAGGAGGGAGAATCGCAGGATGAAGACACACACCATCGAAGTCCAGAAGTTCAAGGCCGCCGGCAACGCCCATGGCCTGATCATGCTCAAGATGGACGCATTGGTTGCGCCCAAGGCCAATGTCGAGGGCATCGAGCCCAGTTCCATCCTGAGCATGACCGAGGCCAACGCCCGCGTGCTGATGTCGCTGCTGAAGGCGCAGATTGCCGAGCTGGACACCAAGAAACCCAAGAGCCGGCACGGCCGCCACGGCTGAGACCTGACTGAAGACACCCCATGGAATATCCCAGCTACAACCCATCCTCCGACTACCTGCCGCTCGGCGACGACGAGCTGTCGGCCCTTGACGACATGCTCAGCAAGCTGCCCAGCGACGCCGCGATGAACATCGAAGCGCTGGATGGCTACCTGACCGGCCTGCTGCTGAGCCCGCAGCCCCTGGCCGCCCAGCCGGGTGCCGCCTGGCTGCCCGAGGTCTGGGGCGGCGATGAAGCCGATGGCATCGCCCCCTTCGTCAGCGGCAAGCAGAAGAAGCGCGTGATGATGCTGGTGCTGCGCCACGTGCGCGCGCTGGACGAACTGCTGCGCCACAAGCCCGACAAGTGGGAGCCCATCTTCAGCGTGGCCGAGGACGGCGACAACGACCTGGTCGACGCCGAGGACTGGTGCATAGGCTTCATGCTGGCCGTGGACCTGGCCGCCGACGACTGGGCCACCCGCTTCGAGGACGAGACCCAGGGCGCCCTGCTCTCCCCCATTGCCCTGCTGGGCGGGAACGAGAGCCAGCAGGACCCGCAAGACCTGGCACAGCTGGCCAATCCCCAGCTCAAGGACGCCCTCAGCCGCGAGATCCCTGATGCCGTGCTGGCACTGGCCGGACACGGCTGATCCTTTGGCTGATCCTTTGGCTGATGCATGAAAACAGGGCGACCCGCGGGTCGCCCTGTTTTCATGGAGGCCCCGCCGCTTACTGCGGGCGCCCCAGGTGCTGAAGCCAGAAGGCCTCGTACTTGCGATGCCAGCCGGCGGTCTTCACCACGCCACCCATGCCGTGCTCACCGTCCGGATCCAGGAAGAGCTCCACCAGCGACTCCTTGCCCGAGTCCAGCAAGGCCCGGTAGACGTTGACCGTGTCCTGATAGAGCACGTTCGGGTCCATCATGCCGTGCACCAGCATCAGCGGCTTGCGCAGGCCTCGGGCCATGGGCAGCAGCGAGTACTTGCGCAGCACAGGCTTGCTGCGGTCCACCTTGCCGATGGTGCGGCCGCTGTACCAGCTGTTGTAGTTCTCCCATTCCGTGGGGCCGGCCCCGGCGATGCCGGCGGCGAACACATCGGGCTGGGTGTACATCGTGTACTGCGTCTGGAAGCCGCCGAAGCTCCAGCCGTTGAGGCCGATGCGCTGGCCGTCCACGCCGAAGTGGGCCTTCATGTGGGCCACCAGGTCCAGCAGGTCCTCGGTCTGGGGCTGGCCCACCTGCTCCCAGTTGGCATCGGCAAAGCGGCGGCCGTAGTTGGAATGGCCGCGGGTGTCGATGGACACGGTCACGTAGCCGTGCCTGGCCGCCATGTACATGCCGAACATGTAGCCGGTGGGCTGGAAGCTGTCGGTCTCGATGGTGTGGCGGTCGTTCAGCGGGCCGCCGTAGACGTAGACCACAGCCGGGCGGCGGTCGCTGGCCTGCCAGCCCTTGGGCTTGAAGACATAGGCATTGAGCACGTCGCCATGGCGGTTCTTGAAGCTGAAGCGCTCGGGGCGCAGCACGTGCACGGCGTCAAAGGCCGGGTCGTTGCTCTGCGTCAGCACCTTAGGCGCCTTGGGCTCACCCAGCCCCGCCATCAGCTTGAGCTCGGGGCGCTGCGACCAATGCCCGGCGTTGGCGGCCAGCCAGCGGCCGTCGTCGGAGACCACGGCATTGCGGTGGTAGTCGGGCGACTGGCCCAGGGCCTGCATGCGACCGCTGGCCAGGTCCACGCGCCAGAGGTTCATGGCGGCGAGGTCGTCCTTGTTGCTGGCAACGAACATCTGCTTGCTGTCCGGCGTGAAGCCCAGCACGCGGTGCGCCTCGAACTCGCCCTGCACGAGGCGCTTGAGCTGCCTGCTGGCGAGCTCATAGGCATAGGGCTGGCGCCAGTCGTGGTCGGCCAGGATCAGGACCAGGGTCTTGCCGTCGGGCGTGAAGTCCGGGGCCATGACGTTGACCAGCTCGTGGTGCACGCCGCCGCGGCGCTCCAGGATCATCTCGGGCTTGGCGTTCTCGTCGGCCTTGCCCAGATAGACGCGCAGCAGCTCCTTCTCACGCTCGAAGGTTACGAAGGCGTAGTGGCTGCCATCACGGGCCCAGGCCACGGGGCTCATCTCGAACCAGACGTCGCCCCCCTTGTTCGTGAATACCGGCTTGGGCTGGGCCGTGGGCGCGGCACCTTCGGCCGCGACCTTGCGGATGTACAGCGCCAGCGGCTGTTCCATGCGCTTGTCGTCCGAGACCTCGCGATCGACCTTCTTGGCGGTGGCGAAGCGGGTGTTGTAGTCCATGATCTCGACCATGCGGCCGGGCTTGGGCGCGGGGCCCTTGCCGTCGGCAGCGCTCAGCGGCGCCTGGGCCAGAAGGGACATCCAGCGGCCGTTCTCACTCAGCCGGGTATCGCTGATGCGGTACTTGCGCTCGGCGTCGTCGTCATGGATCAGCTCGCGGTTGAGCACCTGCACGCCGGCCGTGTTGAAGCGGCTGCGCAGCACGCGGGTCTCGTCCTGGTAGATGAAACCCTGGTCATCAGGGGTGTAGGCCACCATGCGCAGCGAGCGCTGGGTGCCCAGCAGGGGCTGGACCTTGCCGTCCGTGGCTTGCCATCGGAACAGGCTGCCGCGGTACTGGAAGATCAGCTCCTCGCCACGGTTGGCCCAGACCACCTGGCTCACGCCGGGGTAGAGGTCGCCAGGCTTGAGCTTGTTCTTGGCTTCCTTCTTCTTCAGCTCGTCGCGCAGCTCCCAGAGTTCCTTTTCCTTGTCCTTTTCCTTGTCCTTCTCCGCAGACTTGCCGACAGCACTGGCTGCCGAAGCGGCGGGCACGGCAGCCTCAGCGACAGGCTTGCCGCTGCGCTTGGCGAGCAGAGCCTCGGCGGCCTTCTTCTCGGCCTCTGCCTCGGCCTTCTCGGCGGCCTTCTCGGCCTCGTCCCTGGCCTTCTTCTCGGCCAGTTCCTTCTTCAGCCGCTCCAGGGCCTGGGCCTCGAACTGGCCCAGGTCTACGTTCTCGCCGCGCAGATAGGCCTGCTGCAGTTCCTCGCGCTGCTGGCGCTCGTTCCATTCGGTCTGGCGCTGCTGAGCCTTGCGGGCGAAGCGGGCCAGGTCCTCCGGGGCCTCGAAGGCGGCCATGGCGGCCGGCGAGGTCACACGCACGGTCTTGCCAGTCTGGGTGTCGTGGATGTAGAGGTCGGTGCCCGGCTCGCCGAATGGGTTCCACAGATAGGCCAGGTAGCGGCCGCTGTGGCTGAACTGGAGCTCGCGCGCCGATTCACCGCGGTAGGGCTGGGCGCGGAACAGGCGCTCCAGGCTCAGGGAGGGAGCGGCCACGGTCGGGGTGGCGGGGGCGGCCTGCGTCTGCAGGCTGGTCGCAGCGGCACTGAGGGCCAGTGCGATGGCACAGGCGACCGAGGCGGGTTTCCAGGCTTTCAAGGGGATCTCCTCAACGCCTCCGGGTTCTGGAGGCGGCGGGATTCTAGGAAGACCCGCCGGGCTTGCGTGGCAGCAGGTGCCGCCCATGCGCTGGACGGCGGAATCGGGTCCCCCAAGCGCGGTGCGGAAGGTATCCCAAGGCCCGGGCATGCCTGGACATGCCCGGGAATGCGTGGAAATTCGGGTTTTGTTCGAAACCACGATGACAGGGGCTGCGCTACCATCAGCCTACCGATGCGCCCGGGTTCAGCCCTTGCGCATGGCAACCCGGGGGCCCATCGTGGCTGTCACGCTCCAGAAAATCATCGCTGCGTTCGGACTGCTCTGCGTGCTGTGGATGGCAGCGCACATGATGCTCGGCGCCCGCCAGCGGCAGGCCCTGGAACGCTGGCCGCGCGCCAGTTGGCGTTGGCTGCAGCGCTACCTGCTGTGGCGCTTCAACACCCGCGAGCGCCGCCGCATGGCCCGCGAGGAAGCCCTGGGCGCCATCCAGCGCGCCAAGCGGGCGGCCAATGACGACGGTCTCTGGGAAGGCAACGTCTACCGGCCCAAGAAGTTCGAGAAGCCGAAGAAGTAACCCCCCCCTACCGGCTTCGCCGGCCCCCCCAGGGGGGCGGCGCCGGCTGACCGGCGGAGCCGGATCAGCGGCACCCGCTGGGGCGCAATGCGCTGGCGCGCAATCGCGGTCGAATGCACAGTTCATCGAGGCAGGTTCAGCCCTTGGTGACGGAGCCGGATCAGCGGCACCCGCTGGGGCGCAATGCGCTGGCGCGCAATCGCGGTCGAATGCACAGTTCATCGAGGCAGGTTCAGCCCTTGGTGACGGAGCCGGATCAGTGGCACCCGCTGGGGCGCGATGCGCTGGTGCGCAATCGCGGTCGAATGCACAGTTCATCGAGGCAGGTTCAGCCCTTGGTGACGGAGCCGGATCAGCGGCACCCGCTGGGGCGCGATGCGCTGGTGCGCAATCGCGGTCGAATGCACAGTTCATCGAGGCAGGTTCAGCCCTTGGTGACGGAGCCGGATCAGTGGCACCCGCTGTCGTGCGATCGCGGTCCGATACACGCTTCAGCACAAGGTCTCCTGGCCTCGTGGCATCCACGAGCCGAAGGCTCAGGTCAGCAGGGCATCAATGGCCTGCAGGCCCGACAGCGCGCCGCAGGCCAGGCCCACATCCAGGCGGCCCGGCACCTGCCATTCCCGCGGGTTGATACGCAAGAGCCGCCCTTTCAACCGCTGCAGCACATGCTGGCTGAACATCCGCACCGAGGGCACCGCCGTGCCGGCGCCCAGCTCGATCACCAGGGGCCTGCGCGCGGCGGCCAGCCGGGGCGCCACGCGATGCGCCTGCGAGCGCTCACGGGTGTCCACCCAGGCCTCGTCGCCGAACATCAGCACATTGGGCCGCGCCAGCGCGCCGCAATGCGGGCACAGGGGCCAGGTGTTGCGCAGCTCGCAGCGGTCCTCGTCGACCTCCGGCTCGAAGGCATCGGCGGACCAGACCGCCTCCGTGCAGGGCCGGCTGCACTGCAGGTGACGCAGCGAGCCATGGCATTCCCAGACCTGCCCTTCGTCCTGGCCCGACTGCTGGAACTGCCCGTCCACATTGCTTGTGTAGACCACACCGCCCAGGTCGGTCCGCGCCATCCAGCGCTGCAGGAGGGCAAAGCCCTCGTGCGGAACCGTGCGCCGGTACAGCGCCAGGCGGTGGCCATAGAAACCCCAGGCCTGGCGCGGCGCCTCGCTGAAGCGGGTCGGGTTGGCGGCCTGATAGAAGTCGATGCCGGTGCGGGCCAGGGCCGGGTAGGCCTGCCAGAAGCCCTCGCGGCCGCGGAAGTCCGGCAAGCCGGAGTCCACGCCCATGCCGGCGCCGGCCGCGACCACGATCAGGTCCGCCTGCTCGACCAACTCCGCCGCATGCTGCAACAGGGCGGCCGGCAGCGAGGTCTCAGCCACGGCTGAGCACCGGCGCCAGCGCCCGGCCCGTATGACTGCTCGAGGCCACCACCGCTTCCGGCGTGCCCGCCACGACGACACGGCCGCCGCCTGTGCCGCCCTCGGGGCCCAGATCCAGGATCCAGTCGGCCTCGGCGATGACGTCGAGGTCGTGCTCGATCACCACCACCGAATGCCCGCCGGCCACCAGCCGGTGCAGCACGCGGATCAGCTTCTCGACATCGGCCATGTGCAGGCCCACGGTGGGCTCGTCCAGCACATAGAGCGTGTGCGGCGCCTTCTGGCCTCGCCGGGTGACATCGTCGCGTACCTTGACCAGCTCGCTCACAAGTTTGATGCGCTGCGCCTCGCCGCCCGACAGTGTGGGGCTGGGCTGACCCAGCGTGAGATAGCCCAGGCCCACGTCCTGCAGCAGCTTCAGCGGATGAGCGATGGAGGGCATGGCCGCGAAGAACTCGACGGCCTCGTCCACTTCCATGGCCAGCACGTCGCCGATGCTCTTGCCGCGCCAGCTCACGCCCAGGGTCTCCGGATTGAAGCGCTGGCCGTGGCACTGGTCGCACAGCACCTTCACGTCGGGCAGGAAGCTCATCTCTATGGTCTTCATGCCCTGGCCCTCGCAGCCGGGGCAGCGGCCCTCGCCGGTGTTGAAGCTGAAGCGGCCGGCGGCATAGCCGCGCGCCTTGGCCTCCAGCGTCTCGGCGAAGAGCTTGCGGATGGCGTCCCAGAAGCCGATGTAGGTGGCCGGGCAGGAGCGCGGGGTCTTGCCGATGGGGGTCTGGTCCACCTC
The DNA here is from genome assembly GCF_051857535.1 of Roseateles sp. DB2. Taxonomy (NCBI): domain Bacteria; kingdom Pseudomonadati; phylum Pseudomonadota; class Betaproteobacteria; order Burkholderiales; family Sphaerotilaceae; genus Roseateles; species Roseateles sp. DB2. The sequence goes on along the minus strand of NZ_JBPZGY010000006.1, from coordinate 218,450 downwards.
CAGCACGCGGTCCACCTGCTCATGGCCGGCGACCGACTCGCAGCCTATCCAGCGCGAGGGTGACTTGCGCAGGGGCACGGCCATGGCCATGTTGGCCAGCAGCACGTCGCGCGCCAGCGTGGACTTGCCCGAGCCCGAGACGCCCGTCACCGCGACCAGACGCTGCAGCGGCAGGTCCACGGTCACGCCCTGCAGGTTGTGCAGCGTGGCCCCACGCACGCTCAGCTTGGGGCCTTCGCCCGTCCAGGGCCGGCGCTCCTGCAGCGGGTGGCGCAGGGGATGGGCGAGGAAGCGGCCCGTCAGCGAATCGGCATGCTGTGCCAGCTCGGCCGCCGTGCCCTGGGCGATGACGCGCCCGCCGCGCTTGCCGGCGCCCGGGCCGATGTCGATGATGTGGTCGGCGCGGCGGATGGTGTCCTCGTCATGCTCGACCACCACCAGGGTGTTGCCCTTGTCACCCAAGGTGGCCAGGGCGTCGAGCAGGATCTGGTTGTCCCGCGGATGCAGGCCGATGGTGGGCTCGTCCAGCACGTAGCAGACGCCCTGCAGATGGCTGCCCAGCTGCGCCGCCAGCCGGATGCGCTGGGCCTCACCGCCCGAGAGCGTGGGCGCCGCACGCTCGAGCGTGAGGTAGCCCAGGCCCACCTGCTCCAGGAACTCCAGGCGGCCACGGATCTCGCTGATCACGTCGCGGGCGATCTCGGCGTCCCGGCCGCTGAGGGCAAGACCTGACACCCATTCGCGCGCCTGGCTGACGCTCCAGCTCGCCACCGCGGCGATGCCCTCGCCCTCGAAGGTGACGGCGCGGGCCGTGGGATTCAGGCGGGCGCCATGGCAGTCGGGGCAGGCCTCGTCGGCCAGGCCCTCGACCTCCACCTCGGCGTTGAAGCTCTGCTCGCGGCCGCGCTTGTCCTTGTCCTGCTGGGAGTCGTCCAGCAGCTTGCGCTGCTCCTTGCTGAGCGCCAGGCCCGTGCCCACGCAGCTGCTGCACCAGCCGTGCTTGGAGTTGTAGCTGAACAGGCGCGGGTCCAGCTCGGGGTAGCTCTCGCCGCAGGTGGGGCAGGCGCGCTTGGTGGAGAACACCCGCACCGTGCCCAGCCCGGCGGTGGACGCGCCGCTCTTGAGCGCGCCCCCCAAGCCGTCCAGCGGGCTCAGCACGTGCAGCACGCCCTTGCCGTGGTCCAGGGCCTTGAGCAACAGCTCGCGCAACTCGCTCTCCTTGTCTGGGGAGACGACGAGGTCCCCCACCGGCAGCTCCAGCGTGTGCTCCTTGAAGCGGTCCAGCTTGGGCCAGGGCGCCGTGGGGAGGAACTCGCCGTCCACGCGCAGATGGCTGTGCCCGCGACCCTTGGCCCACTTGGCGAGGTCGGTGTAGAGGCCCTTGCGGTTCATCACCAGGGGCGCCAGCAGGCCGATGTGCTGGCCGCGGTAGTCGCGCATCAGTTGGGCGAGGATGGACTCCAGGCTCTGCGGCTTGACCGGCGTGCCGTCATGGCGGCAGTGCTGCACGCCCAGCTTCACGTAGAGCAGGCGCAGGAAGTGCCAGACCTCGGTGGTCGTGGCCACCGTGCTCTTGCGGCCGCCGCGCGAGAGCCGCTGCTCGATGGCCACCGTGGGCGGGATGCCCCACACCGCGTCCACCTCCGGCCGCCCCGCCGGCTGCACGATGGAGCGCGCATAGGCATTGAGCGATTCGAGGTAGCGGCGCTGGCCCTCGTTGAAGAGGATGTCGAAGGCCAGGGTGGACTTGCCCGAGCCCGAGACGCCAGTGATGACGTTGAACTTGCCGCGCGGGATGGCGACGTCGACCGACTTCAGGTTGTGCTCACGCGCGTTGACGATGCGGATGGACTCCTCGGCCTGCGCACGGCGGGCCCGCACCACGGTCTGCAGCGGGCGGCCCTCCTCCACCTTGGCCGCGGGGCGGTCCATGTGCAGGGCGTACTCGCGCAGGGCCGCGGCGGTGTGCGAGCTCGGGTGCTCGCGCACCTCCTCGGGCGTGCCCTGGCAGACGAGCAGGCCGCCGTCCTCGCCACCCTCGGGGCCGAGGTCGATCAGCCAGTCCGCGGCGCGGATCACGTCCAGGTTGTGCTCGATCAGGATCAGCGAATGCCCCGCGCTCAGCAGCTTGCGCATGGCGCGCATGAGCTTGGCGATGTCGTCGAAGTGCAGGCCGGTGGTGGGCTCGTCGAAGAGGAAGAGCGTGCCCTTCTTCGCGACGGCCTGGCGGCTCTTGCTCGCGCTCGTCGCCGCCTCGGCGAGGAAGCCGGCGAGCTTGAGGCGCTGCGCTTCGCCACCGGACAGCGTGGGCACGGGCTGGCCCAGGCGAACGTATTCCAGGCCCACGTCGAGGATGGGCTGCAGCTTGAGCAGCACCTCGCGGTCGTAGCGGAAAAGATGCACAGCCTCGCTGACGGTCAGCTCCAGGACCTCGGAGACCGAGAGCTCGCGCTCGTCCCGGATGATCTTCACGTCGAGGATCTCGGCGCGGAAGCGGCGGCCGTCGCAGTCAGGGCAGCGCAGGTAGACGTCCGAGAGGAACTGCATCTCCACGTGCTCGAAGCCCGAGCCGCCGCAGGTGGGGCAGCGCCCATCGCCCGCATTGAAGCTGAACATGCCCGGGCCGTAGCTGCGTTCCTGCGCCATGGGCGTGGCGGCGAAGAGCTTGCGGATCTCGTCGAAGGCGCCCACATAGCTGGCCGGATTGGAGCGAGCGGTCTTGCCGATGGGGGACTGGTCCACGAAGACAGCCCCGGCCAGCCAGTCCGCGCCCAGCAGGCGGTCGTGCGCCCCCGGGGCCTCGGTGGCCTGGCCGAAGTGGCGGGCGAGCGCCGGGTAGAGCACGTCCTGCATCAGCGTGCTCTTGCCCGAGCCCGAGACGCCGGTGACCACCACCATGCGCTGCAGCGGGAACTCCACACTGACGTTCTGGAGGTTGTGCTCGCGCGCGCCTTCGAGGATGAGGCGCGGCGTCGAGGCGTCCACCAGGCGCTTCAGGCCCATGCCCACCTGCTTGCGCGCGCCCAGGTAGGCGCCAGTGAGCGTGTCGGCCGAGCGGATGGCCTCCGGCGTACCGTCGAAGACGATGCTGCCGCCCTTCTCGCCGGGGCCGGGGCCCATGTCGATGAGGCGGTCGGCGGCCAGCATGACGGCGGGATCGTGCTCGACCACCACCAGCGTGTTGCCCGCGTCGCGCAGGCGGTGCATGGCCTGCACGATGCGGTTCATGTCCCGCGGATGCAGGCCGATGCTGGGCTCGTCCAGCACGAACAGCGTGTTCACCAGCGAGGTGCCCAGGGCCGTGGTGAGGTTGATGCGCTGCACCTCGCCACCGGAGAGCGTGCGGCTCTGGCGGTCCAGCGTGAGGTAGCCCAGGCCCACGTCGCAGAGGTACTTCAGCCGGTTGCGGATCTCCTCCAGCAGCAGCTTCAGCGCCTCGTCCAGCATGGTGGAGGGCAGCTGCAGCTCGTCCATGAAGCGGCGCAGGCGGTGCATGGGCAGCTGCATCAGGTCGTGCAGATGCAGGCCCGGCAGGGACTCCAGTTGCGCGCGGCTCCAGGCCGTGCCGCTGGGCAGGAAGCGCGCCTCGCGCGGCAGCGCCGCATCGGCCAGAGCGGCCGAGCCCACGCGCCACAGCAGGGCCTCGGTCTTGAGGCGCGCACCGCGGCAGTCCGGGCATTCGGTGTAGCTACGGTACTTGGACAAGAGCACGCGGATGTGCATCTTGTAGGCCTTGCTCTCCAGGTACTCGAAGAAGCGGTGAACCCCGTACCACTGCTGGTTCCACTTGCCCTTCCAGTTGGGCGATCCGTTGATGACCCAGTCCTTCTGGGCTGCGGTCAGGTGGCTCCAGGCGGTGTCCCGCGGGATGCCGGCCTCGCCCGCATGGCGCATGAGGTCGTCCTGGCACTCGGCCCAGGCCGGCGTCTGCAGGGGCTTGATGGCACCGGCGCGCAGCGTCTTCTTGTCGTCGGGGATGACCAGGCCCAGGTCCACGCCGATCACGCGGCCGAAGCCGCGGCAGGTCTCGCAGGCACCCATGGCCGAGTTGAAGGAGAACAGCGCCGGCTGCGGGTCCTGGTAGCGCAGGTCGCTGTCGGGGCAGTGCAGGCCGGTGGAGTAGCGCCAGACGTCGGGCGTCTGCTCATCGCTGCCGCCCGCGTAAACATTGAGGCGGCCGCTGCCGCGCTTCAGGGCCAGCTCGATGGCTTCCATGGCACGCTGGGTGTCCACGCCCTGCATGCGGAAGCGGTCGGCCACCACATCAAGAACCTTTCGAGCCCCCATGCCTGCCGCCACCGCGGCTGCGCTGCCCCCCGAGGGGGCACTCTCGGCTGGGGGCAGCCCTTCGCCGCTCGGGGCGCCCACCATGCGCTCGGCCTGGATGCGCGTGAAGCCGCTCGCCGCCAGCCACTGCTGCACCTGCTCGGCACTCGTGTTGGCGGGCAGTTCGACGGGGAAGGTCAGCACCAGGCGCGGGTCTTCGGCCAGCGTGCGCGCCTTCAGCTCGGCGAAGATGGTCTGGGCCGTGTCATGCCGCACCGGCTGGGCGGTCTGGCGGTCGTGGAGCTGCGCCGCGCGGGCGAAGAGCAGCTTGAGGTGGTCGTTGAGCTCGGTCATCGTGCCGACCGTGGAACGCGAGGTGCGCACCGGGTTGGTCTGGTCGATGGCGATGGCCGGGGGCACGCCCTCGACCTTGTCCACCGCCGGCCGGTCCATGCGGTCCAGGAACTGGCGGGCGTAGGCTGAAAACGTTTCCACATAGCGCCGCTGGCCTTCCGCGTAGAGCGTGTCAAAGACCAGGCTGGACTTGCCCGAACCGCTGGGCCCTGTCACCACCGTCAGCTCATGGGTGGCGATGTCCAGATCGAGGTTCTTGAGGTTGTGCTGGCGGGCACCGCGAATCTTGATATGACCGTCGGACATCGTGGCGGGTCTCTGACTGAAGGAGGCGGTCATTCTAGGGAGCGCGATGACACGAATCTGTCAGCAGGCGGCGATGGCCATGATGCCGCATCCGGCTCACGCCCCCGGGACATGACTTGCGATGCATCAAGACCTGGCCCCGCTTGCGCTGGTTCAAAGACGTAAATGACACCGACAGCCATTGCATCGCCGCAAATCCGGGGGCAACATCACGCCCCGAGCGAGTCCGAAATCAAGAATGCGGGTTAACCCGAGGTTCGCTCACCTGCTGGCGCGGGGATGTCCATCCCGCCCTCAGGGAGGTGCCGACGCGTTGGACGGCACACGACAGGCCTGCGCTCTTGCCGGCCTTTCGCAGGGCACAGCGCGAGGCGAGTGGATCTTGGCCAATGGCAGGCGGGCGGTTCATCATGATGACAGCGGGCAGCAACGGTATTCCCAAGGGCGCCATCGGTGCAGAAGCGGCCCGTGTGCAGGTGCTGCTCGTCGAGGACAACCCCATCAACCAGGTCGTGGCCCTGGAGTTCCTGTCCCTCATGGGCCTGCGCAGCCGCCTGGCCAGCAATGGCCTCGAAGCCGTGGATGCCTGCATGCAGGCCGCCCCGGACCTCGTGCTCATGGACATCCAGATGCCCGGCATGGACGGCCTGGAATGCGCCCGCCGCCTGCGCGAGCTGCAGGCCCGCGCCGAACTGCCGCACTTCCCAATTCTGGCCCTGACCGCCCATGCGCTGGAGAGCGACGTGAAGGCCAGCCTGGCCGCCGGCATGGATGAGCACCTCACCAAGCCCCTGGACTTCACCGCCCTGCGCGGCCGCCTGGACCATTGGCTGGGCCGCCTGCCTGCGCAATAGGCGTTTCGTCGCGATCCCACCGCCAGCCCTCCAGCGGCTCGCCATAATCGCGGCCAAGGAGTGAGGCCGTGATCGAGATTCCCAAGCCGAGCAAGCCCGCGGGCGAGGACAAGGCGCCGCGCTGGTTCCATGTGGCCGTGGCCCTGAGCATGCTGCTGAGTGCCGGTGCCGCGCTGGTGTCGGCGCTCAAGACCAGTGCCACCATGCAGGCCCTGGTCGAGCAGAACGCACGCCTGGTGAAGGCCGGGTCCACGCCCATCCTGCAGTACTACGCCGCCAACATCAACGCGAGCGACAAGTCCGAACTCCAGCTCGCCGTGGAGAACGTCGGCACCGGCCCGGCCCGCGTGGTCTGGCTGGAGATGCGCTACGACGGCAAGCCGCTCAAGAGCAGCCATGCCTTGCCTGCCGAGGTGGCGCGCACTCAGCAGCTGAGCGTACCCAAGGATGCGCACGTCTACACCCGCAGCGGCTCCATCGCCGGCGATGTGCTGACGGCCGGCCGGCGCCAGATGCTGTTCAGCTGGCGCGGGGAAGACGTGCAGGACAAGCAGGTGGAAGCCCTCTACAAGGCGGTGGATCGTGAGCGCAGCAAGCTGAGCGTTGCAGGCTGCTACTGCTCGGTCTTCGATGAGTGCTGGGAGACCAATTTCGGGCCCGATCTCCCCAAGCCCGTGCAGCGCTGCGAGCGCAAGGGCCATGTGAGCGTCAACGGCGGCTGAGCCTCAGGCACCCTCCAGGAATCGCCGCACCAGCTCCAGCTGCGCCGGCACATTGAGCGCGGGCGCATGGCCACAGCCCGGGATGGTGGCCACCGCCGCACAGGGCCCGCGCACGCGCATGGCTTCGGCCGTCTCCGGCAGCAGCAGGTCGGAGTCCTCACCGCGCAGGCACAGCACCGGCAGGCTGAGGCTGTCCCATTCGGCCCAGCGCTCGTAGTCGTCGGGCCGGGTGACGAACTGGCGCACCATGGCCGGATCGTAGTGCGGCGCCACGCGGCCGTCGGGCAGGCGGCGCATCGAGGTCTCGGTCATCAGGCGCCACTGCGCATCGCTGAGCCAGCCATAGGGCTTGTAGACCTGGCGGAAGTACTGTTCCAGCTCCGTCAGGGTGTCAAAGGCCTGCGGGTTGCCAGCATAGGCGCGGATGCGCGCGATGGCCGGCGCCGCCAGCGAGGGGCCGTTGTCGTTGAGGACCAGCCGCTCGATGCGGCCGCGCAGTGTCGTCGCCGCCGCCACCGTGCCAATGGCGCCGCCCATGGAGGTGCCCACCCAGTGCAGGCGTGCCAGCTGCAGTTGGTCCACGAGCGCGGTGGCCAGCTGCACGTAGAAGTCCAGGCAGTATTCGCGGTCGGGGTCGGGACTCCACTGGGAGAGGCCGCGGCCTATCGTGTCGGGGCAGATCACACGGTAGTCGCTGCTGAGGAAGTCCGCCAGGGCATCCATGTCCCGCCCCGTGCGGGCCAGGCCGTGCCAGGCGATCACCACCGGCGCATCGGCCGGGCCCCAGTCGGTGTAGTGGATCTCGCGGCCGGCGCAGCGCAGGTAGTGGGAGGTGAATCCCGGGAAGGTGAGGCTCATGCCTGCTCCTTGCTCAGGGCCGCCAGCGCCCGGCGCGCGGCCCGCAGCCGCAGGCCGCCGACGATGCCGGCCGGGAAGTGATAGACCGCCAGCACGAAGAGCAGGCCCAGCCACAGCAGCCAGCGGTCCGGCGAGATCAGCGCGGCCAGCACGGGCACGCCCTCCACCGCCGAGGCGCCCAGGCGCATCAGGTCCTGCAGATAGGCCTGCGCGCCCATGAAGAGCACGCTGCCCACCACCGCGCCGTAGAGGCTGCCCATGCCGCCGATCACGCAGATCAGCAGCACGTCCAGCATCAGCTCCATCGACAGCGAGGTGTCCGGCCCGTTGTAGCGCAGCCAGACGGCCAGCATGGCGCCGGCCAGGGTGGCGAAGAGCGCTGCCAGCACATTGGCCCAGACGCGGTAGACAACGGTCTGATAACCGATGGCCTCGGCGCGGAAGTCGTTCTCGCGGATGGCCTGCAGCACACGGCCAAAAGGTGAGTTGACGATGCGCAGCATCAGCAGGGTCAGCGAGATCGTGCAGGCGCACAGCAGGTAGTAGGCCGCGAAGCGCCCATCAATGCTGGCCCCCAGGAAGGGCTCCTCCAGGAACTCCGTGCCCGGCTGAAGCAGCTCGGGCACCTGGAAGCTGAGCCCGTCCTCGCCGCCAGTGAACTCGGACAGCTGCGAGGCCAGCCCCAGGAAGGCCGAGGCCACGGCCATGGTGATCATCGCAAAGAAGAGCGCCTTCACCCGCAGCGAGAACAGTCCGATCAGCAGGGACAACAGCAAGCTCAGCCCCAGGGCCGCGCCCACGCCCGTGGCAAGCGCCGGCCAGCCCGGCCCCATCTGGTTGCTGGCAATGGCCACGCCATAGGCCCCGATGCCGAAGAACATGGTGTGGGCGAAGCTCACGATGCCCGTGTAGCCCAGCAGCAGGTCATAGCTGGCCACCAGCACGATGAACACGAGGATCTTGGCCGCCACGTTCAGCGCCTTGATGCCGGGGAAGAGGAAGGGCGTCAGCAGCAGCCCGACCACGCAGGCCAGCAGCAGCGCGGCCAGCAGGCGGCTGCGCGGCAGGTCATGGGAAAGCAGGGCGCGCAGCATCAACGGACTCCCACGGGATAGAGGCCCTGGGGCCGCCACATCAGCACCGCCACCATGAGCCCGATGTTGGAGAACAGCGCCGCCTTGGGGAAGAGGAAGCCGCAGTAGTTGGCCATCAGCCCCACCGCCAGCGCCCCCACGAAGCAGCCGAGCGTCGAGCCCAGGCCGCCGATGATGATGACGATGAAGATCAGCGTGTTGACCTGCGCCCCGATCTGCGGCGTGACGCCCTGCTGGTAGAGCCCCCACATCACCCCGCCCAGCCCGGCCAGGGCCGAGCCCGCGACGAAGACCGCCACGAAGAGCCGGCGGATGCGGTAGCCCAGACTCTCCACCATCTCGCGGTCCTGCACGCCAGCGCGGATCAGCAGGCCGAGCTTGGTGCGGTTGAGCACCCACAGCAGGCCCGCGAAGACCGCCAGCCCCAGCACCACGGCCAGCAGGCGGAACTTCTCGATGGCGACGTCCCCCAGCAGCAGCGAGCCGCGCAGCGCTTCGGGCACCGGCAGCGGCACCAGCTGCGCGCCCCACAGCAGCTTGATGCACTCCTCGCCAATGATCATGCCGCCCATGGTGATCAGGATCTGCTTGAGGTGCATGCCGTAGACCGGCCGCACCAGCACACGCTCGAAGACCAGGCCTACCGCGCCGGCCACCGCCATGCCGGCCAGGCAGGCCAGGCCCACGGCCACGAGGTTGGCGGCCAGGCTGCTGCCCTCGCCCGTCCAGCCGCTCATGCCGCCCATCACCGTGGTGGCCATGAAGGCGCCCAGGGCGATGAAGACGCCGTGGCCGAAATTCAGCACGTCCATGAGGCCGAAGACCAGGGTCAGGCCCGAGGCGATGATGAAGATGATCAGGCCCATGGCCAGGCCGGCCAGGGTCAGCGTGGCCCAGCTGGAGGCGCTGCCCATCAGCGGCAGGGCCAGGGCCATGAGGCCCAGCAGCAAGGCCAGCGGCTGCCAGTCCAGGCTCAGGCGCAGGCCTGCCGCGGGGGCGCTCGCGCCGGGTGTCGACATGGGCATGCTCATGCGCCCCTCCTCATTGATGCGCCGCCAGCGACAAGCCCAGCAGCCGCTGCTGCAGGGTCTCGTCGGCGGCCAGCTCGGCCATGCGGCCGGCGTGCACCACGCGGCCGTCGTCCATCACCGCCACGCTGTCACCCAGTTGGCGGGCCATGTGGAAGTTCTGCTCCACCAGCAGCACCGTCGTGCGGCTGCGCTTGAGTTCCTTGAGAGACTCGATCAGGTTCTGCACGATGGCCGGCGCCAGGCCCTTGGAGGGCTCGTCGATCAGCAGCAGGCGGCGCGGCTCGACCAGGGCGCGGGCGATGGCCAGCATCTGCTTCTGCCCGCCCGAGAGCTTGCCGGCCGGGTAGTGCCAGAACTTCTTCAGCGCCGGGAAGAGCCCGAAGAGCCAGTCCAGCCGCGCGCCGTCCAGCTGTTCGATGCGGCGGGCCTCCCGGGCCGCCAGAAGCAGGTTCTCCGCCACGCTGAGCTGGCCGAAGATGCCCATGTTCTCGGGCACGTAGGCGATGCTGTGGCGGGCGATCTCCGGCGTTCCCAGCTGCGCGCCGGGACCTCCGATGGCCTGGCCGTCCAGCAAGACCTGACCCCCGCTGGGCTGCCACAGACCCATGATGCTGCGCAGCGTGGTGGTCTTGCCGGCGCCGTTGCGGCCCAGCAGGAGGGTCAGCTCGCCCTGGGGCACCACCAGGTCCACGCCGTGGAGGATGTGATACGCGCCAATGTGGGTCTGTACCCCGCGCAGTTCGAGCAGGGGCTTCATGCCGCGAGCTCCTCGCTGCCGCCGGCCGCCACGCCCAGGTAGGCCTCCTGCACCACCGGCAGGGCCATGACCTCTGCCGGCTTTCCGTCAGCCACCAGGGCGCCCTGGTGCAGCACGATGACGCGGTCCGCCAGCTCGCGCACCACGTCCATCTTGTGCTCCACCAGCAGGATGGTGTGCCGCCCTTCCCGCTTGAGCTCGCGGATCAGGTCCAGCACCACGGGCACCTCGTCCACGCTCATGCCTGCCGTGGGCTCGTCGAACATGTAGACCTTAGGCTGCAGCGCCATCAGCACCGCCACCTCCAGCTTGCGCTGGTCACCGTGCGGCAGGCTGGCCGCCAGCGCGCCCGCCTTGGACGCCAGCCGCACCCGTTCCAGCAGCGCCATGGACTCCTCGATCAGCGCCTTGTGCTTCACCCACACCGACAGCATCTTCAGCCCCAGGCCGTGGCGCGCCTGCACCGCCAGCCGCACGTTCTCCAGCACCGGCAGGTGCGGAAAGAGCTGCGTCAGCTGGAAGGCCCGCCCCAGGCCCTTGCGCGTGCGCAGCGGCGCCGACAGGGAGCTCAAGTCCTCCCCATCCAGCAAGACCTGACCCTCACTCGCCGGCAACTGCCCCGAGACCAGGTTGAAGTAGGTCGTCTTCCCCGCCCCGTTCGGCCCCACGATGGCCGTCAGCGAGCCCGGCGCGAACGCGCAGGAGACGTGATCGACAGCCACATGCCCACCGAACCGTATCGTCAGATTCCGAGTTTCAAGCACAACAACTCCAACATCAAAGTACACCACCCCAGCTTCCAGAGCCCGAGGCGTAGCGAGCGGACGCTGGACTAGGCGCGGGGGGGCCCAAAGACCGGAGCGACCTTGCGGGTCGTGAGGATCTTTGGGAGGACCCGCAACGACGGCCAGCGTTCGCGCAGTAGCCGAGCCGCGAGCGGACGCTGGACTAGGCGCGGGGGGCCCAAAGACCGGAGCGACCTTGCAGGTCGTGAGGATCTTTGGGAGGACCCGCAACGACGGCCAGCGTTCGCGCAGTAGCCGAGCCACGAGCGGACGCTGGACTAGGCGCGGGGGCCCAAAGACCGGAGCGACCTTGCGGGTCGTGAGGATCTTTGGGAGGACCCGCAACGACGGCCAGCGTTCGCGCAGTAGCCCAGCGTTTCAGCGCTTGTTGCGGATGGGGACTTGCATCTCCTCCGCCTTGATCTCCCGCACCAACTCCGGCACCCCCCACTCAAACGCCTTGTCCACCTTGATCCTGAAGTGGTACATGGACTGCATCGCCTGGTGGTCCTCCGGCCGGAAGGTCATGCGACCCTTGGGCGTCTCGAAGCTCATGCCTTCCATGGCCTTGATCAGCTTGTTCGTGCCGGTCTCTGCGCCTGTCTTCTTGAGGGCCTCGACGAGGGCGATGCCCGCCGTCATCCCGCCCGCGGTGAAGAAGTCCGGCGGCGACTTGAACTGCTTGTAGTGGTTGGCCACCAGCCATTCGTTGACCGGGTTCTTGGGCATGCCGAAGTAGTAGTAGCTGGCGCCCTCCATGCCCGGGAACTGCTTGTAGGCCACCATGGCCGGCAGGATGTTGCCGCCGGTGGCGATCTCGATGCCGTAGCGCTTGAGGTCCAGGTCGGCGATCTTGAAGGGATTGCCGCCACCGGCCCAGATGATGAAGATCACCTTGCGGCCGGGCTGGTCCTTGAGCTTGTCGATCAGGCGCTGGGCGCCGGCGGTGAAGTCCGTGGTGTTGGTGGGCAGGTACTCCTCGTGCACCAGCTTCGCCTTCTTGATCGCATCCTTGAAGGCCTTCACGCCGTCGCGACCGAAGGCGTAGTCCTGGGCCAGGGTAGCGATCACGGTGCCGGGCTTGTCCAGGGCCACCGCATTGGCGATGGCGTCCTGCGAGCTGTTGCGGCCGGTGCGGAAGATGTACTTGTTCCACTTCTCGCCGGTGATGGCATCGGCCACGGCCGGCTCCACCAGCAGGATCTTCTTGTACTCCTCAGCCACCGGCAGCAGGGCCAGGGCCACGCCGCTGGACGAGGGGCCCACGGCGATGTCGGCCTTGTCATCGCCATAGGCCGCGGCCAACAGGCTCTTGCCCACGTCGGGCTTGCCCTGGTCGTCCTTCTCGATGAGCACCAGCTTCCTGCCGTTGACCATCATGGTGCCGCCGGTGGCGTAGTCCAGGCCCATCATCAGGCCGGTCTGCGTCTGCTTGCCATAGGCCTCCAGCGGGCCGGTCTTGGAGTAGACATGGGCGATGCGGATCTCGTTGCCGGCGGCCTGCGCAGGCAGGGCCAGCAGGGCACAGGCGCCGACGAGGGCCAGGCCCGCCGAGCGGCGGTGGATGAAGGGCATGACAGGTCTCCTGTTGTGATGCGGGCCGGGATCTGCGCCCGGATCTGGCGATCATGGTGCAAGGGTCGTGCCTGCGGCAGCCCTGCCTGTGCCGCAGGCCGCCCAAACTGGCGTAAACCCCGAGCGAAGCCCTCCTGCCTGGCAGGCCCCTGCCCTCGTACCATCGCGCGGCCGGCCCCGGCTGAGCCCCTGGAAGGCAGGCCCGGGCCGCCAGGCCTACCCTGCGATGACCGGATCCTGGACAGGGTTGTTCAAGTTTCAAACACAGCGGCTGTCCTGTCTGCCTTGCAGACAGCTGGCGTCGGACCGGAAGGATGGGTGATGACCAAAGCACTGCAACGACGCCAGCTCCTGCGCCAGGGCCTGGCTGCCGGCCTGGGCTGCGGCCTGGCGCTGGGCAAGGCAGACGCCCGTGCGGCGGCGCGCCGCGAGACAGCCTCGGCCCGGGTGGACCGCTACGCCCGGCAGTGGCAGCAGGACCAGCAGATGCCCGGCCTGGCCCTGGCCGTGCTGCAGGACGGCGAGCCCCTCTACGCCCGCGGCCTGGGCCGGACCAGCGTCGCGCAGCAGCAGCCCGTCACAGCGGACACGCGCTTCGACATCTGCTCCCTCTCCAAGCCCCTGCTGTGCTGCGCCGCGCAGCTGATGGTCGAGGACGGGCAACTGCGCCTGGATCAGCGCCTGGCCGATCTCATCGAGGACCTGCCCGAGAGCTGGCAGGCCATCACGCTTCAGCAGCTGATGCAGCACACCGCCGGCCTGCCCAAGAACGTCGATTTCAGCGATCCCGAGGTCCAGGCCCTGTTTCCCCGCAACTATGGTGAGGCCGAGTGGCTGCCCATCGTCAAGCGCCAGCCCCTGCTGAGTCCGCCAGGTCAGCGCTGCCACTACAGCAACACGGGCTACAACCTGCTGGCCTGCGCCATCGGCCGGCTGGCCGGCCGCCCCTATGAGCAGGTGCTGGCGCAAAGGCTGTTCGAGCCCCTGGGCATGAAAAGCGCCCGGCTGATGCCGCCGGCCCCTGGCTACGCGGGCATGGCCGCCCCCCACCAGCGCCGCCCGGGTGGCGTCGTCGACATCAGTGCAGAGCAGCCGCCGGGTGTACGCAGCTGGATGGCGGCCGGCTGCGGTGGCTTCGAGATGAGCCTGCGGGACATGATCCAGTGGGAGCGTGCCTTGCACGGCTGGGGCGCGTTCAAGCCCTACCGGCGGGTGTTCGAGAAACTCTGGGCCCAGGGCGTACCCACCGACCAGGGCCATGCCTATGGCCTTGGCTGGAACTTCCAGCGCGCCCCGGCCGGCCGGCTGCAGGTCTGGCACGAGGGCCAGAGCGAAGGCTTCTCGGCCCGCTTCGAGCGGGTCCCCGAGCAGGGCCGGGCCCTCATCGTCATGGGCAATCTGGGCGACTTCAAGCCCGACGAACTGGCCCGCGCCCTCCGGGACATGGCGTGGAAGCCCGGCGCATGAGCCGGCCCATGCCCTTTGGCCTCGCCGCCTGGCTTCACTAGAGTCGCCCCATGAGCATCCTCGACACCCCACGACTTCGCCTGGAACCCATGGTCCCCGCCCACCGTCTGGGCCTGAACCGTCTCAACAGCGACCCCGTGGTGCAGCGCTACCTCAACGGCCGACCTGAAACCCAGGAAGAGACGGATGCCGTCATCGAGCGCGTGCAGGCCCGCTGGGCCGAGCACGGTTTCTCGTGGTGGAGCTTCATCGAGCTGGAGAGCGGCGAGCTCATCGGTGCCGGTTGCATCCAGCACCTGGGCCGCATCGTGGGCGAGCCCCTGGAGATAGGCTGGCGGCTGCGCCAGGACCGCTGGGGCCGGGGCCTGGCCAGCGAAGCGGCCCTGGCCATGGGTGATTTCGCCTTCCGCACCCAGCCCATCGAGCTGCTGGTATCGGTCTGCCATCCCGAAAACGAGAACTCCTGGCGGGTGATGGAGCGGCTGGGCATGCGGGACGTGGGCCTGAGCCGCGCCTACGACATGGAGGTGCGTCGCTACGAGATCAGCCGCGCCGAGTGGGAAGCGCGCGCCGCAACGCGACCCACGCGCTGATCGCCGCTCACTCCTGCGCGAGCAGGGGCAGCTTGTCGTAGAGCGAGGCTCGGGACATGCGCAGCAAACGGGCCGCGGCCAGCTTGTTACCGCCCGTCGCGCGCAGAGCCGCGCGCAGGGCCGCGCGCTCCAGCTCGGTGATCTGCTCGGACAAGGGCCGCAGCAGGCGCGGATCGTCCAGGCTGGACTCGGCTGGCAGCAGTGCCGGGCGCTCGCCCCCCGGGGAGTCGACGCCGCGGCCGGCGCCACTGGCCGCGTGCTTCAGGTAGGGCGCCAGCTGCGCGGCCCTCAGCAGCATCTCGTCTCCCATCAGGCAGGCCTGCTCCAACACATTGCGTAGTTCCCGGATATTGCCGGGCCAGTCCTGCCGCATCAGCAGCTCCAGTGCGTCGGGCGCCAGGCTGCGCGAGGCCATGCCGGCGCGCCGGACGATGTCCTCCAGCAGGGCCTCGGCCAGGGCCTCGATGTCATCGAGCCGCTCGCGCAGGGGCGGTACGCGCAGGGGCAGCACATTGAGGCGGTAGAAGAGGTCGGCGCGGAACTCGCCGCGGGCCACCATGGCGGGCAGATCACGGCTGGTGGCAGCGATCACGCGCACATCGACACGGATCACGGTATTGCTGCCCAGGGGCTCCAGCTCCTGCTCCTGCAGCACACGCAGCAGCTTGCTCTGCAGCGGCAGGGGCATGTCGCCGATCTCGTCCAGGAACAGGGTGCCGCCGTCGGCCAGCTTGAACTTGCCCTCGCGGCCCTTGCGGTCCGCCCCCGTGTAGGCACCCGGCGCAACGCCGAAGAACTCGGCCTCCAGCAGGGTCTCGGGCACGGCAGCGATGTTGAGGCTCACCAGCGGCTTGGCAGCGCGCGGCGAGGCCGTGTGGATGGCGTGAGCCAGCAGCTCCTTGCCGGTGCCAGTCTCCCCCAGCAGCAGCACGGTGGCGCCGGACAAGGCCGCGCGACGCGCCTGACGCTTGATCTCCAGCGCGGGCGCGCTGCTGCCCACGAAGCTGGCGATGCTGTACTTCGGCCGGCGGTTCTTCACCTGCTCGGCGGCCAGTTGGCGGCGGGTGTCGTCCAGCTCCTGCTGCAGACGGCTGAACTTGGCGATCAGCGGCTGCATGGTGGTCTCGGGATGGTCCAGCAGGACCATGCCTACCGCGCCGATCACCTCGCCGGCCTCGTTCCGCAGTGGCAGACGGCTGACCAGGAAGGTACCGGCCTTGTTGGTCAGCAGATCCACCAGCATGGGCTGGCCCTGGTCCACCACCTGGGCCATGAGGGTGTTGGGCACCACCTCCTCGACGCGGCGGCCCACGAACTCGGTCTCGTCGCCAAAGCCCAGCGCGGGCAGGAAGCGCTTGTAGCCGTCGGAGATCCAGACGATGCGGTGCTGGCGGTCCACCACCATCATGCCCTCCACCGCCTGGGCAAAGACCTCGAACATGGACTGCGCAGCCAGGCGCAGCACGCCGTCGGCGTCTTGGGGCAGGAGAGGCAGGTTCATCGGGCGCGGTACTGCTGCAGCGGGAACAGCGGGGGACTGTAGCGCGGGCAGGCGCTGCGCTGGCCGACGCACACCCAGGGCAAACCATTACGCCCCCGCAGCGGGTTGCCCGGAGGAAGCCTGTTACGCTTTCGCCCCACAAAAATCACAGCAGGGAGGGTGCCCATGAGCGCCATGACTGGACCGCGCCCCCGCAGCGCCCACATGTGCATGCGACAACGCCGGCAGCCGTTCGAGCTGTCGTACCCGGCATGGGCAGCGCCCTTGGCCTGCCCCCGCAGGGCCTGAGGCCTTCACTGCTTCGCCCCGGCACCGCCTGTCATGCTCATGCGGCAGGTCTCCCGACGCTGCTGCTTCCCTTGCCTCACACGCCGCTCTTGATGAAACCCGTCCCCCTGCGCCCCTGCCCCACGCCCGCCCTCGGCTGGCTGCTTGCCGCGTCCCTGGCCGTGAGCGGCTGCGGCGGCGGCGGCCCCTCGGCTGTGCCAAACGCCCCCCCGACGCCCTCGCCCTCGCCGGTGCCCGCACCTGCACCTGCACCTGCACCTGCACCTGCACCTGCACCTGCACCTGCACCTGCACCTGCACCTGCACCTGCACCTGCACCTGCACCTGCACCTGCACCTGCACCTGCCCCCGCACCCGCACCCGCACCCGCACCCGCACCCGCACCCGCACCCGCACCTGCACCTGCACCCGCACCTGCACCTGCACCTGCACCTGCACCCGCACCCGCACCTGCACCCGCACCCGCACCTGCACCCGCACCTGCACCCGCACCTGCACCCGCACCTGCACCTGCACCCGCACCTGCACCCGCACCTGCACCTGCACCTGCACCGGCCCCTGTCTCTGAGCCCTTGGATCGGACCGCGACGCAGTGGCTCATCGCCTCGACGCGCTCCAGCGTGGATAGCACGGCCACCACCACCTTGACCGCACGCGGCGATAGCGGTGGGGAGTTCACCATTTCCTGCAACAGCAAGGGCGAGCGCAGCTACACCCTCCGGACGCCCTTCGTCACGAGCAATGGCAGTGTGGACCTCCGTGTCGGCTCCAGCTACAGCCGTTCCGACGTCTGGGTGGAGACCCGCGACAGCTCGAGCACCCTGCTGACGCCGCCCTTCATCGACAGCCGCCTGCTCAAGGCGCTCTACACGAACTGGGACCTCATGGCCGAGTTCCGCCCCTTTGCTGCGCTCGGCTTTGGTGCCGATGGCTTCGCAGCCGCCGTCGACAGGACGCGAGCCGCCTGCAACTGGTCGACCTATGACTTCCCGCCCGACAACGGCTGGGGCAGGCCCTACCCTGACCTGGCCCCGGCGGGCGCCAAGGAGGCCAGCTACGACCCCTATGCACGCGAGCAGATAAGCGTGAAGGCCTGGAAGGCGACCAATGCCTACGGGCGGCAGCAGCTCCTGGTTCGCCTCAACGAGAACCCGTCGATCTGCAAGCTGTCCAGGAGTTTTGACGGATCCCGCTTCTACGTGGAGCAGGGAGGCCGGCGCAGTTCGGCGGTGCCGGGCTTCCGGATGAGCTACAGCTGCGGGCACAAGCCGGTCACCCTGGCCTTGCAGGGTGACTTCGATGCCTCGCTCCCGCTGACGCTGAACGTCGCCCATTTCAGCTGGCATACGACGGCCTACCTGGACTACATGTCCAGCGTCTCCCTGCCCTGAATCGGCCGTCTCCTTGAAGGACGGACGGCGCACGCCGCACAATGTCGGCCCATGAACGCCGCCGCCAACGCCAATCTCTTCGCCGCCCTGCGCGCTTCCTTTGCGCCTGACCTCGACGCCTGCGCCATCGAATGCGCCGACGGCGAAGCACTACGCTACAGCTGGCGGGACCTGGAGCGCGGCACGGCCATGATGGCCAATCTGCTGGACTCCCTGGACCTGCCGCCGGCCAGCCGCATCGCCGTGCAGACCGAGAAAAGCGTCGAGTCCCTGATGCTCTACCTGGCCGTGCTGCGCGCCGGCCACGTCTACCTGCCGCTGAACACGGCCTACCAGGCGGCGGAACTCGAGTACTTCATCGGCAATGCCGAGCCGGCCGTGGTGGTCTGTGCCGGGCAGCATTTCGGCTGGGTGTCCAAGCTGGCCTTTCTGGCCGGCACGCAGCGGGTCTTCACCCTCAACGAGGACCGCACCGGCACCCTGCTGGACCGCGCCTCCCAGATGAGCGACGAGCACACGCCCGCCGTGAAGAAGCCCGAGGACCTGGCCGCCATTCTCTACACCAGCGGCACCACCGGCCGCAGCAAGGGCGCCATGCTGAGCCATGGCAACCTGCTCTCCAACGCGCGCGTGCTGCAGCAGGCCTGGGGCTGGCGCCCGGGCGACGTGCTGATCCACGCCCTGCCCATCTTCCATGTGCACGGCCTCTTCGTGGCCTCGCACGGCGCCCTGCTCAACGGCAGCAAGATGATCTGGTTCAGCCGTTTCGAGCCGCGCGCCGTGGTCCAGCGTCTGGCGGACGCCACCGTCTTCATGGGCGTTCCCACGCTCTATGTGCGCATGCTGGCCGAAGCCTCGCTCACCCACGAGTCCTGCGCCCGCATGCGGCTCTTCATCAGCGGCTCGGCGCCCCTGCTCATCGAGACCTTCCGCGACTGGCAGGCCCGCACAGGCCACACCATCCTGGAGCGCTACGGCATGAGCGAGACCATCATGCTCACCTCCAATCCCTACGAGGGCGGCGAGCGCATCGGCGGCACCGTGGGCCCGGCCCTGCCCGGCGTGGGCCTGCGCATCATCAACGATGCCGGCCGCCCTTGCGCCCCGGACCAGATCGGCCACATCCAGGTGCGCGGCCCCAATGTCTTCGCCGGCTACTGGCGCATGCCCGAAAAGACAGCCGAGGAGTTCACCGCCGATGGCTGGTTCAAGACCGGCGACGTAGGCCAGCAGGACGAAGCCGGCTATGTGCGCATCGTGGGTCGCAGCAAGGACCTCATCATCACTGGTGGCTACAACGTCTACCCGGCTGAGGTGGAGGGCTTCCTCAACGAGCTGCCGGGGGTGCTGGAGTCGGCCGTGGTGGGCGTGCCGCACCCGGACTTCGGCGAGGGCGTGATCGCCGCTGTGGTGCCGCGCCCAGGCATGACACCCGAGCCGCAGGCCCTGATCGCGGCGCTGAAGGCCCGCATCGCCAACTTCAAGGTGCCCAAGGCGGTGTTCGTCCAGACCGAACTGCCGCGCAACACCATGGGCAAGGTGCAGAAGAACCTGCTGCGCGCGCAGCACCAGGGCCTGTTCGGCAAGACCTGACCCCGCTGCGCCTGCCGGCGCTCAGTGCTTCTTGAAGAGATTGCCCAGGGCCTCGCCGGCCTGGCGGGCGGTCTCGCCAGTGGACTGCAGGGCACGGTCGAAGAAGAAGGAGGCCTTGAGCCGTTGCTGCAGGGCCTTGGCCACCTGGGCGCCCAGCTCGCCGCCAGTCAGCCCGCCCTCGGCCCGGCCGAGATCTCGCAGGTCCATCTCCGGCAGCTTGAGGCTCACCGTCCTGCCCTGCATGAAGGCCGCGCTGGCCTGGGCCTGCGGCCGCAGCAGCTGGAAGCGCTCCACGATGAACTTCTTCGGCGCCGAGCCCTGCCCTGACGGCGCCTGCTCCGTGCGCTGCAGTTGCCGCGCCAGATGGGTCTGCAGTGCCTCGATATTGGTCTGGGTGGCGCCCTTCTCGTAAATCACGTCCGGAGCCTCGATCTCCACCGCCTGGATCACGACCACTGGCTGCGTGAGTGTGCCGATGTCCAGCTGTACCCGCACCCGCTGGACCTGCAGCAGATGGGGCGTCTTGAAGCCTGGCGGATTGCCAATGACCAGGCCCCGCAGCTCACCCGCCCCGGTGCGGGGGTCGATGTGAACGCCCTGCAGCTGGATGGGCGCCCCGATGAGGGCGCTGCCCTGCTCCACGATGGCGCGCTGGACCAGACGGTCCAGGTTGCCGTGCAGCCACCACAGCCCCGCCGCGACCGCCAGGGCCAACAGCACCAGCAGGGCGAATACACCCTTCCACCATGTCCTCAAGCTCTCACCTCGCACTTTGCACCCGGCTTTATCACCGGCGCTCATGCTACCGGGTCATCAGCCTGCGTGCGGGAAGGCAGGGCCTGCAGTGCCACCCAGGGCGCCTCGCGCTGCCAGTTCAGCCACCAGCCCCGCAGCGCCTCCGGGGTCATGGGCCGCCCAATGCCATAGCCCTGCATCAGCCGGCAGCCCTGCTGCAGCAGGATGCGGCCATGCTCCAGGGTCTCCACGCCCTCGGCCACCACGTCCATGCGGAAGGCCCGCGCCAAGCGGATCACGCCCTCGACGATGCCCATGTCGTCGGCATTGCCCAGCATGCCGCGCACAAAGCTCTGGTCGATCTTGAGTGTCTGCACCGGCAGTTTGCGCAGATAGGTGAGCGAGGAGTAGCCGGTGCCGAAGTCATCCAGCGCGAAGCGCACGCCCAACTCGCCGCAGCGCCTCAGGATGGCGACGGCCGCATCCATGTCTTCGATCTGCGCGGTCTCCAGCACCTCCAGCTCGAACTGCCGAGGCTGCTGGCCCGGGTGGCGACACAGGGCCTGGGCCAGCTTGTCCAGGAAGTCCGGCTGCTGCAGATAAGAGGCGCTGATGTTGACGCTGACCCGCAGGTCCAGGCCCTGCTCGCGCCAGCGCTGCGCCTGGCTCAGGGCTTCCTCGATCACCCAGTCCCCCACGGCAAGTTCCAGGCTCGTGGACTGCAGTTGCGGCAGGAACTCGCCCGGGGGCACGAGCCCGCGTCCGGGGCAGTTCCAGCGGATCAGGGCCTCGACGCCCAGCAGACGGCCATCCACCAGGTCCACCTTGGGCTGGTAATGGAGCACGAACTCACGTGCCTCCAGAGCCTGCTGCAGGCGCTGCAGGAACTCGCGATGCGACTGCGCACGCCGGTCGCTGACCGGGTCAAAAAGCTGGTAGCGGTTCTTGCCGGCCTCCTTGGCCAGGTACATGGCCTGGTCGGCGTGGCGCATGAGGGTGTCGGCATCGGCGTTGTCGTGCGGGAAGAGGCTCACGCCTATGCTCACCGTCACCCGCAGCTCCAGTCCCTCGATGCGCAGGGGCTGCTGGACCGCCTGCAGCAGGCGATCCAGGACCAGGGCGCAGTTGCGCTCGCTGCTGATGTCGGTGAGCAACACCACGAACTCGTCGCCGCCCAGGCGGGCCAGGGTGTCCTCGGCACGCAGCACCTCGGCCATGCGCTGCGTCACCTCGATCAGCAGGCGGTCGCCCACGGCGTGGCCATGGGCGTCGTTGACGACCTTGAAGCCGTCCAGGTCCAGGAAACAGACGGCCAGGCTGCTCTCGGTGCGCGCCGCGCGCGCCAGTGCCTGGTGCAGGCGGTCCACCAGCAGGCGGCGGTTGGGCACGCCCGTGAGCGGGTCGAAGTGGGCGATGCGGTGCAGCTCGGCCTCGTGGCTCTTGATCTGGCTGATGTCGGAGAACACACCGATGTAGTGCTGCACCACGCCCTTGGCATCGCGCACGCAGGAGATGGTCAGCAGCTCGGCGTAGATCTCGCCATTGCGGCGGCGGTTCCAGATCTCGCCGCGCCAGACATCGTGGGCGGCGAGACTGCGCCACATCTCGCGGTAGAAGTCCGGACCTTGGCGGCCGGAGGACAGAATCGCAGGGCTCTTTCCCAGCACGTCATCCGCGTCGTAGCCTGTGATGTGGCAGAAGGCGGCATTGACCTTGGTGATGCGCATCCGGGGGTCCACCACCATGATGCCTTCCAGGCTGCTGTCGAAGACCATGGCGGCCTCGCGCAGCGCCAGCTCCAGCTGCTTGCGCTCGGTGATGTCGGTGTGCGTGCCGGACATCATCAGCGGCCGGCCCTCGGCGTCCCGGCTGACCACGCGGCCCGAGGTCCGGATCCAGCGCCATTCGCCGTCCTTGGTACGGAGGCGCATCTCGACCTCATGCGCCGGCGCCTCGCCGCTGAGGTGCTGCTCGATGGAGGCCAGCGCCAGCGGAAAGTCGTCCGGGTGCACATGCCGGGGCCACTGGTCCGTGCTGACCTGCATCTCGCCCGGCTCGTAGCCCAGCATGGTCTCCCAGCGCGGACTGACCTGGAATTCATTGGCCTGCACATTCCAGTCCCAGTAGCCCAGGTCCGAGCCCTCCAGCACGCGGCTGAGTTGCGCCTCCCGCAGGGCCAGGGCCAGCTCGGCATGCTTGCGCTCGCCAATGTCCTGCACGGTGCCCACGAGACGCGTCACGGCGCCAGCTGCGTCATGCACCGCGCGCCCGCGGACCGTGATCCACGTCCGGCTGCCATCGTCACGCAGAACCTCGGCATCGACCTCGTAAGGCGTGCCGTCAGCGAGGGTCTGCCGGACTGCTCCATCGATGGCGGCCCAGCCCCCCACCGTGAAGTAGCGGCACACCTCCGGCACGACGGCGGGCCCCAGGGCCGGGTCGCGTCCGCAGATGCGATAGATCTCCTGGGACCACTGGTGTTCGTCTCGCCCCAGATCCCAGGACCAGTTGCCCACGTGAGCCAGTGCCTGGGCCTCCTGCATGGCTGCAGCCGCCTCGCTCAGCGCCAGCTCGCGACGTGCCTCGCGGCTCACATCGCGCGAGATGCCGAACAGACCGCGTATGGCCCCGCCTTCATCGCGCCAGGGGCCCTTGGTCACATGGAAAACCAAGGCCTGCCCCGACTGGTTGAGCAGAGACTCCTCGTGGCTGCTGGTAACCCCTTCGGCCATGACGAGTTCGTCCCGGGCGCGGATGAGGCGTGCGGACTCGGCCGGGAAGATGTCCGCATCCCTGCGGCCCAGGATCGCGTCGCGGGGAAGGCCGACAAAGCCCGCTGCCGCCTGGTTGACCATCAGGTAGCGTCCGTCGGCATCCTTCACGAAGACGGCGTCGGTGGTGCCGTCCACCACCGCGGCCAGCAGCTGGCGATTGGCCGCCATGGCCTGCAGGCTGGCCCGCAAGCGCCCGGCCAGAAAGCTCACCGCCAGGCTGTTTCCCAGCAGAAACATCAGCTGCAGCCCGTCCAGCACCTGCAGCTGCGCCCAGCCACCACGCAGCTTCCAAAGGGCCAGCAGGGCCGCCAGCAGGGACATCAGGGTCCCGAAGAGACCTGGCCCCAGACCGCCCAGCATGGCACTGAGCATCACGGGCAGCATGAAGATGCCCACCAGCAGGCGCCCCTCCAGCACCGACCCCAGGGCCAGGTAGAGCCCCATGGCCGACACGCTGAGCACCAAGGCCAGCAGATACCAGGATGCCGCCGACTTTGGGCCGGCCCGGAGCATCCAGGAGGTCTCCCGTTCCTGCGCCCCTATCATCGGCACCGTGCGCAGGGCCAGGTACAGCAGGGTCGCCGTCACGAAGACAAAGAAGAATCCCTTGGCTGTGGCGGCCGAGAGACGCTGCGGCTCCTCGACCAGCAGCTCCAGCGCCCGGTCCGAGAAGAAGATCCATAGCAGGGCAAAGGCAAGGTAGGCCAGGCAGACCAGCCCTGCATAGCGCGCCTGCACCGGCGACGCCCGGAGCGCACGCCTGAACCATCCCGTCATTGCCTGCAGCCTCCCACCGGTCGGGTCATGACTTGAGGGGGCATGGTCTCATGAAGTGGCGACATCCTCCCAATAGCTAGGGCCACGGACTGGGCAAGACAGCACGGCGTCAGCCTCCAGCGGGCCCCCTGGGCGCAGGGGCTCAGCCGCGCAGACGGCAGAGCTGGGCGGCCACCATCTCTGCCATGGTGCTGGCGACGGCCTCGGCGTCCAGGCTGGGGTCGTCGAACAGCAGCTCCTGGGCAGCATAGAGGGCATCGATGGCCAGGCGGATGGTGAGCTTGGCCCGGGCGGTGTCGGCTCCGGGATGGGCGCTCATGAAGGGCAGCAGCAGCAGGTCCGTCACCTGGTCATGCGAAAGATTGCGCACGGACTGCAGGGAGGGCACGGCCCGCAGCGCCCGCGTCACCCACACGCCGGCCGGCATGCGCTCGGTGAGGGCCAAGGTCTTGAGGAAGAGCTCGGCCACGCTGGCCGCGAAATCCGGCTCCGGCAGCTGGAAGGTGGCCGGCACGGCCCAGGGCATCAGCAGCTCGTTCTGCACCTGCATCAGCCGCGTGCCCAGCTCGTGGAGGATGGCGTACTTGTTCGGAAAGTACTGGTATAGGGCCGGCGGCGAGATGCCGGCCCGCTGGCAGACCAGATTGGTCGACAGCCGCTCGATGCCCACCTCGCCCAGCAGCTCCGCACAGGCCGCCAGGATGCGCTCGTAGGTCTCCACCGCCCGGGCCTGGGTAGGGGCTTTCTTCACTTCGAGGTCGGGGGCGGCGGGACGGGTGGCGGGCATGGGAGGGAGTCTATGCGAGCGCTGCTCCAGATCGAAGCAGCCTGGATCGGGTACCCCGGGGATTGTCCGTATCGCGCCCGTTGCCACTACAAATATAGTCATCATTACATTTAAGAGCCACCCCGGCCACCAGGAGACTGCCATGCCCACGACCCACCGGCGCTTGCAGCAGCGCCAGCCCCTGCTTCCCCATGCCCTGTGCCTGGCCATCTGGGCTCTGGCCGCCAGTCCGACGCGGGCACAGAACGCGGAGGGCGGCGAAGGGGCGGAGAAGGCGAAGCTGGAGGCCGTGGTGGTCTCCGGCCAGGGCCGGGTGCAGCAGCTGCAGAGCGTGCCCATCCCCATCCAGGTGCTGGGCGCCGAGCAGTTGAAGAAGAGTGGTGCGGCCAAGCTGGGCGATCTCGCCGCCACGGTGCCAGGTCTTGCCATGGACACGACCCAGGCCACCCAGCCCAGCCTCAGCCTGCGCGGCATCGGCACGCTGGACTTCGGCATCGGCACGGATTCGCCGGTGGGGGTGTATGTGGACGGCGTCTATGCCGGCAAGACCGGCGGCGCACTGCTCAACTTCAACGACGTGAAGCGCATCGAGGTGCTCAAGGGGCCGCAGGGCACGCTCTTCGGCCGCAATAGCGCGGGCGGGGCCATCAGCATCGTGAGCAACGAGCCCGAGTTCGAGCGCAAGGGCAGCGCCCTGCTGCGTCTGGGGGAGCGCGGCCAGCGCGACGTGCAACTGCTGGTGAACGAGCCGCTGAACGCCGACCTCGCCCTGCGCGCCACCCTGGTCAGCCAGCGCAGCGACGGCTTCACGCAGGACGCCGGCACGGGCCAGCGCTTCGGCGGCGACCACAGCTGGGGCCTGCGCGCCAGCCTGCTGTGGCAGGGTGAATCGGCCCGCGCGCTGCTGAGCGTGGAGCAGGAGACGCTGAAGCAGAACGCCCGCCCCGCCATCGGTCTGGTGGCGCTGCAGTCCGGCCTGCCGCCCTTCCCTGCCGATCCGGCCAGCTACGCCAATCCGCTCACCACGCCCTGGCGCAATGACGTCGCCGACCAGGGCGAATCGCGCGACTACCAAGGCGCCACCCTGCGCCTGAGCTGGCCCCTGGGCGGCTGGCTGGCGGGCGCGGAACTGCAGTCCCTCACCGCCTGGCGCCACTTCAACAGCCGCAACCGCCAGGACAACGACGGCACGGCCAACCCCGCGCTCTTCCTGGCCACCACCAACCGCGAGGGCAATACGAGCTGGCAGCAGGAGTTCCGCCTCAGCAGCAAGAACGCCCTGCTGGACTGGATGGCCGGCCTGAGCTTCTACCAGGAGACGGCCCGACAGAGCGCAGACGTGGACAGCACCACCACCGCCCTGGACACGCTCTCCGGCAACGTCCTGGGCCTGCCGCTCTTCAGCACCGTCAACGGCCTGATCGACGCCGTGGGCATCCCCGGCCTGGACCTGCGCGGCCAGGCCTGGCACGAGCAGATGGACAATCGGGGCGCCTTCCGGGCCATGGCGGTCTATGGGGACCTGATCTGGACGCTGAGCCCCGCCACCCGGCTCACCACGGGCCTGCGCCTGACGCAGGACCGCAAGACCTTCCGTTGGTCCAACCCCCTGCGCAGCGCGCCCGGGCTGGATGCGCAGCTCTCGGCGCTGGACGGCGCCGGCTTCTTCCCCGGCCTCGTGGCGGCGGGCGCGATCAGCGAGGAACAGGCTGCGCAGCTGCAGGGCGCCATGGCCGGCAACGTGCTGATCGCCACCAGCGGCGCCACCACGACCCCGGTGGAGCGCCGCCAACGCTGGCATGACGCCAGCCCGCGCCTGGTGCTGGATCACCGGCTGAGCCAGCACCTGATGATCTACGGCTCCTGGAGCAAGGGCTACCAGGCCGGCGGCTTCAACAGCCTGCAGGTCAACTCGGTCTACGAGCCCGAGCATGTGCGCAACCTCGAGCTGGGCGCCAAGGGCCAGTGGGCCGCTGCCGGCCTGAGCTACGCGGCCTCGCTATTCCAGTACCGCTTCGACAACCTCCAGACCCTGCAGCTGGTGCCCAATGCCGGCGGCGGCATTCCCGCCTACCAGGTCACCCTCAGCGACCAGCAGGCCCGCGGCGCCGACCTGGACCTGCGCTGGCAGCCCAGCCGCAGCTGGCAGCTCTTCGCCAATGTGCAATGGCTGGACCAGACCTACCGCCACGGCCAAAGCAGCTTGGGCCATGCCCTGGACGGCCAGCCCGCGGGCGCGCCCCGGCTCCAGGCCAGCGTCGGCGGCGAGCACGGCTGGAGCGCGGCCGGTGGCCTGGCCAGCCTGCGCCTTCAATGGAGCCACCAGAGCGCCACGCGCTGCAGCGAGGAGTCCTACGTCCAGGGCCTGTGCCTGCAGGGCCAGGGCTGGCGCGTGGGCGGCAGCCGGCAGCGCCTGGACGGCCGCCTGGCCTGGGAGTCCGCCGACGGCCGCTGGGGCCTGGCCCTGGTCGGCCGCAATCTGCTGGACCGGCGCGAGATCCAGCGCGTCTGGTATGAGGCCGCGCCCCTGGGCGCCGCCTACGCCACCCTGAGCAAGCCGCGCAGCCTGGCTCTGGAAGCGCGAGTGAGCTATTGATGGGCAAGACCTGGCCCCAAGCCCTGGCGTTGCTGGCGGCAGCACTGCTGGCCGGATGTGGGCAGGCGCCCCAGGCGCCCGGCCCGGCCGATGTCGAGCGCGCCGAACGTGCCCGCCCCGCCGACGCCCGCCTGGCCCAGCGCTATGAGCAGTCCTGCGTGCTGTGCCATGCGCGCCCCGACAGCGGCGCCCCGCTGAGCCACCATGCGCCCAGCTGGGGCACGCGCCTGGCGCGCGGCCTGCCCGCGCTGGTACAAAGCGTCCAGACAGGCAAGGGCGGCATGCCCGCCGGCGGCCTGTGCGCCGACTGCAGCCCGCAGGACTTCGAATCCCTGACCCGTTTCATGAGTGGCCCGACGCCATGACTTCAAGACGCGATTGCCTCAAGACCGCGGCCGCCCTGAGCGGCGGCCTGGCCCTGCCTGCGCTGGCGCAGACGGAGACGGCTTCTGCGCCGCCCGCCTCGGCCCGCCCCCCAGCCCCCGCGCGGCCGACCGCGCGCACGGCCGTGCCGCCAGCCAGCACGGCCGCCTCCGCCGCGCCCGCAGTTTCGCCCCTGCCGGCCCAGCCGCCGCGCGCCTGGCAGAACTGGTCCGGCCTGCAGCGCTGCGAGGCGGCCTGGCTGCTGCCCACTTCCGAGGAACAGCTGGCCGCCAGCCTGCCCGCACTGAAGGGCCCGCTGCGCTGCGTGGGCGCCGGCCACAGCTTCACCGCCCTGGTGCCCACGCCGGGCACCCTGATCTCCCTGGACCGGCTCAGCGGCATCGTCGAGGTGGACAAGACCGCGATGACGGTGCGCGTGAAGGCCGGCACCCGCCTGGGCACGCTGGCCCGCGAGCTGGACGCGCAAGGCCTGGCCCTGCACAACCAACCCGACATCGACGTGCAGACCCTGGCAGGCGCCCTCTCCACCGGCACCCACGGCACCGGCCTCACCCTGCCCGCCCTGCATGCCGAGGTCCAGGCCCTGCGCCTGCTCACGCCCCAGGGCGAGCTGCGCGAAGCCAGCCGGCTGAAGGACCCCGAGCTCTTTGACGCCGCGCGCGTCTCCCTCGGCGCCCTGGGCGTGATCACCGAGTACACCCTGCGCGTGCGGCCCCGCTACATGCTGCGCCGCAAGGTCTGGCTGGAGCGCACTGAGTCCCTGCTGGAGCGCGCCCCCGCCCTGGCCCGGGAGAGCCGCCATTTCGAGCTCTACGTGCTGCCCTTCACCGGCTACGCGGCCGGCATCACCCACATCGAGGTACCGCAGGGACCGCCCGAGCGCCCCCACAGCGCCGACGAGGACGTGCTGGCCGACCTGCAGAAGCTGCGCGACTGGCTGGGCCGCTGGCCCCAGCTGCGGCGCTGGGCCGCAGCCCGGCTGATAGACCCGGCGCAGACCGAGCATGCACTGGACTGGTCGCACAAGCTGCTGTCCACCGCGCGGCCCACCCGCTTCAACGAGACCGAGTACCACCTGCCGCGCGAGCAAGGCCTGCCGTGCCTGCGTGCCGTGGTCGCTGCGCTTGAGAAGCGCAACGAGGTCTTCTTCCCGCTGGAGTTCCGATGGGTGCGGGCCGACCACGCCTGGCTGAGCCCATTCTTCGAGCGCGACAGCTGCTCGGTGGCCGTGCACGCCAAGGCCGGCGAGGCGCATGACTACCTGCTCGGTGAGATCGGCCCCATCTTCCAACGCCACGGCGGCCGGCCGCACTGGGGCAAGCTGCACGGGCTGGGCGCACGCGAGCTTGCCGCGCTCTATCCGCGCTTCAAGGACTTCCAGCAGTTGCGCGAGCAGCTGGACCCGCGCGGTCGCCTGCTCAACAGCCATCTGCAGCAGATTTTCGGAGGGACTTCCCGTGCCTGACGCCCCCAAGGCCCGCCGCTGGAGCCGCCGCCGCTGGCTGGGCACGACCGGCCTGCTGGCCGTCGGCGGCCCCTGGCTGGCCCGGCCCTCCGACCGGGGCGGCCCGGCCGAGCCATATTTCCAGGCCCTGGGCCGGGCGCTGCAGGCCGTAGGCATGGCACAGGCACGGCTGGTGGTGGACCTGCCACGGCTGCGCGCCAACATTGCCCGCATCGGCAGCCATCAGCAGAAGACAGGCATGGCCCTGCGCGCGGTGCTGAAGTCCCTGCCTTGCCTGCCGCTGATGGATGAAGTGGCCCAGGCCTGGGGCAGCCGCAAGGTCATGGCCTTCAATGCCGCCCAGACGGCCGCGCTGCTGCAGGCCCGGCCGGATGCCCAGGTCCTGCTGGGCAAGCCCTTCCCCGTGGCCGCCGCCGCGCAGCTGCTGGAGCAGCTGCCGCGCGAGCGCATCGCTGCCATCGAATGGCTGGTCGACACCGAGGAGCGGCTGGCCCAGTACCGCCAGTTGGCGCAGGCCAAGGGTCAGGTCTTGCGCGTCAACCTGGAGATCGACGTGGGCCTGCACCGCGGCGGCTTCGAGGACGAGGCCGCGCTGGGCCGGGCGCTGTCGAGCTTCCGGTCCTCCCCCGGCCTGCAGTGGCGCGGCTTCATGGGCTACGACGCCCACGTGGCCGCCCTGCCGGACATCGCCGGCATGCGCAGCACGGCCTGGGAGACAGCCCGCCAGCGCTACGAGCGCGCCTGGGCGCTGGCCCAGCAGCTGCTGGGCCCGCAGAAGAAGCAAGACCTGACCCTCAACACCGCCGGCTCGCCCACCTTCCGTCTGCACGATGGCCAGGGCGTGCCCAACGAGGTCTCGGTGGGCTCCGCCGCCCTGCTGCCCTCGGACTTCGACAAGCCCCTGCTGTCAGACCTGCAGCCGGCCGTCTTCATCGCCACGCCGGTGCTCAAGGCCTGGCCGCGCTTCCGACTGCCCGAAGGCGCGACCTGGCTGAGCCGCGCGGCCCAGGCCTGGGACCGCAACCAGACGCGCGGCTACGCCATCCACGGCGGGCATTGGCTGGCCGACCCCGTGTCGCCACCGGGCCTGCAGGCCAGCGGGCTCTACGGCCCCAGCTCCAACCAGCAGGTGATGGTGGCCAGCAATACCGTGGCCCTGCAGCCGGACGAGCTGGTGTTCTGGCGGCCGCGCCAGAGCGAGGCCTTGCTGCTGCAGTTCGGCGAACTGCTGATCTATGACGGCAAAGACATCAGCAGCGAGTGGCCCACCATGGCGGCCTCTGCATAGCCCCCCCCCCAACGGGGTGTGGCATCAAATCCAATGACTTCGGTCATGAGGCCCGCAGACATGCCTAGAATGCGCGCTCTTTCCGGCCCGACCTGGGCCTACTGCGAAAGAAGTGCGTGAGCCATCCGGCCGCACGTACAAGCATTCAATTCACCGAGGGAATCTCATGAAGAAACTGATGGCTCTGGCCATGGCCGCCGCATTCACCGCGCCCGCCTTCGCTGGCGATTTCTACGCTGGCGGTGATGTCGGCCGTAACCGTTTCAGCCAAAACGGCGTCTCCTTCAACAAGACGGGCCTGGCCGTGTTCGGCGGCTACAAGCTGAACGACACCGTCTCCCTGGAAGCCGGCTACCGCTCGCTGCTCAAGGAAACCGCGAGCCAAGGCAGTGTCTCCGCTTCGGTGGACCTGTACGCCCTGCAGTTCTCCGGCGTGTTCAGCGCTCCCGTGAGCAACGAGTTCAGCGTCTACGGTCGCCTGGGCCTGAACAGCCTGCGCGGTGACGTCAAGATCAAGGAAGGCAACGTCACCTACAGCGACAGCAGCAACGAGACCAAGTTCCTGTGGGGCATCGGCGCCAGCTACGCCTTCACCAAGGATGTGGCCCTGCGCGTGGAATTCCAGAAGCCTGTGAAGGAAGTCCAGGTGCTGTCCGTGGGCGTGAAGTTCGCCTTCTGATTCCCGACGCCTTTGCTGGCCTGAAGGCCGGTGGCATTGCCACCGGCCTTTTTCATTTGACGATCAGCACCGGCACCGAGGAGAGCGTCAGCACCTTCTGCGCCACGCTGCCCAGGATCACGGCGTCCAGCCCGCGGCGGCCATGGGAGCCCATGACGATGAGCTCGGCCCCGCTGGCCTTGGCCTGCTCGACCACGGCCACGGCCGGCCCGTGCTCGCGCAGGATCAGGCTCTCGAAGGGCACGCCTGCGGACGCGGCCAGTTGGCGGGCCTGGGCAATGCCCTCGTTCGCCGACTGCTCCGCGGCTTCCAGGTAATAGGCCAGGGCCTCGCCCCCGCCTTCCGGAAAGGCCACGAAGGGCACCGGGTCGATGACGCTGACGGCCTGCAGCGTGGCACCGTAGCGCCGGGCCATGTCCACGGCCACGCCACAGGCCTTGAGGGCGGTAGCCGAACCGTCGGTGGGGAAGAGGATGCGCTGGAACATGGGGGCTCCTGTCTCTGGATGGCGGTACATGGGCGCCGGTCAGGGCCGGGACCTGTCACCCCGAGCTTAGCCCCGTCGCCGAATCATCCCAAGCCGGACGGCCCGGCAAGCCCGCGTCGGTTGACCCAGCTCAAGCCCGCCCAGGCAGCAGGACCGAGCGCACGCGCTGCACGCACAGCTGCAGCATGCGGGCATCGCTGCTGGCGCGGTGGCGTTCGGGTCGCAGTTCCTCGCGCAGGGTCTGCAGGCTGCGGTCCCAGCCGCCCAGCTCCCGCTCGCTGAGCAGGGTGCGCACATCCTCCAGGCGGAAGGCCGGGTTCAGCTCGGCTTCATCGAAGAGGCGGGCGATCCAGGGGTAGTCGTGGGCCCAGCCGTCGCAGTAGACGGTCTGGCCGGCCAGCCGGCGGTTCAGCTCCGCCGCCACCCAGTCCACTGGCCGGCCATGGCGCTGCAGCAGCTCGCGGCTGATGCCATGCAGGGCTTCGGCGGCGGGGTCCCAGTGCTGCCAGTCCGGCGCGGGGCGGACCAGGGAGCAGAACAGGCCGCCCCCGGCCTCCACGAAACCGATCTCGATGGGATAACTGCCCCGGCCAAAGCCGGAGGCCTCCACATCAAGCATGGTGGGCAGTTGCATGGGGTGTCCAGCAAGGGCAGTCGCTGCAGTGTAGGACGCTTGCCCCGGGGCGTGCAGCCCGTGCAAGCACCGTGTCCAGGGGGCGCTCCGTGCAAGCCAGGAGTTCCGGCGGCGCCAAGCCGGTGTCCAATCGCCTTTTCCCAGCAGCGGCTTTGCGCAAGCCCGGCAAGACCATGCACGACTTTCCCCTGACCGGACTGGTCCTCAGCGGTGGCGGCGCACGTGCGGCCTACCAGGTCGGCGTGCTGCAGACCCTGGTGCGGCTGCGGCGCGAAGCCCAGGGCGAGGGCAGCAGCCGCAGCAATCCCTTCGGCGTGATCGTGGGCACCTCGGCCGGTGCCATCAACGGCACGGCCCTGGCCTGCGGCGCCGACCAGTTCGACGGTGCGGTGGAGCGCCTGGCCCATGTCTGGCGGAACTTTCGCGCCGAGCAGGTCTACCGCAGCGACTCCCTCGGCGTGGCGGGCAGCGGCGCACGCTGGCTGACCATGATGTCCTTCGGCTGGGCCCTGGCGCGGCTGCGGCCGCAGTCCCTGCTGAACAACGACCCGCTGCAGGACCTGCTGCGCGAGCTGGTGCCCATGGACCGGCTGCCCGCCATCCTGGGGCGCCGCCACCTGCATGCCCTGGCCGTCACCGCCTCCAGCTACAGCAGCGGCGAGCACGTGACCTTCTATCAAAGCGCCCGGCCCATCGAGCCCTGGGTGCGCTCGCAGCGCCTGGCCGTGCCCACGCAGCTGAACCACCAGCACCTGCTGGCCAGCGCCGCAATCCCCTTCATCTTCCCGGCCAAGCAGCTGGGCGGCGAGACCGACCGCGCCTGGTTCGGCGACGGCTCCATGCGCCAGAGCGCCCCGCTGTCGCCCGCCATCCACCTCGGGGCCAAGCGCCTGCTGGTGATAGGCGCAGGCCGCATGCACGAGCCCCAGGGCCGCAAGACGCCGGACCAGGGCTACCCCAGCCTGGCCCAGATCGCGGGGCATGCGCTGTCCAGCATCTTCCTGGATGCGCTGGCGGTGGACATCGAGCGCATGCAGCGCATCAACCGCACCCTTTCGCTGATGCCAGCAGAGAGCCGCAAGTACAGCCCCCTGCAGCCCATCGAGGCTCTGGTGATCTCGCCCAGCCAGCGTCTGGACGACCTGGCCGCGCGGCATGTGGAAGACCTGCCCAAGCCCATCCGCCTGCTGCTGCGGGCCGTGGGCGTGCAGCAGGGCCAGGGACAGGGCGCGGCCCTGGCCAGCTACCTGCTCTTCGAGGCGCCCTACACCCAGGCCCTGATGGCCCTGGGCGAGCAGGACACCCTGGCCCAGAAGGAGCGCGTGCTGGCCTTCTTCGGCTGGGACCAGGCCCCGCAGCGCAGGGGCGAGGCGCAGCCGGCGGCGCTGCAGGCGGGCCGGTGACTCAATCCGGCAGCGAGGCGAACAGCGCCTGCGCGCTGCGCCCGACCTGGCGGGTGTCCCACCATGCATAGGCGCCGACCCCGGCGGCGCCCGCCAGCGGCACCCAGCGCGCCACGGCGCTGCCCAGGCTGCGCTCGCCCAGCTTGACGCCGATGGCCTGCAGCACGCGCTGCAGCACCGCCTGGCCCGCACGCTCGCCCGCCCGCACGGCGAGGTCGCGCACGGCCTGGGCGGCGGTATGGCGGAAGAGGCAGTAGAGCATCTGGTCCCGCCCCAGCTCGGCGCTGTGGCCGTGCAGCGCGGCCACATCAGCCACCAGCTGCGCCTGGATGCGCCAGACGGCCAGCAGCTCGGGCAGCACCGTCAGCCAGCCCAGCGGCCCCGGCGGCAGGGCCAGGCCGGCCGCGGTGGCGGCGGCCTTGCGCGCGGCGGCCTCGGTCAGGGCGCGGGCCCGGGCCTCGCGCTCGGCGAGCGGGCGTGGCGATTCGCCGGACGCAGGCTTGTGCGCCACCAGGTCCAGCAAGGCGGCGGACCAGGGACGGTCGGCATCTGGCAGGGCAGGCAGGGTGTTCATGGGCCCATTGTGGCGTCCGCTGCCGGGGCGTGGCGCCTGTCATGGCCTGTCAGGGCCTGTCATGGCTTTAGGCGGGAGACTCTATCTACGCGTGCACCCTCTTGGTGAGCCCCGCCTCTTGCGACTAGGCTGCGCCCAGCTTAGAAACATCCGGCCCAGGCCGGTGCGCCAGACCGGTGCGCCGCGGGCCCTCGCTGATCGCCATGCAACGTCGAACCCTCATGAAGCTGGGCCTGGGCAGCGGCCTCCTGCTGGCCCTGGCCGGCCTGGGCCTGCGCGGCGTCGAGCCGGGCCTGCAGGCCTCGGCCGACGGCCCGCTGCGGCAGAGCCCCCGCAGCCGCGCGCTGATGGGCGCCGTCGCCCTGGCCGTGCTGGACGGCGCCTGGCCTGCCGAGGCCGCCGAGCGCCGCCGCGCCCTGCAGGCCCACCTGGACCTGGTCGACGGCGCCATCGCCGGCTTCCCGCCCGCCATGCAGGCCGAGCTGGGCCAGCTGCTGACCGTGCTCAGCAGCGCCGCCGGCCGCCGCGGCCTGGCCGGTCTGGCCAGCGATTGGCCCGAGGCGGAGATCCCCGCCGTGCAGGCCGCGCTGCAGTCCATGCGCAACTCGCGCATCAGCCTGCGCGAACAGGCCTACCAGGCCCTGCGCGACCTGCACTGCGCCGTCTTTTTCAGTGCCCCCGCGCACTGGTCCCTGATGGGCTATCCCGGCCCGCACTCCTTCGAATGAGGCCGCGCGCATGAGCATGTTCCAAGACCCCATCCGCGAGGGCCTGGCCCAGGGCTGGCGTGTGCTGGGCGGCGGCCACGCGCCGCTGCCTGCCGAGCTGGACTGCGACGTCGCCATCGTGGGCAGCGGCGCGGGCGCGGGCATCAGCGCCGAGCTGCTGGTCAAGGCCGGGCTGAAGGTGCTGATCATCGAGGCCGGCCCCCTGCGTTCCAGCAGCGACTTCAAGCAGCGCGAGGCCGAGGCCTACACCAGCCTCTACCAGGAGGCCGCCGCGCGCAAGACCGCCGACAAGGCCTTCAACATCCTGCAGGGCCGCTGCGTGGGCGGCTCCACCACGGTCAACTGGACCAGCAGCTTCCGCACGCCGCCCGACACCCTGGCCTTCTGGGGCCGCGAGTTCGGCCTGACGGAGCTCAACGAGGCCGCCATGGCGCCCTGGTTCGCCCAGGCCGAGGCGCGGCTGAACGTGCACGACTGGGAAGGCACGCCCAACGCCAACAACAGCGCCCTGGAGCGCGGCCTGCAGGTGCTGAAGCTGGAGACCAAGCGCATCCCGCGCAATGTGAAGGGCTGCTGGAACCTGGGCTCCTGCGGCCTGGGCTGCCCCACCAATGCCAAGCAGTCCATGCTGCTGACCACCATCCCCGCCGCCCTGGCCGGTGGGGCCACGCTGCTGGTGCAGACGCGCGCCGAGCGCCTGGAATGGTCCGGTGACACCGTGCAGGCCCTCGTCTGCCGCCCCGTGACCCTCAACGACGCCCCCGCCGGCCCCGAGCTGCGCGTGCGGGCCCGCCACTACCTGGTGGCCGGCGGCGCGATCAACTCGCCCGCCCTGCTGCTGCGCTCCCACGCGCCCGACCCCCACCAGCGCCTGGGCCGCCGCACCTTCCTGCACCCGGTGGTGATCTCGGCGGCGATGTTCGACGAGCGCATCGAGGGCTGGGCCGGCGCACCGCAAAGCGTCTACACCGACCATTTCCTGCACACCGACCCCATCGACGGCCCCCTGGGCTTCAAGCTGGAGGTGCCGCCCCTGCACCCGGCCCTGATGGCCTCGACCCTGGTCGGCCTGGGCGAGGGCTATGTGCAGACCCTGAAGCAGTTCCCCCACGCCCAGGCGGTGCTGGCCCTGCTGCGCGACGGCTTCCACCCCGAGTCGCCCGGCGGCCGGGTGCAGCTGCGCGGCGACGGCAGCCCGGTGCTGGACTACCCGCTCACCGAGGCCGTGCTGGACGGCGCCCGCCGCGCCCTGCTGGCCATGGCCGAGCTGCAGTTCGCGGCCGGCGCCCGCACGGTGATGCCCCTGCACGAGCAGGGCCGCTTCGTGAAGAGCTGGGCCGAGGCGAAGGCCCAGATCCAGGCCCTGCCCCTGGGCGCGCAGCAGCTGCGCCTGGTCAGCGCCCATGTCATGGGCGGCTGCGGCATGGCGGCGGACGCCTCGCGCGGCGTGGTGCGGCCCGATGGCCGGCACTGGCAGCTGCGCAATCTCTCGGTGCACGACGGCTCCCTCTTCCCGACCAGCATCGGCGCCAACCCCCAGCTCTCCATCTACGGCCAGGCCACGCGGCTCACGGTCGGGCTGGCGCGCGAGCTGGGTGGCCGGGACCTCAGCGCGGCCTGACGCCAAATCACAAGCCCCGCGTCGCCAAAGACCAAGCCAGGCGGCGCGCCGCTCCCTAAGCTTCGCTCTCATCAGATCATGAGGGGAAGACGCGATGCGACGCTGGAACGGTTGGGGCGACGAATCCATCCACGCGACCATTGACGAGGGCGCCCGGGGCTTTCTGGAGGAGGCCCTGGGGTCGGGCGCGCCGCCGCAGGACGCGAGTTTCGCGGCGGCGCTGGCACGGCTGCCGGCCTCGCGGCTGAGCGCCGCGCAGCTGCACGGCGCCCCCGTGCCCCTGAACACCGACGCCGAGGACCGCCTGCGCGCCAGTTTCGGCCAGAGCCTGGGCGACTGGCTGCGCCTGCGCTTCGGGCAGATCGGCCCGGTCTGCGATGCCGTGGCCTATCCAGACACCGTGGAGCAGGTCCGCCCGCTGCTGGACTGGGCAGGCCAGCAAGGCCTGATCGTGATCCCCGTGGGCGGGGCCACCAGCGTGGTCGGCCACCTCTCGCCGCCAGCGGGCGATAGTCCGGTGCTGATGCTGTCCATGCAGCGCCTGCGCCGCCTGCTGAGCCTGGATGCCGCCTCGCAGCTGGCGCGCTTCGAGGCCGGCGTGCTGGGCCCGGACCTGGAGGCGCAGCTGCGCGCCGAGGGCTGGATGCTGGGCCACTATCCGCAGAGCTTCGAATACGCCTCCCTGGGCGGCTGGATCGCCACGCGCTCCTCGGGCCAGCAGTCTGCGCGTTATGGGCGCATCGAGGCGCTTTTTGCGGGCGGCCGCGTGGAGCTACCTGCGTCCACCCTGGACATCCCCACCCTGCCTGCCTCGGCGGCCGGACCTGATCTGCGCGAATGGGTGCTGGGCTCGGAAGGCCGCCTGGGCGTGATCACCGAGGCCAGCGTGCGCATCAGCCGCGTGCCCGAGCGCGAGGACTTCGTCGCCTGGTTCCTGCCCAGCTGGGAGCGCGGGCAGGCCGCCGTGCAGGCCCTGGCGCAGGCTCGCCTGGGCCTGTCGATGATGCGTCTGGCCAATGCCACCGAGACCCTCACCACGCTGAAGCTGGCCGGCCACGCTGGCGCCATCGCCTGGCTGGAGCGCTACCTCGCTCTGCGCGGCTGCGGCGAGGGCAAGGTCCTGCTGATGCTGGGCTTCACCGGCGGCGCCGCCCAGGTGCGCGCCATGCAGGCGCTGGCCAGGCCGCTGCTGCGCGCGCAGGGCGGGGTCTCCACCGGCACGCTGCTGGGGCGCAAGTGGGCGGCCAAGCGCTTCCGAGGCGTCTACCTGCGCAATGCGCTGTGGGAGGCCGGCTATGCGGTGGACACCATGGAGACCGCCTGCGACTGGCCGCGCGTCACGCCCATGATGCAGGCCATGGAGCACGCCGGCCGCAGCGCGCTGGCCGGCCATGGCGAACGCTGCCATGCCTACACGCATCTCTCGCACGTCTACCCGCAGGGCTCCAGCGTCTACAGCACCTTCGTATTCCGCATCGGACCGGACTTCGACAGCGCCTGGGCGCGCTGGCAGTCGCTCAAGGGCGCGGTCAGTGAGGCCATCGTGCGCGAGGGCGGCACCATCAGCCACCAGCACGGCGTGGGCAAGGACCATGCGCCCTACCTCGGCGCCGAGAAGGGCGCGACGGGGCTGCGCCTGATCGACGGCCTGATCCGCGAGGCAGACCCCCACGGCCTGCTGGATTCCGGCAATCTGCGGCCCGCGACGGCCCGCCGCCAGCCATGAAGCGCGCCGAGTCCTGGGCCGCGCTGCGGCGGCACGAGACCGAGCCCCTGGACCTGCTGGTCATCGGTGGCGGCATCGCCGGGGCGGGCGTGGCCCTGGAGGCCGCGCGCTGCGGAGCCCGTGTGGCCCTGGTCGAGGCGCGGGACTTCGCGGGCGGCACCTCGTCCAAGTCTTCCAAGCTGGTCCATGGCGGCCTGCGCTACCTGGCCCAGGGGCAGATCGGCCTGACCCGCGAGTCCGTGCGCGAACGCAAGGCCCTGCTGCGCGACATGCCCGGCCTGGTGACGCCGCTTCGCTTCCTGCTGCCCGTGCACCACGGGGACCGCAAGGGCCGGCGCATCCTGGGCCTGGGGCTGGCGATGTACGACTTCTTCGCCGGCCGCCGCACCCGCGCGTGGCATGCACCCGCGGCGGTGCTGGCGCAGGCGCCACACCTGGAGGACCGCGGCCTTGCCGGTGGCTGGTCCTACCTGGACGCGCAGACCGATGACGCCCGCCTCGTCCTGCGCGTGCTGGCCGAGGCCCGCCTGCACGGCGCCCTGACGCTCAACCACGTGGCCGCCGAGAGCCTCATCGAGGCAGAGGGCCGCGTGCAGGGCGCCTGCCTGCGCGATGCGGCCAGCGGCGAGACCCTGGACGTGCAAGCGCGCGTGGTCGTCAACGCGACCGGCGCCTGGGCGGACAGCCTGCGCCAAGGGCTGGGCGAGCAGCCCAAGCTGCGCCCTCTGCGCGGCAGCCACCTCCTCTTCGAGGCCTGGCGCCTGCCCGTGGCCCAGGCCCTGGCCTTCTTCCATCCCAAGGACGGCCGGCCCGTCTTCGCCCTGCCCTGGGAGGGTCGCACCCTGCTGGGCACCACGGACCTGGACCACC
Organism: Roseateles sp. DB2; assembly: GCF_051857535.1. Lineage (NCBI taxonomy): Bacteria > Pseudomonadati > Pseudomonadota > Betaproteobacteria > Burkholderiales > Sphaerotilaceae > Roseateles > Roseateles sp. DB2. The sequence continues at coordinate 179,487 of NZ_JBPZGY010000006.1, read as the reverse complement.
GCGACCCGCTGGACCGCGAGCCCGGCATCAGCGCCGCGGAGTTCGACTACCTCATGCAGGCCGCCCGCGCCGCCTTCCCCAGCCTGGACCTGGGCCTGGAGGACGTGGTGTCCACCTTCTCCGGCGTGCGCCCGGTGCTGGACTCGGGTGACCAGCGCGAGCCCTCCAAGGAGGCGCGCGAGCACCTGATCCTCTGCGAGCGCGGCCTGCTGACCGTCAGCGGCGGCAAGCTCACCACCTTCCGTTCCAGCGCCATCCAGGCCCTGCGCCGCGTGCAGGCCGAGGTGCCTGCCCTGCAGCGCCTGCGACCCGATGCGCCTCTGCTGCGCGCCCCCGGCATCGCCAGCCTGCAGGCTGCACGCGCCCTGCCCGAGGCGCTGCGCCAGCGCCTGCTGGCCCGCTACGGCGACGCCACCGCCACCCTGCTGGCCGAGGCCCGGCCGGGCGAGCTGCAGGAGCTCCCGCATGCCCAGTGCTGCATGGCCGAGCTGCGCTACGCTTGCCGCCATGAAGCGGTGCTGCACCTGGACGACCTGCTGCTGCGCCGCAGCCGCACGGGTCTGCTGCTGCGCGACGGCGGCACGACCCTGCTGCACACACTGCGCCCTCTGGTGCAGGACACGCTGGGCTGGAGCGACGAGCGCTGGGACGACGAATGCCACCGCTACCGCGAACAGGTGCTGCGCTGCTACGGCACTCCCACAGAATGGCGCCCATGACTGCTGAGACTTCCTCCCCCGCCCGCCCGGACGAACTCATCCTCAGCCTGGACTGCGGCACGCAGAGCGTGCGCGCCCTGCTCTTCGACCTGCAGGGCCGCCTGCTGGCCAAGTGCCAGCAATCGCTGGACGACTACGTGAGCCTGCATGAGGGCTGGCTGGAGCACGACGCCGAGGCCTTCTGGCAGGCAGCGGCCGGCGTCTGCCGCGGCTTGTGGCAGACGCACCCGCATCTCAAGGCCGCGGTCAAGGGCCTGGTGGTCACCACGCAGCGCGGCAGCCTGGTGCCGGTGGATGCCGGGGGTCAGGCCTTGCGCCGCTTCATCATCTGGCTGGACCAGCGCCGCGCCAGCCGCGCCCGGCCCGTGGCCCCGTGGTGGCGCCTGGCCTTCAAGGCCGCGCGGGTGGACAGCACCATCGACTATTTCAGCCGCGAGGCCGAGATCAACTGGATCGCCGAGCACGAGCCCGATGTCGCGCGCCGCACGCACAAGCTGCTGCTGCTCTCGGGCTGGTTCAACTACAAGCTCACCGGCCGCTTCGCCGATTCCGTGGCCTGCCAGGTGGGCTACCTGCCCTTCGACTTCAAGCGCCAGGCCTGGGCGCCGGGCTGGGACTGGAAATGGCAGGCCCTGGCCACCACCCCGGAGCAGATGCCCGAGCTGCTGCCCGTGGGCAGCACCATCGGCGGCCTGACCCGCGAGGCCGCCGCGGCCTGCGGCCTGCCCGAGGGCCTGCCGGTGATCGCCGGGGCCGCAGACAAAGCCTGCGAGATCGTCGGCGCCGGGGCCATCACGCCGGACATCGGCGCGCTGAGCTACGGCACCACGGCCACCATCGACATCACCACGCCACGTTACGTCGAGGCCCTGCCCTTCATCCCGCCCTACCCGGCCCTGCTGCCCGGCCAGTACAACACCGAGGTGCAGATCTTCCGCGGCTACTGGATGGTCAGCTGGTTCAAGGAACAGTTCGGCCACCCCGAGTGCGTGGCGGCCGGCGAGCAGGGCGTGGTGCCCGAGGTGCTCTTCGACCAGCTGGTGCGTGCCGTGCCCCCCGGCAGCGAGGGCCTGATGCTGCAGCCCTACTGGACGCCGGGCATCCGCCATCCGGGGCCGGATGCGCGGGGGGCGGTGATCGGTTTCTCCGATGTGCACACCCGCGCCCACCTCTACCGCGCCATCCTCGAAGGCCTGGCCTATGCCCTGCGCGAGGGCGCCGAGCGTATCCAGCGCCGCGGCAAGACAGCCATCACCAGCCTGCGGGTCTCGGGCGGGGGTTCGCAGTCCGACGCCGCCCTGCAGCTGACGGCCGACATCTTCAACCTGCCCACCTCGCGCCCGCACACCTACGAGACCTCGGGCCTGGGGGCCGCCATCGCGGGCGCCGTGGGCCTGGGCCTGTACCGGGACCATGCCAGCGCCGTCGCCGCCATGACCCGCCTGGGCCAGACCTTCGAGCCGGTGCCCGCCCACGCCGAGCGCTACGAGGCGCTCTACCAGCGCGTCTACAAGCGCATGTACGAGCCGCTGCGGCCGCTGTACGCGGAGCTGCAGGACATCCTCCACCCGCGCTGACGCCACCGGGAAGCCGGACCAGGCCGAGGGCTGCTGCGCTTGCGGCACACTTCGGCCCATGCTCGAACGCCCGTCCGTCACCCCGGAGCCCCACCCGCTGCAACGCCTGCCCGGCGCCGCCCATGCGCGCGTGGTGGGCGCCTATGCGCGCACGGCGGTGGAGACGGCGCAGTCCCTAGGTCTGGACCTCGCCGCCCTGGCCAGGGCCTGCAACTGGCCCGCCCTGGCCGCCCAGCCCCTGCAGCTGCCCGAGGCCCTGCCGGTGGACCGCTACATCGCCTTCCTGCACGAGGCCGCGCGCCAGCTGGGCCACCGCCGCTTCGGGCTGGAAGTGGGCCGGCGCATGCAGCTCTCCACCTTCGCCAGCTACGGCCTGGTGCTGTGCGCCTGCCCGGACGTGCGCTCAGCCCTGGTCCAGACCCAGCGCTTCGAGGGCCTGGCCCATGACCTGGGCCGCAGCGAGCTGAGCGTGGAGGGCGACACCGCCGTCTACCGCTGGCACAGCCCCTGGCTGGACCGCCCCGGCGCGGACCAGCTGCAGGAGAGCGTGATGATGGGCATCTACAGCTTCGGCCACTGGCTGGTGGGCCGGCAGCTGCCGCTGAGCCATCTGCGATTCGCCCATGTGCCGGCCGAGGCCGAGACGGCCGCGTGGTACAGCCAGCTGCTGGGCGTGCCCGTGGAGTTCGGTGCGGCCGTCACCGAGGCGCGTTTTCCCGCCAGCCTGCTGGACCTGCCCCTGGCCAATGCCGATGCCAGCATGTTCCCGGCCCTGTCCGAGGCGGCCGAGGCCCGGCTCTCGGCGCGCCTGCGCGAGACCCAGGAGCCCGCCCTGGTCCAGGCCCTGCGCCAGGACATCGCCGCCCAGCTGATGCAGGGGCGCGCGACCCTGGCCCTGCTGGCCGAGAGCCGCCAGCTGTCGGCTCGCAGCCTGCAGCGGCGCCTGGCGGAATCGGGCCACAGCTTCAGCCAGCTGTTGGACGAGGTGCGGCAGGAGCTGGCCCGGCGCTACCTGCGCCAGCCCGAGCTTTCGCTGACCGATGTGGCCTTTCTGCTGGGCTTCAGCGAGCAGAGCAGCTTCAATCACGCCTTCAAGCTGTGGTTCGGCGCCTCGCCCGCGGCCTGGCGGGCGCAGCAGCGCTGATCCATTCACTCAGTCGCGCACGCCCTGCAGCCAGCCCGGGGCCGGGTCCGCAGGCACGTGGATCCGGGCCTTGATGTGCTTGAGCTGCACCACCAGGGTGAAACTCATCAGCACCAGCAGGCTCCAGGCGCTCCACTTGCTGACGTGCACCGTCGCCCAGGCGCCCAGTTGGTTCGGGTAGCGCCACAGGCCCAGGAAGGTGCCCAGGTTCTCGGCCAGCCAGATGAAGAAACCGATCAGCACCAGGGCCAGCGGCAGCGGCATGCGCAGGTCCCGCTGCCAGGGGCGGAAAACCACGGTCGAGCGTGCATAGAGCCCCAGGGCCAGGGCGGCCAGATGCCAGCGCCAGTCGCCGATGAAGTGCTGAGTGAAGAAGTTGAGGTACAGCGCCGCTGCCACCAGCGCGGCCATCCAGTAGGGTGGATGGTGCAGGATGCGCAAGTCGAAGAGCCGCCAGGCCTGGATGATGTAGCTGCCCACCGCGGCGTACATGAAGCCGGAGAACAGCGGTACGCCAAAGAGCTTGGTAAAGGCCGGCTCGGGATAGCTCCAGGAACCGATGGCCGATGAGGTCTTGAACAGTTCCAGCGCCAGGCCCAGCAGATGGAAGGCCGCGATGGCCTTGATCTCGTCTGCGCTTTCCAGGCCCAGGCGCCAGAGGATCCACTGCAGGCCCAGGGCGATGATCAGCAGCAGGTCGTAGCGCGGCAGCCCCAGCCCCCCGCCGCGCGGCACCAGGAAGACGGCCAGGAAGAAGAGGCCGGCGAAGACGCAGGCCTGCGCCTCCTTGCGAGTGAAATGCCAGAGCTCCAGGGCTGGCACGCGCCAGCCCTCAGCGCTCATCCGTGCGGGACTCCAGGGCCTTGATCTTCACGCCCAGCAGGGAACGCACCAGCTTGAGCTCATCCTGCGCCTGGATGTGCATGTCGGGCAGATTGGGCGCGGTCATGGTGATGTTGGCGGTGTAGCGCAGCGTGGCCTCCGTCCAGGGAAAGCTGCTGCGCTGGACGGAGAAGTCGGCGAACTCGGTGTGCACCGAGGCGTCCATCAGTACGTAGGCGGCCGAGGCGTGCCGGAAGTAGTCGCAGAGCTCCGCCTTGCCCCCCTCGACCTCCCAGTGGCCCTTGCGCTCCTCGGCCCAGAGGGAGACCTCGACGTCGTCCGTGTAGGCATCGCAGGCTTTGGAATCGCCGGCATAGATCTGCATCTGATGACGCATGACCCAGGGAATCAGGCGAGACTGCGAGAACACCTGCTGGCCGTGCAAGAACCAGGCCGCAAGCAGGAACAGCGGCCAGAACAGTTTCTTCAAGGGGATCCTCCTCAGGCAATCCTTGGGCATTTTTTGTGGATGGCGAGGCCTGCCCATGCCATGACGGCCCCGCTGCGGCCCGCATGGTAGCGGGTCTCAGGCCCCGGGCGGCTCGCTCCCAGGCGTCTGCAGCGGCGCCAGCCCCTGCGCACAGCGCGGGCACAGGCAGGCCTGCATGCGCAGCGCGGGCGGCACGCGGGCCAGGGCCTCGGGGCTCACGGGCGTGGTGCGGCACCAGCAGTCGCCCTCGAAGCTGCCGGTGCGGGCCGGCGTGCATTCATTGCTGCCGCCGCACAGGGGGCAGCGGGTGTTGGGCAGGGGCTTCATAGCGGGATCCATCGCGAGGCCCGGCGGCGCAGGCGATCATCCAGGGCCTCGCCCTCGAAGCTCACCTCGGCACGCTGCAGCAGGGCCGCATCGACGCCGTCGAAGGCATTGACGCTGACCACCGCATAACGGCGGCCGTCGATCTCGCTGCTGACCCAGGGCGCGACGCCGCAGCGTGCGCAGAGGTGGAAGTCGGCCGTGCGAGTCTCGAAGGCATAGCGGATCACGTCCTCGGGGTGTTCGACCTGCAGGCTCAGCTGCGCCCCGGGATGGGCCGTCCACACCCCACCATGCTTGCGGCAGAAGCTGCAGCCGCAGGCGCGCGCGGGGATGGGCAGGGCATCGTCGGGCCACTGCAGGCGAAAGCGCAGATTCTGGCAATGGCAGCTGCCGTGGATCAGCATGGCGAGGGCACTCCTTCAGGCATGGTGTCAGCGCTTGGCCGGGGAGGACACCGGCAGCGGCGCGCGCCGCGGCGGCGACTGCCCCGGGCATGGGTCGAAGCCGACCTCGGCCTCGTACAGCGCCTCCAGCCGGTCGGCCTCGGCGGACTCGGCCTGGTCCAGGGGACGATAGTAGCGCCCGTAGCCCCAGCCATAGGCCCAGCGGAAGGGCGTGGGCCACCAGGCGCTGCCGCCGATGCGCACGCCGCGGAACATGGTCGCGGCCCGGGCCGGGTCGTCCGTGCGCTCCTGCACGCAGGCGCGCAGGGCCTCGTCGGCGCGCAGGCGTTCGGCCTCGCTGCCTCCGCGCCAGTAGGCCCGGTCATGGGCGACGCAGCAGGCGCACCAGTCCTGGCCCCTCGCCACTGAGCGGTCGGGGTAAAGGCTGCAGCCGTCGGTACTGAAGGGACGCAGGGTGTTCGGCGAGGCACAGCCGCCCAACAGGACGACGAAGCCGGCCAGCACGGCCGCGGGCCATCCGGCAGCGCGCGTCATGCGTTCCCCTTTCGCTTCCGGAGAAAGACCACGCCTCCGATCACCAGGGACACCACCAGAAAGACGGAGCCCACGAAGCGCGTCCCGAAGACCGAATCCCGGTGACGTGACAGGGCCGCCTCGCGCAGCAGCTGTTCCGGCAGCACGCTGAGGCCTGCGGTCGAGAGCGCCCATACCCGGCCGCGCGCGTCCAGGCGCAGCTCCAGCGGGCTGTCGGGCGGCAGCTGCAGCAGGGCCTGCAGCGCAGTCGGCGGCAACCGGGCCACGTCCCGGACCTCGGCCTCCACCGGCTGCCCCTCGGGGGCGCGCAAGGCCAGCAGCACCCGGGCGGGCCGCGAACGGGTTTCATCGGCAGGTCTGACCGTCAGCACCGGCGCCTCGACGAGCGTGTAGCGCCCCGGCTGCAGGCGGAGCTCGGCCAGCGGATCAGCACCGGCCAGATGCAGGGACAGGCCCCAGCCCAGCAGCCCCAGGGCGGCGGATGCTGCCGCCATGGTCTGCAGTGGAGAGAGCGCACGCGTGCGAGCAAGGGGCAAGGACCGGTCTCCGTGTGCGGGTCAGAAGCTCGAGCCCGGCTGCCGCAGAAAGGCCTGCTCCTCGGGCGTCGACACGCGCCCCAGGATGGCATTGCGATGGGGGTAGCGGCCGAAGCGGTCGATGATGGCCTTGTGGCGCAGCTCGAAGTCATGGCTGTTGCCCGGCGCCCATTGGGCGAACAGCCGATCGGCTTGCTCATGGATGCGGCGCGACTCGCTGTGCATGAAGGGCATCAGCAGAAAGCTCCGCTGTTCTTCCGGCAGCACTTGCAGCGCGCCGGACGCCAGGGCCTCCTGCGCCAGGCCAAGCGCCAGCGGGTCCTGGGCGAAGGCGCGCGGCGTGCCGCGGAAGATGTTGCGCGAGAACTGGTCCAGCACGATCACCTCGGCCAGACGGCCCTGGGGCGTGCGGCGCCAGTCCTGCAGCTCGGCCTGCGCGGCCTGCTCCAGAAGGGGCAGAAAACGCTCGCGCAGCTGCGCATCGAAGGCGGGATCGACGACCCACCACTGGCGGGGTTCGATGTCATGAAACCAGAACTGCAGGACCTGCTGGTGCATTTGATGGCTCCTCTGCTGACGGCGTCTGGGCCCCCTGCGCTCAGCGCAGCGACTCCAGCAAGGCATCCAGGACAAGAATGAACAGGATCACGCCGAGCACCGCCCCCAGGCCAGCCAGGAGCGGGCGGCCCCAGCCGCGCCGCGGGTATTGGCGCCCGTAGAGTGCCGCCACGCGCGTGACCTGCGCCTTGGCCGTCGCGTAGTACCAGCCGATGAGCAGCGGCAGCCCGACCGCATGCCCCAGCGCATCCAGCAGGCGGCTCTGCGGCAGTACCACCAGGGCCAGCGTCACGCCGAAGATGGCGACGGCCATGCCGACGGCCCACAGCTTGGCATCGAATGCCTTCGTGGTCTCGCCCATCGCCTGCCAGTTCTTCATCTGCAGGACGGCGCCGAAGACCGGGCTGAGCAGCAGACTCCACCCGACTGCGGCTCCGGGGTTCCAGAGCCGGGGCGGTGTCAGCAGCGGGGCAGCCTGCGCTGCGGCAGCGGGAGCTGCTTGTGTATCCATCCTTGTGTCCTTTGTCGGCATGTTCATTGGCCCGGTTCCTGACCCGCCCGAGGAATTGCCGGGCCGCGCAGCCACTGCCACAGCGCGCCCGCCAGCATGGACAGGGGCAGGCCGATGGGTGCCAGGAACCAGAGGGCGAAGGCCGCGCTGTAGAGGCCCGCCTCCAGCCCCGGCCGCGCCGAGCCGTGCAGGAAGGTGAAGCCGAACAGGCAGCCATAGGCAAAGGGCACGGCAAAGAGCAGGCCGGTCCCCACGGCGAGGCCGCCCATTGCGGCACGTCGATAGCGCGAGCGCCAGAGGCGCCAGCCCAGCCAGACGGAGCCCGCCAGCAGCATTGCCAGGATGATCAGGTACATCGCACGCCTCCCGGCCCTCCACGGCCCAGAACTCCAGGTTCCGGCGATGCGGCCGCAGGCAACGCCCCCTCAGGCCTGAGCGACTGGGCGGCCGTCATGGCTCGCGGCCAGCGCCCGCCGCAGCCAGACCCGGCCGCTCGGCCAGCACCGCGGTGCCGCTGGCCGTGACCATCAGCAGGCTGCCCTGTGGCCCCACCGTTTCGTAGTCCAGCTTCACACCGACGACGGCGTTGCCGCCCAGCTCCATGGCTTGGGTCTGCATCTGCCGCAGGGCATGGGTGCGCGCCTGAGCGAGGTTTCTCTCGTAGCCGCCGACACGACCGCCGAAGCGGTCCCGGAAATCGGCAACCATGTCGCGGAACATGTTCGTGCCCAGGATCACCTCGCCGGTGACGATGCCCAGATAGCGGCTGATGGCCGCCCCCTCGATCCCTGGTGTGGTGGTGGTGATCATTTCCTGCCCTCGCCTGTTGCGAGCCCCCGTGGCGGGCTCGTTCTACTGCCTTCTCTTGAGGCTGCGGGCAGCATGGTAGCGGAAGGGCCGACACCGGATGCTCAAGCCGGGCAGTGCTCCGTGCCCGCCCCCGGGTGATGAGCAGCAGGCGGCTGGGCGCGGGCACCATGGCCGTGTACCAGCATCCGCGCGGCACGACCACGGCCCCGCGGTCCTTGAGCCGGATGGGTTGAAGGTCGTCGGCCGGCACGAGGAGCATCGCCACCTCACCTTCAAGCAGACAGACGAATTCGCCACCGCCGGGATGGAGCTCCCAGCGGGATCCGCCTGCGCTGGAGCAGAACTCGGAAACGGGCCAGGTCCAGGGCGTCCAGTGCCTCGCGGGGGGCCTCGCCCAGAAGTCCGACCCATGACATGGCCTCGATGGCTCCCTGCGCTTGCAGCCGGGTATCGGTGGATTCTGGATCGATGGACATGTCCGGCGTCCCTCGGGCCTGGCGGATGGCAACGATGCAAGAGCCGTCCAGGGGCGCACAGGCCCGATACTGCCCGGGCGCACAACGCACGTCCACCCAAGCCTTGCCTGCCCCGTTGAGGGCAGGGCGTGACGGTCGCATACACGCATTCAGTCCTGGAGAAGAACCATGAACCACAGAAGACAGCTGCTGCAAGCCAGCCTTGCCACCGCCCTGCTGGGCATCCTGACCCGCCCGGCTTTCGCCGACCGCGACGATGGTGACTACAAGATCCTGCAGGCCCGCTACGGCACGGCCGATCGCAATGTGGACGTCACGCCCCGCCTGCGCGAGCTGGCCCGCGAGGACCGCCGCGTGCGCATCACCAACGATCTCTTCGGCGTTGACCCGGCACCAGGCCATCGCAAGACCCTGCGCATCATCGCGCAGGGTCCGGACGGCGGGACCCGCACCTTCGACTACGAAGAGTTCAGCCACATCGACGGCAACCAGTTCATCGGCTGGGGCCGCGGCAACTGGGGCCACGAGCGCTGGGAGGGCGGCTGGAACGCTGACCCCGAGGTGCCTCGCCGCAACGGGGACGATGGCGACTACCAGATCCTCCAGGCCCGCTACGGCACCGCCGAGCGCAATATGGACGTGACCCATCGCCTCAAGGAGCTGGCACGCAACGATGCCCGCGTGCGCATCACCAACGACCTCTTCGGCGCCGACCCCGACCCCGGCCGCCGCAAGACCCTGCGCATCTATGCCCGTGGTCGCGGTGGCGATGTGCGGACCTTCGAGTACGAGGAGTTCAGCCACATCGACGGCCATCAGTTCACCGGCTGGGGCGGCGGCAACTGGGGCGATGACAACTGGCGCGGCGGCTGGCACGGCCGCGAGGAGCGCGGCAACCTGCGCATCCTGCGAGCCACCTACGGCGCCAGCGGCCGCGACTGGGACATCACCGCCCGCCTGCGCAAGCTGGTCCGCAATGGCCAGAGCCTGGAGGTCCATGTGGACAACCAGCTCGGCGGCGGCGACCCCTACCCCGGCCAGCGCAAGATCCTCATCGTGAGCTACAGCATCGGCAACGGGCCCGCGCAGGAGGTCCGCGTGGGCGAACGCGACACTTTGCGCCTGCCCTGACCAAGCCCCGGACTCAGGCGGGCCACCACGCCGGGCCCGCCCGCCTTGCCAGCATCCACCCGCCCCTCCCCACGGAGCGCCTCGCAACAGCGCCTGCGGCGCCACCCCGGCGCCTGCCGGCTGCGAGTCCTGCCCGAACCAGCCTGCACTGGCCGGATTCCCCGCGGTCAGCCACCCGCTTCCCGTGAGCGCTTTCACGTCAGCGACCGCCCGCGACTGACAGCATCCTCTTGACAACTGACCGACGGTCATTTCAAATTCAACCATCAACTGACCGTTGGTCATTTAAGCAAGGAGCAAGTGATGAGCAAGTCGCGCGAATGGACCGGCCAGTGGGCTCTGGTGACTGGCGCCTCCAGCGGTTTCGGTGTGGACTTCGCCACCCTGCTGGCCGAGCAGGGCGTGAATCTGGTGCTGGCGGCGCGGCGCACCGAGCCCATGGAGGCCCTGGCGGCGCAACTGCGGGCCCGGCATGGTGTCGAGGTGGTGGTGGAAGGCGTGGACCTGGCCCAGCCAGGCGCCGGCAGCGCGCTGAAGCGCCGTCTGGATGGGCATGGCATTCCTGTCGACATCCTCATCAACAACGCCGGCTATGGTCTCTATGGCCCCTTGCTGGCGCAGCCCCTGGACCGCACGCTTGACATGCTGCAGCTCAACACCGCCAGCCTCACCGAGCTGACCCACGTCTTCGGTGCCGACATGGCCCGGCGCGGTCACGGCCACATCCTGCTGGTGGCCAGCATCGGCGGCTACCAGGCCACGCCCACCTACGCGGCCTATGCAGCCAGCAAGGCCTATGTGCTGCTCTTCGGCGAGGCCCTCAACGCCGAGTTGGCGCCGCGGGGCGTGAAGGTGAGCGTGCTGTCGCCAGGCATCACCGCCACCAACTTCCTGGCGGTCTCCGGCCAGCGGCCCACGCTCTACCAGCGCCTGCTGATGATGAAGTCCCGCCCGGTGGCTGCCCTGGGCTTGCGGGCGCTGAAGGCCGGCACGCCCAGCGTGGTGCCGGGCCTGGGCAACAAGCTGACCGTCTGGAGCGCCCGGCTGGTGCCGCGCCGCGTGCAGACCTGGATGGCCCATCGGCTGATGGCGAACTGAGTCGCCGCTCGCCTCACCTGGCCTGGCCGGGTGCGTGCCCCCAGGGGCGCCCGGCTACCATGGGACCTCTTGCATCGTCCCCTTACACACGCCTGCAGCAGCCCCCCAGCCATGAGCACCCTTCTCCTCCTCGGCAGCACCGGCCTGGTCGGCCGGCAACTGCTGGCCCTGGCCTTGGCGGACCCTGCGGTGAGCCAGGTGGTGGCACCCACGCGCCGGCCCCTGTCTGCGCAGGCGCGGTTGCTCAATCCCCTGGTCGACTTCGAGCGCTTGCCGGCCGATGCGCCCTGGTGGCATGCCGATGCCGTGCTCTGCGCCCTTGGCACCACGCTACGCCTGGCAGGCTCGGCCGAGGCCTTTCGCCGGGTAGACCACGACTACGTCCTGGAGGCCTGCCGACTGGCGCACCAGGCGGGCACGCGGCGCTGCGGCTTGGTGTCCTCCCTGGGAGCTGACGCTGGCAGCCGCGGGCTGTACCTGCGCGTCAAAGGCGAGACCGAGCGCGACCTCCAGGCCCTGGGCTTTGAGTCGCTGAGCTGCGTCCGCCCCTCCTTGCTGGACGGAGGTCCGAGGCCGGACCATCGCCCTGGAGAGACCCTGGCCCTGGCCCTGAGCCGAGGCCTGATGCCCCTGCTGCCACGGCGCTGGCGGCCAGTCCGGACTGAGCGCGTGGTGCAAGCCCTGTACCAAGCCGTGCGCGAGGGCCGGCCGGGGCTGCACTTGATCCCTTCGGAGGCCCTGCAGGCATGAGCAAGACCCCTGACGCAGCTCCCGCCGCTCGGCTGCAAAAGGCCCGCGCCCTGGACGGCGAAGACAAGGCCGTCCGACGTGCCGACATCCTGGCCGCCGCCCGCGCCCTCTTCATCGCTGACAGCCGGCAGTTGCCCTCGGCCGCCCAGATTGCGCAGGCGGCTGGGCTGGCCAAGGGCACGGTGTACCTCTACTTCAAGACCAAGGAAGAGATCTTCGTCGCCCTGCTGGCCGAGGACTTCGCCGGCCTGCTGCAGGAGGTGCATGCAGCCTTCCGCGAAGCCGAGCCCGCGCAGGTGCTGCCGCGCTTCGTCGAGCGCTTCGCCGCCTACCTCGACGCCCGTCCCGAGCTGCTGCGCCTGGACGCCATGGCCTACAGCGTGCTGGAGCAAAACCTCAGCGAGGCGCAGTTGCGTGGCTTCAAGCTGGAGCTGGTGCGGGGGCTGGTGGCGGCAGGCGCCGTGATCGATGGCGCCCTGGGCCTGCCCGCCGGGCGCGGTGTGGCCCTGCTGCTGCGCAGCTACGCCCTGACCCGAGGTCTGTGGCAGACCCTGGACTATCCGCCGCAGCTGCGGGCGCTGCTGAGCGAGCCCGTCTTCGCGCCGATCCGTCCGGCCTTCCCGCAGGAGCTGAAGGAGGCCCTGACGGAATACCTGCGCGGCGCACTGTCGGAGACCCGCCCGCCGCGCTGAGGGCATACGGCGTTCACCAGGCCTTGACCGGCTTGTCCGTGACTGTCGCAATGCGCGCGGCCGCAATGGAGGCGTCGACGTCATTGCAGGAGCCGCTCACGCTGACATCGTTGAAACAGCCCCCACCTGCAGGACCACGGCCCAGTGCTCCGGCATGTCCTCATGGTCGCGGTGATGCACCACGACGACCTGCACCACGACGACCTGCACGATGTCGTCGAAGCTCACCACGAGGCGCCCTGCGTTCGTCACCGCCCACCGACGGCGGTCAAAGCTCAGCAGGCTGCAGCCCTGGATCACGAGCAAGGACTCATCCGCCGTCAGAAGCTCCAGCGGCCGGGCGCCAGGCAAGGGGCGCTGGGCCCAGCCCAGGCGTTCAAGAGAAGCATCCATCATGGTCGGCAGGGTAGCGCCCCGCCTCGCCGCACTGGAGAACGTCGCAGGGGGCATCGCCTCCCGCAGGCCGGATGCTGACGCCTACGCTGCGCGCTCTCGCGTCCGACCCGCCTGGGGACGGCGGGACACGGCCACTTGCGTCGCGGCGCCGGGACGGTAACAGTCGGTGAAATCAGCGCAATCCATCGCGGTCTGCGTCGCGCTGAGGCATAGTCCGCCCCTCGCCGCAGCTCGGGGCCTCTTCGTCTGGCTAGGATGTCGGGGCCTGGGTGCGGGAGGCGGGCCGGACGCCTGATTCTGCAGACCCGGCCGCACAGAAATCCGCACAGTGACCCGCGAGTTCCCCAGGCACTTGCCCGCGCAGTTGCATGGGAAACTGCCCACGCCCCCGCTTGCCCCGCCTGCTGGCGCACCAACGGAGACCCCCCATGAGCCTCACCCGCCCCCGCCTTTTCACCCTGGCCTCGGCCTGCGCCCTGACCTGCGCCTTGACCCTCGTCCCTGCCCGCGCCGACATCGTGGTCGGCCAGACCATAGGCGTCACCGGCCAAGCTGCTGCCACGGTCAAGGAGGCGCTCAATGGCGCCCAGTTGTGGATCGATCACGTCAACGCCCAGGGCGGCATCAAGGGCGAGAAGATCCAGTTGTTGACACTGGACGACGAGTTCGACGTGCAGAAGGCGGCCGCCAACGCCCGCGTGCTCATAGAGCAGAAAAAGGCCGTGGTGCTGTTCATGAACCGCGGCACACCGCACACCGAGGCCATCTTGCCGCTGCTGCAGCAGCATGGCATCGCCCTGGTGGCGCCTTCCACGGGCGCCATGCTGCTGCACAACCCGGTGCAGCGCTACATCTTCAATGTGCGAGCGCCCTACCAGCGCGAAGCCGAGAAGGCCATCGAGCATCTGCACTCCACGGGCACCACCCGCATTGCCGTGGTACATGTGGATGACTCCTTCGGACGGGATGCCCTGGAAGGCGCCTCCAAGGGCTTTGCCAAGGCCCGGCTTCAGCCGGTGGCCGTGCTCAAGGCAGATCGCGAGAAGCCCGCCTATGCCAGCCTCGTGCCCGCACTGGTGAAGGCCGAGGCCCAGGCAGTGCTGTGGGTAGGCTCCAGCCTGGTCGTGGCGGAGGGCATCAAGGCCTTGCGCGCCGCAGGCTCCAGTGCCCAGGTGCTCACGCTGTCCAACAATGCCTCCGCCGGTTTTGTCCGGCAGTTGGGCGACGCGAGCCGGGGCGTCATCGTGAGCCAGGTGTTCCCCGGCGAACGCGCGGTCAAGTATCCGCTGGTGCAGGAAGCCCTGAAGCTGGCCAAGGCCAAGGGCTACGAGGAACTCACGCCCGCCATGCTGGAGGGCTTTGCCGCCGCCAAGGTGCTGGCCGAGGCCCTGCGCCAGGCGGCACCGCAGTTCACCCGCGAGAAAGTGCTCGCCGCACTGGAGGGCCTGCGCAAGTTCGACCTGGGCGGCCTGGAGGTCAGCTACGGCCCCGGCGACCACAGCGGCTTGGACTTTGCGGATCTGGCCATCATCGGAGCAGATGGGCGCTTCGTGCGCTGAGCGTGCCGGTTGTCTCCAGGGTCGAAACGGAGCGTCAAGCCCTGGGGGCTGCCCGGATCTGCCGGGCTCATCCGACCCGGGCACCGGGCGCGCAGGCTTAGCCCGGCCGGCGTCCCCGCTTGCCTACGGCCACAACCTTGCCGAAGGCACCGAGTGTGGTCAGCTCATGCCGATGCCGGGTGAGCGACAGCACGCCGAAGCTCTGGTAGCGCAAGTCCGGGACCGCCCGCTCCTGCGCATCGAAACCCGCGGCCACGGGATGGCCAGCCGCGATGGCCGCGCGCAAGGTCTCGCGGTGCTGGGTTTCGTCGGGATTGAGCAGCAGCGCCGCAGGCAGCATCAGGCTGGGGAGCCCCCAGTTCCAGAGCTTGCGCCAGCGCCGGGCCCCGGCTGCGCCCGGCGCACTCATGGCCGGCATCCCCAAAGGCTGGCGGGCGCTCTGAGCCTACTGCAGGCGCGACGCACAGCTCAGCCCAGCGCGGAGCCCCAGCTGCTCCAGGCCCGCGCGGTCCCCCCGCTGCGCCATGTTCTTGAGCCGCTCGACGTCGGAAGTCGAAACGTCAGCCACGCAGTCACAAAAGCTGCGGAACTTGGCTGGCTGGGTCGAGGCGATACGCCTGAGCGTGGCATCCCCCTTGGCCGCCACGTTGGTGGCGCAACTGGAGATGATGGCCTGGCGCATCTCGGACACCGTCACATTGCCGGACAGCGAGGCGCTCGAGGACAGCGTGGGCAGTGCAGAAGAGGTCCAGCGCAAGTCCAACTGGCCACCCTGGGTCGCCTCTGGGCAGGGCTGGGACTGGTAAGCCGTCTTGCCGCTGCTGTCGGTGCATTTGTAGACCTGGGCGCTGGCGGACAAGGGCAGGAAGAGGCCCAGCAGGACGGCGGCGGCGAGACGCCAGGACAAAGGGGGGAGTGGTTGGTGCAGCATAAAGGACAGCAAGGACGCCCGGTCATGCCTTGACCAGCCGCGTTTCATGAGGCCGGATTGTCACGCGGAAACCGCGGCACGTCCTGGGCAGAAGCACCCATCCGATGGGGGATGGTGGATGAGGTTGCCGACGCTGCACGGCCCGTTGGGCCGTCCATCCTCTGCGCGCGGCCCATCAGTGAGAGAGGCGCTCCTCTGATGCAGTGGACATGACCCAGCCCCTGGTGAAGGCGCTGGGCCCCGAAGCGTGAAAGCCTCGGATGGAATGGCCGCACATCACGAAGGCGCTGCGTACTTCGGTGGGCGCGGCGCCCTCCGTTCGCCAGCTGAGGATGGCCTATGGCTTGCTACGGAGTCGGCGAACAAACGTTCACCTGAGGGGACCACACATCATCATCCACACTGCCCCACATAGCCGCAGGCCGTGCAGAAATCGCAGCCGTCCTTGTGGATCATGGTGGCATTGCCGCACTCCGGGCAAGGCTTGCCGGCCATGGCCGGGATGCTGGCACCTCCAGCGCTGAGCTTGGGCGCGGGAGCCTGCAGCAGGCCCATCTCGACCAGGGGCATGCCCTGCTCGTCAAGAATGCCCAGCATGGCGTAGCGGTGGATCACCAGCCGAGCCACATAGGCCACGGTGGAGGGCCAGATCTGCTGGCGACGCTCACCACTGAGGGTAGGCACGGGCGCCATGAAGTGGCCCAGGGGCTCTCCCACGTTCAGCAGCTTGCGCAGCTTCATGCCTATCCAGGCGGGGTCCATCACGCGCATGTCCAGGGACAGCAGACGGGCCATGCCATCGAGCGCCTTCGGGTAGTTGCCCGAGAAACCCATCGCGCAGGGCCGGGTGAGGTGGCCACCGTCCGGCGTGGGCAGGGTCACCTCCTTGAGCGTGAGGGTGAACTGCTCGCCGGTGGCGGGGTTGTCCACGTCCACGGCCCAGGCCAGCGTGCCCATGGTGCTGGTGCGGGGCTCCTCTCGGCTGAACATGGCGTCCAGCACGGGCGTGGGGCCACCTTCCTGCAGGGCCCCCAGTTGCTCGCAACGCCAGCGGATCACGGCCGCAGTGGCGGCAACCACGCCGGGGAAGAGGCGGCGCTCACCGCCCGGCGGGACGGGCATTTCGAAGGCACGTTCCTCGGCCACCGTGGCCAGGGCGTCGAGCTTGAGGCGCAGCCAGGCGGCGTCGTTGGTGCGCAGATCCATGGACAGGGTCTTGGCCACGGCGGACAGCCCGCGCGGCTGCTCGGCGCCATTCACCCACACCTCGAAAGGCAGGTTCTTGCCGAAGAGCCCGGCATCCGGGCCCTCGACCGGCAGCTCGCCCACGAAGAGGGCGAAGTCGCCGTGAGGATGGCGGATCATGTAGCTCCAGGCCGGATTGCCGTTGGGCAGCTCAGGCCGGCTGGGCCAGCGCAGCGACGCCAGCACGGCATTGGGCAGGCGCTCAAGGCGCAGGCGGCGGTTGGTGCCGTCTTCCTCGGCCACCGGCTTGAGCGGCTCGGGCGTGGCCGCCGGCTCGACGCTCAGCACCGAGCCCAGCACGCTGTTGGGCCGGTAGGTAGCCAGGCCCTTGAGCCCGCTCTTCCAGGCCTGGGTGTAGAGGTCCTGGAAGTCGGCATACGGGTAGTCAGCCGGCACGTTCACCGTCTTGGAGATGGCGGTGTCCACATAGGGCGCAACCGCTGCCACCATGGCGGCGTGGTCAGCTGCCGACAGCTCCAGCGCCGTCACGAAGGCGTCCGACAGCGGCGCGTCCTTGCCGAAGAGGTGGCGGTACAGGCGCCAGGCGTGGTCCTCGACCGCGTACTCCTTGAAGCTGCCGTCATGCATGCGCTTCTTGCGGGTGTAGCTCCAGCTGAAAGCGGGCTCGATGCCATTGGAGGCATTGTCTGCAAAGGCCAGGCTGATGGTGCCGGTAGGCGCGATGGACAGCAAGTGCGAGTTGCGCAGGCCTTGCGCGCGGATCTTGTCCTTCAGCCCCTGTGGCAGGCGCGAGGCGAAGTTGCCACCCGAGAGGTACAGATCCGCGTTGAACAGCGGAAAGGCGCCCCGCTCCACGGCCAGGTCGGCGCTGGCATCGTAGGCGGCATTGCGCATGACCTCGCTGATGTGCCGCGCCATCTCGCGGGCGGCCTCGCTGTCATAGCGCAGATTGAGCATGACCAGGGCATCGCCCAGGCCAGTGAAGCCCAGGCCCACGCGGCGCTTGTTGCTGGCCTCATGAGCTTGCGCCGGCAGGGGCCAGGGAGTCACGTCCAGCACGTTGTCCAGCATGCGGGTGGCCGTCTTGCAGACCTCGGCGAAGCCTTCTTCGTCAAAGCGGGCGTTGGGGCTGAAGGCGTCCTGCACGAAGAGCGTGAGATTCACGGAGCCCAGGCAGCAGCAGCCGTACGGCGGCAAAGGCTGCTCGGCACAGGGGTTGGTGGCGTCGATGCGCTCGCAGTAGTAAAGGTTGTTGTCGTTGTTGATGCGGTCCAGGAAAAGCACGCCCGGCTCGGCGTGGTCGTAGGTGGACTGCATGACCTGGTCCCACAGCTGACGGGCGCGCAGCTTGCGATAGACCCACAGGCCGTCGCCGCGCTGGTAGGCGCCGGCCTTCTTGAGCTTCTTGCCGGGCTCGGCCTTGTGGGTGAGCTCCACCTCGGCATCAGCCTCGACAGCCTCCATGAAGGCATCCGTCACGCCGATGGAGATGTTGAAGTTGCGCAGATCGCCCTGGTCCTTGGCGTGGATGAATTCCTCGATGTCCGGGTGGTCGCAGCGCAGCACGCCCATCTGGGCGCCACGGCGGGCGCCGGCCGACTCCACGGTCTCGCAGGAGCGGTCGAAGACACGCATATAGCTCACCGGGCCAGAGGCGCTGCTCTGCGTAGAGCCCACCCACGCGCCCTTGGGGCGGATGCGGGAGAAGTCATAGCCCACGCCACCGCCGCGACGCATGGTCTCGGCGGCTTCGGTGAGCGCGGTGTAGATGCCGGGCACGCCGTCATCTGACAGCGCGATGGAGTCGCCCACCGGCTGCACAAAACAGTTGATCAGTGTGGCGCTGAGTTCGGTCCCGGCGGCGGAATTGATGCGGCCGGCCGGCACGAAACCGCGGCGCTGCGCCTCCAGGAAACGGGCTTCCCACTGGGCGCGGGCCTCGGGCGCCTCAGCCTGAGCAAGGGCGCGCGCCACACGGGCACGGAGTTCGTCCAGGGTCTGCTCGTCGCCCTTGGCGTATTTCTCCAGCAGCACCTCGGCGCTGATGTCCTGGGCCGGCAGGGACGCGGCGGCGGCCAGGGGCACGAGAGAGGTGGTGGGGAGGTCGAGGGAAGCCTGGTTGGGCGGGGGCATGGAATCTCTCCGGATTTCTGATCGGTGATCGTTCGAATATGGCAGCGAATGCTCGTCGCAGGGGCTGCCTCGGGTTTTGACCCTGATCACTGAGCATGCATCCGGCCCGGGGGCCGGGCAAGCCCTAAAAACTGCTTGTGAGTGGCCACTCGCGCGGTGCGCTTTGCCGGCCCGACGCTCATCGAAAACCCCGAGCCCCCGGGGCTTGACGGACGCCCCCGCCGGGATGAGCCACCACGGCAGCGAGACGGGCTCCGATATGCCGACACCTGCCCCTAGACATACTGCCACCGACAGACCGGCGACCCCGCTGGCAGGCTTCCCTCAGGCCTGCCAGGGACAGGCCAGCCAGACGACATTCAGAAGGGGTTGTAGGACTTCTCGCGGCGGTAGTGGATGTAGCCCACACTGGCCCCCGTGCGCAGGCCCACGCCCAGGCGGATCGGAGCCAGCGTGATGCCGTCCAGGCGTTGGTAGTTGATGCCCGCACCGCCGATGTAGTAGAGGCTGCCCTCCACACCCGGGAAGCGCTGGTAAATCGCGGCGCTGTTGGGCAGGTGGTAGCACAGGGTGAAGACCTTGGACGCGTTGGCGCCGAAATCAAAGCCGATGGACGGGCCCGCCCAGTAGACGCGGCCGCCGCCGCCGCCCTTCATGATCAGCTGCCCGTCGCCGTAGCGCAGGCCCACCGTGATCGCGGCGCCGGCCTCCTCGCCCTTGATGTAGGCATTGGGCCTGCCCTGCTCCTTGAAAGCCTTTTCAATGACCTTGGCCAGGCCTTCTGTGGTGCTGCCGAAGAAGTCGGTGGCCGCCTTCAGGATGGAATCTTCGTCATAGGTGTCCTCCTTCTTGTCAGCCGCCAGGGCCAGGCCGGGTAACAGCAGGCCGGCCCCCAGGGTCCCCAGCGTCTGCAGGGCCTCGCGGCGCTCCTGGGCTGGCAAGGTTTGCAAGGGTGCAGGGTGTCGATTTCCGCTCATGAAGGCCTCCTCGGAGAACTGGATTGCGCAACAATAGCGCAGACTTTGCTGCCGGGAAAACCATCAGCCGTGCTGCACACAAACCGTGACAAAGCACCAGACCCGGCACTCCCAGCCGGGCAAGGCGCAGACCTACACTGCCCGACACAAAAGTTCAGGAGAGAGGGCACGAGATGTCCGGAGGATTACGGCTTGCCGGGCGACCCGCCGCCCCACCATCGGTCACTGCACCGCGCGCACGCACCATGAACGCAGACATGCCCAAGCTGGCCCTGGCGCTGGAATATGCTGACATCGCAGCCGGGCTCTATATCGATGGCGGCAGCGACCACGCGGCCCGCCTGCTCGCGGGCGCCGCAGAGAAGCTGCTGGGCGATCTGGGGCGTCTGGTGATGTCCTTGCCGCCCAAGGACGAGGTTCAGCACCTGCTCACCGAGGTGGCGCTGAGCCACGAGGCCCCCGAGGAACTGCCGCACAGCCACATCAGCTCCCGCAACCGCCAGCCCTCGCTCGATCGTGTCAGCGAGTTGGGCGCCCTGCTGGACAGCGAGGCGCGCCAGGAGACCAGCGCCCTGCTCCGCGCTTGCTGGTACACCCTGGAATCCCTGGGCCTGGAGGCGGTCGCCCCCGACAGGCTCGGAGAAGCCATTGAAATGAGCACGATCTACGCCCCCGATTGAGCCCGGGACCAGATCCACAGGGCCAGGCCCCTGCTAGCATGGCTTGATTGCAGTGCCACGGTCGGAGGCCGCCATGAACAAGCCCCAGGAACGCCGCCAGTTCGCACGCGTCAGCTTCGACGCACCGGCCGAGTTGGTCACCGTGGACGCCCGCCTCAGCGTGGGCGTTCTGGATCTCTCGCTCAAGGGCGCCTTGCTCAAGCTTTCCAGTACCGATCTGGTGGTCATGGGCGAACCCTGTCTGCTGTGCGTGCGCCTGGATGGCGGCGACCAGCGCATCGTGATGGGTGCCGAGGTCGCCCACCTGGAGGGAGAGCGTGCCGGCCTCATCCTGCGCAGCATAGACATCGAAAGCGTCACCCATCTGCGCCGACTCATCGAGGTCAACCTGGGTGAAGCCCATCTGCTGGAGCGCGAACTCAAGGCCCTGCTGGCTGCCTGAGCCCGGGCCTGATGAGCATGCTGCAGGGCTCTTGCCTGTGCCAGGCGGTGCGCTATGCACTGAGCAGCCCGCCCCTCTTCCTGAACCATTGCCACTGCAGCCTGTGCCGCAAACTCAGCGGCAGTGCCTTCGGCAGCTTTTTGCATGCCGATGGCCGGGGCTTTCGCTGGCTGCAAGGCCTGGCGCTGGTGCGCAGCTATGAATCATCGCCGGGCAACTGGCGCGCCTTCTGCACCCGCTGTGGAAGCCTGATGCCGGTGCTAGAGGACGAAGGCCGCCATGCCATCATTCCGGCGGGCAGCCTGGACGACGATCCCGGGCTCACGCCGCTGGTGCACATCCACTGCGCCTCGAAGGCGCCCTGGTATCCGTTGCCCGAGGATGGCCTGCCCCGCTTCGAGGCCTTCCCGCCGCCGGGCTTCTGGCCCAAGGCCTCAGGCGGCGAGGCCTGAGCCTGCGAGCCTGGCCTCACTCCTGGATGAAACGCCGCAGCCGCTCGAAGGCCGCGCCGGGGTTGTCCCGCCACACGCCGTGGCCGCAGCCAGGGAAGCGGGCCAGTTGCATGCAGCGCGTAGGCAGGGCATCTGCAATCTCCAGCGCATCCTGCAATGGGCAGACGGGGTCTTCCTCGCCAGCGACCACGAGCACGGGGCAGCGGGCGCGAGCCAGGCCAGGCAGCAGACGCATGCCCTGCATCTCTCCACGGATGAAATGCAGCAGGATGTCCAGCTTCAGCAGCGTCCGCTGCGCGGCCATGGGGTCGGTCTGCGGCGTGGCGGTGTAGAGGTCCCGGCAGGCTTCCCAGTAGGCAGCAAAGCTCAGCGGCGTGGGCTCGGTCCAAAGGGCACGCACCTTGTCGCGCACGCCCTCGCCACCGCGTCGCACAAAGCCCTCGATCTTGCGATCCAGGCCCATGTGATGCGAGGTGCTGGACAGGATGACCTTGCCCGGATGCTCCGGATGACGCTCGATGTAGCGCTGGGCCACGAAGCCTCCGAAGCTCTGTCCCAGCACGATGGGCTTGACGATGCCCAGGGCGTCGCAGAGCCGCACGATGTCGTCGGCCCAGGTGTCCAGGGTCCATTCGCTGCTGGGACGGGGGTCGCTGCGACCGTGGCCGCGATGGTCGTAATAGACGATCTGTGCCAGATCGGCCAAGGCGCCGAAGGCCGGCTTGAAGGCACTGTGGTCGAAGCCAGGTCCGCCATGCAGCAGGATCAGGGTGGGCTTCTCACGCATCCAGGCGCCATCGGGCACCAGGCCTTCTCCCTCGATGTCCACAAACAGACGGACACCGGGTTCAATCTCGATTCTCATGCTTCTCCTACTCTTCCGGGGGCGGGAGTCTATGCAAGTTCGGTGTCATCGGACGCTGGTCACACCGCACTTACATCTGCTTTCAATCCGCCCTCCGGCCTCTCATGGTTGATCCTGAGCCTTTGCTGTCGCCTGGATGACGCCAGCACGGCCTGTGCTGACCACAATGCATCTTGATCCCATCCGGATGACTGCCCCAGAGGAAACCCCGATGAACACGCGTGACACGAACACACCGGGCGCACACTACCGCATCTGCCCCCTGTGCGAAGCCTGCTGCGGTTTACAGGTGCAGACCAGCGGCAGCCGTGTCATTGGCATTCGGGGTGCCCGGGACGACCCCTTCAGCCAAGGGTTTCTCTGTCCGAAAGGCGTCGCGCTAAAGGACCTGCATGAAGATCCTGACCGCCTGCGTCAACCCATGCTCAGGCGCGACGGGCACCACGTGCCCATTGGCTGGGACCAGGCCTTCGAGGAGATCGAGCGCCGCCTGCGGCCGCTGATCGAGGCCCACGGGCCGGACGCCGTGGCCCTGAGTTTCGGCAACCCTGCCGCGCACAAGGTGGGCCTGCTGGCCTACACGCCGCGCCTGGCTCGAGCACTGGGCACGCGCAACGTCTTCTCGGCATCCACCCTCGACCAGATGCCCAAACAGCTCTCCAGCGCCTTGATGTACGGGCACTGGCTCAGCATCCCCGTGCCGGATCTGCCACGCACGGACCTGCTGGTGGTGCTGGGCGCCAACCCCATGGTCAGCAATGGCAGCCTCTGGACCGTGCCCGACTTTCGAGGCAAGGCCCAGAGACTGCGCGAGCGCGGCGGTCGCCTGATCGTCATCGACCCGCGTCGCACGGAAACCGCCGCTGTGGCGGACGAGCATCTCTTCATACGCCCAGGCAGCGACGTGTGGCTGCTGCTGGGCCTGGCCCACACGCTTTTTGACGAGGGCCTGGTGCGCAGCAGCCCGCTGGATCCCTGGATACGGGGGCTGGAAGAAGTCCGCTCCGCGGTAGCCGGCTACCCTCCAGAATCAACAGCCCGCCACTGCGGCATCGCCGCCGCCGAACAACGTCGCCTCGCTCGTCTGTTGGCCACCACGCCGCGGGCCTCTCTCTATGCGCGCATTGGCAGCTGCACACAGCGCCATGGCACGCTCAACAGCTGGCTGGTGGACGTGATCAACATTCTCTGCGGCCAGTTGGACCAGCCCGGCGGCGCCATGTTTCCCAAGGCGGCCGCCTTTGCCGTCAACACACAAGGGCGGCCCGGCAGCGGCCGTGGCGTCAGCCTGGGCCGGCGCCGGAGCCGGGTGAGCGGCGCGCCGGAGGTCTTCGGCGAGCTGCCCATGGTCTGCCTGGCCGAGGAGATCGAGACCCCCGGTGAAGGCCAGGTGCGGGCCCTGATCACGGTGGCCAGCAACCCGGTGCTCTCTGCGCCCAACGGTCCCCGCCTCGCTCGCGCCCTGGATGGCCTGGACTTCATGCTAAGCCTGGACATCTACCTCAACGAGACCACGCGCCACGCCGACCTCATCCTGCCCGCGCCTTCGCCCCTGGAGGACTTGCACTACGACATCGCCTTCGGCCAGCTCTCCTGGCGCAACCATGCGCGCTACAGCGCACCGGTCTTCCAGCGGTCTGGCGACATGCCTGAGGAATGGGAGACCCTGACCCGAATCGCGGCCCTGGCCAGTGGCGCCGACTGGCGTCAGCCCGTGGCCGAACTGGACACGGACGCCCTGCGCCAGGAGCTGCGCCATCAGCTCAAGGACGCCGACGGCGCGCAGACCGAGGCCCTGCTCACTGCGTTGACGCCGCGGATCGGGCCGGAGCGCCTGATCGACCTGGCCCTGCGCAGCGGGCCCTATGGCGACCAGTTCGGCCTCAAGCCGGATGGCCTCACGCTGGCGCGCGTGCAGGCCGCGCCCCATGGCATCGACCTGGGCGAACTGCAGTCCCGCGTGCCCGAGCTGCTGCGCACGCCCTCCGGACGCATCGAGCTGGCCCCCGCCCCTTTCATTGAAGCCCTCGCTGCGGTGGAGGACGCGCTGCCGCCGAATGCCGGACCAGACGAATTGCTCCTGATCGGCCGGCGCGACATCCGGTCCGGCAACAGCTGGATGCACAACCTGCCCGTGCTGGCCAAAGGCCCGGACCGCAGTGCACTGATCCTTCATCCAGACGATGCCCACCAGCGCGGCTTGCGCGACGGCGATCGCGCCCTGCTGAGCAATGCAGCCGGCGCGACCCTGGAGGTACTGCTGCAGATCTCTGACGAGATGATGCCCGGCGTGGCCAGCCTGCCACACGGTTGGGGCCATGAGCTGCCGGGCACGCAGCTGAGCGTGGCGCAGCTGCGCCCCGGCGCCAACCTCAACGCCCTGCTGGACGAGCGTCTGCGCGACCCGCTGTCCGGCAACGCCGTGCTCTCGGGTCAGGCAGTGACTTTGAGCGCCCTGCCCGCCTGAGCAACAGAGAGCCCGGCCACGCCGCGGGGGAGTGCCGATCGCGAAGCCGGCGTCCTGGGGCTTGCGCCGGTGAGGACAAGAGCCGGTCCTCGCTCTCGACTCCGATCCGGGCGGCCGGACATGGTGTGCCAGGCCGGGCGCTCAGAACTTGTAGTTGACGCCCAGGCTGAAGGTCCGCGGCGCACCATAGAAGCCGGTCAGCACGCCCAGCGCCGCGATGTTGTAGCCATCGGTACGGTAGGCCTTGTTGGTGAGATTGCTGCCTTGCAGGGAGAAACTCAGACGTTCGTCGCGCTCCCAGATCAGACCCGCATTGAGCAGGGCGTAGGCGTCCTGCGCGATGGCCTCGCTGAGATCCGTCGTCGGGTAGACCTTGGTGCGGTAGCTCACGCCCACGCGAGAACGCAGCGTGCCACCGCCCAGCGCCATGCGGTTCTCCAGGTTGAAGGCGGCCTGGAACTTCGGCGCATTGGTGAACTTCTTCTGGTCCGCCACGTTGACGCCCTTGTCCAGGTACTCGTCGTAACGGGCATGCAGTGCGGAGACATTGCCGCTGAGGGTCCAACTGCTGCTGGGCCGCCAAGCGAATTCCAGCTCGACGCCGTCCACAGTGGCGCGGCCAGCGTTGGTGAAGTCACCGAAGAAGCCGGGCGTGCCATTGGCCTGCGTGTAAGAGGTGAACACCGAGAGCTGCACATTCTTGTACTTGTTGTGGAAGACGGCCGTGTTGAGCTCCAGCCGGCCGCCATCCAGCAGCATCTTGGCGCCGCCCTCGATGGAATCGAGCACCTCATCCTCGAAGGGCTTGCTGGAAATGGGTACCGCCGCCGTGTTGGCGCGGATGTTGAAGCCCCCCGACTTGAAGCCGCGCGAGGCACTGGCGTAGAGCGAAGTGGAGCTCGAGAGCTTGTAGTCCAGCGAGACCTTGGGCGAGGTGTTGCTGACCTCGCGGGTCTTGTCAAAGTCAGCCAGGGTGGCAATGGGTTTGCTGAAGGTGGCGTCGCTGAAGGCCTGGTTCAGCACGACAGCGCGCTTGCTCTCCTTCGTGTAGCGCAAGCCGGCGCTCACGCTGAAGCCCTGCGCCAGGCGCCAGCTCCAGTCGGCATAGACAGCCTTGCCGCGCGTGTGCACTTTGCCGTTGGTCGTGCCGAAAGAAAGGTTGAAGAAATTATTGGAAACCTTGCCACCAGCGTCGCCATTGAAGACATAGACGCCCATCACACCCGAGGAGCTCGCGCCGTCAAAGGCCAGTTGGGCCTCGGCGCTGTCCTGGGTGTCCTGGTAGATGGCCAGCACGTCGGCGATCTTGCTGGGCAGACCGTCGAAGTCGATGCCGGTGCTGGTGTCATTGCTGCGGTGGGCGGCAATGAACTTGGCCGACCACTGCGGATCGACATTCCAGTTCAGCGTCAAGGCGCTGCCACCGGTCTCGGTGCGGTTGCTGTTGGGCATGCCACTGGCAATGTCGTAGCGGCTGTCACCGGGCGGCGTCTTGGCGGGGTCGAACTTGTTGACGTCCAGGCGCTGGAAGCCGCGCATATTGGACTCGTCGTAGGTCTTGTCCGTGCTGAACTGCAGGTTGAAGGGCTGGCCGTTGGGATGGAAGCCCAGGCTCAGGCGGCCGGCCTTGGTCTTCTGATTGCTGACATCACTGCCGTCCGTGAGGTTCTTGCCGTAACCATCGCGGTTGAGCGTGGCCAGGGCCAGGCGAGCGCGGAACTGGCCATCGCTGCTGGCGCCGCCGACGGAGCCCTTGGCATCCATTTGGCCATAGCTGCCGAAGGCCAGGCTGGCGCTGCCCTCGGCACGGGTGCCCAAGGGGCGCGACACGTATTTCACCGCGCCGCCAATGGTGTTTTTGCCATACAGCGTGCCCTGCGGGCCTCGCAGGATCTCGATGCGCTGGGTGTCGAACACGTCCAGCAGCGCCCCTTGCGGGCGCGCCACATAGACATCATCCAGGTAGATGCCCACGCCTGGATCCACACCCCACAGGGGATCGGCCTGGCCCACGCCGCGGATGAAGGTAGTGATGGTGGAGTTGCTGCCGCGCGCAGCGTAGATGGTGAGGTTGGGCACCTGCGACTGAAGATCACCCAGGTTCTTGATGTTGAGGCTCTCCAGAGCCCCGGCGCCGAAGGCCGTGACCGCAACGGGCACGTCCTTCAGCGATTCCTCGCGACGGCGGGCCGTGACCGTCACGGCTTCCAGCTTCTGCGTATCGGCCGCGGGCTGGCCCTCTTCGGCCGCAGCGCTTGCCGGCGCGGGGTCGGCCCCGGCGGCCAGGGAGGTCATGGCGGCCAGCAGGGCCAGGGTCAGGGGCGTGCGGCGCAGGGCCGCGCCAGCAACGGCGGCGGCAATGGGGGTCAGGGTCATGCGTTGTCTCCGTGATTCTTTGAGGTGTCGACGCGGACGTCGCCCCAGCGGAGTGCAAGTGCCATGCCCATGACCGTGCCAGGCCAGGTTTCTACGTGCAAACCATGAGAGGACCTGGCGGCGTGCGCCCCTCATGCCAGCGTCAACAGCCTCCGGGGGCGCCCTTGCTCCGACGCCGGCCCCAGGCGGGCGAGGTGGCTCGCGGACAAGTGTCTGATCAATGAACAGGCGTCGCTCCGCCAATGTCCAGTGTTCAGCCAATGACTGAAGCTCAGACAGGGTTGGCGCCCTGCCGCATCCACCGCAGCAAATGCACAGCCCAGCCGGCCATGGCCGAGGCCCACAGCAAGGCCGCCAGCACCAGGAGCCCGCCGGCATCCGCGGTGAAAAACGCGACCCACAGCCGCAGCGCAAGCGCCGCCTGCAAGAGGAGGAACTGCCGCACGAGCGGCGGGTCCACGGCCAAGGATCGCCCGGCATGGGCGCTGGTGATGCGACTCACCTGGGCCATCATCAAGCTCGCCAGGCCCCCGGCAAGCACTGCATGCAGGGGCGCCACCCCCAGCCCCACTGCCCCCACGGCCCGCAAGCCACAGGACAGTGCCGAAAGCGCCGCTCCCACGGCCAGCCACAGCCCGCCACACAACAGCATGGCCATCAAGGGCAGGCGTGCCATGCTTCGCCAATGCCAGGCTTGCGTCAGCAGGAGCAGCGCCACCCCGCCGTCCAGCGCTGCGCGCAGGCCCCAGACCCAGACGGGCAAGACGACCTCAGCCAGGATCTGCCAAGCGCCGCCCCAGGCACAGCCCGCGAGCCCGATCCACAACAGGCTGCGCTCCGACGCAGGGCCGCGAACTCCGGCATGCAGCCAGACGGCCGGCTCGGCAAACATGGGCACCATGCGGTGCAAGGCCAGCAGAAAGACCGGCAGCAGGCTCCACCACAGGACGGCTTGCAGGCCCTGGCGCGCCCAGTCCTGCCGCCCCACCAGCAAGCTGACGCTGATGAATGCCATGCCGCAGCAGCCAATGAACCAAGCGCCGTGCACGCCTCGCAGATGCAGGCGATCCGGCATCTCGCTGGCGGCTAGCATCTGCCCGGCGTGCCACCACAGCCCGGCCCAGCCCAGCGACACCAGCAGGAGTCCCAGGGCGGCCAGCGGCGCCAACGCATGCAGCCCCGGCAGCACGAGGGCCCAGCCCAGGCCCGTCAGCAACAGCGCAGGACGCAAAGCCGCAGGCGCCGGTCCTTGCACACACAGCCACCGCGATCCTGCGGTGAGAAAGAAGCCCGCAATAAACAGCGGCATGGCACCCAGGCCGAACAACAAGCCATGCGACAGTCCCGGGAGGACTGCCCAAGGCAGAGGCCACCCCAGCCAGCGAGCCAGCAAGGCAAGACACCACCACAGGCCGCCCAAGGCCAGCATCAGCAAGCCAAGCTGGAAAAACGGAACATGCAGTGGTGAGCGTCGCCCCTTTGCCAGCGCGTGGCGTTCAGGCTTGGTGAAGTCCGGCATGGGCCCAGATCTTGAGGTCCGGAGCAAGGTTGGCGATTGCGCAGGGACAAGGCTCCGAACTGCTCGCATGCACATTGGCAGCTTTGGTGCTAGAATCTGCCTCTATACATTCGCTCAAGACCGTTTCTTCAAGGTCTTTGCAGTGGTCCCCGGCGTCTGAAGTTCCTCGACACCGGCCTGCCCATCAGCCTCCAGCGCCATCACTCGGGATCAGACCGATTCCGTATCCGGGCCTCCGCCCGAAGCGCCTGCCCCCAAGCGACTCGCTGGGTGGCTCCAATCACCGGCTTGATCTCTCTTGCGTGTCTGTACGTCCCCCCGTGTGTCGCCGCTCGCGCGCACGGTCCCTCCTTCTTTTCAGAAAGAAAACACCATGAGCAGCATCCAGAACGGCATCGTCAAGTGGTTCGACGACGGCAAGGGTTTCGGTTTCATCACCCCGGCCGACGGCAGCAAGGACCTCTTCGCCCACCACAGCGAAATCCGCAACGGCGGCGGTTTCCGCTCCCTGGCTGAAGGCCAGCAGGTCGAATTCGAAGTCAAGCAGGGCCCCAAGGGCCTGCAGGCTTCGAACATCAAGCCCCTGTAAAGCACTTCATCCAGGCCTGGGAAGGCCTGGGCCATCCGCAACGGTGGCCCGTTCCAATCGGTCGTGATCTCCACGGATCACGGCCCCAGGCGCCCGCTGCCGGCGGGCTGCCTTCTTCCGAGTCCGGCAGTCTGCCTGCACTCGAACCTCATCACCATTCGCGCCAAGACGGCTCTCTGGACCTCCAAGCAGGGACGGCTCCTCAAGGCGCACACCTCGAGAAAACCATGCAAAAGAACAGCATCGAGGTGGGGCGATTCCTTGTCTCACCTTTCATCAAGACTTCTGATGACGGCGGCTTCTATGCCAGCGTCTCCATCCGCTCCGGCCAGGGTTCGGCCAATCACGATCGCGTGATGCGCTTCACCCCCCGCTTCACAGGTCACCGCCAGGCCATGGACTATGCCCGCGCTCAGGGCCAAGCCTGGGTCGCAGCCCTGGGTTGACCTTCCGACCGGCGGGTTATACGGGGAGCAGCGGCGCTGAGCACCGGAACCGCATCAACGACCCTCGAGGCGAGCGCCGGCATTGCCGCAGCGCCTCTGGCAGCGGTGCTGCGCGAGCATCGTTGGTGCCTCCCAAACCCCTTCACTCCCTCGCTCCCTCGCTCGCCCCCTCGCTCGCCCCCTCGTTCGCCCCCCCTCGTTCGACCGCCCCTCGCTCTAAAGCCCGTCGCTCTAAAGCCCCCTCGCTGAAGGCCGCGGCGGCGTCAGCCTTCAGACGGGCGCCGCGCCCCAACCCCTGCCCCCTGTGTCAGGGGTAGGCACTGACGCACCCCGCGGATGCCCTGGCCGGCTCCAGAGGGTCACCCGATCAGTCTGCCGCCACCTCGTCCCGCAGCAGACCGACACTCGCCCGCATCCCGGCCATGAACACCACAGGGACAGGCCTCGGTGACGGGGCAGCGCCGAGCCTCGGCCATGGCAGCATCAGGTCTCGGTGACCGCGCAGCCGCACACCGCACGGGTAAAGGGCACACCTTGCAGGCCGCGGCAGCACTCGGTTTGAGCATTCTTCAAGAGGGCGCCTGACCCCTGCCCGTTTCAGAAAAATGTCGCATGAGGCCATTAAAGAAGCCGACCAACTCACCAGAGCTGGTCGGCTTTGCTTTTGACACGAACTGCTTAGGCGGCCTGCACCTCTTGCACCAGCTTGTCTCGGGTAAAGAAGCCTGGCGCCTGCAGCCCCGGTGTGCCGCGACGGGGGGCGTTGCCAATCAGCACGTCCGCCAAGGCATCGGCGATGGGGAGGCCCGGGTGCTGCTCCAGCCACATGAACTCCCCAGCTGGGTTGAGCTCCAGGAAAACATGGCGGCCATCCGGCGTCAGGATCAGGTCGATAGCGCCGTAGTTGAGGCCAAAGGCATCCATCAGGGCCAGCAGCCTGGCCTGCACATCCGCGGGCAGCGTGTGATGCTGCCAGTCGCGCAGCATGCGGCGCCCCTCGCGCCGCCAGTCAGTCTGCGAACGTTCGTTGACCTGCGAATCAATGGCCGCCACAAAGACCTGCTCACCCACGATGGTCACACGCAATTCCAGGGCCTTGGGCACCAGGGCCTGGAAAGTCATGGGGCCATGTCGCAAGCCGGCCAGGTGATCCAGGTCCTCAGGGCGGATGCGATTGGTGAACATCACCTTTTCCTGCCCCTGCTCGTAGATGGCGAAGGAGCTGAGCATCTTGCCCACAATGCCCTGAGGATGGGCCGCGAAGAACTCGCGCACGGCCTGGGGATCGTTGGTGGAAAGGCTGTCCGGAATCTCCAGCCCGAGGTGCGCTGCGACCTTGAGCTGCAGCTGCTTGTGATCGGCGCGGCGCACCTTCTCATAGCCGTCCAGCTGGAAGCAGTCCAGGCTGTGCAGCATTCCCAGAACCTGGGCTCGGCTTTCCTTCTGTGCAGCCTCACGGTAGGCGGCTGGGACGGTGTCGGGAATGCCGCCACCAATGCGCAGGCGGCGGTAGTAGCAGGACTGTAGTTCGGACATGTCCAGCAGCCCCAGCGGGGTCTTCAGCAGCAGGGTCTGCCGCTGGCTGTCCGCATGCAGGCTCAGTTGCACGGACGAGGGAAACAGGTCGGTCTCGAAGCACCAGGCTGTCGCACCCCGGGCCATCAGGGCCCGGGTGATGAGTGGCGTGCAGTGGTGGTCGCGGGAATGGGTAACGATCAGAACATTCATGGCGTCAGGCGGATTGCGCGGCAGAGGAAAGCGGTGAATCGGTCAGGAGGGCCTTGGCGAGCGCATCAGCGATGGGCAGCCCCAAGTCCCGCTGCAGCATGCCCCATTCGCCGCAGGCATTGACCTCCAGGAAGACCCAGTCGTCATCCGGGGTGTGGATGAAATCGGCCGCACCGTAGCGCAGGCCCAGGCTCCGCATCAGGACGCGAAAGCATCTGGCCACGGATTCAGGAAGCTGGGCCGGCTGCCAGGCCAGTCCCGACTGTGGCCGCCAGTCATCCACCCGGCCCGAGCTGGCCCGCGGGCGGATCGCAGCACAGAACAGCTGGCCATCGACGGCAATCACGCGCAGTTCCTCGGCCTTGGGGATGCGCTCCTGGAATAGCGGGGGACACAAGACCAGGCCTGGGTCGTCCTGGAGATCAGCGGCCTCGATGACGGTGGTGTAGAGATTGCCAGCGCCACCCCCCATGCCTGGGGACAGCACCGTCTGCATCTTCATCACCACGCCCCGGGCCTGACGAGCATGGAAGGCGCGGACTTCGTCGGGATCGTTGCTGCACAGCGTATCCGGCACCCGCAAGCCCGCTGCCCGAGCCAGACGCAGCTGCCGCAACTTGGCGCCAGCGCGTTCCAGCTGAGGCAGGTCGTTGACCCAGCAGGCACCCTCGAGCCGGTCCCAGAGGGCCCGCAGCACATGGCGGCACTCCTGCACGCACTGCGCCCGGAAGCGCGCGTCCACGGCGTCGTCCAGGGCGGCTGGCTGCCACTGCCGCAGCCAGACCGCCTGCACGGCTTCCAGGGCATACGTCCGGCCATGCAGGCGCAGGAAGCCGGTGTCCTCACCTCGCTCCTGGCGTAGGCCCAATTGCCAGTCCAGGGGAAAGCGGTCGGTATCCACGCGCAGGGGCAGCGCCCCTCGGCGCGCCAGGGCGTCAGCCACCCAGTCCACGGTCGAGTGATCGGCCGCGTGGGTCAGCAGAAGGACAAGAGGCTGCACGGGAATTCCAGAAAGGCAAGAAGAACCGCCCCGATCACCCGACGGCTGACGGGTCGATGGGGGCGGACAGCGAACACAGGTGCCCAGCCTGGGGCTAGGCACCCGAGGTCTTCAGGCTTGGAAAACGCCTCAGACTTCGTTACCCAGGTGGTCGTCGCCGTCAGACGGGTACTTCATGGTCACGACGACGTCGTCCTTGATCGGGCTGGTGCCGGTAGCTGCGACGGCCTCGGGCAGATGGTCATCGCCGTCCGAGGGGTACTTCATGGTGTGCTCGGGCTGGTCCAGGGTCTTGGAAGTGGCTGCAGTGCCACCACCGCTGACGGCATCCAGTTCTTGCGCTTCCAGGAAGCGGGCGAAGAAAGGCATTTTTTCGGACATAGGTATTCCTCCAGAGGTTGCTGAGATCAGCGGCTGGCACAGGACCTCCCGATCCGCAAGCGCCAGCCGCTGCGCATCATAAGAGCCAGGCACCCACTTGCTAACCGTTATTCATCAGGTCTGACACCGACTTGTGATGAAGACCGCCCAGTGCTTGTGCCCAAATGGAAAAAGGGCAGGCCAAGCGGCCTGCCCATGTCTTGGCTCTGCGCGACGTGCTGAAGGCACTGCGGATCCTGGGTGCCTTCAGCGCTGCGCGCGGCGTTCTGCTGCAGCACCCCCACCCAGGGCCTTGTAGAGCTGCACCCCCGACTGCAAGGCCGCCAGCCGTACCTGCAAGGCCGCCTGCTGAGCGGCAAAGCTGCCGCGCTGGGCGTCCAGCAGTTCCAGGCTGCTGGAGGCACCGTTGGCAAAGCGCAGCTCGACCAGGCGCAGACGCTCGGCCTCGGCCGCAGCCTGTGCTTCCTGGGCGCGCAGCTGCTCGGTCAGCGTGCTGCGGGCGGCCAGGGCATCGGCCACCTCGCGGAAGGCTTGCTGGATGGACTTCTCGTACTGCGCCACCGCGATCTCGCGGGCCGCCTGCGTCGCCTTCAGGTTGGCGCTGTTGCGGCCCGCATCGAAGATCGGCATCAGCACCTGGCTGGCAAAGCTCCAGGCCGTGTTCTTGAACAGACCCGAGAGCTCCGAGCTGGCACTGCCGATACTGGTGCTCAGGGTGATGCTGGGGAAGAAGGCCGCGCGGGCAGCGCCCACATTGGCCTCGGCCGCGACAAGCAGGGCTTCCGCCTGGCGCACATCCGGCCGCTCCAGCAGCACGCTGGACTTCACGCCGGCCGCCAGCGGCGCCAGGGCCTGGCCGGCCAGTGGCGCACCGGCCGGCAGGTCCTGGGGCAGGGCCTGCCCCAGCAGCAGGACCAGGGCGTTCTCGTCCTGGCTGCGCTGGCGCTGGGCCTGGGCATGTGCAGCGCGGGCAGCCTCCAGGGCAGAGATCGCGCCCTGCAGTTCCAGGCTGGACGCCGCGCCCTGGACAAAGCGCAGGCGGGTCAGTCGATGGCTGTCCTCGCGGCTGGCCAGGGTCTTGCGGGCGTAGTCCAGCAGCGCGTCGTCGACCTGCAGCGCGTAGTGCGCCGAGGCCACGCCTGCGACGAGGCTGAGCTGGGCGGCGCGGGCGCCGTCCTCGCTGGCCAGGTAGCGAGCCTGAGCGGCATCGCTCTGGTTGCGCAGCTTGCCCCAGAGGTCCAGCTCATAGGCCGTCACCTGCAGCCCTGCCTGGTAGCTGGCGGTGATGGTGTCGTCCTTGGCATTGGGCGTGCGGCTACTGATGAGGCCGGCGGCCACGGTGGGCCAGCGGTTGGCATCACTGACGCGGGCCAGGGCCGCGGCCTGGTCGACACTGCGCAGCGCGACCCGCAGGTCGCGGTTGTTGCGCAGGGCGATGTCGACCAGGGCCTGCAGGCGGGCGTCGACATAGAAGTCACGCCAGGCCGGCAGGGTCAGGTCTTGCCCGGCGGGTTGCCCCGCCTGCTCGGCCACCGGCAGTGCCGGCCGCTCATGCTGAGGTGCCAGGTTCGCGCAGGCCGTCAGCGCGGCCAAGGCCACGACGCTGAGGCCCAGGCGCATCCGAGAAAAATGTGTCTGATTCATATTGCTTGCTCCGTTGCTTGCGCAACTCGTCGCACCCCACCACGCCACCCAGCGGCGCTCGCTGATCCGGCTCGGCCGGGCCGTCGAGCGCACGCCCTCGAGAGGGCCGGCAAAGCCGGCAGGGGGTGGGCTGTCAATGCCCTTCGGCGGCATGGCCTATTCCGTGGGCGTGCTGGGCGTCAAACGCCTTCTGGCGCTCGCTCGGCTTGAACAGCTTGCGCACCACCAGGAAGAACACCGGCACGAAGAGCACCGCCAGCACCGTGGCCGAGATCATCCCGGACATCACGCCAGTGCCGATGGCCCGCTGGCTGGCGGAACCGGCGCCGCTGGCGAACACCAGGGGCAGCACGCCCAGGATGAAGGCCATGGAGGTCATGATGATGGGACGGAAGCGCAGATGGCAGGCCTCCAGGATCGCGTCCACCAGGCTGCGGCCCTCGGCCTGCAGGTCCTTGGCGAACTCGATGATCAGGATGGCGTTCTTGGCCGAGAGGCCGATGATGGTGATCAAGCCCACCTTGAAGAACACGTCGTTGGGCATGCCGCGCATCGTGGCCCCCAGCAGCGCGCCGAAGAGGCCCAGGGGCACCACCAGCAGCACGGCGAAGGGGATGGACCAGCTCTCGTACAGCGCGGCCAGGCACAGGAACACGGCCAGCAAGGAGAACAGCAGCAGCACGGTCGCCTGCGAGCCGGAGATCTTCTCCTCGCGCGACAGTCCCGTCCACTCATAGCCGATGCCCGGCGGCAGCTGGGCCACCATCTTCTCCAGCTCGGCCATGGCCGCCCCGGTGGACGCCCCCGGCGCGGCGTCACCGGCCAGGCGCATGGCGGGGTAGCCGTTGTAGCGCACGGCCTGCATCTGGCCCGTGATCCACTTGGTCGTCGCGAAGCTGGACAGCGGCACGCTCTGGCCCTTGCTGTTGACCACGTTCAGACGCAGCAGGTCTTCGGGCTGCATGCGGGCGCCTGCCTCGGCCTGCACCACCACGCGTTGCAGACGGCCGTTGCTGGGGAAGTCGTTCACATAGGCCGAGCCCAGCTGGGTGCCGATGACGGTGGCCAGGTTGTCGAAGCTCACGCCCAGGGCATTGGCCTTGTCACGGTCGATGTCCAGCTGCAGCTGGGGCGCGTCTTCCAGGCCGTCCGGACGCATGCCGGTGATGACCTTGCTCTGGCTGGCCATGCCCATCAGCTGGTTGCGGGCGTTCAGCAGGGCCTCATGGCCCAGGCCGCCGCGGTCCTGCAGGCGCAGGGCGAAGCCGGTGGCCGTGCCCAGCTCAGGGATGGGCGGGGGCGAGAGCGGGAAGATGAAGGCATCCCGCACGGCCATGAAGGCGCCGAAGGCACGGCCCGCCAGGGCCTGGGCGCTGTGCTGCGCACCCTTGCGCTCCTCCCAGGGCTTGAGCGGCACGAACACCAGCGCGGCGTTCTGGCCCTGGCCCGAGAAGGAGAAGCCGATCACGCCCACGGTGTTCTGCACCTCGGGCTGCTTGAGCATGAAGTCCTCGACCTGCTTGACGGCCGCCTCGGTGCGGTTGGCCGTGGCCCCCGGGGGCAGTTGCACGTTGACGATCAGGTAGCCCTGGTCTTCATTGGGCAGGAAGGAGGTGGGCATGCGCAGGTAGACCCAGCCCACGACCGCGATCACGGCGACGTAGGCGATCAGCATGCGGCCGCTGCGCTTGAGCAGCCGACTCACCCAGCTCTCGTAGCCCTTGGCCGTGGCCGAGAAGCCGCGGTTGAACCAGCCGAAGAAACCGCTCTTGGCATGGGCCTCGCCCCGCTTGACCGGGCGCAACAGCGTGGCGCACAGGGCCGGCGTCAGGCTCAGGGCCATGAAGGCCGACAGCAGCATGGACGCCACCATGGCCAGCGAGAACTGGCGGTAGATATTGCCCACCGAGCCGGCGAAGAAGGCCATGGGCACGAAGACCGAGACCAGCACCACGGTGATGCCGATGATGGCGCCGGAGATCTGGCCCATCGCCTTCTTGGTGGCTTCCAGGGGCGAGCGCCCCTCCTCGTTCATGATGCGCTCGACGTTCTCCACCACCACGATGGCGTCGTCCACCAGAATGCCGATGGCCAGCACCATGCCGAACAGCGTCAGCACGTTGATCGAGAAGCCCATCCACAACATGATGGCGAAGGTGCCCAGCAGGGCGATCGGCACCACGATGGTGGGGATGAGGGTGTAGCGCCAGTTCTGCAGGAACAGGAACATCACCAGGAACACGAGGATGATGGCCTCGACCAGGGTCTCGACGACCTGCTCGATGGAGATCTTCACGAACTTCGAGGAGTCGTAGGGGATCTCGTAGACCACGCCTTCAGGGAAGAAGCGCTGCAGCTCGACCATGCGGTCCTTGACGGCCTGCGCAGAAGCGAGCGCGTTGCCGCTGGGCGAGAGCTGGATGCCGATGCCGGTGCTGGGCTTGCCGTTCAGGCGCGAGTAGGAGCCGTAGCCCTGCCCACCCAGTTCCACGCGGGCGACGTCCTTGAGCCGCACGGTGGAGCCGTCGGCGTTGGCGCGCAGCACGATGGACTTGAACTGCTCCACCGACTCCAGCTGACCCTTGACCACCACAGTGGCGGACATGGTCTGCGTGCTCAGATTGGGCAGCTCGCCGATGGAGCCGGCCGGCACCAGCGCGTTCTGCGCGCGGATGGCGACATTGACCTCGGCCGGGCTGATGTTGAAGGACTGCAGCTTGGCCGGGTCCAGCCAGATGCGCATCGCGCGTTCGGTGCCGAAGAGCTGGGCCTGGCCGATGCCGGGCAGGCGCTGCAGTTCGGGGATGATGGCGCGTGAGGCGTAGTCCCCCAGGGCGATGGGGTCCAGGCTGCCGTTCTTGCTGGACAGGGTCACGAACAGCAGGAAGTTGTTGCGCGCCTTGTCCACGCGCACGCCCTGCTGCACCACCGAGGCGGGCAGGCGCGGCGCGGCGCGCGAGATGCGGTTCTGCACCTCGACCTGGGCCAGATCGATGTTGGTGCCGGGCTCGAAGGTCACGGTGATGGCGCCCGTGCCATTGGCCTGCGAGACGGACTCGATGTAGGCCAGGTTGGGCGAGCCGTTGAGCTCCTGCTCCAGCACGGAGATGACGCTCTCGTCCAGGGTCTGGGCCGAGGCACCGGGATAGGCGGCACTGACCACCAGGGAGGGCGGCGCCACCGTGGGGTACTGCGCCACCGGCAGCTTGGTGATGGACACCGCGCCGAACACCAGGATGAACAGTGCGATCACCCAGGCAAAGATCGGCCGGTCGATGAAGAAGCGTGACATGCCTTCTCCTTGGGATCAGTGGGCCGCGGCGGAGGCCGACGAGGCGGGGGCGGAAGGCGCTGCGGCGGGGGCGGAGGCGCCGCTGGCCGACCACGGCACCGGCGTCACCGGCGCTCCCGGCACGAACATCTTCTGGAAGCCGTCGACGATGACCTGCTCGCCCGGCTTCAAACCGTCCAGCACCACCCAGTGGCTGCCCTGGGCGCCGCCCAGCTTGACGGTGCGGGGCTCGGGCTTGTTGCCGGCGCCGACCACCAGGACGGTGTCGCCCTGGGTGCCGCGCTTGACGCCCTGCTGAGGCACCAGCATGCCGGCGGGCATCTCGCCCTGGGACAGCCGCACGCGCACGTACTGGCCGGGCAGGAGCTGGCCCTGCTCATTGGGCATCTCGGCCCGCAGCAGCACCTGGCCGGAACCGGGGTCCACGCTCAGGTCGGTGAACAGCAGCTTGCCGGCCTTCGACTCCGTGCCGTCATCCAGCACGGCGCGGACCTGGGCCGCGCTGCCGTCCTTGCCGGCGGCGCGCAGCTGGCCCGAGGCCAGGGCACGGCGCAGGCCCTGCACTTCGTTGGCGCTCTGGGTGAAGTTGACGAAGACCTTGTCGGTCTGCTGGATCAGGGCCAGTTGGGTCGCCTCGACCGCGCTGACCAGCGCGCCCTCGGTGACCAGGGCCCGGCCGATGCGGCCGGAGATCGGGGCGCGCACGCTGGCGTACTCGAGGTTCAGGCGGGCCGTCTGCACGGCGGCCTTGGCAGCCGCCACGTCGGCCTCAGCCGCCTTGGCCGCAGCGACCGAGGCCAGGTACTCCTGCTGGCTGATGGCTCGGGCCTCGACCAGGGGCTTGTTGCGCTCCGCCTGGGCCACGGCCTGGCTGACATTGGCCTGGGCCTTGGCCAACTGGGCTTGGGCGCTGTCCAGCGCGGCCTGGTAGGGGGCCGGATCGATCTGGAACAGGGCCTGGCCTTCCTTCACCAGGCTGCCCTCGGTGAACAGGCGCTTCTGCACCACACCATTGACGCGGGCACGGACCTGGGCGGTGCGCAGGGCTTCCACGCGGCCCGGGAGCTCCACCTGCAGAGTCACGGCCTGCGACTCCACCTTGACCACGCCCACCGGGGGCGGGGGCATGCCGCCCGGCCCGCCCTGGGCTCCGGCCTGGCCTCCGCCGCAGCCCACCAGGGCCGCAGCCAGGGCCACCGCCAGGGGTAGCAAGTACAGGGCACGCGCCCGGAGAGAAATTGATACATGCGAGGCCGTCACAGCGGCCATCTTGTTCTGGGACATCACGAGCAGTCCTTTCTGAGGCAATCACGGCCTCCAGTGTCGGAGGCTGCAAACACAAAACTGTCAGGAGTGCTGCCGGGGAACCAGGCACAGGCGTGGCAGCGGGCCGAAGCGCAGCATCTTGCTGCAGATCAAGCCTCCCGACCACGACGAAGAAGCCATGGTCATCTCGACAACAGTGGGGTGCAGTATACATACATTCGTGTATGTATGTTTGAAAGCGTGTGATCTACAATCCGCACACCATGGTCCGCAAAACCAAGCAAGAAGCCCTCGAAACCCGCCACCGCCTGCTGGACGCAGCGGAGCAGCTCTTCCATGAGCGCGGCGTTTCCCGCACCTCCTTGCAGGACATCGCCAGTGCGGCCGGCGTCACCCGCGGCGCCGTCTACTGGCACTTCCAGGACAAGGTCGAGCTCTTCACCGCCATGATGGACCGGGCCACCATGCCCCTGGAGGAGGGCCTGCTCCCCCAGGAAGCATCCAGCCAACCCATCAGCCTGAGCGACCTGCGCTGGGGCCTGCTCAACGTCTTCCACAGCTGCAGCCACAGCGAGCGCACCCGCCGCGTCTTCGAGATCGCCATGAAGAAGGTGGAGTTCAGCGGCGAGATGCAGGCCCTGCACGCCCGCAAGCTGGCCAACCACCGCGCCTGGCGCAGCCAGAACGAGGACTGCTTCCGCGCCGCGCAGGCCAGCGGCCAGTTGCCGGCGGGCCTGGACGTCTCGGCCGCCGCCATCGCCCTGGTGGCCCTGGTCGACGGCCTGATCCACCAGTGGATCATGGACCCCGACGCCTTCGACCTCATGGCCATGGGCGAGGCCGCCATCGAGCGCTTCATGGACAGCCTGGGCCGCAGCGGCGGCGCCCTGCTGCCCCCCGTCAGCGCCGAGGAGCGCGCCCGCCTGGGCACCCAGGCCATCTGCCGCCCCAGCCAGGACGGCCTGCTCATCGCCACGCCAGGCAGCGAAAAGCGCGGCGGCTGAGCCAGATTCACGCTGTGAATCTCCCGCGGGACATGGGGCCATGTGCCGCTTCAGGCCTTGACCCGCGACAATACCGGGTTGCCCGCGAGGGCTGCCCCCTGACAGCTCCCCCTGCACGCACCGATGTCCGCCCACGCCACGATCACCCCGCCGAAACCCGCCAAGCTCCTGAGCGGCTACAAGCCCTTCTGGGCCAAGCGCTTCGGCCCGGCCCCCTTCCTGCCCATGAGCCGGCAGGAGATGGAGCAGCTCGGCTGGGATTCCTGCGACATCATCATCGTCACCGGTGACGCCTATGTGGACCACCCCAGCTTCGGCATGGCGGTGATCGGGCGCACGCTGGAGGCGCAGGGCTTTCGCGTGGGCATCATCGCCCAGCCGGAGTGGAACTCCGCCGAGCCCTTCAAGGCCCTGGGCAAGCCCAATCTGTTCTTCGGCGTGGCGGCCGGGAACATGGATTCCATGATCAACCACTACACCGCGGACCGGAAGATCCGCAGTGACGACGCCTACACGCCCGGCGGCGAAGCCGGCAAGCGGCCGGACCGCGCCAGCCTGGTCTACACCCAGCGCTGCCGCGAGGCCTACAAGGACGTGCCGGTGGTGATCGGCGGCATCGAGGCCTCGCTGCGCCGCATCGCCCACTACGACTACTGGCAGGACAAGGTCCGCCGCTCGGTGCTGATCGACGCCAAGGCCGATCTGCTGGTCTATGGCAATGCCGAGCGTGCCATCGTCGAGATCGCCCATCGGCTGGCGCGCCGCCAGCCCATCGAGTCCATCACCGACGTCCGCGGGACGGCCTTCATGCGCCGCCCGGACGACCCTGCCCTGGCCGGCTGGTTCGAGCTGGACTCCACCAGCGTGGACACGCCCGGCAAGATCGACGAGATCCTCAACCCCTACGCCACCACCGAGGAAACGGCCGAGGCCCAGGGTGCCAGCTGCGCCAAGGCCGAGGGCGATGCCGGCGGCAAGGCGGACGCAGCCATCCCTGCCGTCCAGCCCATCCAGATCGTGCGCCGCACGCTCTCCCGCGATGACGGCCGCGCCGTCACCACCCCGCGCGACCGCACCGTGATCCGCCTGCCCGCCTACGAGCAGGTCAAGAGCGACCCGGTGCTCTACGCCCACGCCAACCGCGTGCTGCACCTGGAAACCAACCCCGGCAACGCCCGCGCCCTGGTGCAGCGCCACGGGGACCGCGACGTCTGGCTCAACCCGCCGCCGCTGCCACTGTCCACGCCCGAGATGGACCTGGTCTTCGACCTGCCCTACGCCCGCAGCCCGCACCCACGCTATGCCGACGAAAACGGCAGCCACGATCACGCCACCAAGATCCCCGCCTGGGAGATGATCCGCTTCAGCGTGAACATCATGCGCGGCTGCTTCGGCGGCTGCACCTTCTGCTCCATCACCGAGCACGAGGGCCGCATCATCCAGAGCCGCTCGGAAGACTCCGTGATCCGCGAGATCGAGGAGATGCGCGACAAGGTCAAGGGCTTCACCGGCATCGTCTCCGACCTCGGCGGCCCCACGGCCAATATGTACCGCATCGGCTGCAAGTCGCCCGAGATCGAGGCGGCCTGCCGCAAGCCCAGCTGCGTCTATCCCGGCATCTGCCAGAACCTCAACACCAACCACGACCCGCTGATCAGGATGTACCGTCGGGCCCGCGCACTGCCCGGCGTCAAGAAGATCCTGATCGGATCCGGCCTGCGCTACGACCTCGCCATCCAGAGCCCCGAGTACATCCAGGAGCTGGTCACGCACCACGTGGGCGGCTATCTGAAGATCGCGCCGGAGCACACCGAGTCCGGGCCTCTGTCCAAGATGATGAAGCCGGGCATAGGCACCTACGACCGCTTCAAGCAGCTCTTCGAGGCCGCCAGCGAGGCCGCGGGCAAGAAGCAGTTCCTGATCCCCTACTTCATCGCCGCCCACCCGGGCACCTCGGACGAGGACATGATGAACCTGGCCGTCTGGCTCAAGCGCAACGGCTTCCGCGCCGACCAGGTCCAGACCTTCTATCCCAGCCCCATGGCCACCGCCACGGCCATGTACCACTCGAGCAGAAACCCGCTGAAGAAGGTCACCCGGGACAGCGAGGCCGTGGACATCGTGCGCGGCGAGCGCCGCCGCCGCCTGCACAAGGCCTTCCTGCGCTACCACGACCCCAACAACTGGCCCCTTCTGCGCGAGGCGCTCAAGGAGATGGGCCGCGCCGATCTCATCGGCAACGGCAAGCACCACCTGATCCCGACCTTCCAGCCGGCGACGGATGGCAGCTACCAGAGCGCGCGGCGCAAGAACTCCACGCCCACGGGCGTCAAGACCTCGGTGGCCAAGCCGCTGGCCAAGTCGGCCAGCCCACAGGCCGCCTCGCCACGAGGCGCCACGGCAAGCCCTCGCAGAGGCCAGATCCTGACGCAGCACACGGGACTGC
Source organism: Roseateles sp. DB2 (assembly GCF_051857535.1). Classification (NCBI taxonomy): domain Bacteria; kingdom Pseudomonadati; phylum Pseudomonadota; class Betaproteobacteria; order Burkholderiales; family Sphaerotilaceae; genus Roseateles; species Roseateles sp. DB2. Next base: position 137,109 of record NZ_JBPZGY010000006.1, on the reverse strand, counting down.
CCCCACGGGTCACCGGCACCACCAAGCCGGGCGTGAGCCGCACGACGGGCGTCAAGCCGGCCTCATCGGCGGCCGCCAGGCCTGGCACCAAGCCGGCGGCCCGGCCCACGATGCATGCCGCGCGCCCCGCGGGCAAGAAGCCGCGCTGAGACACCGCGACAGCGCCCTCGACAGCTCGCCCCTGCAAGAGAAGGATGAGCGCGCCCAGGTCCGCCAAGCGGCTCCCGCAAAGTGCCTGCAAAGTGCCCGTCAAAGTTCAAACAGACGGTTCAAACAGACGGTTCAAGCAGACAGTCCGCTGATGACTTAGGCTCAAGGCACGGGCGGCGGAGGCGCGGCAGCTGAGGCATCGTTCGCGGCATGCTGTGCCGTGCCCGCCTCGGCCGCTGGCCCTGCCTCCTTCGGCCGGCCCCCACTCCCCCAGGCCTGCCACAGCCCGTAGGCCGTGCGCCCCAGCCTCAGCCAGGGCAGCCAGCGTCGCCAGCGCCGTTGGGCGGAACGTGCCCCCAGGCCAGCCAGCAGGCCCAGGCCCATGGCACTCCAGCGCCCGGCCGGCGCCTGGGTCCATGAACGCCAGCGGCGCCAGACACCCAGGCCCAGATCACCGACCGCCAGGGCTGGCCGCAAGCGGGCCACATCGGCCGCCAGCGCCGTGCGCAGCTCCGCCTGGCGCAAGCGCAATTCCAGCTGGCGCTGCTTCAGCGCCAGCAGACGGGCTTCAAACATCTGGCCCCCCGCGCAAAAGGGCGCGATCCCTTTGCAGCTCAGCCAGGCTTTGCTCGAACAGGCCGCTGGGGGCCGACAGCCTGGCCAAGGCCCAGCGCCAGGCGGCCCAGGCGCCCAGGCCGTAGAGGGCGGCCAGACCCAGCGCCATCAGCCACTGCCAGGGCGTCGGCAGCAGCCAGACCAGGGCCAGGCTCAACAGCCCCAGGCCCACGGCCCCCAGCACCAGGCACAGCAGCAGGCCGGCCAGGCCCGAGAACAGACGGAGCTTCTCGGCCTCCCATTCCGTACCCAGCAGCGCCAGACGCAGCTGCAGACTTTCCAGGATGCGATCCAGGCTGCTTCGCAGCTGACTCTCAAGGCTGGGGGGAGGGTTCTCGGGCACGTCGTCCAAGGGCATGCTGGCAGCGGGCGGTGAGGTCCCGCAGGAATGGCAACGGTGGCATTGTGCGCCGCCCTCAGCCCACCCCGCCCACACTGTGGCGCGCAGGACTCAGCAGGTCCCGTCAGCAGCACCGGGCAAACCCTGAAGCCTCGACGCCACGAGGCCACGCCACTGGGGCGAGTCCCGAGGCTGATCCGCTTTGCAGCCCCGGTGCTTTGCGAGATAGTCCGGGCTATGTGGTCTCTCGACTCCTTGCCGAATGCGGCACAACTCCACGCGCCACGGATGCCGGAAGCGCGGCCATCGCGTGTAAGCTCAGGCCAGCCGTCGCCGCAAGCTGCCCGACCAGGCTGCCCTGCCCTTTCCGGGATGCAGGGCTGGCAGCGCAGCGACATCGTTTTCGCCGTACAGGATCCGCTACATGCCTGAGAACCACAGCCTGGCACCAGCATCCAGCGTCCCCGAGGACGACGATGACCTGCTCGAGTTTCTGGACGGTCCCGAACATCACGATGAACATGGTGCCGGCAACGACCTCCCTCCCTGGCGCATCCTGATCGTTGACGACGACGCCGACGTCCACAAGGCCACGGAGCTGGCGATGCAGGGGCTGCGGGTCGAAGGCGTCCCCCTGACCTTCCTGCATGCCGACTCAGCCGCCGCCGCCCGCGACATGCTGGCCCGCGAGCCCGACCTGGCCGTGGTGTTGCTGGACGTGGTGATGGAGTCCGAGGACGCCGGCCTGCAGCTGGTGCGTTTCATCCGCGAGGACCTCAAGCTGCGCGCCGTGCGCATCGTGCTGCGCACGGGCCAGCCAGGCTACGCCCCTGAAATCGAGACGGTCCAGTCCTACGACATCAATGACTACAAGACCAAGTCAGAGCTGACCCGCACCCGGCTCTACACGGTGCTGACGGCCGCCATCCGCTCCTACCGCCAGATCCGCGCGCTGGAGTCCAACCGCAAGGGCCTGGAGCTGATCGTCGAGGCCAGCACCGAGCTGAGCCGCCTGCACGGCATCAACCGTTTTGCCGAGGGCGTGGTCACCCAGCTTTGCGCCTTGCTGGGCATCCTCCCCGAAGGCCTGGTCTGCGCCCACATGAGCAGCGACGAGCGCCAGCCTCCCCGCGTGATCGGCGCGGCCGGCCAGTACAGCAGCCTGATCAACTCGCCTCTGAGTGCCGTGAAGGTCAGCCGCATCCGCGAGATGCTGGAACGCTGCCTGCACGAGAAGCGCAGCCTCTACGAGGACGTCACCTGCCTCTACTTCGCGCTCAGCGACGGCCGCGCCATGGCCGCCATGGTTGACGTCGGCCGGCCACTGGAGGAACTGGACCAGCAACTGCTGCGGGCCTTCTGCTCCAACATCGCCGTGGGCTTCGAGAACGTCGTGCTCTACGGCCAGCTGCTGGACCACGCCTACAACGACCAACTGCTGCACCTGCCCAACCGCACGCGCTTCATCGAGGTGCTGGAGCAGAACCTCAAGGCACCCGACGGCGTCACGCTGGCCCTGATCGACCTCGACGATTTCGCCGAGATCAACGATGCCTTCGGCCATCGCTTCGGCGATCAGGTCCTGCAGGCAGTGGTGAAGCGCATGAGCGACCAGCTCGGCTTCAACACCTCCATGGCCCGCATCTCCTCCGATGCCTTCGGCCTTCTGGGGCCCGAGACCCTGGTCAATGGCGAATGCATCGGCGCCTTGTTCCTGGAGCCCTTCGTGGTCGCGGGCGAGCGCCTGCAGCTCTCGGCCACCACGGGCCTGGTGCGGCTGACCGATTCGGAATCCATCGGCTCCGAGCTGCTCCTGGATGCGCAGATCGCGCTCAAGCGGGCCAAGGTTCAACACCGCGGCTCCTCTCAGTACTTCTCCTCGGCCATGGGCGTCGACGCACGCGAGCGCTTCAAGCTGCTCAAGGGCCTGCGTGCGAGCTTCGAGGAACGCCGCCTCTTCGTGGTCTACCAACCTCAGGTGGACTTGGTCACGGGCAAGCCCATCGCCGCCGAGGCCCTGCTGCGCTGGCGCACGGCGGAGGGTCAGTTCGTGCCCCCGGACCAGTTCATCCCGCTGGCCGAGCAGTCCGGCCTGATCATCAGCATCGGCGACTTCGTGCTGCGCACCTCCTGCCACCAGGTGCGCCGCCTGATCGACCAGGGCCATCGCGACTTCCGGATCGCGGTGAACATCTCCCTGGCCCAGTTCCGACATCCGAGCTTCATTGACACGCTGAAGGCCGCGCTGGTCGATGCCGGCATCAAGGGCAGCAGCCTGGAACTGGAGATCACCGAGTCCATGGCCATGGAGGACATTGCCACGGTGCTGCGCGTGCTGGCAGAGATCCGCGAGACCGGAGCCACGGTGGCCATCGACGACTTCGGCACCGGCTTCTCCTCCCTGAGCCAGCTGCGTCAGCTGCAGGTAGAACGCCTCAAGATCGACCGCGCCTTCGTGCGCGAGGCCCAGCACTCCAGCGCGGGCAACACCATCGCTCAGATGGTGGTGAACCTGGGCTGCGGCCTGGGCATGCGCGTGATCGCCGAAGGGATCGAGACCGAAGAGCAGCGCCAGCAGCTGCTGGCCCTGGGCTGCCATGAGGGCCAAGGCTGGCTCTTCGCCAAGCCCATGCTCTCTGACGACCTCGAACGCTGGCTCAACCAGCAGCACTGAGCATGCCCTCTGGCCCTCCCGGGCCGTGAAGGGCAGCACCTTGCGGGGCACTGCCCTTGAAGTTCAGCGGCGCGCGATCAGCATGCCCAGCAGCAGTCCCACGCCGGCCGCAACGCCTATGGCCTGCCAGGGCTTCTCGTGCACATAGGCATCCGCCGCCTTGGCCTTCTCGACCGCACTGACCTGCAGCTCCTGCAGGCCGCGACGCGCACGCTCCAGCGTTGCCTGCACCTTGGCGCGCAACTCGGCGGTGCCGGCCCCGGTCTGGTCGGCCGTGGCCCGCAGCAGGGACTCGGCTTCTGCAACCACCGCGTGCAGATCCGCCATCAGGCGGTCCTTCTGACCTTGACTCATATCGCTCATCATCGGCTCCTCATGAATCCCGTGGGACTGTGTTTGTACACCCGGTGTGCCCGCCGCGATAGCCCGATGCCTCGGCTTCGGCATGGCCTCTTGCCCTGCCTCAAGGCCAGGGCTCAGAGGTCCAGGCGATAGCCCAGGCCGTAGACAGCACTGACAGGCTCCTGAGGCGGACTCAGCTGGGCCAGCTTGCGGCGGATGTTCTTCACATGGCTGTCGATGACGCGGTCGCTGACGTCGCGGAAGTCCTCATGCAGCTGCTCCAGCAGCTGGGCCCGGCTGAAAACCCGCCCCGGCTGGCGCAGCAGCAGCCGCAGCAGCCGGAACTCCAGCGGCGTCAGCTGCAGCAGCTGCCCCTGCCAGTAAAGGCGCTGGCCTGCCTCGTCCACCGCATAGCCGCCCTCCAGTGGCTGCGGGCCCACCGCGGCCAGGCCAGGCAGGCGGCCCTGGGCTCGCCGCAGCAGGGCCTTGACACGTGCCACGGCCTCACGCGGGCTGAAGGGCTTGCACAGATAGTCGTCGGCGCCGAGCTCCAGCCCCAGCAGGCGGTCCAGCTCGTCCACCCGCGCGCTGACCATCAGTACCGGCAGGGCCGAGAACTGGCGCAGCTCGCGACACAGGCTGAGCCCGTCCAGGCCCGGCAGCATGAGGTCCAGCACCAGCAAGGCCGGTGCAGACTGGCGCAGCAGGGTCAGGGCTTGCGCGCCGTCCGCCAGGACCTGGGTCTCATAGCCCGCGGCCTGAAGATAGTCCGCCAGCAGCGCAGCAATCTTGGCCTCGTCCTCGACGATGAGGATGCGTTGCGAAGGGGCCCCCTGGCGCGAGTTCTGCAGGTTCATGCGCTGTCTCCAGCTCGTGCCACCAACGGCAGGCTCAGGCATTGCGCCAGCCCGCCCAGCTTGGACGCTTCGGCATGCAGGCTGCCGCCATGGCTCAGTGCCAGTGCACGTGCAATGCTCAGGCCCAGGCCGCTGCCTCCGCTGGCTCGGCTGCGGGACGCCTCGGCGCGGAACAGGGGATCGTAGAGCTGGCGCAGCTGCTGCGGAGGCAGGCCCGGTGCGCTGTCCTCGACCACGATCTGTATGCACTCACCGCGCCGCCGTGCCCTCATCAGCACGCGGCCCGGTGCATCGGTGTAGCGCAGGCTGTTCTCGAGCAGATTGCCCAGCAGTTGGGCAATGCGCTCGCCGTCCCAGTGCGCCATGCCCAGGGTCTCATCCAGGTCCAGCTGCAGCTGCAGGCCCTTGGCCCGCATGCGCTCGTCCACGCGCTGGCTCGCCTGGCGCAGCAGGGCGGCGACGTCCACCGCCTCGAACTGGCAGGGCAGGCGGCGCAGCTGGGAAACCGCCAGCACGTGGAAGTCCTCGATCAGGCGATGCAGGCGCTGGACCTCGTCCTGCAAGGAAGCCAGGGCGGTTTCGCTCCAGGGCCGCACACCGTCGGCCAGGGCCTCCAGCTCGCCGCGCAGGATGGCCAGGGGCGTGCGCAGCTCATGCGAGAGCTGGGCAATCCAGCGGCGGCGCTCGTCCTCCGTCTGCTGCAGGGAGGCCGCCATGGCGTTGAGGTCGCGCATCAGGGCACCGATCTCGTCGGCGCGGTCCTGCGGCACGCGCACGGCCAGCTCGCCCAGGGCCATGCGGCGAGCCGCTCCCTGGGCCAGCTGCAGAGGCCGCAGCCAGCGCCTGGCCATCAGGAAGGCCAGCACCAGGGCCACCAGCAGGCTGAGACCGGCGACCGCGGCGATGCCCAGGGTCTGGCGGCGTAGGAACTGGGCATCCAGCTCGTCATGGACCTCGTTGCGGTCGGCCAGGAAGAGGTAGGCCTGCGTCATGCCCTGCCGCTTCAGCGCCCGCCGCTGGCCGGGCTGATGCAGGGCCTCCCGGCGCCCAGCCAGCCATTGCCCTTGGGCATCAAGCAGGACCAGACGCTGTCCCAGCCGGGCGGGGTCGCGTGGAGGCCGTGGCGGACGAGGCGGGGGAGGCAGGGCCGGAAGCGGCCGTGGCCGGCGGGCCTGGGCCTGCGGCGGGGCTTCCGCGGGCGCTGAGGGCTGCGCCTCGGGCGCGCGCCGGGGGAAGTCGTCTGACCAGGCCTCGGCGTCCAACTGCGGCGCGGTGCTCTCCAGCCACTGATGCATATAGGCGCGCAGCTCGCGGGGTGCCAGGCCGTCCAGGCGATCGAGATCGGCCTCGGCAGCGCGCATCACGCGATCCAGCACCAGGCTGTCCTGCACCCGGAGGTAGTCACTGAAGCCGCGCCGCAGATTCCAGACCTGCAGGCTGGCCATGGCCCCCACCGCCAGCAGCACGGTCAGCGCCATCAGCAAGGCCAGCTGGTGCAGGAGTCGCAATCGCATGGCGGCATCTTAGGCGGGGCGGGCATTGGAATTGTGGAGGGGGCCTTCACAGTTTCTCCATGCTCGCTGCCCAATCAGGACGCAGGCTGGAGGCCTTGCACATCTTCATGGAGCAGCCATGCATTCCCTCCCCGGCCCCCGGTCCCCAAGCAAGATCCTGGCAACCCTGCTGACGCTCTGGCCCCTGCTGCAGGCCCCCGCACATGCCCAGATGCCAGCGTCCAGCCAGCCGGTGTCGGGGACGGCACATTGCGCAGCGCCGCCTCATCCGCCTCATCCGCCGGCCGCCCCCCAAGCGACGGCGGAGCAGCGCGAGCAGCATCTGCAGAAGGCGCTGGGCCTGAGCGCTGACCAGGCGCATCAGCTCGACACCCTTCTGAGCCAGGCGCGCGAGCAGCAGCAGCGTCCCGACGAGGCCCGGCTGGCCCGCCTGCTGAACGAGGAGCAACGCCAGCGCCTGCGTCAGCTCCCACCTCCGCCACCCGCCGCACCGCCCATGCCGCCGCTGCCCGCGGGCGCTGCCTGCGACCGGCCGGCACACCAGGCCCCGGCCGCTCAGCCTCCCTTGCCCGCGCCCAAGGCCTCGGCGCCTGCGCGGCCTGCGGGTTGAGCGCCTGTAGCGCACCCTCGCAGCGCTTCCCGCATCGACAGGAGTCCCCCATGCCTTCCCTGCCCCTTGCCTTACGACTCGGCACCCTGGCGCTGAGCACCGCCGTGCTTGGCGCCTGCGGTGGCGGCACCAGCACCAGTGCCGACGACCATCTCGTCAGCGCAGCCGCCGCGGAGCCTGCAGCCTCAGCCGCAGCAATCACCAGCGGCACCGATGCCCGCCTGCAGGCCACGGCCCTGCGCAGCCCGCCACCCACCCTGGCCAGCGTGGGCGAGCGGCTGTTCAAGGAGCCTCGCCTCTCCGCCAGCGGCCAGCTGTCCTGTGCGGGCTGCCATGTGGCCGCACAGGCCCATGCCGACCAGGCGGGCAGCTTCCTGCCTCTCGGAGGGCTGGCCATGGACCAGCAGGGTCTGCGCAGCAGCCCCAGCCTGCGTTATCTCAACGGCACGCCCGGCTTCAGCATTGATGAGCAGGGCCGCGCCCGCGGCGGGCTGTTCTGGGACGGCCGAGCCAATGACCGGGTCGCCCAGGCCCGCGGGCCGCTCTTTGCCACCAACGAGATGGCCAATGCCGATGTGGCCAGCTATGTGCGCCGTCTGCGCACGGTCAGCGCCTTCAGCGACCTGCTGCAGGCCAGCGGCCTGAGCACCGCCGCCAGCGATGCCCAGCTGCTGGATGCCAGCTTGCAGGCCCTGGCCCGCTACCAGCAGCAGGATGCGGGTTTCGCGCCCTTCAGCAGCAAGTTCGATGCCGTTCAGGACGGACGGGCCCGCTTCAGCGCCCAGGAGGCGCGCGGCTTCGCGGCCTTCACCGATCCCCGCAAGGGCAACTGCGCGGCCTGTCACAGCGCCAGCCCGCCGCCCAATGCCCCCGTCGGCGCCCGGGCGCTATTCACCAACCATGGCTACTTCGCCCTGGGGGTGCCGCGCAACCGCAGCGTCGCGACCCAGACCCCTGACTTCTTCGACCTGGGCCTTTGTGGACCGCAGCGCACGGACCTCAGCGCCCAGACCGCGCTGTGCGGCAAGTTCCGCGTTCCAAGCCTGCGCAATGTGGCGCTGACGGCGCCCTACTTCCACAACGCCCGCTTCCAGACGCTGGAGGAGGTGCTGGGGTTCTACGCGACCCGCGATCTGGACCCGGCGCGCTGGTACCCGGTGATCAACGGGCAGGTGCAACGCTTCGACGACCTCCCGGCCGACTATCGGGCCAATGTGCATCGCGGCGCCCCCTTCGATCGCCGGCCCGGACAGTTGCCCGCACTGAGCCCGCAGGACGTGAATGACATCGTCAGCTTCCTGAAGACCCTCAGCGACGGCTACCAAGTCTCCGCCGAGGTGCAGCGCTGAGTGAGGGCTTGGGGGCCTCGTCATGAGCCCATGCAAGCAGCCCCGCCAGCAGCCGAGGCAAGGGCCCAGAGGCCGGGATCGCTCAGGCGGTCTTGGCGGCGGCGGCGCGACGCGCGCGCCAGGCCTTCACGGCCTGGTGCCAGCTCTTGGCTCGCTCCAGCCATTCGCCGAACAGGCGCTCCGCCGAGCACAAGGCCCAGGTCCGCAGGCTGGCCTTGTACAGCAGCAGGTGGCCTCGGGCCTCGACGCGGTTGGAGGACTGGTGACTGTGCGAGGGCGAGCTGTAGCCCAGGTCGATGGCACTGAAGCGAGCTTCGCTGCTGAGGTCCTCGATGGCCAGGTAGAGGATGGAGGTGCCCACCGAGAAGCGCAGCATGGCCGGGTCGGTCAGCACATTGTGCAGGTGCAGGGTCTGGCCATACTGCGTGGCCACCAGGGCAGCCACGGGGACGCCGCCAGACTGCAGCACGTAGCTGCGCAGCAAGCCCAGGCGGGCCATGACCACGAATTTTTCGTGCGAAATCAGCACGGCCTTGACCTCGGGCGGGGCCAGACGGTCGATGGCCGCGGCCAGCGTGTCCACCGACGCCGGCTGGTCGACGCGCAGCAGCTCCAGGGGCGCATGCTCACGCAACAGCCGGATCTGGCGCTTGAGGTTGTAGCGGTGCTTGCTGCCAAACTGCGCCAGGTAGGCATTGAAGTCACCGGGCAGCGGGATCTTGTGGCATTCGCGCCAGCCATTGAGCACGCAGGCGCCGAGGTCGCGCTGGCTGCTCGTCAGGGCCTGCAGGCTTTGCTGGATGTGGCTCTGCTGCGGCAGCGCCGGCAGCGACAGCGCCACCACCCGGGGCCGCTCGGCCAGCAGGAATCGCACCATGCTCTCCAGCACGGCCGCAGACTCGTCGCCCAGCACCGCACTGCCCATCACCGTGCCCACATGCAAGGACCCCAGCTTCAGGCGCCAATGCCTGACTTGAAGGCCCATGGCCAGGTCACGGTAGCGAATGGGCGTGAGCGCCAGCAAGCGGCCATCGCCGGCATCCCGAACAGTCAGGATGTCCACCTCCGCCCGATCCTGGCTGGTGGCGCGGATGTACTGCAGGAAGTCCGGAGACTGGTAGATCGGCTCAGGGCCGGTGCTGCCGGCCAGCAAGGCCTGCCATTCGCCCAGGAAGACGGGGTCATTCTCGCGTTCGGTTTCCCACTGGACCCGATAGGGCCGCAGGAGAACAGGCCTACCGGCGGCGGGCCCGAGCTGACCCGGCTGGGGCACATCAGGCACGTCGGTGCGGCACGCCCAGGCGCCCGCTTCCGCACATGACATGTCGACCTGCTTCAGCACCTTAGCTCCACCCATTCCATCTTCTGACCGACAGCCCTGCCCACAGCGCGGACTGCGCCTCCACTTTTGTCATTTCACCGCACCGGGATTCGCCGGGGACCGGCGCCGCGGACGCTTCTCGGAAACAAAGAGAAACGTTGCGACAGTGGCGGCGATGATATTCGCGCCGGGCGCCCCTACACCGCACGCCAGCGGTTTGTCCCTCCATTCGAGGGGACCCTTCTTTGTGCAGGCCTGCACACTTGATGCTGGATTGCTCTGGGACAGCGCCCCAGAGACCCGCCAGCGCCCTCGGCACGCCAGCAAGTCTGCATCTGCCCAACAGCGTTCAGCCACGGGAAATGAAAAAAGCCGGGCGAACCCGGCTTCGGCAAGGGCAGCAAGCTGCTCAGGCGAGCAGTGCCTCTGCCGCCACATAGTCGTAGCCCAGGTCGCGGGCCACGGCCTCGTAGGTGACCTTGCCCTGGGCCACGTTCAGGCCAGCCTTGAGATGGGGGTTGTCCTTGAGGGCCTGGCGCCAGCCCTTGTCAGCAAGGGCCACGGCATGGCCGATGGTGGCGTTGTTCAGCGCGAAGGTGGAGGTGCGGGCCACGGCGCCGGGCATGTTGGCCACGCAGTAGTGCACCACGCCATCCACGAGATAGGTGGGCTCGGCATGGGTGGTGGCATGCGAGGTCTCGAAGCAACCGCCCTGGTCAATGGCAACGTCCACCACCACGGCGCCCTTCTTCATGCGGGAGACCATGTCGCGGGTCACCAGCTTGGGCGCGGCAGCGCCCGGGATCAGCACGCCACCGATCACGAGATCAGCCGCCAGCACGGACTCTTCCACGCTCTGGGCGTTGGAGTAGAGCGTGGTGATGCGGTTGCCGAAGACCAGGTCCAGCTGGCGCAGGCGGTCCACGCTCTTGTCGAGCACGGTGACGCGGGCGCCGAGGCCCACGGCCATCTGCAGCGCGTGCGTGCCGACCACGCCAGCACCGATGATGGTGACCTGCGCCGGCGCCACGCCAGGCACGCCGCCCAGCAGCACGCCCATGCCGCCCTTGCTCTTCTCCAGGTGGGCCGCGCCGGCCTGGATGGACATGCGGCCGGCAACCTCGCTCATCGGGGCCAGCAGCGGCAGGCCGCCGCCAGGGCCGGTGATGGTCTCGTAGGCGATGCAGATGGCGCCGCTCTTGACCAGGGCGGCCGTCTGCTCGGGATCCGGCGCCAGATGCAGGTAGGTGTAGAGGATCTGGCCTTCGCGCAGCATGGCGCACTCTTGCGGCTGCGGTTCCTTGACCTTGACGATCATGTCGCACTGGGCGAAGACGGTCGCAGCGTCCTGGGCGATCTGCGCGCCGGCGGCGACGTACTGCTCATCGCTCAGGCCGATGGCGGCGCCGGCCTGGGTCTGCACCAGCACGCTGTGGCCGCGGCTGGTGAGCTCGCGCACGCTGGCCGGCGTCAGGCCGACGCGGTATTCGTGGTTCTTGATTTCCTTGGGGCATCCGATCTTCATGGTTTGTCTCCTTGATGGGCCTCGTGAGCCGGGACTCAGAAGCCCTGGGTTGTACGACTGCGCCCTGCGGCACCGCAAGCGCCATTCACCGATCTCGCCCCTTATTAGCCGCGCTTATGACGCGACGCAGCATGCCCCTCGGCCGCATTCCCTGCCGGCCCGGCGGAGCCTGGCTGCAGAATTCAGGCGACGGTCCAGGACTCGATCTGCAGCAACCCGCTCTCCAGTTGGCGCGCCCGCACTTCCAGCCGCTGCCCCAGCAGCGCCTCCAGCAGCTCGTCACGAAAGGCATTGCCGCCCAGGCGGCGGACAGGCAAGACCTGCCCCCCGTCCAGGCAAAGGACCAGGCCCTGGCGCTCGCTCTTGCTGCCGGCGGCGAGCAGGCGCCGTTCCATCACGCCGGTCCATGTCTGCAGGGGCTGGCTCATCGTCGGCCCTCAGAGACTGCGGGCATGGAGGCGCCGCACATGCAGCAGCTCGCCATCCTGCTCCGTCGCCACCAGCGTGACGAGCTGGCCATTGGCACGCCGGCCCTTGAGCACATGGATGCTGCGGGCTGGCATCTTCGGGCCCTGCCGGGCCGCCTGCAGCACGTAGCTGCGCCGCCCGGCAAGGCGGAAGTCCAGCCCGCTTTCCCTGGCCATCGCACGCAGGACCTTCTCGACCGGCGCAGCCGGGGTCTGCTGGCTGTCGCGCAGCAGAGGCAGTGAGCGCCCCAGGTTCAGGCCCTCGCGTTCCAGGCGCTCGCGGCGCAGGCCGCGCACGCCGCGGTCCTGCACCTTGGCGAAGGCCGTCTTGAAGGCACGCGTCTTGGCCAGGGCATGGCCGACGAAACCCACCGCTTGCAGCGAGGGATCGCCCAAGAGGTAGAACTGGGCCAGGGTCTTGAGGTCCACCGGGTCCAGATGGGTACGCTCGCCTGCGAACTTCTGCCGCGCCTCCAGGGCCGCGCGCCCAAGAGAGGCCCCCGCCAGCACGCGCTGCAGGAAGTACTGGCAGATCAGGTCCGCCGAGCCATTGCCCTCGCTGGGCCCGTAGGCGATGGTGGTGCTGCCGAAAAAGCCCCAGGCGCCGTCGGCCAGATAGCTCAGCGCGATGCCCAGCTGGCCTCCCGCATCGTCGGGGTCATAGAGTTGCGCACCATAGCAGCACTCCGCAGCGATCACCGTGCCTGCGCTGACGCGGTCGCGCAGCAGGCTGGCCCGGTGGGCCACGGGGTAGTCGTCGCCCTTCTGGCCCAGGTACTCGGGGCTGGTGTCGCTGCCATGGCAGTTGATGAAATGCACCCGCGGCGCCAGCTCGGCCTTGCTCCAGCGCGGACCCTGGGGAGGCGCCAGCTTGAGCTGATCGGCTTGTCCGAAGAGATTGGCAAGACTCAGCCGCGTGGAGGCCTGCCACTCGGCCGCGCTCAGGCCAAAGTACTGCTGGAACTGCTCCCTGGGCAGGGGCTTGGCGCGGGCCGCGGCACGGATCAGCTGCAGCAGCAGGTCCGGCTTGCTGGCGCCGGGGATGTCAGGCAGCCGCCCCACCACCCGGCTCGGGCCCTGGAAGCGTGCGGGGTCGGTGCTGTAGGGCGCTTCGCAGGCATAGGGCAGGTCGCTGGGCACCGTCTTGTCATTGTCACCCTCGTCTCCGGTGTAAGCCGGATTGCTCAGGGGCACCAGGGGCAGCACATCATGCGCTCCCAGTAGCAGGACATAGTGCGGCGCCAGCGCGCCGGCCAGGCCGTCGATGGCAGCCTTGAGCCCCTTGGGGTCGCTCCGGGCCACGGCACTCAGCCCGTGGCGCTGCATGGCGGCGGCCTCATCCACGCTCAACACCAGGGTGTCGATGCCGCGGCGACGGTCGGCCGTCACCAGGGCCTTGAGGGCTGCGTCGATGCGCCCCAGGCCGGCCTTGCCGTATTTGCTCTTCAGCGCGGCGCCATGACGAAGAATCAGCTTGTCCATGCAATGAACTCCTGGTGCGTCGAAGCGCGCATTGTTGCGGCCCCGCCCTTGTCAGGACAAGGGCCCCTCCCTAGTTCATCCGGAGATGGGAAGACATGCGCGCCCCTGGCCCCTAAGCTGCGAACCACCTGCAGACACACGCAAGGAGACCCCATGAAGCCATCACCGCCCGGCTGGCCCCGAATCGCCAGCAGCCTGTTCTACCAGGACGCCCACGCGGCCATTGCCTGGCTGGTACAGGCTTTCGGCTTCAGTGTGGAGCTGAAGGTCGAGAGCCCTGAGGGCAGCGTGCTGCATAGCCAGCTGCGCTTTGGTGACGGCCTCATCATGGTGAGCGAAGGCCGTGGCGACCGCGCCCGACGATTCGGCCTCCCCCTGTGCAGCCCGCTGGATTGCAAGGGCGCCAACACGCAAGCGCTGATGCTGTACGTGGATGACGTCCTGGCCCATTGCGCGCATGCTCGAGCCGCCGGGGCCCGCATCGTGCTGGAGCCCGTGCTGCAAGACTATGGCCCCGAGTACTGGGCCGACCGCTGCTATGGTGCCCTGGACCTCGACGGGCACTTGTGGTGGTTCTGCGAGCGCGTCCGCAATCCGGCCTGAATGCCTGGCGCTGCCGCACCACAGCAGCGCCCAGCTTGCGGGGCCATCGCTGCCTTTCACTCCCGCGCCTCTCTCCAAAGTCCTCCCCTGCTTCTCGCCACAGGGACTTGACCAGGGCCACCGTCCGAAGGCCCAGCGGCCGGGCGGCTGGGCATCTCCGATCGGCGCAGGCGCTGTAACGAGGGCATCAAAGTCCCTGGGCATCATGAGCAGTCCACCGATTCGCCGCACAGGCGATCGCCCGCTGACCTCCTCCGTAAAGCCCATGAGACTGCAAAAGACCGACCTGGCCCGTCAACTCCTGAGCAGCCCTCGCCGCGATCTGCCCGCCGGCCATCGCATGCTGCTGATCACGGTGGACGGGCGGCGAGACCTCCACCAGCTGCGCGACCTGGCTCGCCATATGGGCCTGGACACCAGTGTGGTGGAAGACCTCTACGGCCGGGGCCTGATCGCACCGGTGGAGGCCGACCTCAAGGCCCATCAGGAGGCCCATCAGCTCGCCGAGCGCGAGCGCGCCCAGCGGGCCGCCCAGGCCAGCCAGCATGCCGCCCTGCAGCAAGCCCGGCGCCTGGCCCGGGCCAAGCTCTATGCCCTGGACCTGGTGGCCCGCATGCTGGTCGGCCAGGACGGCGAGCTGCGTGCCCTGGCCCGCCACATCGACAGCGAAGACGGCTTGCAGCTCTGGATGGAGGCCGCAGCCCAGCAGATCCGCGAGCGCTCCAGCGAGGAACGCGCAGAGCGCTTCAGGGAACGCGTGCTGGAGGAAATGGGGCTCGCACTGGCCTGAGCGGAGCGATCTGCCGCCCGCCATCGAGGGCCCTGGCTCAGCGCCCGGGGGCTCGCGGCTGGGTGGCTCGGTCCCTCAGGGCCTTGAGCTCCCCGGAGGCCCGCAGCGTCTCGAAGGCCTCTGCAAAGCGCTTGAAGACCGCCTCATTCACCTGGGGATTGAAGGCGAAGTAGCAGCCATAGCCCTTCTGCAGCACATGGGCGACCACCAGTTGACTGGCGTCCAGCCCCAGACGCGTCGCCTGATGCTGGTAGGGCAGGGACAGGCCCGCGATCATGTCCAGATGGCCGGCATAGAGCATGCGCGTCGAGGTCTCGCTGCCAGGTGTCAGGTAGACGCTACGCTCCGGCATGCCGGCCTCGCGCACCATCCTGCCCGCGGGCGACCCCTTGATCACGCCGATGCGCAGGGCACGGGCGTCCGGCGTGGTGGGGCTGAAGTCCAGACCGCTGCTGCGAAGCGTCATCACCGCCACGTCACAGTCGTCCAGCGGCCCCACCCAGCGGTAGTGCGGCTCGCGAGCCGGGGTGCGCACGACGACATAGAGAAAACTATTGGGCACCTCGCCCACCGTCTTCAGGCCGCGGGCAAAGGGCTGGATGCTTCGCTGCAGGCGCAGGCCGCTCTGATCGGCGATGCGATCAAGCACCTCGTTGGCAAGGCCGACAAATCGGCCGCCCTCAAGATAGGAAAACGGCGGGACGTCCTCAGTGACGCCAAGGAGATCACCTGCCCGCGCGGCCTGTGCCGCACACAGGACCAGAGCGACCGCGGACAGGAACTGCCGCCAAGCCATGATTGCCATCACCACCTCCGCGCCATCCTGGGCCAGGGCCAAGTCCGCATTGGGCGTCAGCGACCCGCGGACGTCAACAGCAACCTGGCTCCTGGGTCCTGCGAGCTGCGAGCTGCGCATGCCGCTTGCGAGAACACCGCAGGCTGGGGACGGACTTGACGGCTCAGTTCTTGCAGCTCAGTTCAGATGACCCAGTTCAGATGACCCAGTTCAGATGGCCCAGTTCCGGTGGTCCAGTTCTGACGCCAGGTTCCGACGCACCGGTCCAGCGCTCAGCCCTGACGCTTGGCCAGCAAGGCCCGCGCCACGCGGGACACCGGCGGGCGGCCCAGCTGTTCGGAGATGAAGGCGCCAGCGTCGACGAGCTTGTCGAGGTCGATGCCCGTCTCGATGCCCAGCCCATTGAGCAGGAAGACCACGTCCTCGGTCGCCACATTGCCTGTGGCGCCCTTGGCATAGGGGCAACCGCCAAGACCGGCCACACTGGCGTCGAAGGTGTGGATGCCCATCTCCAGGCAGGCGTAGATATTGGACAGGGCCTGGCCGTAGGTGTCGTGGAAATGGCCGCTGACCTCGTGCAGCGGGTAGTGTTTCAGCGCCCGCTCCATGGCGGCCTGGATGCGACGGGGGGTACCGACGCCAATGGTGTCCGCCACGCCCAGGTGATCGACGCCGATGTCCTTCATCAGCTTCACCACGCGCTCCACCTGGTCCGGCGCGATGTCGCCCTCGTAGGGGCAGCCCACCGCGCAGGACAGGGCGCCGCGCACCTTGAGGCCGGCGGCATGCGCTGCATCGACCACCGGTGCGAAGCGCTCGATGCTCTCGGCCACGCTGCAGTTGATGTTCTTCTGGCTGAAGGCTTCCGAGGCCGCGCCGAACACGACGATCTCATCCGGCTGCGTCGGCAGGGCCGACTCCAGGCCCTTCATGTTCGGCGTCAGCACGCTGTAGCGCACGCCGGGGCGGCGCTCGATGGCGGCCATCACCGCGGTGTTGTCGCCCATCTGCGGCACCCACTTGGGGCTGACGAAGCTGGTGACCTCGATATTCTTCAGGCCGGCGTCCTGCAGCAGGGCGACCAGACGGGCCTTGTGCTCGGTGGCGACGGGCTGCTTCTCGTTCTGCAGGCCGTCGCGGGGGCCCACATCGACCAGGATGACACGGTGCGGCAAGGTGCTCATGACGGGACTCCTGTGCAGGTTCACTCGGCGGTCTTGAGCTTCAGCAGCTCGGCGCCATCGCCCACTTGATCGCCCACAGCGAACAGCAGCTCGGCCACCACGCCATCGCGCGGGGCGGTGATGGTGTGCTCCATCTTCATCGCCTCCATCACGGCCAGGGGCTGGCCCTTGGTAACGGCATCGCCGGGCTGGGCCAGGAAGGCCACCAGCTTGCCGGGCATGGGGGCCGTCAGGCGGCCGCCCTCGCCCTGCCCTTCCCCGGCATGGGCGATCACGTCGACCTCGGTCAGCAAGGCCGAGCCGGCGTCGGCGAACACGGCCACCTGCTCGCCGCGCTTGTAGGTCTTTACGGTGACGCGTTGAAGGCCGAGGCCTTCGCCCAGCAGCAGCTCGTGCTGCTCGGTGCCGGTCGAGCGGACGGCAAAGGCGATGGACTCGCCACCCACCGTCAGGGCCATGCCGCCCTGGTGGTGGCGGGACAGCAGCACCTCGTGATGCGCCTCGCCCTCGGCCAGGTCGAAGCGGCGGGCCGATGCGCCGAACAGGCGCCAGCCGTCGCGGCGGCTCCAGGGGTCGCTGCCCACGGTCTGGGCTTCCTCGGCCAGGGTGTGGGCCACGACAGCCGCGGCGGCCACGCGCAGGGGCAGGCCCGGCTGGCCGAAGAGGACGGCCTTCTCGCGCTCGATCAGCGCGGTGTCCAGGTCGGCACCGGCAAAGGAGGCGGTCGCGGCGCAGCGGCGCAGGAAGGCGACGTTGGTCTGCAGGCCGACGATATGGGTGTCGCGCAGGCTGGCATCCAGACGGGCCAGGGCCTGCTCGCGGGTCTCGCCCCAGACGATGAGCTTGGCGACCATGGAGTCGTAGAAGGGGCTGATCTCGTCGCCCTCGTCCACGCCGGAATCGATGCGGATATCGCCTCGCTGGAATTTCACATGCGCGGGCCAGCGGGCCACGTCCAGGCGGCCGGTGGCGGGCAGGAAGCCGGCCTCGGGGTTCTCGGCGCAGATGCGGGCCTCGATGGCATGGCCGTGCATGCGCAGCTCGTGCTGCTTGAGCGGCAGAGGCTCGCCCGCGGCCACGCGCAGCTGCCACTCGACCAGGTCCTGGCCGGTGATGGCCTCGGTCACGGGATGCTCCACCTGCAGGCGGGTGTTCATCTCCATGAAATAGAACCGGCCATCCTGCTCGGCAATGAACTCGACGGTGCCCGCGCCCACATAGCCCACGGCCAGGGCCGCGGCGACGGCGGCCTCGCCCATCTCGCGGCGGCGGGCCTCGCTCATGCCGGGAGCCGGCGCCTCCTCCAGCACCTTCTGGTGGCGGCGCTGCACCGAACAGTCGCGTTCGAAGAGGTAGACGCACTGGCCATGGCTGTCACCGAAGACCTGGATCTCGATGTGACGCGGGCGCTGCACATAACGCTCGATCAGCACGGCATCGTCGCCGAAGCTGTTGATGGCCTCGCGCTTGCAGGAGGCCAGGGCCGCGTCGAACTCCTCGGCCGCGTGGACCGCGCGCATGCCCTTGCCACCGCCACCGGCGCTGGCCTTGATCAGCACGGGATACCCGATGCGATCGGCCTCCTTCTTCAGCAGGACCGGATCCTGATCCGCGCCGTGGTAGCCCGGCACCAGGGGCACGCCGGCCTGCTCCATCAGGCGCTTGGACTCGGCCTTGAGACCCATGGCCTGGATGGCCGAGGCCGGCGGGCCGATGAACACGAGGCCCGCGGCCGCGCAGGCCTGGGCGAAGTCCTCGTTCTCGGAAAGGAAGCCATAGCCCGGGTGGATGGCCTCGGCGCCGGTGGCCTTCGCCGCCTCGATGATGCGCTGCCACTGCAGATAGGAGTCCTTGGGCGCCGGACCGCCGATCAGCACGGCCTCGTCGCAGGCCTGCACATGGCGGGCACGCGCATCGGCCTCGGAATAGACCGCCACGGTCTTGACGCCCAGCCGGCGTGCGGTGGCCGCGACGCGGCAGGCGATTTCGCCGCGATTGGCGATGAGGATCTTCTTGAACATGGCAGTGACTCCGGTTTTCTTTTGATCGGCGAGCGGCCGGTAAGCCGCAGTGTGCATCTGAAGGGCTGGATGGCCTCTTGGATCCAAAGACTCAGTTCGAGTTGCAGAACAGCTTGCAAAGCGCTGACTTGAGTCCAGCGGCGCCCGAGGATCCGGCCTTGCCGGGCCTACGGGCGACCTTGCAGGCCGCGCCGCGCCCAAAGGCCCGACTCTTCGCCAGGCTGGACAGGTCCACTGGACCTGTCCGGTCCGGGCTCAGCCCCCGCGAGGGGGCCGGAGAAGCCGGTAGGGGGAGGGTCAAGCCGCGGCGCTGCAGCCGCGCAGGGTGCCAACAGGGGCCGGCTCGGTGGCATTGAGGCGGATCTTGGCTTCCTTGCCATGCCCTTCCGACAGCTCCGCCTCCGTGGCGCAGTGCATGCCCAGGCGATCCAGCAGGGCGCGGTCCTTCTCGGCCTGCGGGTTGGAGGTGGTCAGCAGCTTGTCGCCATAGAACATGCTGTTGGCGCCAGCCAGGAAGCACAGGCTCTGCAGGCTCTCCGGCATCTCCTCGCGGCCGGCCGAGAGGCGGACCATGGCGCGCGGCATGATGATGCGGGCGACCGCGATGGTGCGCACGAACTCGAAGGGGTCGAGCTGGGCCGTGCCGGACAGCGGCGTGCCCTCGACCTGCACCAGGTTGTTGATGGGCACGGACTCCGGGTACGGGTCCAGATTGGCCAGCTGCACCAGCAGGCCCGCGCGCTCGCGGCGGGTCTCGCCCAGGCCCACGATGCCGCCGGAGCAGACCTTCAGGCCCTGGGCGCGCACGCGCTCCAGCGTGTCCAGGCGGTCCTGGTAGGTGCGGGTGGTGATGATCTGGCCGTAGAACTCGGGCGAGGTGTCGAGGTTGTGGTTGTAGTAGTCCAGGCCCGCACTTTTCAGCTTCTCGGCCTGGCCGTCCGCCAGCATGCCGGCGGTGAGGCAGGTCTCCAGGCCCAGGGCCTTGACCTCGGAGATCATCTCGCCGATGGCCTCGATGTGGCGCTCCTTGGGCGAGCGCCAGGCGGCGCCCATGCAGAAGCGGGTCGCGCCATTGGCCTTGGCGGCGCGGGCGGCTTCCATCACCTCCTGCAGCGGGATCAGCTTCTCGGCCTTGAGGCCGGTGTCGAAGTGGGCCGACTGCGGGCAGTAGGCGCAGTCCTCCTCGCAGCCGCCGGTCTTGATGGACAGCAGGGTGGAGAGCTGGATGGCGTTGGGATCGAAGTGCTCGCGGTGCACCTGCTGGGCGCGGAAGATCAGGTCGTTGAAGGGCAGCTCGAAGAGCGCCGCGACCTCGTTGACCGTCCAGGGCTTGGCATTGCGGCGCTCGGCATCGGTGGTGGGCGTCAGCGACTGGATCTGGTTGGTGGTCTGGGTCATGGTCAGGGTTCCTGGACTTGCCGCACAGCCTGCAGCAGGGCCGCTGGCGTCAGCGAGAAATGCGCGGCGACGGCCGCGGGAGAAGGAGAGGGAAGGCGGGGCACCTGGCCCCAGCAGGGCGCACCCATCGATGCGAAATGGGCGGCCAGCGCGGCGACATTGTCGGCCACATGGGGCTGATGCGGGTCGGCGGTATTGGCCACCCAGCCCACCAGGCGCAGGCCACGAGCGCGGACGGCCTCGGCCGTCAGCAAGGCATGGTTGATGCAGCCCAGGCGCAGGCCCACGACCAGCAGCACGGGCAGGGCCAGGTCCACGGCGAGGTCGGCGGTGTCATAGGCGTCATTGAGGGGCACACGGAAACCGCCCACGCCCTCGACCAGGGCCAGCTCGCCCAGCTGCGCGCTGGCGCGGATGGCGGCCAGCAGCGGCTCGCGCTCCAGCGTCTTGCCTTCAAGACGGGCGGCGATGTGGGGCGCGCAGGCCTCGCGGAACTGCACAGGCCCGACCTGCGCGGGCCTCAGGCCCAGGCGCTGGGCGGCGTGCAGTTGCTGCACGTCCTCGTTGACCCAGTCGCCTTGCGCGTCCTGCACCTGGCCGGCGGCCAGGGACTTCACCGGCACCACGCGGGCACCGGCCTCGGCCAGGGCGTGCGTGAGCCCGGCGGTGACGCAGGTCTTGCCGATCTCGGTGTCGGTGCCTGTGATGAACAGGCCTCGCAGACGCGCCGGGCTGATCGCTGGCTCACCCCGGAGGCTGCTCGCCGGGCCGCTCCCAAGAGCGGCCTCGCCCCCTCGGGGGGCCGGACCTGTACCCAGGGACGGGGGGCTCACAGTCATCATGCGGCAGCACGCTCCATGTCGGCGGCGGCGGTCTCGAGCGCGGCCAGCAGGCGGTCGACGTCGGCCGCGGTGTGCGTGGCGCACAGCGTGATGCGCAGGCGCGCCTCGCCCACGGCGACGGTCGGTGGGCGGATGCCGGGCACGCGCAAGCCCTCGCGCTCCAGGCGAGCGGCCAGCTGCATCACCTCGGCATTGCCGCCCACGATCAGGGGGCGCACGGGCGTCTCGCTGGGCGCCAGTCGCCAGGGCAGGCCGCGGTGGCGCTTGAGCAGGGCCTTGATGCCCTGGGCCAACTGCTGCTGCAGCGCCTTCAGGTGCTCGCGCCGGGCCTGGCCGATCTCGCTCTCGATCAGGTCCAAGCTGGTCAGCAGGGCGTGCTCCACGGCGGGCGGCGAGGCCGTCGAGAAGATGTAGTTGCGTGCGGCCTGCAGCAGGTACTCGGTGATGGTCTCGTGGGCGACGACGAAGGCGCCGGCCAGGCCGGCGGCCTTGCCCAGGGTGCCGACGAGGATCAGGCGCTCGCTGCAGAGATCGAAATGCTCCAGCGAGCCCCGCCCCTTGCGGCCCAGCACGCCGAAGCCATGGGCATCGTCGACGATCAGCCAGGCATCGAATTCCTCGGCCAGGGCCAGCAGGGCGGGCAGCGGGGCGATGTCGCCATCCATGCTGAAGACGGCGTCGGTGACGATGAGCTTCACCTTGGCCGTGCTGGCCGCCAGCAGCGCGCGCAGGCCGGCGACGTCGGCATGGCCATAGCGCGTGGTCCTGGCCCGGGCCAGGCGGGTGCCGTCGATCAGGGAAGCGTGGTTGAGGGTCTCGGAGAAGATCTCGGTCTCGACATCGCCCAGCGCCGTCACCACGGCCAGGTTGGCCATGTAGCCGGTGCAGAAGCCCAGGGCGCGGGCCTTGGGGATGTGGGGCGAGAACCAGTCGGCCAGGGTGTCGGTCACGCGCTTGTGGGCGACGGAATGGCCGCTGACCAGGGGTGAGGCGCCGCTGCCGCCGCCGTAGAGCCGCGCGCCCTCGGCCAGGGCCTCGGCGATGCGCGGGTGCGCGGCCAGGCCCAGATAGTCATTGCTGCAGAACATCAGCAGCTCGCGGGCGATGCCGTCGGCGCCGCGCACGGTCTGGTGCGGCGCAGTGGGGCTTTCCGCCTCGCGCAGGAAGCGGGTCAGGGACTGCGCCTCGATGGCGCGCAGCTTGGATTGCAGGTGATCAATCAACATCGGAGTCAGGGAAGAGATCGGCCAGGGTGCGGCGCACCGCCCGGGCCAGCCAGGCGGCGAGCTCGGCATCCAGCACATAGGGCGGCATCAGGTAGACCGTGCGCCCGATGGGGCGGATCAGCAGCTCATGCCGGCGTGCGGCCAGATGGAAGGCTTCGGCGAAGCCCGCAGGGGCGTCCGGCACATCAAAGGCCAGGATCATGCCCTGCTGACGCAGATGGGCCACGCGGGGATGCTTCGCCAGCGGCGCGAAGGCCTCGGCCAATTGCGAAGCCTGTTCGGCGTTGCGCTCGATCTGGCCAGCATCGAAGCGGTCCAGCACGGCATTGGCCGCGGCGCAGGCGAGCGCATTGCCGGTGTACGAGTGTGAGTGCAAGAAGCCGCGGGTGACGTCCTCGGACCAGAAGGCGCGGTAGACGGCGTCGGTCGTGAGCACCAGGGACAGCGGCAGCGTACCCGCCGTGATGCCCTTGGACAGCAGGATGAAGTCCGGCCACTGGGACTGTTCGGCCCCACGCTCGCGCGTACGCGAGCTGCCCCCCACCGGAGCTTCGCCAGCTTGGGACGGCCCGACGCTGGCGAGCTCGCCGGCTGTCAGCGTGTGCTGCCAGGCGAAGAACTGCCCCGTACGCCCGCAGCCCACCGCGATCTCGTCGGCGATGAGATGCACGCCGAACTCACGGGTCATCGCCCGTACCTGGCGCAGGTAGTTCGGCGAATGCATCACCATGCCGGCCGCGCCCTGCACCAGCGGTTCCAGGATCACGGCAGCGATCTGCGTGTGGCGCTCGGCCAGCAGCGCACGCAGCGCAGCCAGGGCCTCGGCCTCGTTGCCCAGGCGGCTGTCGGGCGAGTCCACGATGTGGGCGCGCATCAGCAGGGGGTCGTAGGCATCGCGGAAGATGGCGACATCGGTCACGGCCAGCGCGCCTATGGTCTCGCCGTGGTAGCCGTTCCTGAGGCAGACGAACTCGCGCTTGTCGATCTGACCGAGGTTGCGCCAGCTGTGGAAGCTCTGCTTGAGCGCGATCTCCACGGCGCTCGCGCCGTCGCTGCCGAAGAAGACATGGCCCAACGCACCGCCGGTGCGTGCACTCAGGCGCTCGGCCAGGCGGATGGCGGGCTCATGCGTGCAGCCGGCCAGCATGACGTGCGGCAGGGTGTCCAGCTGCTGCTTGATGGCGGCGTTGATGCCGGCATCCGCGTGGCCGAAGAGATTGACCCACCAGGAGCTGTTGGCGTCGAAGTAGCGGTGGCCGTCGAAGTCGAAGAGCCACGGGCCCTCGCCCCGCGCAATGGGCAGCGGCGGCACGCGTTCGGCGCGTGCCATCTGCGTGCAGGGGTGCCACACCGCGTCAAGGCTGCGGCGTTGCAGCAAATGTGTCTGGCTAGGGTTCATGTGCATCTCTCCATCCCGCGGCATTCCATCCGCGCGCAGCCCGGAGATCCGGCTCTGCCGGGCTCTCGGGCGGGCCCCTTCGAGGGGGCGCGCGCAGCGCGTACGGGGTGGTCCATCAGCTCAGCCAGGAGGGCTTGGCCTTGTTCAGGAAACTCTGCACGCCCTCGCGGCCCTCGGCGGAAGCGCGGATGTCGGCGATGCGACGCGCGGTGTCATCTCGCAGTTCAGGCGAGATCTCCCGATGGGCCACGTCCTGCACCAGCTGCTTGCAGGCACGCACGGCGGCCGGGCCGTTGGCGCACAGCGCGTCGAGCAGGCCCTGCACCTTGGCATCCAGCGTCTCCGGCGTGGCCAGCTCGTGCACCAGGCCCAGGCGGTGGGCCTCGGCGGCGCTGAAGCGCTCGGCGGTGACGAAGTAGCGGCGCGAGGCCTGCTCGCCCAGGGCGCGCACGACGTAGGGGCCGATGGTGGCCGGCAGCAGGCCCAGCTTGGCCTCGGACAGGCAGAAGCCCGCGCCCTCGACCGCCACGACCATGTCGCAGACCGAGACCAGGCCCACGCCGCCCGCATAGACATCGCCCTGCACGCGAGCGATCACGGGCACGGGGCAGCGGTAGATGGTCCAGAGCATCTCGGCCAGGCGGCTGGCGTCGGCGTGGTTCTCGTCCCAGCTGTAGCCAGCCATGGCCTTCATCCAGTTGAGATCGGCCCCGGCGCAGAAGGCCTTGCCTTCGGCGGCGAGCACGATGGCGCGCAGGGTCAGGTCTTGCCCCAGCGTGGCGAAGGCCTGGGTCAGCTCGGCGATGACGCTCTCGTTGAAGGCGTTGCGGACGTCCGGGCGGTTGAGGGTGACGCGGGCCACACACTGCTGGGGGCCTTCGCGTTCGATCTTGAGCGTGCTTGTCATAGGGTTCTCTCGTCAGTGCTTCCAGACCTTGAGGCCGCGGTGGACCTCCAGGGCGTCGAAGTCGCGGTCCTTGTGCAGCAGGGCGTAGTCGTTCTCGATGCAGAAGGCGGCCAGGAGCACGTCGATGGGGCTGCGCACCGTGTAGCCCTGGGCGCGCAGGCTGCGGTAGTGGTCCACGGCGGCCATGGCCAGGGCCTCGCCGCCGGTGGGCTCGATGGCCAGGCTCTGCATCAGCAGCGTCGCCTGCCGCAGTTCGCGCGGATGGCGGAAGCCGCGCAGCACCTCGAACAGCACCAGGTCCGGCACGACGAGGCGCAGCTCGCCCTGCTCCAGCAACGCGGCCAGTTGGTCGACGGCCGGGTGCGCGGCACCCGAGAAGAAGTCGATCCAGACGCTGGAATCAACGACCAGCACGGCGTTGCCCCGGCGCGGATTCGTGGACGGCCAGCGGCGTGGACTCGGGCGCGACGGCCCAGTCCACGTCATCGCCACCTTCCCACTTGAGCTTGCCGCGCCACTTCAGCAGCTCACGGTAGGCCGCCTGGCGCGCCAGCAGCTTCAGCCCCGCTTCCACCGCCTCCTTCTTGGTCTTGAAGGGACCGGCCTGCAGGGCTTTCGCCATCAGCTCGTCATCGATCTCAATATTGGTGCGCATGATGTGTACGTTTTCCGGAAGGCACACACATTGTATACATCACATGCGGAAGACACCGAACTTGGCGTCCGGGATGGGGGCATTCAGCGAGGCGGAGAGGCCCAGGGCCAGCACGCGGCGCGTGTCGGCCGGGTCGATGACGCCGTCGTCCCAGAGTCGGGCGCTGGCGTAGTAGGGGTGGCCCTGGTCCTCGTACTGCTGACGTATGGGCGCCTTGAAGGCTTCCTCTTCGTCCGCGCTCCATTGGCCGCCCTTGGCCTCGATGCCGTCGCGCTTGACCGTGGCCAGCACGCTGGCAGCCTGCTCGCCGCCCATCACGGAGATGCGTGCGTTGGGCCACATCCAGAGGAAGCGCGGGCTGTAGGCGCGGCCGCACATGCCATAGTTCCCGGCCCCGAAGGAGCCGCCGATGATGACGGTGAACTTGGGCACGTTGGCGCAGGCCACGGCCGTCACCATCTTGGCGCCGGCGCGGGCAATGCCTTCGTTCTCGTACTTGCGGCCCACCATGAAGCCGGTGATGTTCTGCAGGAAGACCAGCGGGATCTTGCGCTGGCAGCACAGCTCGATGAAGTGAGCGCCCTTGTTCGCGCTCTCGGCGAAGAGGATGCCGTTGTTGGCCACGATGCCCACGGGCATGCCCTCGATGTGGGCGAAGCCGCAGACCAGGGTGTTGCCGTAGCGGGCCTTGAACTCGTCGAAGACGGAACCGTCCACGATGCGGGCGATGACCTCGCGCACATCGAAGGGCTTGCGGGTGTCCGTGGGGATCACGCCGTGCAGCTCGGCCGGGTCGAACAGCGGGGCCTGCGGGGCCTGCAGGCGCAAGGGCTGGGGCTTGCTGCGGTTGAGGCTGGCGACCACGTTGCGGGCCAGGGCCAGGGCGTGGGTGTCGTTCTCGGCCAGGTGGTCGGCCACGCCGGAGAGGCGGGTGTGGACGTCACCTCCACCCAGGTCCTCGGCGCTCACCACCTCGCCGGTGGCGGCCTTCACCAGGGGCGGGCCGCCCAGGAAGATGGTGCCCTGGTTCTTGACGATGATGGTCTCGTCGCTCATGGCCGGCA
Organism: Roseateles sp. DB2; assembly: GCF_051857535.1. Taxonomy (NCBI): domain Bacteria; kingdom Pseudomonadati; phylum Pseudomonadota; class Betaproteobacteria; order Burkholderiales; family Sphaerotilaceae; genus Roseateles; species Roseateles sp. DB2. The sequence goes on along the minus strand of NZ_JBPZGY010000006.1, from coordinate 110,978 downwards.
CATAGGCGCCGCCGGCCGTGCAGGAGCCCATCACCACGGCAATCTGCGGGATGCCCTGGGCCGAGAGATTGGCCTGGTTGTAGAAGATGCGGCCGAAGTGGTCGCGATCCGGAAAGACCTCGTCCTGGTTGGGCAGGTTGGCACCGCCGGAATCCACCAGGTAGACGCAGGGCAGCTTGTTCTGCTCGGCGATTTCCTGGGCGCGCAGGTGCTTCTTGACGGTGACGGGGTAGTAGGTGCCGCCCTTGACGGTGGCGTCATTGCAGACGATCACGCACTCCACGCCATTGACGCGGCCGATGCCAGCGATCATGCCGCCGCCGGGCGCAGCGTTGTCATACATGTTGAGGCCGGCCAGGGGCGCGATCTCCAGGAAGGGCGTGCCAGGGTCCAGCAGCATCTCCACGCGGTCACGCGGCAGCAGCTTGCCGCGGGCCGTGTGCTTGGCACGGGCCGCCTCGCCGCCGCCTTCGGCGATCTTGGCCAAACGGGCGTTGAGGTCGGCGATCAGGCCCTGCATGGCCTCGGCATTGGCCTTGAAGTCAGCCGAGCGCGCGTTGAGCTTGCTTTGCAGCACGGACATGGTGTCTCCAGACGGTCAGGGTGAGGAGCCTGACCTGAGTCAAGCTCAATTCATCATGTGAAACCCATTGAATCGTGTTCACCGGGCTCGCGAAGCCGTGAGGATACGACAGAGGAACACCCCCAGCAAGCAAGACTTGAGTTTGACTCAGAAATTCAGAGAGAATGGCCCGCATGAGCCTTCCCGCTGACAGCGCCAACCCCCTCCCCCCTGCGGCGCCGCCGACCATGCAGCGCCGCGCGCCCGCGGGTGCCAAGGCGGAGCAGCGGGTGCGGGACCTCCTGCGCGTGGGCCGCGAGGTCTTCGCAGCCAAGGGCTACGAGCGCGCCACCACCACCGAGATCGCCAAGCGCCTGGGCATATCAGAGGCCACGGTCTTCACCTATTTCCGCGGCAAGCGCGAGCTGTGCATGCGGGTGATCGCCGACTGGTACGACGAGATCATCGAGGCCATCGAGCAGGGCCTGCCCCGCGAAGCCCCCATCCGCGAACAGCTGGAGTTCGTGGTCCACACCCACCTGCGACTCTTCCTGATCCAGGGCACGGGCCTGTGCGAGCTGGTGCTGTCGGAGGGCCGCAAGCGTGAGGCCGACATCACGGGCGGCAGCGGCCGCTCGGCCGAGTTCGGCGAGGCCTTCATCGAGCTGCAGCGCCGCTATACCGCACCGCTGATGGAGCTGCTCTCGCGCGGCCAGCAGCGCGGCCAGGTGCGGCAGGACATCCCGCTGCGCATGCTGCGCTCCCTGGTCTTCGGGCCCATGGAGCACATGCTGTGGGAGGTGATCATCGCCGGCCGCCAGATCAATGTGGACCAGAGCGCGCGCGACCTCGTCGCCCTGCTGTGGCCCGCACTGCAGGCACCGGACGAAGAACTGCTGCGCCTGCGCAGCCTGAAGGACACCCTGCAGCGCGCACTGGACCAGGCCTGATCAGGCCCCAATGAAAAGACGCCCCGGGCGGGGCGTCTGGCGGTCGAGTCGGGCGAGGCGGACGATGGCTCAGCCTTCGAGCCTGGTCAGGCCCAGCAGGCCCTCGCGGGTGGAGTCGCGCACCTTGGGGCCAATCCACACCTTCATCATCATGGGGAAGAAGGCCTCGCCGGCGATGGGATCCCCCAGACGCTTGCCGTTGAGCGTGAACTCCGTGCTCTTCTCGACGGGGTTGTAGTCGATCACCACCAGGTCCCCCTTGCTCACCCTGCTGCGCTGACCGAAAACGGCGCCCAGCTGCGAGGTGGCGATCACATTGGCCGAGAACTCCTCGGTGCTCACGTTCTGGCGGATGCGATCCAGCATGGCATTGGCCAGGTCCTTGGCGGACACGGCGCGCAGCATGTAGAACTGGATGCGCTTGGGGCCCTTGATGCCGGTGGCACCCTCCATGGTCGTCTGCTTGCTGGGCAGGTAGAAGGCCACGACGGTGGAGCGCGTCGACAGAATGCTGGACGCTGCCACACCATTGAGCACCAGGGTCTGGTTGCCCACGGCGGCCGTGGTCGGGAAATCGAAGCCTTCGAACTTGACGTCACTCGCACGGGCGACACTGGCCAGCAGAAGCAGGCCCATCGCGAGGGGTCGCAGAAATTGCAGCATCTTGTCTCCTTGGCATGCGGCAGCGCCACATCGGGAAGGTACTGCCAGGGCGCGGATCATAGAGAAGTGCGCCACCGGCCGGAGCGGCAAGATTGCTCAGGGCGGGCTGTTTCGGCACGGCACTCTAGACCGATCGCTGTGCATTTCACGCCAAGGCTGGCAGCATCCGCCCCATTCCCCCATGTGCTGAGCGACGCAGGATGCGCCCGCGTCGGCAGCGGCATTCTCGAAACTCCAGCTTTCAGGACCACCCATGAAGAAGTACACCCTGGCCCTCCTCGCTGCCCTGGCCCCGCTGGGCTCCGCCCTGGCCACCGAAAACGGCCAGCTGCGCGCACTGCTGGGCGCCCCGAGCTATGAGCTGGCCTCGCCGCAGTTCCCGGGCTGGTACGGCCAACTCTGGCTGCAGCACTACAGCGCCAAGCGCCTCAAGGGCGACGACGGCCAGGCCCTGCAGACCCAGGCCGCTACCCCGCTGGGCACCCTGCCCGTGCAGATCCAGGGCGAGATCGAAGCCGATGTCTTCGTGGCCCGCGGCACCTGGGTCACCGAGAAACTGGTGGCCGACGGCCGCCTGGGCTTCTCCGCCACCTTGCCCCTGGTGCGTCAGCGCAACGACGTCCGTCTGAGCGCCACCCTGCCCGCCGGCACCCCAGCGGGTGCCGCCGCGGCCGTGCAGGCCTTGCTGGACCAGCAAGGAGCCCAACGGTCCGGCAGCAAGAGTGGCCAGGGCGACCTGGACCTCGCCGGCTTCGTGGACTGGCAGCAGGACGACAGCCGCCTTGTGTTGGGCCTGAGCGTGGTCGCCCCCACCGGCGCCTATGACGCCGAGCAGCCCGTGAACCCCGGCGCCGGCAAGTTCTGGACGGTGCGCCCCCTGGTGCTGGCCTCCAAGGTCTGGGAAAACGGCGTGGAGCTGGGCCTGCGCGCCACCTACTCGATCAACACCCGCAACACCGCCACCGACGTGCGCTCCGGCCAGTACCTGCACGCCGACTACGCCGCCATGTACCGCGTCAATGACGCCTGGCGCGTGGGCCTGCAGGGCTATCTGGTGGAACAGACCACGAACGACAACGGCCCCGGCGTGGCCGCCCATGGCAACAAGGCCCGCGTGCGCGCGCTGGGACCCATGCTGGCCTTTGTGTCCGAAGACGGCGTGTGGTCGGCCGACGTGAAGGTGGTGAAGGAATTCGCCGTGCGCAACCGCCCGCAAGGCACCACCACCTGGGTGCGCCTGAACCTGCGGCTGGATTGAGTCCGGCGCAAGGCAGACCACCCTCATGTATCTGGTTTGTTGCTAATTTCTTACAAACCGTCTCAGACGGGCGTTTTGCGGGCGCCCGAAAGGGCATTGTCCCTGGAATACGGTGCATAAGGCGGCAAAATCGGCACGCCTGAAAAGGCCCCCTCGGGGGCAACAAATCCAGAGGCTGGCCGGTGAGCTGCGCTCACCGCCTTGTGTTGGGAGGTCTTCCTTCACCGCGTTCCTGGGGCTTCACCGCCTGGGAGCGCCGGCCACTGCCGATCTGATTTGTTTGCGCCCGAGTTTCAACAACGTCGGATCCGCAATCAATTCAATGACGCATTTTTCCTTCCCTCGCCTGAGCCTGGCCCTGATCAGCGCCGGTCTGCTGAGCACGCCCGCCCTGGCCGACACCGCCCCCCAGCAACTGGAAAAGGTGGTGATCGTTGGCTCCAACATCAAGCGCATCTCCGCTGAAGGCCCCCTCGCGGTCGAAGTCATCCGCCGTGAGCAGATCCAGGCCTCTGGCGCCGCCACCACCGTCGAACTGATGGAGCAGCTGACCGCCGCCGACAGCGTGGTCACCGGCGTATCCAGCAGCTCCTTCGCTCAGGGCGCCGCCACCGTGTCGCTGCGCGGCATGGGCGCCAAGAACGTGCTGATCCTGCTGAACGGCCGCCGCATCGCCAACTACGGCTACTCGGCCAACCTGTCCGAGAGCTCGGTCGACATCAACTCCCTGCCGCTCAACGCGATCGACCAGATCGAAATCCTGCGTGACGGCGCCTCCGCCATCTACGGCTCGGACGCCGTGGCCGGCGTGATCAACTTCAAGACCCGCCAGAACTTCCGCGGCCTGGAGTCCATGGTCAACGTGTCGCGCAACCAGGCGGGCGACGAGACCACCATCTCCGTGGGCCTGACCGGTGGCATGGGCGACATCGCTGCCGACAAGTACAACCTGCTGTGGAACCTGGACATCCAGCAGCGCGATCCCCGCCGCCCCACTGAGCACCGCTGGAGCCGCAGCCTGGACCAGCGTGAGTTCGGCGGCCTGGACAACCGCTCCACCAATCGCGGCCCGGGCTCCTACAACGTGGTCAACGGCCCGAACAAGAGCAACCGCTACGCCATGCCCGGCTGCCCGGCCGGCCAGGTCGAGCGCGACGAACGCGGCGACCAGTACTGCCGCACTGACCGCAGCAGCGGCGACAGCAGCACCCCCAACGTCGAGCGCAGGTCCATCGGCCTGATCGGCAGCTATGCCCTGGCCAGCAACCTCACCCTGTTCAGCGAGCTGAGCCTGGGCAACGCCGACATCCGCTGGGAAGACGGCTACTCCTACATCGGCACCGGCACCAACCGCTACATCCAGCCGAGTTGGGCCACCTGGCGCAAGGACCTCGGCCAGTTCACCGACCCCAAGACGGGCAAGCTGGTGAACTCGCCCCTGCAGGTGTTCCGCGCCGTCACCGAGGCAGGCAAGAGCCAGCAGACCGTGACGGCCCGCAATGCGCGCGCCCTGATCGGTGCCCGCGGTGACGTCGGCAACTGGGACTGGGAGACCGCCGCCCTCGTCAGCCGCAACAGCGTGACGACCGACGCCACCAACCGCCTGAAGTCGGCCGAACTGCTCAAGGCCCTGCAGACAGGCACCTACAACCCCTGGATCGACGCCAACCCCATCGAGAACGTGCGTCCGCTGCTGGCCAGCACCCATCGCGAAGCGATGACCCGCCTGATGGTCGCAGACCTGAAGGTGTCCAATGCCGAGCTGTTCCAGCTGGGCGGCCCGGTGGGCTTCGCCGGCGGCCTGCAGGCCATGCACGACAAGATGGAGGACACGCCGGACGCCGCCGTGGCCCGCGGCGAGATCGAGAACCTGGGCGGCACCGGCGCCAAGGGCTCGCGCAAGGTCTACTCCATCTACGGCGAGTTCAACCTGCAGCCCGTCAAGCAACTGGAGATCCAGGCCGCGCTGCGCCACGACAACTACAACGACTTCGGCGGCACGACCAACCCCAAGCTGGCCTTCGCCTTCCGTCCGACCAAGGAACTGCTGCTGCGCGGCAATGCCAACACCGCGTTCAAGGCCCCGTCGCTGCCTGAGCTGTACATGTCGCCCTCGCGCGCCTACATCACGGTGGCCGACTGGGTGCGATGCAAGCCGCTGGGCTACGGCACCTCGCAGTGCAAGTACAGCCCCGAGCTGGACATCCGCTCCAACCCGCTGCTGAAGCCGGAGCGCACCAAGGTCTTCTCGCTGGGCCTGGTCTTCCAGCCGCTGACCGATCTGTACATGTCCGCCGATGCCTACAAGCTGAAGCAGAAGGACACTATCCAGACGCTCAACGCGCAGTACCTGCTGGACAACGAGTTCACCACCCCGGGCTTCAAGGCCATGGTGGTCCGTGACCCGCGCAATCCCGCCCTGGAAGCGCAATACCCCGGCCTGAAGGACGGCCGCCTGAAAGGTCTGATCCTGCCTTACATGAACGTGGGCAAGATCGAGACCACGGGCCTGGACCTGAACGCCAAGTACAGCTTCAACGCCGGCATCGGCCGCCTCAGCATCGAGGACGAGCTGAACTACGTGTTCAACTACAAGCAGTCCGAGATCGAAGGCGAACCGCTGACCGACCGCCTGGGCGGCTACAGCTTCCCCAAGTGGCGCAACAAGGTGACCTTCGGTCTGGCCCGCAATGCCTACAAGATCCGCCTGACGGCACTCAGCCAGGCCAGCACCTTGGACTACGACTCCCCCAGCAACATCCACGAGGGTGAAGAGGTGGGCCGCCTGGGCTCCTACACCAGCTGGAACCTGAGCGTCTCCTGGCAGTTGCTCAGCAACACCAAGCTGACGGTGGGCGTCAACGATCTGTTCGAGAAGTCCCCCCGCTTCTCGCAGCACAACTCGGGCTTCCTGGACCGCACCGCCGGCCGCAGCATGAACGCCTCGCTGGAGATCAAGCACTTCTGATCGATGATCCGAAGCCTTGAATGAAAAGAGCGCAGCTTGCTGCGCTCTTTTTTTGTCTGCAGCCCGCTGCGAGGCGCGGGCAGGCAGCACGGTTGAGTCCTCAGCCGGCCGCTGGCGGATAGCCCGCCTCGCTCAGCAGCTCGGCCAGGCGGGCGTCATCCAGGCTGCTCTGGACCTGCACCGTGCGGGCCTCGCGCTGGAACTCCAGGCGGACCTCGGGATCCGCGGCCTTCAGCGCCTCGGTGATGGCGGCTACGCAATGGCCGCAGCTCATGTCGGGAAGATGGAAGCTGCTCATGATGGGTTCCTTGCTTGATCGATGACGGGCCGAGCTTAATCATTCCCATCATGGAAAGGTCAAGCCAGGCGGGTCCGCCCGTACTGACCGAACGGACATGGCTGCCTGCTTGACCTTACCATCAGGTAAAGCTTGAGACTGCAGCCATGAACACATCCCCCACCCTGAGCCTGCCCGTCACGGGCATGAGCTGCGCGTCCTGCGTCAAGCGTGTCGAACGCCTGCTGGGCCAGGTGCCCGGCGTCAGTGCGGTCACGGTCAACCTGGCCACCGAGCGGGCAGACCTCAGTGGCCAGCCCAGCCTGCCGGACCTGGCCCAGGCCCTGCGCAAGGGCGGCTTCGGGCTGCGCGAGCGGCAGTGGCAGCTGCACATCACAGGCATGAGCTGTGCCTCCTGCGTCGGCCGCATCGAAAAGGTGCTGCGCAAGCTGCCCGACGTGCTGGAGGCCAGCGTCAATCTCGCGACCGAGACCGCCAGCGTGCGGGCTCTGGCCACTGCGGACAGCGACGCCCTCGTCGCCGCGATCACGCAGGCCGGCTACGGGGCACGTCTGCTGGACGACGGCGGCCAGACCGAGGCCGAGGCTCAGCCTCAGACGCTGTGGCAGTCGCTGCAGGAGGGCCGCCTGGGCCTGATCATGGCCGTGCTGCTGAGCCTGCCCCTGGTGCTGCCCATGCTGGGCCTGCTGTGGGGAGCGCACTGGATGCTCAACGGCTGGATACAGCTGGCCCTGGCCACGCCCGTGCAGTTCGTGCTGGGTGCTCGCTTCTACCGCAAGGGCTGGGCCGCACTGAAGGCTGGCAGCGGCACCATGGACCTGCTGGTCGCCCTGGGCACCAGTGCGGCCTATGGGCTCTCGATCTACGAGCTGCTGCGCCATGGACCCATGAGCATGTCGCTGTACTTCGAGTCCGCCGCGGTAGTCATCACCCTGGTGCTGCTGGGCAAACAACTGGAGGCGCGGGCCAAGCATCGCACCACCGAGGCCATCCGTGCCCTGCGCAAGCTGCGGCCCGAGACCGCCCGCCAGCGCCGCGCCGACGGCAGCGAGCAGGAACTGCCCGTCGCCGCTCTCATGCTGGGCGACCGGGTCGTGGTGCGGCCGGGCGAGCGCATCCCCGTGGACGGCACCGTGCTGGAAGGTGCCAGCCATGTGGACGAGTCCCTGATCACCGGCGAGAGCCTACCCGTGGCTCGCGGCGTGGGCGAGCAGGTCATCGGTGGCGCCGTCAATGGCGAGGGCCTGCTGCTGCTGGAGGTGCGTGCGCTGGGTGCGGAGTCCACGCTGTCGCGCATCGTGCGCCTGGTCGAATCCGCACAGGCGGGGAAGGCCCCCATCCAACGCCTGGTCGACCAGGTCAGCGCCGTCTTCGTGCCGGTGGTGGTGGTCCTGGCCCTCCTGACGCTGTTGGCCTGGGGCCTGGGCACCGGGGACTGGGAACGCGCCCTCCTGCATGCCGTGGCTGTGCTGGTCATCGCCTGCCCCTGCGCACTGGGCCTGGCCACCCCGGCGGCCCTGATGGCCGGCACTGGCGTGGCGGCACGGCGCGGCCTGCTGATCAAGGACGCCGAAGCCCTGGAGCTGGCCCGCCAGTTGGAAGTCGTGGCCTTCGACAAGACCGGCACACTGACCGAAGGCCACCCACGCCTGCTGGCGCTACAGGCGAGCGCCGCCATTGATGAAGCCGGGCTGCTGCAGCTGGCCGCGGCCCTGCAGCAGGGTAGCGAGCACCCGTTGGCCAAGGCTGTGCTGGCGTCCTGGCAGGCACGACCGGGAAACGAGGGTCAGGTCTTGCCAAGCACATCGGACTTCCGTGCCGTCGCCGGCAGGGGCCTGGAGGCCACGCTGGCTGGCGCCCCGCACATGCTGGGCAGCAGCCGCTACATGCAGGAGCTGGGCGTGGACCTGGCACCGCTACAGGACCAGGCCCAGGCCTTGCAGACCCAGGGGCGAACCCTGTCCTGGCTGGCGCGGCGCCGGGATGCCGTCGCCCCGCCCGAACTGCTGGGCCTGCTGGCCTTTGGCGATCCTGTGAAGCCCAGCTCGCGCGATGCCATCGCCCAGCTGCGCCAGCTGGGTGTGCGTACCGTGCTGCTGAGCGGAGACAACCGGGGTGCCGCCGAAGCCGTGGGCCGCGAATTGGGCCTGGACGAGGTCCATGCCGAGGTGCTGCCCGAGCACAAGGCCCAGCACGTAACCGCGCTCAAGGCTGGCGGCAAGCGCGTGGCCATGGTGGGCGACGGCATCAATGACGCCCCCGCCCTGGCCGCAGCCGATGTGGGCCTGGCCATGGGCAGCGGCACGGACGTGGCCATGCATGCAGCCGGCATCACCCTGATGCGTTCCGACCCACGCCTGGTGGCAGAGGCCATCGAGATATCGCGCCGCACCGTGGCCAAGATCCGCCAGAACCTGTTCTGGGCCTTTGCCTACAACGTGGTGGGCATTCCGCTGGCGGCCCTGGGCCTGCTCAGCCCGGTCATCGCCGGTGCCGCCATGGCCTTGTCCAGCGTCACCGTGATCAGCAATGCGCTGCTGCTGCAGCGCTGGAGGCCTCGCGCATGAAGGGACTGCTGAACATCGGTGAGGCCGCGGCCCGCTCCGGCGTTTCGGCCAAGATGCTGCGCCACTACGAAAGCCTGGGGCTGCTGGGCGAAGTGCCGCGCACCGAGGCCGGCTACCGGCAGTACAGCGAGCGTGAGGTCCACATCCTGCGTTTCATCCGACGGGGCCGGGACCTGGGCTTCTCCATGGCCGAGATCGCCGAACTGCTCAGGCTGTGGCAGGACCGGCGCCGCGCCAGCAGCCAGGTGAAGAAGATCGCTCAGGCGCACATCGCCGACCTGGACCGACGCCTGGCGGAGATGCAGGCCATGCGCCAGACGCTGCTGCAGCTCACCCAATGCTGCCATGGGGACGAGCGGCCAGACTGCCCCATCCTGGACGGCCTGGCGGGCACCTAACCGACAGAACGAGCGTCTCCCGGCAAGACGTCGCCAGCCGCGGGCTCAGCCCGCCAGCGAAGACACCAGCGTATGCGCCAGGTCCTGCCGCCCCAGGCGCGCGGGGCGTGATCCGTCGGGACCGCCGATGTCGAAGCGGTAGTCCTCATCCACCAGCTCGATCCAGCGCCTCAGGCCGTATCGCTGCCGCAGCTGCAAGGCAAAAGCCGTCATGCCGGGTAGGTCGGCGGGGATGCCCGAGACCAGGGCATTCCAGCCCGGATCGGCGTTCTCCAAGAGGGGAAGCACCTGGTCCAGGCTGGCGTGGCAATCGCAGGGCACGCCAGCCAGGCCCAGCAGGCGGGCGCACTCGACGCGGCTGGCCTCGTGCGGATCCAGCACCAACACCCGCAGCGCCAGATCGAGTTGGCGCCGCGGCAGGCCCTCCTCGTCGCGCGGCGCGCTCTCGTCGTTGAAGGCGTCGATGCGAATCTCCACCTCAAGCGTCCCCGCTGGCTGGCCCTCGCGCCGCTGCAGCACCCAGCCGCGCGCGCGCGCCAGCAGGCGCAGCAACTGCCAGTGCAACTCCTCCTCGCCGGCCGACGGCCCCAGCCCGGCAAGGCGCAGGCAGTGCCTCGCATCGTCCAGGGCCGACACGCTGAGGTGCACATCGCGCCCGCCCGCCAGTCCATGCCCCAGCAGCAGGTCCAGCGCGTGCTGCAGGAGGCCGGCCTCGATGTCCTGGGTCAGGGCCGGCCCCTGCAGCAGCTCGGCCCGCAGGCCCGCCTTGCGCCACGCCGGCTGCCACTGCTGCAGCGTCTGTGCCGCCGCAGCGTGGAGGTCCAGCGCCTCGGCCGCAGCTGGTCGGGTGCCACGCAAGGCATGGACCAGGGCCTGCATTTCCAGGCCCAGCTGCTCCAGCTCGGCCCCGGCCTGCAGTACACGCGCCGGATCCTGTGCTTCGGCCTGCAGCCGCAGCGCGCGGCCAGCCAGCCATTCGCCAAGGCTGCTGAGCAGCACGGCCGGCACCTCCAGCGTCAGGGGACCGGCCCGAAGGGCAAGGGAGGGAGAAGGCTTCATCGGGGGCTCCGTCAGATCGCGAATCCGTCACTGGTTGCTCGCGGCCAGCACCTCGGGCAGATCGGTCAGCCCGGCCAGCACCTTCTCGATGCCGTCCTGGCGCAGAGTGCGCATGCCGGACTGAAGGGCCAGCTGGAACATCTCGGACGCCGAGGCCCGGCGCCTCACCAGGGTGCGCAGCGTGTCATCGGCCACCAGCAGTTCGTGGATGCCCAGGCGGCCTCGATAGCCCGTGCCGCCACAGGCATCGCAGCCATGGTGGCGGTACTGCATGAGGCGCCCCTCCATGCCGAAGCGCTCGCGCCAGTGGCCCAGCAGCGTCTCAGGGGACAAGCCCGGCAGCGGCGTCTGCAGATAGAGCTGTGCCAGCGAGTGGGCCGCCCTGTCGTCCAGAGGCTCCAGCACGCGGCAGTCCCTGCACAGGCGGCGCACCAGGCGCTGGGCCAGTACGGCCAGCAGGGAGTCCGAGAACATGAAGGGATCCAGCCCTATCTCCAGCAAGCGGGTCACGCTCTCGGGGGCCGAATTGGTGTGCAGGGTGGACATCACCAGGTGCCCGGTCAGCGAGGCCTCGATGGCGATGCGGGCCGTCTCCTCATCGCGCATCTCGCCGATCATGATCACGTCCGGATCGGCGCGCAGAAAGGTGCGCATGGCCGCCGCGAAGGTCCAGCCTATGCGGGCGTTGACCTGCACCTGGCGCAGTCCTTCCTGGGTGATCTCGATGGGGTCCTCGGCGGTCCAGATCTTGCGCTTGTCCTCGTTGAGTTCGCGCATCACCGAGTGCAGGGTGGTGGTCTTGCCGCAGCCCGTCGGGCCGCAGATCAGCAGCAGGCCATAGGACTTGGCCATCACCCGTCGCAGCCCCTCCAGATTGCCCAGGGAGAGGCCGATCTCGTCCAGGGGCAGCGGCTTCATGCCGCCCAGCAGGCGCAGCACCACATCCTCAAGGCCGGTGTTGGTGGGCACCGTCACCAGGCGCAGCTCCACCGGCGGGCCGCCAAAGCGGCTGAAGTCGATCTTGCCGTCCTGCGGGCGGCGGTGTTCGGAGATGTCCAGGTCCGCCATGATCTTCAGGCGGGCGACCAGGGCAAAGCGCACCCGCGTCGGCAGCTCCAGATAGCGGACAAGGTCGCCGTCGATGCGCAGGCGGATGCGCACCGGGCGCGGGGCGTCCGAGGCTTCGATGTGGATGTCCGAGGCCTCCAGCTCCACGGCATCGGCGATCAGGCGGTTGACCAGACGCACCAGGGTGTTGTCCGACTCCGCCACCACGCCGACCTCGGCATCGCCCGACACGCCTTCAGACTCCGCCAGTTGCTGAGCCAGCTCACGGATGGTCGCGGCCTGCGCAATCGGAGCGATGGCCTTGTCCGAGCCCTCGCCGGGCGTCTTGGCGATGCCCGCGAGATCCTGCTGATAGGCGCGGGCGATGGCAGGCAGCAAGGTACCCGCTCGCGCCAGCACTGGCCGCACATGCAGCTCGGACACGAAGCGCAGCACCTCCAGCAGATGCTGGTCCCAGGGATCCGCCACCGCGACCACCAGCACATCCGCCCTCACCATCAGCGGGCAGACCGACTCCCGCAGCGCAATCATGCGGGGGACCTGGGCCAGAGCGTCCGGCTCCGGCCGCACACAGCCCAGGTCGACGGTCGGCACGCCCTGCCAGGCAGCCAGCATCTGGCGCAGTTGCGCCGGGCTCAGAACGCCATCCTTGACCAGCAACTCGCCAATGGGCACATGGGGCACTGCGCCCAACTGACGCCCGAGGGCGCGCTGCAGTTGCGGACGGCTGAGCAGGCCGGCCTCGATCAGGGCCTCGCCCAGGCGCGCGGCACGAACCACATGCCCACTCTGCAGTTGCTGCCAGAGCTGGTCCAGATCGGTATGCAACTGGGCACCCACCTTGGCGCCCCCTGGCGGCGCGGGATGAACCAGGGCGTCCAGAGCGGCGGGGACGGTGTCATGCTCGTACTGCAGATTCGTGCTCATGCAACAAAGTGTGAGCGAACGGGCGCAGATCGCACAATGTGCAGATTGCTCCCGCGCCACGACTTGCGGCACAAGCCTCGCAGTTCTTGAGCAATATCAACGCCCGAGCCGCCCCCAGCCCCTCATTGAGAGCGCCGATTGTGGCGACTCAGGCCAGGCGGCCGCTCTGGAAGTCACGCACCGCCTGCATCAGCTCGGCCTGCGTGTTCATCACGAAGGGGCCGTATTGGGCGATGGGCTCGCCCAGCGGCCGGCCAGCGATCAGCAGCAAGCGGGCCCCCTCCTCGCCTGCCTGCAGGCGCACGCCATCACTGCCTGGCGTGTTGGCCAGGATGGCCATGCGCTGCTGTGGCACGGTGCAGCCGCTGTCGAAGCGCGCGGCACCACGGTAGACATAGACGAAGGCATTGTGGCTGTCCGGCAGGGCCTGCTCGAAGCGGGTCCCAGGCGGCAGGTGCACGTCCAGGTAGACCGGCTCAGTGTGCTCGCGCCGGACCGCACCCGCCACGCCGCGGTGCTCGCCGGCGATGACGCGCACCACCACGCCCTCGCCCTCCCACTGCGGAATCTCGCTGCTCGGGATGTCTCGATACCAGGGCTCGCAGAGCTTGTTCCGGCCGGGCAGGTTGAGCCAGAGCTGGAAACCCTCCATCCGCCCTTGCTCCTGCTCCGGCAGCTCGGAATGGATCACGCCGCGCCCGGCCGTCATCCACTGCACACCCCCGCTCTGCAGCAGGCCTTCATGACCGGCGGAATCACGATGCCGCATGCGGCCTTCCAGCATGTAGGTGATGGTCTCGAAGCCGCGGTGGGGGTGGTCGGGGAAGCCGGCGATGTAGTCTTCGGCCTGGTCCGAACCGAAGGCGTCCAGCATCAGGAAGGGATCCAGGCGCTGCTGCAGCGTGTGGGTCAGCACCCGGGTCAGCTTGACGCCCGCGCCATCGCTGGTGGGCTGTCCGGCGACCAGGCGTTCCACCGGGCGCGGCTGGGTCAGGGTCTGTGGCTGGGTTTGCATGAGGAATCTCCTTTCAGTACGCCTGCCGGCTTCGCGCACGGCCAGAGGCACGGGCGGGCTGCGCCGAAGGGGCAGCCCCGCGAGGACTGGTACACGTCAGGGCGCAGGATGGTGACACGGCCCCTCCCGGCGGCACGCCCGTGCAGGCCGGGACTTACCCTCAGGCAGGCTGCGCCTCGGCTTGGAACAGGGCGGCGATCTGCTCACGGGCGGCGGCCAGGCCGCGGGCCTCGGCGTCCGGGCCCATGGCCAGGCCTTCTGCATAGATGAAGTGCAGGTCCGTCATGCCCAGGAAACCCAGCACGGTCTTCAGGTAGGGGACCATGGTGTCGCTGGGCTGGTCGCGGTAGATGCCGCCGCGGGTGAGCACGATGTAGACCGTCTTGCCCGGCAGCAGGCCTTCCGGGCCGTTGGCGGTGTAGCGGAAGGTCACGCCGGCCTTGGCAACGGCATCGATCCAGTGCTTCAGCTGGGTGGGAATGCCGAAGTTGATCATGGGCACAGCCAGCACCAGCACGTCCTGAGCCTTGACTTGTTCGATCAGGGCCATGTCCTGGGCCACGCGGGCGGCCTGGGCCTCGCTGCGCTGCTCGGCCGGGGTGAACAGGGCCTGCAGGGTGGGTTCATCCAGCGCAGGCAGGGTCTGCTGGCCCAGGTCCAGCACGCTCAGATGCGCGGCCGGCTGGCGTTCACGCAGGGCCGCGACCAGCTCATTGGCCAGGCGGGTGGAGTGCGAACCCTGGCCGTTGGCTTCCAGGCGGCGGGCGCTGCTGTTGATTTGCAGGATGTTCATACCGGGCTCCTTGATCGCCGCGGCGCGGCGTGTTGATGGCATGGCTGAACTTTATTAACTACAAGCCAGCACCAGAAGCCCTTCAAATGGATAAGATTGTTCCACCAAAGGAACAATAGCCATGAGCCTGGAAGCCGATGACCTGCTGCTCTTCGCCCGCGTGATGGAGGCGGGCAGCTTCAGCCGGGCTGCCGAGCGCCTGCACCTGCCCAAGTCCACGGTCTCGCGCCGCATTGCCGCGCTGGAGAATCGCCTGGGGGAAAAGCTGCTGCAGCGCTCCACCCGGCGCCTGGCCCTCACCGACTTCGGCCAGGGCGTGCTGGAGCATGCGCGCGTGGTGGCGTCCGAGGTCGACGGCGCGCTGGCCCTGGCCCTGCACCGCCAGCAGCGGCCGCGCGGCCGGCTCAAGGTGTCCATGCCCGGGGATTTCGCCCAGCAGGCGCTGCCGGACATGCTGTCCCGCTTCGTGCGCGACAACCCAGAGGTGCAGCTAGAACTGGACCTCTCCCCGCGCCGCGTGGACCTGATCGCCGAGGGCTTCGACCTCGCCATCCGCATGGGTGCGCTGCCGGACGATTCCCAGTTGGCCGCGAGACGCCTGGCCCTCATCGGCACCGGGCTCTATGCCTCACCCGCCTACCTCGCGCTGCATGGCGAGCCGCAACTGCCCGAGGCCCTGAGCAGCATGCATGGGCTGATGATCCTGAGCCGCCACGGCGACGCCCAGCCTTGGAAGCTGCGCCGCGCCAAGGGCGCGGACTGGGAGCACTGGGAGGGACTGCCACAGCTCAAGACCCTGGTGAACGCGCCCGACATGCTGCTACGCATGGCCTGCGCCGACGTGGGCATCACCGCAGTGGGAGCGCACTTCGCGCAGCCCTTTGTGGACCGCGGCGAGCTGGTGCGCGTGCTGCCCGACTGGGAGCTGCCGCCCGTGCCCTGCTGGGCGGTCTTCCCGGAGCGACGGCTGATGCCGCTGCGCACGAGAGCCTTTCTCGACGCCATGGGGGATGTGCTCAGCCGCTGCCCCTCGGCCGCGGCGGCTTGAGCTGCGGGGCGAGCCGACTCAGTCCAGCTTGAAACCGATCTCGACCGTGGCCTCGCGCGGCTTGGGGATGGGCGCGAACTTCCACTGCTGAACAGCTGCGATGGCGCTGGAGGCCAGGCGCTTGTTGGCGGAGCCCAGGGCCTCGACCTTGGTGGTCGAGCCATCAGGCTTGACCATGAAGCGCACCATCACCGAGCCATTGCGGATGTTGTTGGCCAGTTGGCGGGGGATGTCGGGATCGACCTTCTGGATCAGGCGCAGGGCCACCTCCTCTTCCGGCTCGGGCTGGGGCGCAGGGCGGGCGGGCTCGGTGGCGGGCGGTGCGGGCGGCGTGGCCGGAGCGGCAGCGACCAGCTCAGGCTTGGGTGCGGGGCTTTCAGGCTCGCGGCTCGCGGCGAGTTGCTGCTCCTGGCTGGCGGCGGGCGCAGGCACGGAAGCGGCCGCCTGTGCCGCCTGTGCGGTGGCAGGTGCAGGCGCATTCCCGGGTTTGGGTGCCGGGGCCTTGGCGGCCTGGGCCGGCTTGGGCGCAGGGGCCGGCGCCTCGGGCTTGGCGGAATGCGTGGCGTGGAACTTGATCCATTGCAGGACCTTGTCGGCGTCCCGCTTGGCGCGGTCGGAATCGCTGATGCCTGACGCGGATCCGGCCTTGCCGGCCGGCTCGGCTGTCTGGCCCGACGCCGGAACGCAGAACAGCAACTGGCAGGCCAGCGCCAACGCGGTGGCGGAATACAGCTTGGTGGACATGCTCATTGCAACCCTAAGACCCCTGGCACGGCGTGGTGCCATCCCACGAACGGCGGCACCTCTGCGGGTGCGTCCGCTGTTCTGATTCAAAAAGCAGGCGGTCTCTTGCGCCTATGACTTTCGGTAACAAGTGTCCCCCACCGGTCTGCAAGCGGCACTGGGGGATTCCACCGAGCCGGCGTGCAGATCGCACGCTTGCTTCTATACTCGCGGCTTGCTCCGGGGAGCCCTGATGCGCCAAGGCGATGGCTTTGGCGTCGGGCTGAGACGTGGTGGAAGCCATGGACCCGCTGAACTTGATCCGGTTCGTACCGGCGTAAGAAGAGCCTGCCAGCCCGTGCATCCTGCCGGGGCTGCGGGCCCTGGAACCAGGGCCGCCATCCACCTGTGATGGCGTACCGCGGCGTCCATGGCCCCATCCCCTGAATGCCCCGCTGGCGCCCTCGCGCCCCGACCCGTCCTGCTCGGCCTCCGGACCTCAACTGGAGACCGCGCATGAACAGCATCACCGACCCCGGCCTGGACGCAGGCAGCCCGCAGGCTCAATCCCTGAGCCAGTCCCTCAGTCTGACCCGCGAACCGCTGCCGGCCTCGCGCAAGATCCACCTGCACGGCCAGATCCACCCTGAGCTGCGGGTGCCCTTGCGCGAGATCGCGCTGACCAACGGCGAGCGCATCAGCGTCTACGACCCCTCAGGGCCCTACACCGACCCCAGTGCCACCATCGACGTCAAGAAGGGCCTGCCCACGCCGCGTGCGGCCTGGGTCGAGGCCCGCGGGGACACCGAGGCCTACGAGGGCCGCGCCATCCAGCTGATCGACGACGGCCTGCGCGACCAGGCCCAGCAGCTGCGCCTGCGCGAGCTCAGCGCCGGGCTGCAGCGCCAGCCGCGCCGAGCCAGGGCGGGGGGCAACGTGAGCCAGATGCACTATGCGCGCCGCGGCCTCATCACGCCGGAGATGGAATTCGTGGCCATCCGCGAGAACCAGCGCCTCGAGTGGATGCGCGAGTACGAGGCCGACGCCGAACGCCAGCAGCGCCTGGCCGGCAATCCCTTTGGGGCCAGCATTCCCGAGGTCATCACGCCGGAGTTCGTGCGCAACGAGATAGCCCGCGGCCGCGCCATCATCCCCGCCAACATCAACCACCCGGAGCTGGAGCCGATGATCATCGGCCGCAACTTCCTGGTGAAGGTCAACGCCAATATCGGCAACTCCGCCGTCAGTTCCTCCATCGAGGAAGAGGTCGAGAAGCTGGTCTGGGCCACGCGCTGGGGTGCAGACACGGTCATGGACCTCAGCACCGGCCGCAACATCCACACGACCCGCGACTGGATCATCCGCAACAGCCCCGTGCCCATCGGCACCGTGCCCATCTACCAGGCGCTGGAGAAGGTGGGCGGCGTGGCCGAGGACCTGACGTGGGAGCTCTTCCGAGACACCCTCATCGAACAGGCCGAGCAGGGCGTGGACTACTTCACCATCCACGCCGGCGTGCGCCTGCCCTTCGTGCCCATGACGGTCAAGCGCCGCACGGGCATTGTCTCGCGCGGGGGGTCCATCCTGGCCAAGTGGTGCATCGCGCATCACCAGGAGAACTTCCTGTACACGCACTTCGAGGAGATCTGCGAAATCATGAAGGCCTACGACGTCAGCTTCTCGCTGGGCGACGGCCTTCGCCCCGGCTCGCTGGCCGATGCCAATGACGAAGCCCAGTTCGCCGAGCTGCGCACCCTGGGCGAACTGACCAAGATCGCCTGGAAGCACGAGGTGCAGACCATGATCGAGGGCCCCGGCCATGTGCCCATGCACATGATCCAGGCCAATATGACCGAGCAGCTCAAGCACTGCGACGAGGCGCCCTTCTACACCCTGGGCCCGCTGACCACCGACATCGCCCCGGGCTACGACCACATCACCAGCGGCATCGGCGCCGCCATGATCGGCTGGTTCGGCTGCGCCATGCTGTGCTACGTGACGCCCAAGGAGCACCTGGGCCTGCCCGACCGCGAGGACGTCAAGCAGGGCCTGATGGCCTACAAGATCGCCGCCCACGCGGCCGACATCGCCAAGGGCCATCCGGGGGCCCGGGCCCGCGACGACGCACTCTCCAAGGCCCGCTTCGAGTTCCGCTGGGAGGACCAGTTCAACCTGGGCCTGGACCCGGAGACGGCGCGCGAGTTCCACGACGAGACCCTGCCCAAGGACAGCGCCAAGGTCGCGCACTTCTGCTCCATGTGCGGCCCCAAGTTCTGCTCCATGAAGATCACGCAGGACGTGCGCGACTACTCGGCCAGGCTGGCGCAGCAGGAGGGCATGGAGGCCAAGAGCGCCGAGTTCAAGGCCCAGGGCGGTGAGCTCTACATCCCCATCCAGAAGGCCTGAGGCCACCGGGGAGGACGCATGAGCGCCACCATCGCCATCGCGGGCGCCGGCCTGGCCGGACGCCTCTTCGCCTGGGCCCTGTCCCGGGCCGGCCACCGTGTGCAGGTCTTCGACGCAAGACCTGGCCCCGAGCCCCAGTTCGATGGCCAGGGCGCCGCGGCCTTCACGGCCGCGGGCATGCTGAGCCCCCTGGCCGAACTGGAGAAGGCCGAGACCGCCATTGCCGCAGCAGGCTGGCGATCGCTGGCCCTGTGGCCGGCCATCGCCAGCCGCTTGAGCCTGCGCCAGCCGATGGGTCTGCAGCTGCGCGGCAGTCTGCTGCTGGCCCAGCGCAGCGACGCCGGGGCTGCCCAGCGCGTGCTGGACCGCCTGCGGCAGCCGGGCCTGGAGGCATTCCCGCAGCCCCAAGCCCTGGACCCGCAAGCCCTGGCCGCGCTGGAGCCGGCCCTGCGCCGCAGCCCTGGCCTGCTGGCCTGGCTGCTGCCGGGCGAAGGCCTGGTCCATCCGCTGGACGCCATGGCCGCCCTGCATGCCGATGCGCCGGACTGCGCCTGGCACTGGTCGCAGCCCGTGGCCCGCTGCGAGGCCGGCTGGCTGCTGCTGGACGACGGCCGCCGCATCGACGCCGACTGGGTCCTGGACTGCCGCGGCCTGGGGGCCAAACCGCAGCTGCCGGACCTGCGCGGTCTGCGCGGCGAGGTCATCGCCCTCGACGCCGCTGGCCATGGCCTGACGCGGCCGGTGCGCCTGCTGCATCCGCGCCATCGCGTCTACCTCGTGCCTCGCACGGCAGAGCAGCTGCTGATCGGCGCCAGCGAGGTCGAGAGCGAGGACCGCAGCCCGGTGAGCCTGCAAAGCGCCGTCGAGCTGATGGCCGCCGCCCACAGCGTGATGCCCCATTTGGCCGAGGCCCGCATCGCACGGCTGGACCGCAATCTGCGCCCCGCCTTTCCCGACCACCTGCCCAGACTGCAGCACGAGCCCGGCCTGCTGCGCCTCAACGGCCTGTACCGCCACGGCTGGCTGCTGGCGCCGGCCCTGGTCGAGCAGTTGCTCAAGGACAGCGGCCTGGGCGCGCTGCCACCATCGCCATGCACCCCGTCATGAGCCCACGCATCAATCACTACGCCACCACCGTGCCCAGCAGCCTGCGGGTGCACCTGGATGGCCAGGCCATGGACATCCCCGAGGGCTGCAGCCTGGCCCAGCTCCTGAGCCTGCTGGGCCAGGCCCCCGAGGCCGTGGCCACCGCCGTCAACGGCCAGCACATCCCGCGCGAGGCGCGTGCCGTGCACGCCCTGGAGGCGGGCGACCAGATCCTGCTGTTCCGCCCCATCGTGGGCGGTTGAGGACATTCCCATGGACGATCTTCTCCACATCGATGGCCGCGCCTTGCGCAGCCGCTTCTTCATCGGCTCCGCGGGCTACCCCAGCCCGCAGGTCCTGGGCGAGGCCATCCGCGCCTCGCAGAGCCAGGTGCTCACCGTCGGGCTCAAGCGCAGCCTTCAGGGCGCGGGCGACAACGGCGCGGTGGCCCTGGCCCTGCAGGCCATCCAGGCCCAGGGCGGCCACCTGCTGCCCAACACCGCCGGCTGCCGCAGCGCGCGCGAGGCAGTCACGCTGGCCCAGATGGCCCGCGAGGTCTACGGCACCACCTGGATCAAGCTGGAGGTGACCGGCGACGAGCACACCCTGCAGCCCGACCCCTTCGAGCTGCTCAACGCCGCCGAGCAGCTGGTGCGCCAGGGTTTCACCGTCTTCCCCTACTGCACCGAGGACCTGGTGCTGTGCCGCCGCCTGCTGGACGCCGGCTGCGAGGTACTCATGCCCTGGGGCGCGCCCATTGGCTCGGGCCAGGGCCTGCTGCACCGGCACGGCCTGCGCACCCTGCGCGAGCGCCTGCCGGAGGCGGTGCTCATCGTCGACGCCGGCCTGGGTGCGCCCTCGCATGCGGCTGAGGCCCTGGAGCTGGGTTTCGATGCCGTGCTCCTGAACTCGGCCGTGGCCCAGTCCCGCGACCCGGTGCGCATGGCCGCGGCCTTCCGTGATGCCGTCATCGCAGGGCGCGAGGCCTGGCGGGCCGGACTGATGGCGCCGCAGGACTTCGCCGTGGCCAGCACGCCGGTGGGCGATCACGCCTTCCTGCTGGGATGAGGACCATGCCGCGCGCCCTGCCCCACCCCTGCCTGCCTTCGCCCTGGCACGAGGACACGGACCCGGCGCTGGAACGCCTGCCGAACTGGCCCGAGGCCGCCGTGCCGCCCGTCATCTGGAGCCTGGCCGGCCACGACAGCGGTGGCGCAGCCGGCCTCAGCGCCGATGCCCGCGCCGCCGCGGCGCTGGGCGTGCACTTGTGCCCGGTGCTGGCCGCTGTCACCGCGCAGAACTCCCTGGGCGTGCAGGCGGTGCAGGCGCTGCCCGCCGCCCAGATCCGTGAACAGCTCGCCGCGTTGAGGCAAGACCTGACCCCACGGGTGATCAAAGCCGGCCTGCTGGGCAGTGTCGAGGCCATCGAGGCCCTGCTGGAGGTGCTGGCGCAGCTGCGCGCTGGCGGCGCCCGCGTGGACCTGGTCGTGGACCCGGTGCTGGGCGCCAGCGCCGGTGGCGCGGCCTTCTGCAATGAGCCCCTGCTGCAGGCCATTCGCGAGCGCCTGCTGCCCGCGGCCACGCTGCTCACCCCCAATCGCCGCGAGGCCCTGCGTCTGCTTGAGCACCTGCCCGGCGACGAGGCGCGCGCAGGCATGGACGTGCCCGCCCTGGCCGCGGCCCTGCGTCAGCACCTGGCGCCGCAGGCCGGCGTGTGCATCACCGGCGGCGACGACGCCCTGCCGGTGCCCGGGGCGCAGGATCTGGCCCTGGACTGGCTGGACCTCGCCGACCACGCCGGCCCCGCCCTGCGCGGCTGGCTGGCCCTGCCCCGCCTGCAGCAGACGCCCCTGCACCACCATGGCAGCGGCTGCACCTTCGCCAGCGCCGCGGCTGCCGCTCTGGCACGCGGCTTTCCCATGGCAGACGCCCTGGTGCTGGCCAAGATGTGCAGCTGGCATGGCCTGCGCCAGGGCTACGCCGCGGGCGCAGGCGCCGGCCCCCTGCGCCCCTCGCCCGACTTCATTCACACGCCCGAGGCGCTGCCCGTGATGGGCTTCGGCGACGAGACCCGACCTGACCCCGCCACCCTGTCACGCTGGCAGGACGTGCTGGCTGGCAGGGCCTGCCGCCCGGAATTCCAGCGGGGGCTCTACGGCATCGTTGACGACGAGGAGCGGCTGGCCGCCGTGGCAGGCGCCGGGCTTCCCCACCTGCAGCTGCGCAGCAAGACAGGCCCCGCCCAGGACAGCGACACCCTGCGCCAGCGCATCGCCAAGGCCGTGCAGTGCATGCGTGGCCACCCCGGCACGCGCTTCTGGGTCAACGACCACTGGCAGTTGGCCCTGGAGCTGGACGCTGGCGGCATACATCTGGGCCAGGAGGACTGGGCTCGCCTGGATGGCGCACAGCGCCGACGCATCCTGGATAGCGGCGTCGCGCTGGGCCTCTCCAGCCACAGCCTGTGGGAGCTGGCCCGCGCCCGCGGCCTGGCGCCCGCCTACATCGCCTGCGGCCCGGTCTGGCCGACCACCACCAAACACATGCCCTGGCTGGCGCAGGGCCTGAGCCAGTTGGCCTGGTGGGTGCGCATGGCAGGCGGGCCTGTGGTGGCCATAGGCGGTGTGCTGGATCCCGAGCAGGCAGAAGCGGTATCCCGTGCGGGCGCAGCCTCCGTGTGCCTGGTGCGAGGACTGGACCCGCAACGACTGCCGGACTACCAGGCGGCGTGGCAGGCCGGCCTCCGGGGCTGTGTCGTCAGCGGCTGAGCCCGCGGGCCTCAATGGCCCAGACGGCCTCGACACGGCCGGCGCGGTGCGCGACCAGCGCATCGTGCAGGTTCAGCGTGGGGTCGCAGTGCCCCGGCACCAGCAGAACCTGCTCGCCCAGCCGCGGCTTGGCGCCGCCGGGCTCTCGGCACTGCAGGATGCCGTGCTCGTCATTGGCCGAGACATAGTCCCAGCGGCTGCTCGCCGCACCGCCCTCCCAGACCCAGGGCATGCCCGATTCGGCGGACAGGGACTTGAGCCCCGCATCCAGTACCGCCCGGTCGCCGCAGCCCTCGCTCATCACGGTGCTGGCCAGCAGCAGGGCGTGCTCGAAGCGTAGGCTGGCATCGGCCACCTCGTTACGGCCGTAGTCCGCATCCATGAAGACATAGGAGCCCGGCTGCAGCTCGGTGTAGAGCCCCAGCCCAAGGTCGAAGGCAGCGCTGCCGGTGCCACCGCCGGTCACGGTCTCGCAGTCCACGCCTTCGTCCTGGAGGCCCTGCAGCACGCTGCGCGCACGGTCGGTGGCGCGCAGCACCGCATCCCGCCGGGCCTCCGCGCCGCGCACGTGCTGCAGGCCGCCCTGATAGGCCTGCAGCCCCTTGAAGCGCAGCTGGCCGGCGTACTGGTCCATCACCTCGATCAGCCGCAGCACGGCCGGCGCGTCGGCCACGCCGCAGCGGTCCTGCCCGATATTGATCTCCACCAGCAGATCCAGCAGGCTGCCGGCCTGCTCGCAGGCCTGGGCCAGTTGCTCGATCGACTGCTCGTGGTCCACACAGACGCTCATCCGCGCGCGGCCGGCCAGGGCGGCCAGCAGGCGCGCCTTGGCCTCGCCGACGACCTCGTTGCTGATGAGAATGTCCGGGATGCCGGCGGCCACGAAGGGGATGGCCTCGCTGACCTTCTGGCAGCAGATGCCCACGGCCCCCGCGCGCATCTGCGCCTGGGCGATGGCCACGCACTTGTGCGCCTTGGCATGCGGCCGCAGGGCCAGCCCGGCGGAGTCCGCTGCGGCCTGCATCTGCCGCACATTGCGCTCGAAGGCGTCCAGGTCCAGCAGCAGGGCCGGGGTATCCACGGCGGTCAGCAGGTCACCGGGCCGGGCGGCCGGCGGCAGCAAAGAGGGGATGGCAGACGGATTCATCGGCCCATTGTGACCCAGCCTTCTAGCGCTGCAAGCCCACGGGCGTATCCTCAACGCATCCACAAGGACAAAGCTGTCTTGAGGAACACGGCTGGAGCACTCCTAGCGCCGAGCTGTCACAGGCCTTCACCGCGCTGGATGCACTGAGAGACCCGTGTGCCCAGCCGCGAGCGCCCACGCTCACCCACGTGTACGACACAGGGTGCCCGCTTCGCCCAGGCCACAAGCGGCCTGGGCGGCCCCTGGTGCGCGCCCAGCCTGCAGACCTGCCAGCGCTCCGAGGACTGGGCGGCCCTCACACACGTGTGCTTGGACTGGAGCCGCAGCCGCCTGACGCATACCGTGCAGAACAGCATCGGCAACTTTGTGGTGCCGGACACCCGCGGGGTCAGCCAACCTGCCGAGGCCGGCTGCAGCGGTGACTGGCAGAACGACATCCACCTGACACCGGAGGGCTGCGACAAGAGGCCCGGCGCAGTTGCAAGGACACGCGGGGCAGCCGGATGTCCAGCCTTCCCCCCTGAAGCGCAGCGGGCTCGGCCGGGCCGGGCGGAAGGAGACGTCGATGGAGACGTCGAAGGCGAAGGCATACTGCAGGCCCCGCGGGCACCGGCCATCCGGCCTGCCGCGGCCTGCCGAGCCCCATGCCCACCACTGCCCTGCTACTCGTCCTTGCCGCCGCGCTGTGCCATGCCAGTTGGAACCTGATCGCCAAGCGCAACGGCGGGGGCAGTGAGTTCGTGCTGATCAGCGCCGTGCTGGTCGGGCTGGTCTGGGCGCCCGTTGCCGTGTGGCAGGGCTGGGATGCCCTGCCACACTTTGGCCGGACCGAATGGGCTGCCCTGGCCGGCAGCACCGTGCTTCACATCGTGTACTTCCGCAGCCTGCTGCACGGCTACCGGGTCTCGGACCTGACAGTGGTCTATCCGGTGGCGCGCGGCAGCGGCCCTCTCCTGAGCACCGCAGGCGCGGTGCTGCTGCTGGGCGAGTCGCTGAGCCTGGCCGGCGGCCTGGGCGCGCTGGCGGTGGTGGGCGGCGTCTTTCTCATCGCCGGGGGCCCCACCCTTCTGCGCCAGGCGCATGAGCCCGGCGCCAAGGAGCGCGTGCTGCGCGGCTTGCGCTGGGGGGCCCTCACCGGCGCCTGCATCGCCGGCTACACCGTGCTGGACGGCTATGCGGTGAAAGTCCTGCTGATTTCACCCGTTGTGCTGGACTACATGGGCAATGTGCTGCGCATCCCGGTGATGCTGCCCCTGGCCCTGCGCAAGCCGGCGGCCTTTCGCAGCGCCTGGCGCCAGCAGTGGCGGGCCGCCCTGGCCGTAGCCGTGTTGGGACCGGCCAGCTACGTGATGGTTCTGTATGCCATGCGACTCGCGCCGCTGAGCCATGTGGCGCCGGCCCGCGAGCTGTCCATGCTCTTCGCCGCCCTTGCCGGTGGCAGTCTGCTGGGCGAGGGCGATCGGGCACTGCGCCTCCTGGGCGCCGCCTTCATTGCCTTGGGCGTGATGGGGCTGGCGCTGGGCTGAGGCAAGCGCCGCGCCGGAGCGCGCCTCAGGGCGAGGCGAAGTCCTGCGTCCAGGTCAGGCGCCCCGTGCCACCGTTGGCGCGCAGGCAGGCAAGGCCCATGTCCATGAAGCGGGCATTCATGATGTTGCGGCAATGCCCCTCGCTGGACATCCAGGCCTGCACCACCGCCTCGACGGTGGGTTGCCCGGCCGCGATGTTCTCCCCCCAGGACGACCACCGATAGCCCGCGGCGCTGATGCGCTGGCCGGCATTGCTGCCGTCGGAGCCGCTGTGGCTGAAGAAGTGGTGATCCACCATGTCTTGCGTATGCCGCCGTGCCGCCTCAGTCAGCGCCGAGCTCCAGCGCAGGGCCGAGACCGGCGGCATCAATTGGCTGCCGCACACCGCCCCGCGCAGGCGCTGCTCATTGACCAGGCGCAGCGCGCTCGCCTGGAAGTCGGGGAGGCCGCAGTCGGCGCTCGCAGGCGTTGGCGTTGGCGTTGGCGTTGGCGTTGGGGCAGGAGCTGGTGCGGGTGCGGGGGCAGGGGCAGGGGCAGGGGCAGGGGCAGGGGCAGGGGCAGGGGCAGGCGCAGGCGCAGGCGCAGGCGCAGGCGCAGGCGCAGGCGCAGGCGCAGGCGCAGGCGCAGGCGCAGGCGCAGGCGCAGGGGCAGGGGCAGGGGCAGGGGCAGGCGCAGGCGCAGGCGCAGGCGCAGGGGCAGGGGCAGGGGCAGGGGCAGGGGCAGGTGCAGGTGCGGGAGCAGGCGCAGGCGCAGGTGCAGGTGCAGGTGCAGGTGCAGGTGCAGGCGCAGGTGCAGGTGCAGGTGCAGGCGTGCTGGCAAAGCCGCCACCGCAGGCCTGCAGCATCAGGGCCGCGCTCAGCAGGCATGAGGTAACAAGCGTCGGGCGGGGCATGGCGGTCATGGGCAGGGCAGTTCGTCAGGAAGGGCGGCGCATTGTGCGGGCCAGAAAGGCACCCAGCGCACCGCCGCTACAACTGCACACGCACGCTCGCAGCTTGTTGCGCGGGAGCCTCGATGGCCGCCCGCCTCCGGCCCGCAAGCGGTGAAGTCCCCAGGCAACAAGGCTGCGGCCGGATGCTAGGCTGCCGAGCTTCTCTGCCCGGTCTCCGCCCATGATTCCCATGCCCCCGCCCGGCACGGTCCTGCCGCCCATTCCACCCACCGCGCCCCGCCTGGTCAACGAAGACCTGGAGCAGGGTCGCAACTACTGGGTGTGCGACGACATGCTGCCCCATGCCCAGGAAATCCGTGAGCGCTGCCTGCGCCACCAGAACTGGCACTACGGTTTCCCGCACGCCAAGGAAAGCTGGCCGGGCATGCGCTTTCACGGCGCACTCAACCCCGGAGAGCTGGCGCAGGTCGAAAGCCATGTGCGGGAGCTGACCGGCGCCCGTCGCCTGTGGGTGGGGACTGCGCCCAATGGCGCCACCCTGGACTGCAATGTCGCGCAGCTGGTGGGCGCACAGGAGTGTGGGGCCCGCCCGCACACGGACCGCCGCGACCTCTGCACCTATGCCGCCGTGCTCTACCTGCACCCGGACCCGCCGCCGGACACCGGCACCAGTTTCTATCGCCTGCGCTATCCCAACGGCGCCATGGGCGGCAACCTGGTGGGCGCCCCGCACAGGAGCCTGGTCGATGCCCTCAATGTGCGCAGCCTGCCACCGCAGGCCTGGTACGAGGAGCACCGGGTGGACAACCGCTTCAACCGCCTGCTGGTCTACAAGGCAGCCCTGGTCCACAGCGCGACCCGCTACTTCGGCGAAACCCTGGAGGACAAGCGCCTGACAGCCGTCTTCTTCTGGATGGCAGAGCACTGAGTTCTTCACGCTCTTCTTCACACTTCGCACGCCCTCCTTGCTGGCCGGGCTTGTCAGTGGGTCGACGCTAGGCTAGCGTTCGACCACGCTCATGAAGGCCCTCATGAAAAAGATTCTGATCGTCGATGACCAGGATGAGATCCGCGATCTGCTGCGCATGACGCTGGAGCTGGCGCAGAGCTTCGCGCTGAGCGAGGCCAGCAACGCTGCCGACGCCCTGGCTCAGGTGCGCCGCGACTGCCCTGATCTTGTCTTGATGGATGTCATGCTGCCCGGTGGCATGTCCGGGCTGGAAGCCTGCCGTCAGATCAAGCAGATGCCAGAGGCCCGTCCAACGCCCAAGGTGATCATCGTCAGCGCCCGCCCCTTCGAGGACCTGCGGGCAGAGTTCGAGGCCTCCGGGGCCGATCTCTTCATCGCCAAGCCCTTCGGCCCCATCCAACTGGTGCAGGGCATCAGCAGCCTCTACAACGGCAGCAACGCCTGAATCCGGGCCGGGTGGCCAGACTGCTGCCTGATGCTGTCTGCATGCTGCCTGCATGCTGTCTGAGGGGCCGGCGCAGCAGCGCGCCATCGAAATGCCGCCCTTCCCCGTCCACGCGCTTGCCGCGCATTGCTTCCTCCAGCGCTTCCTCCATGTTCAATCGCCGTTCCCTCCTCACCCAGAGCCTGCTGCTGGCCAGCGTCTGCAGCCTCAATCCCATCGTGAGCGCCATGGCTGCCGAGGCCAGAGCGCCGGAAGCGCCGGCCGTCGCCATGAGCGCCAAGCGCCCCATCGCCCACAGCGACTATGCGCAGTGGCGCAGCATCCAGGGTGCCGTGATTTCGCGCGACGGACGCTTCGCGGCCTATGCCCTGGTCGCCCAGGAAGGCGATGGCGAGCTGGTGGTGCGGCGCCTGGCGGATGGCCAGGAGTGGCGCGTGCCACGGGGTCTGCAGCCCCAGTTCAGCGCTGACGGCCGTTTCCTGGCCTTTGCACAAGCCCCCACGCGCGCCGCACAG
This sequence comes from Roseateles sp. DB2, assembly GCF_051857535.1. NCBI lineage: Bacteria > Pseudomonadati > Pseudomonadota > Betaproteobacteria > Burkholderiales > Sphaerotilaceae > Roseateles > Roseateles sp. DB2. Next base: position 82,926 of record NZ_JBPZGY010000006.1, on the reverse strand, counting down.
GATCAGGCCAAGAAAGACAGGAAGAAGGGCGACGAAGCCCCCAAGCCGGGCGCCGGCTGGATGGAGCTGTCCAGCGGACGCTTCGAGACGATAGACCGCGTCAAGCGCTTCGCCTTCGCTGAGGACGGCGGCAGCCGCCTGGCGCTGTGGCTGGAACCCGTGCCCAAGCCTGACAAGAAAGCGCCTCCCGGCGGCAGCACGGCCGATGCGGACGCGGACCAGACGGCCCCCAGCGAAAACGGTTTCTTCGGTGCCAGCCATGCCAGCGCCGAAGCCGGGAAGAAGAAAGAGACAGGCAGCCCCCTGCTGCTGGTGAACCCGGCGGACGGCCAGCGCCAGCGCCAGCGCCTGGAGGACGTTAGCAGCTTCAGCTGGAGCCGCGACGGTCGCTGGCTGGCCTACGCAGTCAGCATGGCAGCGGCCAGGGAAGGCGCCCAGCCAGCCCTGGCCGCGCCCGCCCTTCGCGACGGCGTCCATCTGCTGTCCGGCGAGGGCGGAGAGCCCCGGCTCCTGCTGGGCGGCACCGGCATCTACAAGCAGCTGCAGTTCGATGAGTCGGGGCGGCGGCTGGCCTTCGTCAGCAATCGAGACCACCTCAGCCAGCAGCCCGGCGATGCGGGCGGGCAGGGACGCAAGGCGAGCACCGAAGGCCGGACCGGCAGCAAGGACGGGGGCAAGGCTCCCGCCACGCCCTTCAAGCTCTACCTCTGGCAGGAAGCCGGCGAGGCCGGCGCCATGGAGCTGCTGGCCGCCGGCAGCCCTGGCCTGCGCGAGGGCTTCTCCCCCAGTGAGCACGCCAGCCTGCGCTTCAGCAAGGACGGCCAGCGCCTCTTCCTGGGCACGGCACCCCTGCCCAGGGAGCCCGACAGTGAGGCGCCCGAGCCCATGAAGGTCGACCTCTGGCACTGGAAAGACCCCGAGCTGCAGTCCATGCAGAAGGTCCGCGCCGAAAAGGAGAGGCTGCGCAGCTACCGCGCCGTCATCCACCTGGGCCAGCCGGCCGCCTCGCGCTTCGTGCAGTTGGCCTCGCCCGAGCTGCCCGAGGTCGTCGTCAACGACAACGCCGAGTTCGCCCTGGGATTCAACGAGCTGCCGTATCGCGCCCTGCAGTCCTGGGACGCGCTCTACCGCGATGCCTACGCCGTGAGCCTGCGGGACGGCAGCACACGCCTGCTGGCCCGCCGCCTGCGCGGCATGCCTCTGCTCTCCCCCGGCGGGCGCTATGTGACGGCCTTCCTGCCCGAACGCAAGCAGTGGATGGCCTGGCGGACCGATGATGGCCGCGAGCGGGCGCTCACCGCTGCCATCAAGGGAGAGCATTTCGAGAACGTGGAGCGCGATGTGGTCGAGCCCGCAGACGCCTACGGCCAGGTCGGCTGGATGGCCGATGACCGCGCCGTGGTGCTGAACGCCCAGCACCACCTCTGGTCCGTGGACCCCGAGAGCCTGCAGGCCCGTCGACTGACCGGCGGCCTGGGCCAGGCCCGGGTCCAGCTGCGCCTGCAGCGGGTTGACGAGGACGGCAGCGACCGCGAGGAGCGCCACCACAAGCCCCTGCCACCGGGGCCCTGGGTCTTGCTGGGCACCGACGAGCAGGACAAGTCCACCGCCTTCTACCGCCTGGACCCCACAGCCGGCACCGCGCCGCAGCGCCTGCTGCACAAGCCGCAGCTGCTGGGCGGCCTGCTCAAGGCCCGCCATGCCGACGTCTGGTTGCACACGGCCCAGGACTTCCGCACCTTCCCCGATCTCTGGCTGAGCCAGGGCACGCTGGGCATCTCACAACGCCTCTCCAACGCCAACCCGCAGCAGGCCGGGCTGCGCTGGGGAACGCAGGAGATCATCGGCTACACCTCGGCCAAGGGCCGCAAGCTGCGCGCCCTGCTGGCCAAACCCGAGGACTTCGACCCGAAGAAGAAGTACCCGCTGATGGTCTACATCTACGAGAAGATGACGGACACCCTGCACCGCTACGTGCCGCCGGCGCCGGGGCAGAACATCAACCTGAGCCGCTACGTCAGCAAGGGCTATCTGGTGCTGCGGCCGGACATCGTCTACACCGTCGGCCATCCCGGGCAGAGCGCGATGGACACGGTGATTCCGGCCATCCAGCAGCTGGTCAAGCAGGGCTATGTGGACGAGAAGCGCATTGGCATCCAGGGCCACAGCTGGGGGGCCTACCAGATCAACTACCTGCTGACCCGCACGACGATGTTCCGCGCCGCCGAGGCCGGCGCCTCCATGGCCAATATGGTCAGCGGCTATGGCGGCATCCGCTGGGGCACGGGCAAGAGCCGGGCCTTCCAGTACGAGCAGCAGCAAAGCCGCATAGGCGCCACGCCCTGGCAGCGGCCTGATCTGTACGTCGAGAACTCGCCCATCTTCCGCATCGACCGCATCACCACGCCCTACCTCACCGTGCACAACGACGAAGACGATGCGGTGCCCTACTACCAGGCCATCGAGTTCTTCACCGCGCTGCGCCGCCTGGGCAAGGAGGCCTACTGGTTCAACTACAACGGCGAGAAGCACGGCCTGCGGGACCGCGACGCGCTCAAGCACTTCACAGTGCACATGGGCGAATTCTTCGATCACTACCTGCTGGGCGAGCCGCGTCCCGCCTGGATGGACCAGCCCGTGCCCTACCTGGAGCGCGGCAAGCGCGACGTGATGCCGCTGTTCAAGCCCGTCGGCGTACGGGCCGGCGAACGCGCGCCGGTGATCGAGGATCCGTCGACACCCCCGCAGCAGCCGCTTCAAACGCGTTGAGAGGTGCTCTGAATGGTGCCTTGAGTGCTGCGTCAGGCGATGGGCTCAGCGCCGGCCCCGGCGGCGGGAGGGTGGCTCAGTGGGCGGCCTTGTCGCCCGACCGGTCTGCCTGCGCAGAGGGGCCTGGCTGCTGGCGCGCCAGCGTCTCGAAGAAGCTCTCGCTCATGGTGCCGGCACTGAGCCGGTGCACCAAGGCCATCATGAAGCGGCGCTTGGCGGCGAGGGCCAGGTCTTGCTCGGACCAGGCCTTGACGCGGCCCGCGTAGCCCGGGGTCATCAGCCAGCCAAAGACTTCGGCCTTGTCCTCCTCGGGCCCGTACTGCGCGTAGCGGCTGACCAGGCCGGTCGCTGGATGGCCCAGGTTGTGGAACACGCCGCCGTAAGCCGTGGCACCGCCCTGTCCGTATTCCAGCCGCTCTGGGTTGAGCGCCAGCCAGGCGGGATCGCGGTAGTAGAAATCACCGAAGAGCCGCTCCTCGACCAGGTGATAGAGCTCGTGGTGCACGCGCAGTTCCATGCCGGCGGCACACAGGGGATTGGCGTTGTCGGCATAGACAACAGCCGAGCGCTCGGGCGCCGGCATGGCCAGGCGCATCTGGGTATCACCCACCACGAGATCCTTGGCCAGGCCCACCTCCTGCAGGCCGACACGCTGGAAGAAGCTGGGGTGGTAGCGCTCCAGCGCCGGCAGCACCACAGCCAGCAGACGACGCAGGCGCGTCAGGTCCGCAGCCTGTGGACCAAAGTGCTGGGCCTGCGCATGCGCCCAGGGCCCGTCCCAGTTCACCCGCAGACCCAAGGCCTTCAGGCGCTGTGCGGCATGGGCCTGCAGGGTCTCCAGGTCCGCGCCTGCCGGCAGGGCCAGTTCATAGCGGAACTCCGAGGGGCATTCCATGGCCAGACTGTCCGGCCCCTGGACCGGCCGGCCGGCGCCTCCCGGCTGCCCGGGCCCCAGCGCTGCGCACGCGCCCAGGGCCAGCACCGCGCCGGCCAGGCAGGCGCGGATTCCTATGCGCACACTGGCGCTCCCCGTTCGATGAAGCATGTCTGTGATCCTGTCTCGCGGCTCCGGTCAGCGCCGCATGGTAGCGGTCCGCGCGTGGGATGATGGCAGCGCGGCGCGCCTGCCGCACGCCCACCACGCCAGACCCACGCCATGCTTGCCACCATCGAACTCCAGACCCAGGCTGCCCCCGCCGCCAGCCTCATCGTCCTGCACGGCCTGGGCGCCAGCGGCGACGACTTCGTGCCCGTCTGCCAGGCCATGGACCTGCGCAGCGTCGGCGGCCTGCGCGTGATCCTGCCGCAGGCGCCCGAGCGGCCGGTGTCCATCAATGGCGGCTACCGCATGCCGGCCTGGTACGACATCGGCCTGGACGCCAGCGGCCAGCGGGTGGAGGACGAGCGCGGCCTGCGCGAGTCCCAGCGCCAGATCGAGGCCCTGATCACGCAGGAAGTCGAGCGCGGCATCCCGGCCTCGCGCATCGTGCTGATGGGCTTCTCGCAGGGGGCGGCCATGGCGCTGATGACCGGTCTGCGCCACGCCCAGCGGCTGGGGGGGCTTGTCGCACTCTCAGGCTACCTGCCGCTGGCCGGCACGACGCAGGACGAGCGACATGCCGCCAATGCCGACGTGCCCCTGTTCCTCGCCCATGGGGACGCTGACGAGGTCGTGCTCCCCGCCCGCGGCCTGGCCAGCAAGGCCGAGCTGGAGCGCCTGGGCTATGACCTGCAGTGGCACAGCTACCCCATGGCCCATGAGGTCTGCATGGAGGAGATCGCCGACGTGGCGGGCTTCATCCGCCAGTGCCTGGCCTGAAGCGTCGCCCCTCGCTTCAGAAGCTCAGGACGAAGCAGGCTCCGCCCTCCGCGCGGCGCTGCAGCCGCACGCTGCCGCCCATGCCATGCACCAGCTGGCGCACCACCGCCAGGCCGATGCCGCGAGCCCCACTGCCGGGTTCGCGCTCTCGGGTGCTGAAGAAGGGCAGAAAGATGTCCCGCTCCAGGCCGTGCGGCACGCCAGGGCCGTTGTCCCGCACCTCGATGCTCAGCCGCCCCCCGCGGCCCAGGCGCGCCAGCACCCAGGCCTGCGGCTGCGACAGTGCCTGCGTGGCCTGCTCGGCATTGCGCAGCAGGTTGAGCAGGACCTGCTCCAGCTGGCCCGCATCGGCCTGAAGCAGAAGGCCTGGCGAGGCCAGTTCGAAATGCAGGCTGCCCCCGCGCGCCTGCCAGCGCGCTGACTGCAGCACGGCCAGGCGGTCGAACAAGGCCTGCAGGGACACGGGCTCCAGACGGGGCGCCGGCCAATCGCTGATGTGCCGGTAGTCAGCCACGAAGCGGGACAGGGCCTCGGCTCGGCGCGCGATGGCCTCCAGCGCCACGGCCAGGTCGGCAGCGGACGCCCCAGCGCACCCCACCTCCTCGGCCTGCAGCTCCTGCGCACTGCGCGCCAGCGAGGCAATGGGGGTCAGCGAGTTCATGATCTCGTGCGTCAGCACCTGCACCAGTTGGCGCCAGGCGCGCAGAGTCTCGGCCTCCAGCGCGGACTCCAGCGGCAGCAGGGCCAGCAGCCAGCCCTGGCGGCCCTCGCGGAGCCAGGGTCGCGAGGCCAGCAGGCAGCGCTCCTCGCCTCGTTCAGCGTCCACGCGCAGCCAGCTGCGCTGGCGGCTGGCAGGCTCGGCCAGCGCGCGCAGTTGGGCCAGCAGGGCCGCCGCGTCGCGCGCGCCGCCGGGCGCCAGCCAGCGCCTCGCGGCGCCGTTCAGGGCCTCGGGCTGTTCACCCTCCTGGCACAGCCACAAGGCGACGGGCGCCTGGTCCAGCAGGGCCTCGCTGAGCGCGGCGGCGCGCTCGCGATGGCGCAGCACGGCCTCCGCCCCCTCGTCGGCTCGCCCCAGGCGGTCCGACTCGCGTGCCGCACGCCACAGAGGCAAGACCTGACCCCACATCAGGGCCAGCACCACCCCCAGGCCCAGCGCAGCCAGCACCTGAGCCCGCGAGCTCTCCGCCCTGCCCCAGCCCCAGGCGACCGCCACCGCCCCCATCAGCAGGGGCAGCAGCCGCCAGGTCGTGCGGCGCAGCAGGCGTTCAAAGTCCATGCTTGTCCAGACGACGGTACAGCGCCGCGCGCGACACGCCCAGGCGCCGCGCCGCCTCGCTGATATTGCCCTGGGCCTCGCGCAGGGCTTCGTCCAGGGCCGCACGCTCGCGTTCGGCCAGGGTCATCCCCGAAGCCGGCTGGGCAGCGCCCGCCAGCGCCTGCAGCTGGAAATCCTCCGGCTCGAACTGCGACCCAGGCGCCAGGATCACGGCGCGCTCGCAGGCCTGGCGCAGATCCCGCACATTGCCGGGCCAGTCGTGCGCCTGCAGGGCCTGCAGGGCTGCCGCAGCCAGCGGCCGGGGTGCGCGGCCGTGCTCGGCGGCATAGCGGGCCAGGAAGTGGGTGGCCAGCAGGGGGATGTCCGCGCGGCGCGCCCGCAGCGGGGGCACGCGCAGCACGATGGTGTTGAGGCGATACAGCAGGTCAGGGCGAAAGCGCTGGGGGTCGAAGAGCGCCGTCTCGTCCAGGTTGGTCGCACTGACGATGCGGGCCTGCAGCGGCAGGGGTGTATCGGCGCCCAGGGGGGTGAACTCGCGCCGCTCCAGCACGGCCAGCAGGCGGGCCTGCCCGGCCATGGAGAGGTTGCCAATCTCGTCCAGCAGCAGGGTGCCCCCGGCGGCCGCGAGGAAGCGGCCCGGGCGATCCTGTCGCGCATCGGTGTAGCTGCCGCGGCGATGGCCGAAGAGTTCGCTCTCCAGCAGCGTGTCAGGCAGAGAGCCGAGGTCCACCGCCAGCAGGGGCCCGCCAACACGCTTGGAGCGGACATGCAGCTCGCGCGCGACCAGCTCCTTGCCTGCCCCCATCTCGCCCAGCACCAGCACATGGGCGTCGGTCGGGGCCACGGCGGCAATGAGGCGGCGCAGCTCCTGCATGGGCGGCGACTGCCCCAGCAGAGCACTGGCCGGCTCCTCACCCATCGCATCGGCGGCCGGCTGGCGCAGGGCCAGGGCGGCGGCCACCGCGGCCAGCAGGCGCGGGTGGTCCCAGGGCTTGGTGATGAAGTCCAGCGCGCCGGCTTTGAGCGCCTGCACCGCCAGCTCCACGCCCGCATGGGCCGTCATCACGATCACCTGAGGGGCGCCGGCTCGTTGCCGCAGCTGCTGCAGGAGGGTCAGGCCTTGCGCGCCGTCGCGGTGGCCGGGCAGGAAGTTCATGTCCAGCAGCAGCAGGTCCGGCCGCCACTGCGCCAGCACCGCCGGCAGCTCGGCCGGCCGCTGAAGGCAGCGCACCTCGCCAAAGCGGCGCTGCAGCAGCAGGCGCGCAGCCACGCCGACGTCGGGGTCGTCATCAAGCACGAGCAGGCGGGCCGGGTCCTTCAGCATGGGCGCGACCATACCAGCCCTGCCACCAGCCCGGCCAGCACCTGTCCGAATCCGGACAGCGCCTCGCGCGCCGTGTGCTGAGGCCGGACAGATCCCGGCGCCCGCCCCTGGCTGGAATGGGGACTCTGCCCCTGGCATGCGCCTTGCAATGACCGAGGCATGAGTGCCCACCAGCCCCTCCCACTGCATGCTTTGTCCGGCGCCGGCATGGACCGCGTCCTGCCGGCCAGCCGCTGGCCGCGCTGGCGCCGTGCCGCCTGGCTGCTGCTGCCCGCCGTCGCGATCCTGGCCTGGGCCCTGGCACCGGAAGGCTTGCGCGTCCCGGCCGAGACCCTGCAGCTGGCGGCCGTGCAGCAAGGTCCCTTCCGCGACGACCTCGCCTTGCGCGCTCAGCTACGGCCGCAGCACCAGCTGATGATCGATGCCACCGAGGGCGGGCGCGTGGAGGCCGTGCTCGTCAAGGACGGCCAGGCCCTGCGCGCGGGGCAGGCCCTGGTGCAGCTGTCCAATCCACAGCGGGAGCAGGAGGTGCTGGCACGCACGGCCGAGGTGGCGCAGCAACTGGCCAATCTCTCGACCCTGCGCGCCGCGCAGGCCGGCGCGCAGGCGCAGTGGCGGCGCGAGCTGGCCCAGCGGCGCCATGAGCTGGCCCTGGCTGGCGAAGAGGCCGAGCGCCTGCAGGCGCTGGCGGCGCAGGGTTTCGTCTCGCCCCTGGCCGAGCGCACCGCACGCCGCCAGGCCGAGTTGCAACGCCAGCTGCTGCTGCAGGCCGAGCAGGACAGCCAGGCCGAGCTGCAAGTGCGGGCCCAGACCGTCAGCGAGATGGAGCGCGCAGTCCAGGGGCTCTCGGCCGGGCTGACCCTGGTCCGCCAGGCCGCCGAGCGCCTGACAGTGCGCGCGCCGGCCGACGGCCAGCTCAGCGGGTTCAGCCTGCAGCCCGGCAGCGTGATACGCCCCGGCGAGCGCCTCGGCCGCATCGACGACCTGCGCAGCTGGCTGCTCAGCGCCGAGGTCGACGAGTTCTACGACGCCCGCATCCAGCCCGGCCTCGGCGCGCAGTTGCTGCAGGGAGGCAAGACCTGGCCCCTGGTGCTGCGGGAGCGCCAGGCCACCGTGCAGCAAGGCCGGTTCAAGGTGGAGTTCGCCTTTGTCGGCGATGCGCCCGAGGGCCTGCGGCCAGGCCAGAGCTTCGAGATCGGCGTGCGCCTGGGCGCCCCCGCCGCCGCTCTCTGGCTGCCCACCGGGGCCTACCTGGCCGATGGCGGCGGCGCGAGCGTCTACGTACTGGACCCCGACGGCCGCCATGCCCGCCGCCGCCCCGTGCAGCTGGGCCGGCGCGGCAGCGCGCAGGTAGAGGTGCTGGGTGGGCTGCGGGCCGGCGAGCAGGTGCTGGTAGGCCCGACCGCCGCCTACGAAGGCCATGCCGTGCTGCGCCTGTCCGGGGTGCCGGCTGTCGCCGCCTCGCAGCCCTTACATTGATCCACGGAGACCGCGATGATCCATTTGAAATCCCTCAGCAAACGCCACCGCAACGGCGACATCGAAACCACGGCGCTGGACCAGGTCGACCTGCAGATCGAAGCCGGCGAGCACCTGGCCATCACCGGCCCCTCGGGCTGCGGCAAGACCACGTTGCTGTCCCTGCTGGGCCTGCTGGACCGGCCCAGCAGCGGCGAGTACTGGTTCGAAGGGCGCGAACTTTCGCGCTGCTCGGAGCGCGAGCTGGCTGGCCTGCGCCGCGGCCAGATCGGTTTCGTCTTCCAGAGCTTCAACCTGATCGACGAGCTCAGCGTCGAGGAGAACGTAGGCCTGGCCCTGGACCACGCCGGCCTGCCGCGACGCGAGCAGCGCCAGCGCGTGGCCGCGGCCCTGGACAGGCTGGGCCTGGCGCACCGCGCCGGGCACCGGCCTTCGCAGCTCTCCGGCGGCCAGCAGCAGCGGGTGGCCATCGCCCGCGCCATCGTGCGCCGCCCCAGCCTGCTGCTGGCGGACGAGCCCACCGGCAACCTGGACAGCGCCCAGGGCCAGGAGGTCATGCGCCTGCTGCGGGAGCTCAACGAGGAGGGCACCACGCTCGTGATGGTGACGCACGCCACCACCCACGCGGCCCTGGCCCCGCGCAGCGTGCGCCTGCTGGACGGCCGCGTATTGGTCGACGCCCTGGCGGCCTGAGGAGTTGCGCATGCCCTTCCCCGACCTCCGCGTCGCGCGGCGCCAGATGGCCGCCGCCCCGCTGCATACCCTGGCCAGCCTGGGCGGCCTGGCCCTGGCCCTGGCGGCCTGCCTGCTGCTGTCCACCCTGATCGCCGAGCGCCTGCTGCCGGACCAGCAGTTGCAGGACCCCGATCGCATCGTCCTGATCGACTTCAAGGGCAATATGCCCGGCCGCCAGGAAGACTGGTTCCTGCGCACGCCTTTTGCCTTCTACGACGCCTTGCAGCAGGCCCACGCGCCGCTGACCGACCTGGGGCGCTACATCGAGGCCCGCCGCCGCCTGCGGCTCAGCGAGCGCGGCCCGCTGGACGAGGGCCGGGAGATGCTGGCGGCGGCCATGGATCCCGCCCTGGCCCGCCTTTTCGCGCTGCGCTCACTGCAAGGCGATGCGGTGGAGGCCCTGTCAAGGCCGGACCGGATTGTCGTCACGGAGTCCTTTGCCCGCCGCAGCTTCGGTCGCATCGAGGTGCTGGATCAGCCGGTGAGCCTCGGCCAGAGTACGCTCACCATCGGCGCGGTGGTGGCCACGCCCTCCCCGCGGCACCCGGTGCAGGCCGAGCTGATGGTCAGCTTCGACAGCCCTGCCGCAGGCCTGGGCCAGGAGCTCAAGACCGCCTGGTTCTTCATGAGCGGCCAGGTCTGGGGACGGCTCGCGCCGGGCGCCAGCACCGCCCAGTTGGGGGCCTTGGCGCAATCCGTGCTGGACCACAGCCCGGTGATCGCCCAGCTGCCCCCGGACTGGGTGGCCGGCGGGCGCAAGGCAGCCTTCATGCGCGCCCTGCCGCTGAGCGAGCGAGCCTTCGAGGGCCGCGTCGGCCAAACCCAAAAGCAGGTGCTGACAGCCCTGCTCGGTGCCGCGCTGCTGCTGTGCGTGCTGGCCCTGGTCAATGCCATCAACCTGGGCGGCGTGCGCATGCTGCAGCGCCAGCGCGAGATCGCCATCCGCAAGAGCCTGGGTGCCAGCCCGGCTTCGCTGCTGGGTCTGAGTCTGGCCGAGGCCGGCCTGCAATCCTTGCTGGCCGGCGGCCTGGGCCTGCTACTGGCCTGGCTGCTGGCACCCTGGATGGCCGATGTGCTGGCGCTGCCCATGCCAGACATCGCCTCCTGGCCCAGCCTGTTGCTGGCCGCCGGCCTGATGCTTCTGAGCACTCTGGTGATCGCCGCCTATCCCGTCTGGCTGGCCTGGCAGCTGCGCAGCGCCGAAGCCCTGCAGGGTCGCCTGGCCGGGGAGGGCCGCTCGGGCGCCTGGCTGCGCCGGCTGTTCGGCGGCCTGCAGTTCGGCAGCGCCCTGCTGGTCCTGTCCATGGCCCTCACCGTCTGGGGCCAGAATCGCCACGTGCTGCAGCGCGAGCTGGGCTACCAGCCGCGAGGTTTGCACGCCCTGACCCTGCCCAGCGGGACGACGCGCCTGCAGTTGGACGCCCTGCGGCATTCGCTGGCCCAACTGCCCGGCGTCCAGGGAAGCGCCTGGACAGCCTGGATCCTGGGCTCCGGGCGCGAGGTGCAGGAGGCGATGCTGGAGCACCCGCCGCACCAGGCCACGATACGCATACAGGCTGTCGATGCCGAGTTCTTCTCGCTCTACCAGGTCCGGCTGCGGGCCGGCCGCATCGAGCCCCCGTCGAGCGCCGAGCAGCGCCTGGTGATCGACACCCTGGCGACGCAGGCCTTGGGCTGGGCGGATCCGCGGGATGCCATCGGGCAGCGGCTACAGGAGCAGACGCGCGGCCTGGACCAGGCGCAGCAGCACAGCCGCATCGTGGCGGTGGTCGAGCACCTGGCGCTGGAGACCACCCGCGAGCCGCGCCTGCCGCAGGGCTTTCGCCTGCAGGCGCCGCCAGAGAGCGCCAGCGAGCGCGGGGCCGGCGTGCTCAACATCCGCAGCGCCACGCCACTGGACGAGGCCACGCTGCGGGCCGTCTGGGCCCGGCATTTCCCGCAGCAGGCCCTGCCGCTGGAGAACCTGGCCGATACCCTCATGGAACCCTACACCCAGGACCTGCGCCTGGGCAGTCTGGTGGCCTTGTGCGCCATGCTGGCCCTGGTCATAGCGGCCTTCGGCATCTACGCCCTGTCAGCCCACCTGGTGCAGCGCCATGCGCGCGAGATCGTGCTGCGCAAGCTGCATGGCGCCAGCACCTGGCAGGCCCTGCGTCGGCTGAGCCGGGAGCTGGCCCTGTTGCTGCTGGCCGGCACGCTGCTGGGCCTGCCCCTGTCCTGGACGCTGGGGCAGCGCTACCTGGGCGACTTTGCCGACCGCGCGACCCTGGGCGCATGGCCGCAGCTGCTCGCGCTGGCGGGCCTGCTGGCGGTGGTGGCGCTGGCCAGCCTGCGCCACGGCCTGCAAGCCATGGCCCTGAAGCCCATCGCCGCCTTGCGCGGCTGAAGGATCAGCGCTGCGCCAGAAGCGCCCGGCAGCGCTCCTCGTGCTGGCTGATCTCCTCCAGCGTCACCTCGATGTCCTCCAACTGCTGCTCCAGCTGGCGGCGATGCTGGGCCAGCACTTCGAGGAAGGCCTTGAGCTGCGGCGTCGTGTCGGCGCCAGCGGCGTCGTACATGTCCACCAGCTGCTTGATCTCCTGCAGCGACAGGCCCAGGCGCTTGCCGCGCAGGGTCAGCTTGAGGCGGGTGCGGTCGCGGTGGGTGTAGACACGGTTGCGGCCCTCGCGGGCGGGGCTCAGCAGGCCCATGTCCTCGTAGAAGCGGATGGCGCGGGGCGTGATGTCGAACTCGGCCGCCAGCTCGGTGATGGTGAACAGGCGGGAGCCGCCTTCGGGCGACATGTCCTCGGCAGCGCCGGCCGCGCCCTCGGTTCCCGCGAGGGCTTTTGCTGGGGAACTCAGGTCGGACGAGGGGCTCATGGCTACACTGCACTGAATGACGTTTACGTTAACGTTAGTCTAAGCCCTTGCAGTCCATGGCCAATCCGCGCGAATCCGAACTGAGCTATCCCTGGGGTGAAGCCTTGCCCGAAACGGGCGGGCTCTTGCCCCTTGAACCAGGCCTGGCCTGGGTGCGCATGGGCCTGCCATTTGCGCTGGACCACATCAACCTCTGGCTGCTGCGCGACGAAATCGAGGGCCGCCGCGGCTGGACCCTGGTGGACTGCGGCGTGGCCAATGAAGCCACCCGCGGCCTGTGGGAGCAGGTGCTGAGCCAGGGCCTGCAGGGCGAGCCGCTGCTGCGGGTGCTGGTCACGCATTTCCACCCGGACCACCTGGGCCTCGCGGCCTGGCTCACCGAGCGCTTCAGCACGCCCGAGCAGCCCTGCCGCCTCTGGATGAGCGCGGCCGACTACAACCTGGCGCGCATCGCCAGCAGCTCCACCGTGGGCATGGGTGGCGAGACGGCCGCGGCCTTTTTCGCCAGCCACGGCCTCACGGACCCGGAAGCCCAGGCCAAGATCCGCGGCCGGGCCAGCTACTACCCCAGCATGGTGCCTGCCGTGCCGGCCAGCTACCGGCGGCTGATGCCCGGCCAGGTCCTTGAGATCGGTGGTGCTCGCTGGCGCTGCATCGGCGGCTACGGCCATGCACCGGAGCACCTGAGCTTCTTCCGCGAGGACGGCCCGCCTGTTCTCATCTCAGGCGACATGCTGCTGCCGCGCATCTCCACCAACGTCAGCGTGGTGGACGTGGAGCCGGAGGCCAATCCCCTGCAGCTCTACCTGGACTCCCTGGCCGGCCTGCTGGACCTGCCAGAAGACACCCTGGTGCTGCCCTCGCATGGCCGGCCCTTTCGCGGCCTGCAGGCGCGCGTGGCACAGCTGCAGGCGCATCACCGGGAACGGCTGGATGAAGTGCTGCAGGCCTGCACAGAACGGCCCTGCCATGCGGCCGAGCTGCTGCCCCTGCTCTTCAAGCGCCCCCTGGACCTGCACCAGACGACCTTCGCGATGGGCGAGTCCATTGCCCATCTCAACGCCTTGTGGCTGCAGGGCAGGCTCAGGCGCGAGCGCGGGAACGACGGCATCTTTCGGTTCAGCTCCTGATCCCTGCACCAAAGCCAGGCGCCAAAAGAAAAACCGCCGACGCTTGCGCGTCGGCGGAGTCCTTTTTGCTTGTCGATCGTCGTGGGCAGAGCCCTGGTTCGGTGACCCGCGGCTGATATCGAACGAATCAGCCTGGAGCCCCTCAACACGACCCAGGCAGAGCGGCCGCGTTGATCGCGGATCCTGGCTTTGCCGAAGGCCGCCCTGTTCCTCTCAGGGCGGCCGGGCCGTGTCGTGATGACAGCTTGCAGACGTGAGTGTGCGGTTGGCGGTCAGCCGGCGCCTATCCTCCTTAAGGGGGAAATCCGGATCAGGCCGGCATCACTCGCTGAAGCTGGGCAGGGCAGCCCGGCGCAGCTGCAGGCGGGCAGATTCATAGTCCGGCAGCACGGCGCCCACCACGGCCCAGAAGCGCGGACTGTGGTTCATCTCGTGCAGATGGGCGAGTTCGTGCACCACCACGTAATCGATGGTGGCCGGCTCAAAATGGATCAGCCGCCAGTTCAGGCGCACCGAACCATCAATGCTGGCACTGCCCCAGCGGGTCTGAGCCGAGGACAGGCGCAGGCGACTGATACGCACGCCCATCTGGGCCGCGAAATGCGCACAGCGCTGGGTGAATAGGCTGCGGGCCTGGGCCTGAAGCCAGCTGAGCACAGCATCGCGGATCTGCTCGGGGGCGGCCTGCTGGTGCAGCCCCAGGTACAGGGTCTGCCGCGGCACGCTGGCCAGGCTGGACTGGGGATCGGTTTGGCCAGAATCCAGCCTGGCCTTGAGCGGCAGGCGCTGCGCCGACGGATCCAGCACGATGATGAGGTCCTGGCCCAGGTACGGCACGACGCAGCCGTCCGCCCAGCGGATCTGCGCAGCCGCCAGGCGTTCGCTGCGTTCCTGCTGCTCCTGCAGCTTGCGCAGGATCCAGCCCGCCTTGTGCTGCAGGGCTCGCTCGATCTCGCCCACGGGCACCCACTTGGGCGCGCTGACACGCAGGCCGGCCTCGCTGATGGTGAAGCCGATGCTGCGGCGCCGGGCCCGGCGCAATTCATAGGCCACCTGTGCCGTCCCCAGCTGGACGCTGCGGGCGGGCGTTGCCGGAGGAGCTGGCGGCAAGGCGGCAGAAGGAGAAGGCGGCATGCTGGGACGGCGCGGCGGCCGGCTCAGGATAGGCGCCCCTGGGTCCTGGGGCGCCGATGCGGACGGCGGTCCAGGCTCCCGCTCAAACAGCGAGAGCTGAACGTACTGGAAGAGGCCGGCCAGGCGGTGCAGCATGGCCGCCAAGTTTACGGGCGGAAGCCGGGCCCTGCGAGGGGGCAGATCATCAATCGCCCGCCAGGGGTGACCGCAAGTCCGCCCTCAGGGACTGCTTCAAGCCTTGGCCGGCACCGCATAGGCCTCCGGATCCAGGCGTCGCATCTCGGACTCGATCCAGTCCTCCACCTGCTTCATCAGCTCGGCCGGCTCGCGCCCCACGGAGGGAATGGGCTGGCCGATGGAGATATCGACCACCCCGGGCCGCAGCAGAAAGCTCTTGCGCGGCCAGCAGCGTGCCGAGGTGGCGGCGATGGGCACCACCGGCACGCCAGTGGCCACAGCCAGGCGGGTGCCACCGGTCTTGTACTCGCCCTTCTGGCCGCGGGCGATGCGCGTGCCCTCGGGGAACATGATCACCCAGTTGCCCAGCTCGGCCATGCGCTTGCCTTGCCTGAGAACCTTCGCCCAGGCCTCCGAGCGGCGACCGCGGTCGATGTGGATCATGTCCATGCGTGCCATGGCCCAGCCGAAGAAGGGCACGTACAGCAGCTCGCGCTTGAAGACGTAAGCCATGGGATGGCTCATCAGGGCCGGGTAGGCAAAGGTTTCCCAGGTGCTCTGGTGCTTGGACAGCAGGATCACCGCCTTGCGGCGATCGGCGCGGCTGGGCAAGTGCTCCATGCCCTGCACACGGTACCTGACCCCGCAGATCACCTTGGCGCCCCAGATGGCCAGCGCCAGCCAGCCGGCGCAGGTCCAGTAGACCTTGTCTCCCCGCACGAACAGCGACAGCAGGACTGCAAACAAGGCCCAGGGGATGACAGTGACGATCAGGAAGAGGACAAAGATCAGCGAGCGGATCGCCGACAGCAGCAGGCTCAATTCAAGTCTCCGGGAACGGTGTTGGGGGACAGCTGTTCGCCGCGGGCACCGGCCCGGGCGCGCCGTTCTTCCTGGATCAGGTGCTCGGCGAAGCTGGCCAGGTTGTCATGCAGCCGCGCGCCCGGCACCTGGGCCAGTTGGGCCTGGATCTGGCCCTCGTCGGCCAGCCCCAGGCGCTCGCCGCGCAGCAGGTGGGGGATGCAGCCGGCGGCCTGCGCGGTCTGCAGGTCCTTGAGGCTGGCGCCGACCAGGTGCACCTGGGCCAGATCCACGTTGAAGCGCTCACCGATCTGGGTCACCAGGCCTGGCAATGGCTTGCGGCAGGTGCAGCCTTCGTCGGGTGCATGGGGGCAGAAGAAAACGGCGTCCAGCCGGCCGCCCTTTTCCGCCAGCAGCTGGTTGAGGCGCTGGTGCACGGCATTGAGCGAGGCCATGTCCAGCAGGCCGCGGCCGATGCCGGGCTGGTTGGTGGCCATCACCGTGTGCCAGCCGGCGTGGTTGAGCCGCGCCACCGCTTCCAGGGCCCCGGGCAGGGGCTCCAACTCGTCGACCGACTTGACGTGGTCGTCGCGGAAGCGGTTGATCGTCCCGTCTCGCCCCAGGATGACGAGTTTCATGCTGTGGCTGTGGTCGGAACGGGCGGGCATGGGATGCTCCTCAGGAAGCCAGGCGAGACAGGTCGGCCACGCGGTTCATGGCCCCGTGCAGGCGGTTCAGCAGGGCCTGGCGGTTGGCGCGCAGGGCGGTGTCCTCGGCATTGACCATCACACCGTCGAAGAAGGCGTCGACCGGGCCCTTGAGCGCAGCCAGGGCCTTCAGCGAGCCGGCGTAGTCGTGCTGCTCGAAGAGCGTGTCCGCCTGAGGCTGGACAGCGGCCAGCGCGGCGGCCAGGGCCTGCTCGGCGGGCTCCTTCAACAAGGCGGCATCCACGGCCGTGGGCAGCTCGCCTTCGATCTTCTTGAGGATGTTGCCCACGCGCTTGTTGGCGGCAGCCAGCGAGGCGGCCTCAGGCAGCGCTGCGAAAGCGCGCACGGCTTCGAGGCGGCGCGGCACATCGCCCAGGCGGCTGGGGCTCAGGGCGAGCACGGCGTCCACTTCCTGGGCGCTGTAGCCCTGGTCGCGCAACGAGACGGCCACGCGGTCCGCGAAGAAGCCCAGCAGGGCCTCGCGCGGGTTGCTGATCAGTTCGCCGAAGGCAGGCACGGCGGTGTCGATCAGCGCAGGCAGGTCCAGGGGCAGGTTCTTCTCGACCAGGATGCGGATCACGCCCAAGGCATGGCGGCGCAGGGCGAAGGGGTCCTTGTCGCCCGTGGGCAGTTGGCCGATGCCGAAGAGGCCCACCAGGGTCTCGAGCTTGTCGGCCAGGGCCAGCACGGTGCCGGTGTGGTTGCGCGGCAGGGCGTCACCGGCGAAGCGCGGCTTGTAGTGGTCCTCGATGGCGATGGCGACACCGTCGCGCAGGCCCTCATGGCGGGCGTAGTAGGCGCCCATGATGCCCTGCAGCTCGGGGAACTCGCCGACCATATCGGTCAGCAAGTCGGCCTTGGCCAGCTGTGCGGCCTGCTGCGCCTTGCTGTCCAGCACCTCGAACTCGTCGCGGGCCTCGACGGTGTAGGGCACGGTGGCCATGCGCAGCATATTCACGATGCCGTGAGCAATGGCGCGCACGCGCTCGGCGCGGTCGCCCTGGCTGCCCAGCTTGCCGTGGTAGACCACCTTGGCAAGACCTGGCACCCGATCGGCCAGGGTCTTCTTGCGGTCCTGGTCATAGAAGAACTTGGCGTCCGAGAGGCGCGGGCGCACCACGCGCTCGTTGCCGCCGATCACCGCGCTGGCATCCGCCGGGCGGATGTTGGAGACGACGAGGAACTTGTGCGTCAGCTTGCCCGCTGCGTCCAGCAGGGGGAAGTACTTCTGGTTGGCCTTCATCGTGAGGATGAGGCATTCCTGCGGCACGGCCAGGAACTCGGGCTCGAACTGGCAGGTCAGCACATTGGGGCGCTCGACCAGGGCGGTGACCTCGTCCAGCAGGGCCTCGTCCTCGATGGGCTTGAGGCCTTCCTTGGCAGCAGCGGCATTGAGCTGGGCCTGGATCTCTGCCCGGCGCTCGGCAAAGCTGGCGATCACGGCGCCCTGCTCGCGGAGCTGGCTGGCATAGCTGTCAGCGCTCTCGATGGACAGGCGCGGCTGCGCGGCCTCGAAGCGGTGGCCCAGGGTCTCGCGGCCGGACTGCAGGCCCAGCGTGGCGACGTTCACCACGCTCGTGCCATGCAGCGCCACCAGGCCATGGGCCGGGCGCACGAAGTGGACGCTGCTCCAGCCGTCAGCCAGTTGGTAGCTCATCACCTTGGGGATGGGCAGCTTGGCCAGGGCCTCGTCCAGCGCCTTCTGCAGGCCTTCGGCCAGGGTGGCGCCGGCCACGACGGAATCGAGGAACAAGGCCTCGGCCTTGCCGTCCGGCAGGCGCTTGAGCTGGGGCACGACGCTGGCGTCGGCGCCCAGGCTGGCCAGCTTCTTCAGCAGTGCCGGCGTGGGCTGGCCGTCGGCGGCCAGGGCCACGGCAAGGGGCATGAGCTTCTGCTGCACAGCGCGGTCAGCGGCCTTGGCGGCCACCGCGGTCAGGTGCACTGCCAGGCGGCGCGGCGAGGCGAAGGGCGTCACGGCGGCATCAGGCGCAGCCAGGCCCTGGGCCTGGAGGCTCTCGGCCAGCACGCTGGCGAAGGACTCGCCCAGCTTCTTGAGCGCCTTGGGCGGCAGCTCTTCGACAAACAGTTCGACGAGGAGGTTCTGCGGGGTGCTCATAGGTATCAGGCCGCCTTCTTTGCGTTCTTTTCAGCTTGCTTGGCGAGGTTCGCCAGCACTTCCTCGCCCCAGGCCTTGGGCGCCATGGGGAAGCCCAGGCGGGCCCGGCTGTCCACATAGGCCTGCGCCACGGCGCGCGCCAGATTGCGGATACGGCCGATGTAGGCAGCCCGCTCAGTCACCGAGATGGCGCCGCGGGCGTCCAGCAGGTTGAAGGTATGGCCGGCCTTGAGCAGTTGCTCGTAGGCGGGCAGGGCCAACTGCTGCGTCATCAGGTGCTGCGACTGCTTCTCGTGCGCGGCGAAGGCCTGCAGCAGGAAGTCGACGTCGCTGTGCTCGAAGTTGTAGGTCGACTGCTCGACTTCATTCTGGTGGAACACATCGCCGTACTTGATGTCGGGGGCCCCATTCTTGCCCTCGACATAGACCAGGTCGTACACCGACTCCTTGCCCTGCAGATACATGGCCAGGCGCTCCAGGCCGTAGGTGATCTCGCCGGTGATGGGCTTGCAGTCAATGCCGCCGACCTGCTGGAAGTAGGTGAACTGCGTCACCTCCATGCCATTGAGCCAGACCTCCCAGCCCAGGCCCCAGCAGCCGAGGGTGGGGTTCTCCCAGTCGTCCTCGACGAAGCGGACGTCGTTCTTCTTCAGGTCGAAGCCCAGGGCCTCCAGGGAGCCGAGGTAGAGCTCCAGGATGTTGGCCGGCGCGGGCTTCAGGACCACCTGGAACTGGTAGTAGTGCTGCAGGCGGTTGGGGTTCTCGCCGTAGCGGCCGTCCTTGGGCCGGCGGCTGGGCTGCACATAGGCCGCATGCCAGGGCTCGGGGCCCAGGGCGCGCAGGAAGGTGGCGGTGTGGCTGGTGCCGGCGCCGACCTCCATGTCATAGGGCTGCAGCAGGGCGCAGCCTTGGGCGGACCAGTATTCCTGAAGTTTCAGAATGATTTGCTGGAAGCTCAGCATGGTGGTGTACGGCGGTAAGGCCCGGCTGCAGCCGCGACAGCGGCACGGGCGTTGAAGGAAGCGGCCCATTCTACGGGCGCCCATGGCGGGCGCCGGGCGCGATGGATCAAGCGCCCGGCGCACGCCGACGCAAGGCCAGCACGGCGGCAAGGCCCAGACCCCACACTGGCCACAGGCCCAGGGCAGCCAGCCAGCGCGCATAGGGGGTGGCGCCGGTCCGGCCTTCGACCTGAACCTCCAGAACACCCGGCACCTCGGCGGGCAGCCGGCCGATCACCCGGCCCTGGTGATCGATGGCGGCGGTAGCGCCGGTGTTGGTCGAGCGCACCAGGGGCCGCTGGAATTCGAGCGATCGCATCTGCGAGAACTGCAGGTGCTGATCCTGCACCATGCGCGGGCCGAACCAGGCGAGGTTGCTGGCGTTGGCCAGCACCGTGGCGGCCTCGGGGCCCACCAGGCTCTGGGCGAAGTCCTCACCGAACAGGTCCTCGTAGCAGATCAGGGGGCGGATGCGCTGGCCGTCCAGCACCAGGGAACGCTGATGCGTGCCCGTGGCCTGGTCGTCCAGCGGGATGCGCAGGGCCTGCACGAACCAGTGAAAGCCTGGCGGGATGAACTCGCCAAAGGGCAGCAGGTGGCGCTTACCGTAGCTGTAGGGATTGCCGTCCGGCTGTGCCGGCGCGCCGATGGCGACCAGCGAATTGACAAAGCCGCTCTTGGCGTCCCCCAGGAAGCTGCCCAGCAGCAGGGGGCGCACCTGGCCGATGGCGGCGATGCGCTGCACCACCTCGGGCTCCAGGTAGGCCAGGGGCAGGGGCACGACGGACTCCGGCGTCAGCACCAGTTGGCCGCGGGCGCTCTCGGCCTGCTTCAGCAGGGCGTCCAGGTTCTGGTCCCAGCGTTCACGGTCGAATTTCTGATCCTGCGGCACATTGGGCTGCAGCAGCGAGAGGCGGATCGTCCCGCTGCTCTGCGTGAACGCCGAGGGCAGCAGCGCAGGCACGGCGACCAGCACCAGCGTGCCCGCCAGCGGCCGCCAGGCCCCTTCCAGCGCCAGGGCCGCCAGAGCCGCAGCCAGGCCCGCCGCCAGCGCGGTGATGCCATAGACGCCGAGCCAGGGCGCCCAGGCGGCCAAGGGACCGGCGGCATGGGCATAGCCGCTGGCGATCCAGGGGAAGCCGGTCAGCCACTGCGCCCGGGCCAGCTCGGCCAGCAGCCACAAGGCCGCGAACAGGCCCACCCGAGCGCAGACTCCGGCGCGCCGCCACCGGGCAAAGGCCCACAGGGCGCCAGCGTAGTAAAGCGAGAGAAACGCCGCCAGCAGCAGCACCGCCGTCACGGCGAAGGGCGCTGCCAGATGGCCGTGCTCATGCAGGCTGATGTACAGCCACCACAGGCCACAGGCCAGCCAGCCCAGGCCGAAGCAGAAGCCGGACCACGCCGCGCGCCGCGGCGAGGCCTCCCAGACCAGGGCCGCCAGCAGGGCCAGCGCCAGCGGCTGCAGCCACCAGGCCTGCGTGGGTGCGAAGGCCGCCGTCTGGAGCGCGCCGGCCAGCAGGGCCAGCAGCAGCACGGCGCCCGGAACCAGGCCGGCCATCCAGCGGGCCAGGCGCGTCGGACCCCTCATCCAGCCAGCTCAGCCGTCGGTGCGGCGGGCAACCGGGTGACCTTGAACCAGCGCACCGAGCCGCCTCGCGTCAGCATCACGCTGAAGCTCAGGCCGCCCAGTTCGACCACCTCACCCCGGCGCGGCACGCGACCATGCTCATGGGCCAGCAGGCCGCCGATGGTGTCGAAGTCCTCGTTGGCCAGTTGCAGGCCGAAGGTCTCGTTGACGGCGGCGATCTTGGTGTCGCCAGCAACGCGCTGGCTGCCATCGGCCAGGGTGTAGATGCCGGCGTCGTCCGCCTCGTCCACATCGAACTCGTCCTCGATCTCGCCGACGATCTCTTCCAGCACGTCCTCGATGGTGATCAAGCCGGCCGTGTTGCCGAACTCGTCGATCACGATGGCCAGATGGCTGCGGTTGGCGCGGAAGTCACGCAGCAGCTCATTGAGGCCCTTGCTTTCCGGCACGAAGACGGCCGGGCGCAGCAGGGTGCGCAGATTGAGCTCGGGCGCGCGCTGTAGCTTCAGCAGGTCCTTGGCCATGAGGATGCCGATGATGTTGTCGCGCTGGCCTTCGTAGACGGGGAAGCGGGAATGGCCGGTGCCGATCACCATGGCCAGCAACTCCTCGTAGCTGGCGTCGATGGACAGCAGGTCCATGTGCGGCGCGGCCACCATCACGTCGCCGGCGCTGAGCTCGGCCATGCGCAGCACGCCTTCCAGCATCTGGCGGGACTCGGGTGCAATCAGGGCGCGCTCTTCGGCATCGGCCAGGGCTTCGAGCAGCTCGCGGGTGGAGTCAGGCCCGGGGTGGAGGAATTCCAGCAGGCGTTCGAGCAGATTTCTCTTGGCCACGGGCGATTCCGCTCCGGGCCTCGTACCCCCACTCTTGCCGTGGGGGTATCGACTAGGCTGTGGTTCAGACACAGGCACTCGTGTCGTAGTTGGGGGACGCAAAGAATAACCGATTGACTTTGACAGGGACTTGAATGACAGTCGGCCGCCCCCATTTATCGGGGCCTCTGTCTATTTTTCTCCGGGCGGCTGCCGTCGCCTGCGCCAGCCATGTCTCAAGGTACCTCCCCTGGTTTGATCCCCGCCACCATCCTCACCGGCTTCCTGGGCTCGGGCAAGACCACCCTGCTCAAGCGCGTGCTGTCGGAGGCCCATGGCCAGAAGATCGCCGTGATCGAGAACGAGTTCGGCGAGGAGAACATCGACAACGACATCCTGCTCACCGAGACCAAGGAGCAGATCATCCAGATGAGCAACGGCTGCGTCTGCTGCACCATCCGCGAAGATCTGCGCACCACGCTGTCGGACCTGGCGGCCAAGCGCCGCAAGGGTGAGGTCGAGTTCGACCGTGTGGTCATCGAGACCACCGGCCTTGCCGACCCGGGCCCCGTCGCCCAGACCTTCTTCATGGACGACGAGATCGCCGAGAGCTACCTGCTGGATTCCGTGCTGACCTTGGTGGACGCCAAGCATGCCGAGGAGCAGCTCAATACCCGCCAGGAGGCGCGCCGCCAGATTGGCTTCGCGGACCAGATCTTCCTGTCCAAGACCGACCTGTGCGAGCCCGCCGCCGTCGACGCCCTGGCCCACCGCATCAAGCACATGAATCCCCGAGCTCCGCAGCAGCGCGTGCACTTCGGCGAGGTGGAGTTGGCCCGGGTGTTCGACCTGCGCGGCTTCAACCTCAACGCCAAGCTGGAAATCGATCCCGACTTCCTCAAGGCCGACGACCACGATCATCATCACCATGCCCATGGCGAGCACTGCGACCATGACCACGAGCATGGCGAGCACTGCGACCACCCTCACCACCACGCCCATGACGACGACGTGAAGTCCTTCGTCTACCGTGCCGAACGCCCCTTCAATCCTGCCAAGCTGGAGGAGTTCCTGGGCGCCATCGTGCAGGTCTACGGCCCCAAGATGCTGCGCTACAAGGGCGTGCTCTACATGAAGGGCACCGACAAGAAAGTGATCTTCCAGGGCGTGCACCAGCTGATGGGCTCGGATTTGGGTCCGCGCTGGATGCCCGGCGAGAAGAAGCAGAGCAAGATGGTCTTCATTGGCATCGACCTGCCCAAGGAGATCCTGCTGCAGGGACTGGAAGGCTGTCTCGCCTAGTGACACACTCTCTCAGTTGGGCACCGCAGGCTGTGGCTACAATCCGCGGCGCCCAAAACCGACCCGGGAGCTGGCCTCGTGCCTGCCCTGGGAGCCGGCCCTGATCCCCATGGGGATGGCCCTGCCCCTCAAAGGCAGGACATCCGGGTCAGCAAAAGTTTGGCGAAGCTGGTCCCCAGAACTGGTCCCGTTGGCGAAAGTGCCCTTTGAAGCAGGTATAAAGAGCCTGCGAGGAGACTGAAAGTGAGCAAGACCCAGGCCCCGAAATCCACCGCTGCCCCGGCTCCGGCCGCTGCGCGGTCGGCAACCAAGGCCAGCAAATCTGCCGCCAAGGCCAGTGCCGCCCCATCCGGCGACGCCGACACTGTGGTGACGGAGGCTCCGGCCGCCGCCAGCCGCTTCGCCGATCGCTTCGCCCCCCCCAAGCCGCCTGCGCGGTCCTCGAGTAGTCCCTTGATTGAAACGCCCCGCCCTGCCGTGAAAGCCGACCCCAAGCTCGCGAACGCCTGGAAATCCAAGCCAGGCAACGAACTGACCGACGCCGAAGTCCTGGCCATGCCGGACAGCGAGTACATGAACGACAAGCAGATCGAGTTCTTCCGCGCCAAGCTGAATGAACTCAAGGAGAGTCTGCTGTCCAATGCCGGTGAAACCACCGAGCATCTGCGCGAAGACACCTCCATCGTCCCCGATCCGGCCGACCGCGCCACCATCGAGGAAGAGCATGCCCTGGAGCTGCGCACCCGTGACCGCGAGCGCAAGCTGCTGAAGAAAATCATGCAGTCCCTGCAACGCCTGGACAGCGGTGAATACGGTTACTGCGACGAGACCGGTGAGCCCATCGGCCTGGGTCGCCTGATCGCCCGTCCGACGGCCACGCTGTCGCTGGAAGCTCAGCAGCGCCGTGAGCTGAAGCAGAAGATGTTCGGCGACTGAGTCGCCACGATCCGCCTTTGCCGGCCCCCCGTCCCAGCCCAGCAGGAAACGCATGACCGACCCCAAGGACAGCGAGAGCTTCTTCCGCAAGGTCGCGCGCTTCGTCGCCAACCCGACCACCGACTGGGCCGAGATCAATTCGCGCCAGGATGACCCGCAGGCCGACGCCGCCAAGGCCGAACTTCGGGCCATGGTCGAGCGCAAGCGTCGCAACGACTTCGTTCGCAAGCGCGAGCTCGACATGCTGCGGCGCATCCGCCGAGAGGGCCTGTCGCCCGAGCAGTTGGCCGCCCTGGGCGCTTCCTCGTCCCGCATGGACGAAGTGGAGCGCATGAACAGCGACATGGGCCAGCGGGTGGACCTCCAGGTCAAGGCCAAGATCGACGAAATCGAGCAGCAGATGGTGGGCGAGAGCTTTGCCCGGGCACCATCGCCCCCCTCCTCGGGCTTCTTCGAGACCAGCACGCGGGCGGCGGCCTTCGCGCCGACCATGCCTGCGGTCCCGAACACCGAGATCCCCCGTGGAGCCGCTGCTCAGCCGCAAGCGCCGTCCTCGCCGGCTCCGAGCCGCGAACGGCCCAGCAACGTGCCTGTTCCTGCGGCCGCCGTGGTGGACACCAAGCTCCCTCCCCCCGTCGAAGGCCCGCCCAGCGAGCTGCCGGCACTGATGCCCATGACCCCGGGCCTGAGCTTCCGCATGACGGAGAGCGCCGCCATCGAGGTCAACGAGCTCGTGCACGACGCGGAGCTTGACGAGGCGGTGATCGCCTTCGCCAATGCCGACAACGACAGCTGCGAGCGCGCTCTCACCGAACTGACCCAGCCCGGCGGCAGCCGCAATCTGCATGCCGAGACCTGGCTGGTGCTGTTCGACTTCTACCGGGCCACCGGCCAGCAGGGCAAGTTCGAAGCCCTGGCGGTGGAGTACGCCCAGCAGTTCGGACTCTCCGCGCCGCAGTGGTTCTCCATGCCCAAGCTGGTGGCGGAGCAGCAACGCAAGGTGCGTCCGCCCAAGGGCAGCCCAGGTGCGGTCTGCTGGTCCGCGCCGGCCTATCTCGACGCCGACGCCGTGCAGCAGATGCGCTCGCGTTGCGAGTCCTCGCCCATGCCCTGGGTGTTGGACTGGAAGGATCTGCAGCAGCTGGACACCGAAGGCTGCGCCAAGCTGCAAGCCGTATTCAAGGATTGGTCTAGGCAAGTGCTGGACATCCGCTGGCTGGCCGGCGACCAGTTCCTGCAAGTGCTCAAGGACATGGCGCCGGTGGGTGTCCGCGACGTCGACCCGGCGCTGTGGATGTTGCGCATGGAAGCGCTGCGCCTGGTCAACCGCCCGGACCAATTCGACGAGGCGGCCATCGACTACTGCGTCACTTACGAGGTCTCGCCGCCGTCCTGGGAAAAGGCCAAGTGCCTGGTCCGTGTCAGCGGCAACAGTCTCTCCACGCAAGGCCCGACCCCCACCACGCAGCAGCAGGCCCTGGAGGCCCAGAGCACATTCCTCGAGACCAGCCTGGGCGAGCAGACCAAGCTGGGTCAGGCGGTGCAGCTGGAGCTCAGCGGCCAGCTGCATGGCGACATCAGCGAGACGCTCAAGCTCATGAGCAGCGAGCTGGGCGCCGCCTCGCTGATCGAGGTGTCCTGCCCCGCCCTGATCCGTCTGGACTTCATGGCCGCGGGCGACCTGCTGAACTGGGTGCTCAGCCGGCGCAGCGAGAACCGCAATGTGGTCTTCAAGGACACCCACCGCCTGGTGGCCCTGTTCTTCGGCGCCATGGGCATCAACGAGCACGCGCGGGTCAAGGTCAGAACTGTTTAAGACATCCCCCCTACCGGCTTCGCCGGCCCCCCAGGGGGCAACACCGACCGCCCGGCAAAGCCGGATCGGCGGTGTTCGCGCGGGGCGAGCACCGGCTGCGCCGGGTGCTCTTTGTCTGGCGGGATGCCTTGGGCAACGCGTTGTGGTTCCGTCGATTTGCGTCCAAGGTCCTGAAATGGTCCGATGAGGGCTCGCAGCAACGCGACACTGCCTCCTGCGCCGGCTGGCTTGAAAATGCTCTTCCCGCCCTCAGCTGGAACGGCTATGACTGCATCCGCCTCCCAAGACCCGGTGTTTCATGGCACCACCATCGTCAGCGTGCGCCGCAATGGCCAGGTCGCCATCGGCGGCGACGGCCAGGTGACGCTGGGCCACATCGTCGTGAAGGCCAGCGCCCGCAAGGTGCGCAAGCTCTACAAGGAACGCGTGCTGGCCGGCTTTGCCGGCGCCACGGCCGACGCCTTCACCCTCTTCGAACGCTTTGAGTCCAAGCTGGAGAAGCACCAGGGCCACCTCGTACGGGCCGCCGTCGAGCTGACGCGCGACTGGCGCACGGACCGCGTGCTGCGCCGCCTGGAAGCCATGCTGGCCGTGGCAGACGCCGAAACCTCGCTGATCATCACCGGCAACGGCGATGTGCTGGAGCCCGAGATGGGCATCGTGGCCATAGGCTCCGGCGGGGCCTACGCCCAGGCCGCCGCCCGCGCCCTGCTTCAGCACAGCGAGCTGGGCGCAACCGACATCGTCAAGCGCTCGCTCGAGATCGCCGGCGACCTCTGCATCTACACCAACCAGACCCACACCCTCGAGACGCTGGACAGCGTCTCCCGTGGCTGAGGGCACGCTGGCCACCGCATCGAAGAAGGACGCCCCATGTCCATGACCCCGCAAGAAATCGTTTCCGAACTCGACCGCCACATCGTGGGCCAGCAGGAGGCCAAGCGTGCCGTCGCCATCGCCATGCGCAACCGCTGGCGCCGCCAGCAGGTCGACGAGAAGCTGCGTGGCGAGATCACGCCCAAGAACATCCTGATGATCGGACCCACCGGCGTCGGCAAGACCGAGATCGCCCGCCGGCTGGCCCGGCTCACCGATGCGCCCTTCATCAAGGTCGAGGCCACCAAGTTCACCGAGGTGGGCTATGTGGGCAAGGACGTTGACAGCATCGTGCGCGATCTGGTCGAGATCGCCGTCAAGCAGGAGCGCGAGCTGCAGATGCGCCGACTGCGCACGCGTGCCGAGGACGCCGCCGAGGAGCGCATCCTCGACGCACTCGTGCCGCCACCCCGCTCCGGTAGCAGCAGTGAATTCGGCTTTACCGCCGCACCCGCGTCGCCCGCCCCAGACAACACCGCTCGCCAGGTCTTGCGCAAGCGCCTGCGCGAGGGCCAACTGGACGACAAGGAAGTCGAGCTGGAGCTGACCGATCCCAAGCCCACCATGGAAATCCTCGGCCCTCAGGGCATGGAGGAGATGACCGAGCAGCTCAAGGGCCTGTTCTCGCAGATGGGCGCGGTCAGGAAGCGCAGCCGCAAGCTCAAGATTGGCGAGGCCATGAAGCTGCTGCTCGACGAGGAAGCGGCCAAGCTGGTCAACGAAGAGGAGATCCGCGCCGCAGCCCTGCTCAACGCCCAGGAGAACGGCATCGTCTTCATCGACGAGATCGACAAGGTGGCCAGCCGCTCCGAAGGCAGCGGCGCCGAGGTCTCGCGCCAGGGCGTGCAGCGTGACCTGCTGCCCCTGGTCGAGGGCAGCACGGTCTCCACCAAGTACGGCATGGTCAAGACCGACCACATGCTCTTCATCGCCTCGGGCGCCTTCCATCTGGCCAAGCCCAGCGACCTCATCCCCGAGCTGCAGGGCCGCTTTCCCATCCGCGTGGAGCTGGGCTCGCTGAGCGTCGATGACTTCGAGGCCATCCTCTCCAGCACCCATGCCAGCCTGGTCAAGCAGTATCAGGCCCTGCTGGCCACCGAGGGCGTCACCCTGGAGCTGCTGCCCGATGGCATCCGCCGGCTGGCGCAGATCGCTTGCGAGGTCAACGAGCGCACCGAGAACATCGGCGCCCGCCGCCTGGCCACAGTGATGGAACGCCTGCTGGACCCCATCAGCTTCGATGCGCCGAACATGGGTGGGCAGACCGTGCGCATCGATGCTGCGGCCGTTGATGAACGCCTCGCGGCCCTGGCATCCAACGAGGACCTCTCGCGCTTCATCCTGTGAACGGCGTCCCCTGAAGGCGGCTCGGAGGCCTTGACGGCCGTCAAGCCGCGCCGCCCCGCCTGCCATTAGGCTCTAGGCCTATGCCGCATCGCATCAGCACCCGCAGTTGGGGCTTGGCCCGCCCCAGCCAGCTCAACGCAGCCGCCACGCATGCCGAGCAGCGCTGGCGATGGCCGGTGCTGGTCGTCTTGCTGTGCACCATCCCGGCCTTCTACATCGAGCTGATCGAGAGCCTACCCACGCCCCTGGCCATTGCCATCTACCTGGTGGCGGCAGCAACGGTGGGCCTCTCCCTGTGGCGCATCGGACGCCTGTGCTCGCACCCCCAGCAGTACTGGCGCAGCAATATGCTGGACCTCGTGCTGATGGCGGGCCTGCTGGCCTCGGCCTTGCTCCCGCCCAGTGCGGAGTCGGCCATGGCGCTGGCGGGACGGCTCTTTGTCTCCCTGCTGACGCTGCTGCGCATGGTCTGGGCCATCAAGAGCTGGGTCACCCGCGGAGGCCTGGGCTACCTGCTGCTGCTGGCCCTCATGGTGCTGCTGTTCTGCGGCGTGGGCTTCTGGGTGCTGGAGCCGCGCGTTCGCACCCCAGGGGACGGCATGTGGCTGGCCTTCACCACGGCCGCCACCGTGGGCTACGGCGACATCGTCCCCACCACCGCCGCCGCCAAGATCTTCTCGGTCTTCGTGGTGCTGCTGGGCTATGCAGTGCTCTCGCTGGTGACGGCCGCCATCGCTGCCATGTGGGTGGAGACCACCGAGCGCGAGGTCGAGAAGGACATCCTGCGCGACCTGCACACCCAGTTGCGTTCAGTGCACGAGGAACTGGCAGCCGTGCGCGAAGAGCTGCGACAGCTCAAGCGCCCCGACTGAGCCCGCCCTCAGGGCGACCTTTGCCGGCGCCTTGCAGCCTGTCCTTGCGCTGCGCCACTCTGTCCGAATCCCCGCGCCAGGCCGTGCTCGCCTCGCTACGCTGCGCCCCAGATCACTGAGGAGGCGCCATGCTGAGCATTCAAGACCTGGTCAAGACATTCGGAGACCACCGGGCCATCGACGGCCTCAACCTGGAACTGGGCGCCGGCCTGGTCGGCCTGGTCGGCCACAACGGCGCCGGCAAGACCACGCTGATGCAGATGCTGGCCACACTCAGCAAGCCCAGCCAGGGCCGCATCCTGCTGGACGGGCAGGACATCGTCGCCCACCCCGAGCTGATGCGCCGCCGGCTGGGCTACTTGCCCCAAGACTTCGGCGTCTATCCGCAGCTGACGGCGCGCGAGTTCCTGCAGTATTTCGCCGCGCTCAAGGGCGTGCGCGACGGCCGCCGCATCCAGCAGCTGCTGGAGCTGGTCAACCTGCATGAACAGGCCGACCGACTGGCCGCAGGCTTTTCCGGCGGCATGCGCCAGCGACTCGGCATCGCACAGGCCCTGCTCAACGACCCGGACGTGCTGGTCGTCGACGAACCCACGGCCGGCCTGGATCCCGAGGAGCGGCTGCGCTTTCGCCAGCTGCTGTCCGAGCTGGGCTTCTCGCGCCTGGTGATCGTCTCCACCCACATCGTCTCGGACATCGAGAACATGGCCACCCACCTGGCCATCCTGCGGCGAGGCCGCCTGCTGGCCTTCAGCAGCCCCGAGGCCTTGATGGCGCGGGCAGAGGGTCAGGTCTGGACAGCCCTGCTGGAGCCCGGTCATTACGAGTCCCTGCGCCAGCAGGTCCATGTGCTGCAGGCCCAGCGCCAGGGCGGTCTGATCCAGGTCCGCATGGCCCATGCCGAGCGCCCCTGCGCCGAGGCGCAGGCTGCCCTGCCAAGTCTGGAAGAGGCCCTGATGGCTCAGCGTTATGCGGACGCCCAGGGCCTGGGGATGGCAGCATGAGCGCGCCCGGCCTGCTTCAGCACGAAGGCAGCGCAGCGCGGGGCACGCCGTTCGCCCCGCTGCCTGCTCTTCTCCTGGCCCTTGCCCGCCACGAGTGGCGCCTGCGCGCCCGGCGTACCTCCTGCCTGGTGATCCTGGGCCTGGTCATCGTCGGGACCTGGATGATGATCCCGGACAACAGCGGCACCATGACCCTGATGGCGGTCCGCGAGCAACGCATGGCCTACGACAGCAGCACGCTGGCCGTGGGCGGCGGGTTGCTGGCCAACCTGCTCTTCGGCCTGATGGGCTTCTTCCTGGCACGAGGCCGCAGCCAGCAGGAGCTGCACTGCGGCGTGGCACCGCTGCTGGCCTCCTCGCCCTTGCACAGCGGTTGGCTGCTGCTGGGCCGCTGGCTGGGGTCGATGGCCTTCCTGATGAGCCTCGCGGCCCTGGCCCTGCTCACGCTGGTGGTGCTGCAGCTGCTGCGCGGCGAAGGTCCCGTGCAGGCTGGCCCCTATCTGGCGATCTGGCTGCTGGGCATGGGCCCCTCTCTGCTGCTGTGCGCCAGCATGGCCCTGCTCTGCGACGCCTGGGCCCCGCTGATGCGGCGCCGCGGCGACCTGCTCTTCTTTGCCTGCTGGGTCGGGCAGTTCCTCACCCTGCCCTTCACCCTGGGCGACGGCCCCCATCGCCTGCAGCCGTTGCTGGCACTGGACTTCACCGGCCTGTCGGCCATCGTCACCCAGCTGGAACAGATGCTGGGGACCACGCACCTCAACATCGGCGGCACCGACTTCGATCCCAGCCTGGGCGTCGGCCACCTGCCCGAGGGCCTGTGGTCCTGGCCCCTGGTGTCTTTGCGCCTGCTGTCCGCGCTGCTGGCCCTGCTGCCGCTGCTGCCGGCCTTCTGGCTGTTCCATCGCTACGACCCCGATCACGTCAAGGCCGCATCGGTGAAGGCGGGGTCGCGCTGGCGCAAGCTCATCGACACCAGCCTGCAGCCGCTGGCCCGCGGCGCCGGTCGGCTCCTGCCCCTGTGCGCCCGCGTCCCGGGCTGGCCTGGACAGGTGCTGGCCGACGCCTGCCTGGCCCTGGTGGGTCAACCGCTGACCGTGCTGGCCCTGCCTGTGCTGCTGCTGCTGGGCATGAGCGTGCCCGTCACGGACCTGGGCTCGATGGTACTTGCCACCACGGCGGTCTGGGGCCTGATGATCTGCGGGATGGGAGCCCAGGATCACCAGGCCGGCATCCTGTCCTTGAGCGCCAGCGCGCCCGGCGGCCCCGGGCGGCGCCGGCTGCGGCCCTTTGCCAGCGCCTTGCTGCTGGGCCTGCTGTTCTGCGCCCCGGCCCTGCTGCGCTGGGCCCTGATCACGCCCACCCTGGCCCTGGGACTGCTGGGCGGTCTGCTGATGCTGAGCGGCCTCAGTGCCGCCCTGGGCCACTGGACCCGCGGCAGCCGCACCTTCCTCGCCCTGTTCCTGTTCTGGCTCTACGTCGCCACGCAGGCACGCGACATCCCCTGGCTGGACCTGATGGCCTTCAATGGCCAGGCCCAGCTCATGACGGCAGCGACCAGCGCCGGCCTGGGCTTGGCCGCCCTGGGCCTGCTCATGCTGCAGCGGGCCCGGACCTGATCCGCAGGCGCGCCAGGCGCCGCCGTCCTGGCGCTCAGAGCGCCAGGCGATGCGCCTGCAGGGCCAGGATGCCGTCGAAGAGCAGGCTCTCGACCAGTTCGTGGCGAACCTCCAGCGCCGGTGCGACCTTCCATCCCGCGCCGCCCGTCATCAGCGTCAGCGGCTCGTGACCGGCGCGGTGGCCCAGATGGCGGTGCATGCGCTCGATGGCGCCGGTGATGGCATAGGTGCCGCCGCTGGTCAGCGCATCCGAGGTGTTGGTGGGGAAGGCGCGCACCTCGCCGGTCGGCACGCGCAGGCCGGCCGTTCCGCTTTCCAGGGCGCGCAGCATGATGCCGTGGCCGGGCAGGATCAGACCGCCGAGGAAGTGCCCCTCGGCGTCGACCGCATCCACCGTCACCGCCGTGCCCACCATCACCACCAGCACCGCACGCGGTGCGCCGCGTTGCATCACATGGGAGCGTGCGCCGACCAGGGCCACGAAGCGGTCCGCCCCCAACCGCCCGGGATGGTCGTAGCCATTGATGATGCCGCCGGCCTGGTGGGTGGAATGCACCCAGCGGGGCTCCACGTCCCAGGCTTCCATCTGCTCGATCTGCTCCTCGACCCGGTGACGCACGGCATCGCCGGCCACATTGCAGCCCAGCATGCTGTGAGGCGTGGGCAGGCGCCGCCATTCGTCTTCCGCGAGGCGCTCGATGTTCTCGAGGAACACGGCACCGTGGGCCAGCACCACCGCGCCCGGCTGGGGCGATGCATAAAGCGCCCACTTGAGGCGAGTGTTGCCGATGTCTATGGCCAGAAAGCTCATGGGAAGGAGGCTGCGCTGGAAACAGCGGGAGCCTACCAGCGTTCCCGGAGCCGTCGTAGCGGAAATGCCTCAGATCCCGCCAGGGAATGCTATCCGCGCAGGCCCGGCTGACTCATCATCCAAAGCCGGGGCGCAGCAGACGCCCGAGCAAGCCAACAAGATTCAGTGGAGAAGCCCATGAAGCATCTGTCGATTGCGACTCGTCTGTGGTTGCCGGTGATCGCGCTGACCGTGGTCACTGTGCTGATGACGGCCGGCGCCGCCTTGCGGACGTCCCAACTGCTGCAGGAAGCCATGAAGGCCCAGCAGGATCAGCAGCTCAAGCTGAGCCATTCCCTGCGCTGGCGAGGCATGACGGAGACCAATGCGACGCGAGTGATCCTGGGCCTGGCCGCCCCCGACGATTCGGTGAGCAAGCTGGCCAAGCCCATGATCGAGGCCACCACCCAGCAGATCAGCGGCATCCAGAAGCAGCTGGAGGCACTGGCCGACTCCGACGAAGAGAAGCGCGCCATGCAGCGCATCGCTGAACAGCGCCAGGCCTACATCACGCTGCGCAATGACATCGGCAAGCTCAAGTCCGCCGGTGACGCGGAGGGTGTGCGCAGCGGCCTGGGGCGCATTCAGCAGGCTGTGGAAAGCTACCTCGACGCACAGCAGGCTTTCGTGCAGATCCAGGCGGACAAGGCGCGGGCCATGCAGGAACGGGCCGGCGCCGAGCGCATGCGCACGGTGTGGAGCGTGGCCGCGCTGATGGGCGTGATCGTCGCGGCCCTGGGGCTGGGTACCTGGTCCCTGGTGCGCTCCATCGCCACGCCGCTCAAGGCCCTGGTCGGCGAGGCCGAGCGCATCGGCAACGGCGATCTCAGCGGCCAGTTGGACAGCAGCCGGCAGGACGAGATCGGCGAGGTCCAGCGCGCCCTGGCCCGCATGAAGGATGCGCTGAATCGCGTCGTCAGTGAAGTGCGCGAGAGCACCGAAAGCATCCAGACGGCCAGCGCCGAGATCGCCTCAGGCAATCTGGACCTGAGCCACCGCACGGAGCAGACGGCCTCCAATCTGCAGCAGGCCGCCGGGGCCACAGGGCAGCTGACGGGCACGGTCAGCCACAGCGCAGACAGCGCTGCCACGGCCAACCAGCTCGCCGGCAGCGCCGCGGAGGTGGCTCAGCGCGGCGGCGCGGTCGTGGGGCAGGTGGTCAGCACCATGGAGGAGATCAACGCCAGTTCGCGGCGCATCAGCGACATCATCGGCGTCATCGACGGCATCGCCTTCCAGACCAATATCCTGGCGCTCAACGCGGCCGTCGAGGCCGCGCGGGCGGGCGAGCAGGGCCGCGGCTTTGCGGTGGTGGCGTCCGAGGTGCGCAGCCTGGCCCAGCGCAGCGCCGAGGCAGCCAAAGAGATCAAGAGCCTGATCGGCGCCAGCGTCGAGCGGGTCGAGGCGGGCTCGCGCCTGGTGCGGGAAGCCGGCAGCACCATGGACGAGATCGTCGCCAGCGTGAACCGGGTCAGCGACATCATCGGCGAGATCTCCGCCAGCACGGTGGAACAGCGCGACGGCATCGGGGCGGTCAACCAGGCCGTCACTCAGCTGGACCAGGCCACTCAGCAGAACGCAGCCCTGGTGGAGCAGAGCGCCGCCGCCGCCGAGTCGCTGAAGGAGCAGGCCAGCCGTCTGGCGGAGCTGGTCAGCGGCTTCCGCCTGGCCGCCAGCGGGCGCTGACCCGCAGCCCCCCCCGCCGGTCTGTGGCAGATTGCCCACCGGCCGGGGCGGCATGAGCTCGCCCCGGCTCCAGGCCATGCCAGCCTTGAGGCAGGCATGCACAATGGCAGCGGCCCGGGCGCCGCTGCGCGCCCGGCGGATTCGCAGCAGGGAGCGGCGATGAGAAGCCCACAGGGCCCGGTTCTGGCATCGACACGACCACCCGGTCTGGCAGCGCGCTGGCATGGCGTCTGGCACGTCCTGTCGCGCCTGGAGTCCAACGAGGGCTTCGTGCCCCAGGCCTTCGCCAGGCGTCGCGAGCACGTCCTGCGGGTGATGGCCTGGCTGACCATCCTGGGCTCCCTGCCCTGGGCGGCCCATTTCCTCTTCATCAACAGGCCCGGCGTGGCCGGCATGCCTGGCATGGCCATCGCCGGATCTGCCCTCACCCTGCTGCTGCTGAAGCACAAGCTGCCGCGCACCGCCTCGGTGTTCTACTGCTTCTGCGCCTGGCTGGTGGTGCTGGCCCTGAGCCTGCTGGCCGACCTGCCCTCCGGCGGCGTGCCCCGCAGCACCCAGCTCTACCTGATCCCGCTCTTCGTCTGCAGCTACTTCCTGCTGCAGTACCGGCCAGGCTGGCTGCTGAGCCTGATGTCGGTGCTGATCCTGGGCGCCTTTGTCGCGCTGCAGACCTTTGAACTGCGCCTCGTGCAGACGCCCGCAGTGCCCTTGGCAACTCGCCAAGTCGGCGTGGGCCTGGTCGCGGTGCTGACGGCCCTGCTGATGTACGCCTGCATCGTCACCATGCTGCGCGATGCGCGCCAGGCCTCGGCCCTGGAGCTGGATTTCGCGCGCGGCATCGCGGCAGGCGAGATCGAGCCCTTCTTCCAAGCCCAGTGCAATGCCGAGGGCGAGCTGATCGGCGCCGAGGTGCTGATGCGCTGGCGCCATCCCAAGCGTGGCCTGGTCTCGCCGGCCGAGTTCGTGCCCATCGCCGAGGCCACCGGCCTGATCGAGCCGGCCGGGCAGCGCCTGCTGGAACAAGTCTGCCGTCTGCTCGAAACCTGGCAGGATGGCGGGCCGCTGCATGGCATCCCCATCTCCATCAATGTCAGCTCCATCCAGCTGCAGTCCGAGAGCGCCACCGAGAAGCTCATCGCCACCGTGCCAACCAGCCTGGCCCAGGCCGGCCTGCTGAAGTTCGAGCTGACCGAATCCGCCTACTCCGACAACTTCGAGCAGCTCCAGGAACGCATGCAGCGCATGCGCGAGTGCGGCATCCGCCTGGCACTGGACGACTTCGGCACCGGTTTCTCCTCGCTGAGCCGGCTGCGCGGCCTGCCGCTGGACCAGCTCAAGGTCGACCAGTCCTTCGTGCACGACCTGCCCGACGACGCCGACGCCTGCCGCATCGCCGAGACCATCGTGCACCTCGGCCTGGACATGGGCCTGGAGGTGGTGGCCGAAGGCGTGGAGAACGTGCGGCAACTGGACTGTCTTCGCGAGATGGGCTGCACTGCCTACCAGGGCCACTGGTTCTCGCGCCCGGTGTCGGCCACGCGCTTCATGGCCCTGGCCGAGAAATGGCAGCTGCGCGAGCCCGGCCAGCAGCGCTTCATGCAGACGGCACCCGCCTCGCTGCAAAGCCTTTGAGCCCCAGTCCTCCCGCCTTGCCGCCTGCTCCGGCCCAGCCTCGCCGGAACGCGAAGGATTGACGTTTACGTAAACGTCAAGTCGCACCTAGAATCAGGTCCTTGTTGCTGATAGAACCGGGCCCATGCCGTCACCCGGCCGGCCCTGCAGGAGACCCGCGATGACCGACTTGTCCGCCGAATTCAAGGCCCTCGCCGACTACCGTCCCACCCACAAGGTGCGTTTCGTGACGGCCGCCAGCCTCTTCGATGGCCACGATGCCGCGATCAACATCATGCGCCGCATCCTGCAGAGCATGGGTGCCGAGGTGATCCACCTGGGGCACAACCGCTCGGTGGACGAGGTCGTCACCGCCGCGCTGCAGGAAGACGCCCAGGGCATCGCCATCTCGTCCTACCAGGGCGGCCACGTCGAGTACTTCAAGTACATGGTGCAGCTGCTCAAGGAGCGGGGCGGCGAGCACATCCAGGTCTACGGCGGCGGCGGCGGCGTGATCGTGCCGGCCGAGATCCGTGACCTGGCCGAGCATGGCGTGCGCATCTTCAGCCCCGAGGACGGCCAACGCATGGGTCTGCAGGGCATGATCGGCGAGATGGTGATGCGCTGCGACAAGGACCTCAGCAGCTTCGCCCCCAAGAGCATCGACGCCATCCAGGGCCAGACCGAGGGCGCCTGGCGCGCCCTGGCCCAGCTGATGACGGCCCTGGAGAACGAGAAGGCCGACGCCGGCCTCGTCCAGGCCCTGCGCGAGCAGGCCGCCGGGCTCAAGACGCCCGTGCTGGGCATCACCGGCACCGGCGGCGCCGGCAAGTCCAGCCTCACCGACGAGCTCATCCGCCGCCTGCGCCTGGACCAGGACGACCGCCTGCGCGTGGCGCTCATCTCCATCGACCCGTCCCGCCGCAAGAGCGGTGGCGCCCTGCTGGGTGACCGCATTCGCATGAACGCCATCTCGCCCTGGAGCCAGGGCTCGCGCGTCTTCATGCGCTCGCTGGCCACGCGCGACTTCGGCAGCGAGATCAGCAAGGCCCTGCCCGACGTGGTGGCCGCGGCGAAGGTGGCCGGCTTCGACCTGGTCATCGTCGAGACCTCCGGCATCGGCCAGGGGGACGCCGCCATCGTCCCGCACGTGGACATCCCCATGTACGTGATGACGCCCGAATTCGGTGCGGCCAGCCAGCTCGAGAAGATCGACATGCTGGACTTCGCCGAATTCGTCGCCATCAACAAGTTCGACCGCAAGGGCGCGGCCGACGCCTGGCGCGACGTCGCCAAGCAGGTCCAGCGCAACAAGGAAGCCTGGGGCAAGAAGGCCGAGGACATGCCCGTCTTCGGCACCATGGCCAGCCGCTTCAACGACGATGGCGTGACCGCGCTCTACCAGGCCCTCAAGCCGCGCCTGGCCGAACTGGGCCTGCAGTTGAACGACGGCCGCCTGCCCCTGGTCAGCACCCGCTTCAGCACCCACCAGACGCCCATCGTGCCGCCGGCCCGCGTGCGCTACCTGGCCGAGATCAGCGACAGCGTGCGCGGCTACAAGAGGCGCGCCCGCCAGCAGTCGCTGCTCGCCCGCGAGATCCAGCAGCTGCACGGTGCCAGCCGCATGCTGCTGGAGTCCAACCCGGAGAAGCAGAACGCCCGTGGCGCCCTGGCCGAGCTGGCCACCGCCCGCGAAGCCCGCCAGGACGCCGACGCCCGACAGCTGCTGGCCCAGTGGCCCGACATGCAGAAGGCCTATGCCGGTGACGAGTACGTGGTGAAGATCCGCGACAAGGAGATCCGCACCAGCCTCGTGTCCACCAGCCTCTCCGGCACCAAGATCCGCAAGGTCGTGCTGCCGCACTACGAGGACCACGGCGAGCTGCTCAAGTGGCTGATGCTGGAGAACGTGCCCGGCTCCTTCCCCTACACCGCTGGCGTCTTCGCCTTCAAGCGCGAGGGCGAGGACCCCACCCGCATGTTCGCAGGCGAGGGCGATGCCTTCCGCACCAACCGCCGCTTCAAGCTGGTCTCCGAGGGCATGCCCGCCAAGCGCCTGTCCACCGCCTTTGACTCCGTCACGCTCTATGGCGCCGACCCGGCCCCGCGCCCCGACATCTACGGCAAGGTCGGCAACTCCGGCGTCAGCATCGCGACCCTGGACGACATGAAGGTGCTGTACGACGGCTTCGACCTCTGCAGCCCCACGACCAGCGTGTCCATGACCATCAACGGCCCGGCGCCCTCGATCCTGGCCATGTTCATGAACACGGCCGTGGACCAGCAGATCGCCAAGTTCAAGGCTGACAACAGCCGTGACCCGACCGCCGACGAGACCGCCAAGATCAAGGCCTGGGTGCTGGCCAACGTGCGCGGCACCGTGCAGGCCGACATCCTGAAGGAAGACCAGGGCCAGAACACCTGCATCTTCTCGACCGAGTTCTCGCTGAAGGTGATGGGCGACATCGCCGAGTACTTCGTGCACCACAACGTGCGCAACTTCTACTCGGTGTCCATCTCTGGCTATCACATCGCCGAGGCCGGCGCGAACCCCATCTCGCAGCTGGCGCTGACGCTCTCCAACGGCTTCACCTTCGTCGAAGCCTACCTGGCGCGCGGCATGCACATCGACGACTTCGCGCCCAATCTGAGCTTCTTCTTCAGCAACGGCATGGACCCCGAGTACACCGTGCTGGGCCGCGTGGCACGCCGCATCTGGGCCGTGGCCATGCGTGACAAGTACGGCGCCAACGAGCGCAGCCAGAAGCTCAAGTACCACATCCAGACCTCGGGCCGCTCGCTGCACGCGCAGGAGATCGCCTTCAACGACATCCGCACCACGCTGCAGGCCCTGATCGCCATCTACGACAACTGCAACTCGCTGCACACCAACGCCTACGACGAGGCCATCACCACGCCCACGGAAGAGAGCGTGCGCCGCGCCATGGCCATCCAGCTGATCATCAACCGCGAGTGGGGCCTGGCCAAGAACGAGAACCCCTCGCAGGGCGCCTTCATCATCGAGGAGCTGACCGAGCTGGTGGAAGAGGCCGTGCTGGCCGAATTCGAGAAGATCGCCGAGCGCGGCGGCGTGCTGGGCGCGATGGAGACGGGCTACCAGCGCAGCAAGATCCAGGAGGAGTCGCTGCACTACGAAATGCTCAAGCACACCGGCGAGTACCCCATCATCGGCGTGAACACCTTCCGCAACCCGCATGGCGACCCGGTGCCTGAGCACATCGAACTGGCCCGCTCGACGGACGAGGAAAAGCAGAGCCAGCTCTCTCGCCTGGCCGCCTTCCACGAGCGCAATGCCGCACAGGCGCCCGCCATGCTGCAGCGCCTGCAGCAGGCGGTCATCGACAACAGAAACGTCTTCGAGGTGCTGATGGATGCCGTGCGCGTCTGCTCCCTGGGCCAGATCACCTCGGCACTGTTCGAGGTGGGCGGCCAGTACCGTCGCAGCATGTAAGGCATGCCGGCGGTCCGCGCAAGACCTCCTTCGGGAGGTCTTTTTCATGGAGAACTGACCCACTCGCCCGTGATTTTTCATCGTTAGAATCCGCGCTGAAAAAAAATGCGAAAGATGCATAGAGGGAGGTGTCATGCGTGGAGTTCGTGCTTGGGGAGCCTGGTCGAGCGTCCTGGCCCTGGCGGCCGCGGCCGGAGGCTGTGGAGGAGGTGGTGGTGGAGACACTGCCTCCATGAGCGTGCAAAGCATCAGCCCCGGCGAGGGCGCCTCCGGCGTGTCACCGGATGGAGGAACCGTCGTGATCGCGCTGCGCATCCACGGCTTCCAGAACCCCCGTGGCGATGCCTCACTGAGCTGCGGCAACGAGGTTTACGAGTCGACGGACCTGCCCGAATGGAAGGCCAGCCAGGAGCTCCTGGAATTCCGCATCGGCTATGACGCGCTCCCCGGCAATGCCACCTGCCAGGTTCGCGGCCAGGTCTCGGCGGTCAACGCAACGGGCCCCAACACGCTGAATTGGTCGACCTCGTTCACGACCGGGCCATCCGTCCCGCTGCACTACGGCCCGCTGCTGGTAGGCTTCCTCGGCAACCGTGGTTTCGTGCTGGACTACAAGGCCGGGAAGGCCCTGCAGCGGCAGGCGCCGCTCCCCGCGAGCCCCCCCGGCCAGCGCCCGCCGCCCTCCCCGTTCTGGCTCGGCACCGCGACCACGGCCAGCGGCCGCATCCCGGTGGCGGCCTATGGCCACAGCGCCTCCGGGCCTTTTCCCGTGCTCTACCGCTTCAGCCCGAGCAGCCTGATGCTTTCCGCGCCCAGCAGCGCGGACGCCATGCCACCTGACCATGAGTTCATCGGATCCCCGGGCAGCATGTACTTCGGCAACGGCTGGCACATCAGCCAGGGGGGTGTCGGCCCGGCCCCCACGCCCACGGCCAGGCTCTGGGCCGCCGACGATGCGGGAGGCTATTTCTATGTCGAGGCCGATTCCCTGGACACCCTGCGCCACCGCACCGCGGCCGGCGTGAGCACCGTGGTCCACCAGCAGTCTGGCGAGCAGTTCACCTCGCTACGCGTCTTCAGCCACTGAGGACGGCCCAGCGTCGCTCACGGAACGCTGGGCGCTCGATGGCGCGGGCCAGGGGCGCCTCACCGTCGCCGCTTACGCTCGCCTTCCCTTGCTGCGCCCCGCCGGCCTGGCTGGATGGCAGGCCCATTCCTTGACATTCCTCAATTCCACACGGGAGACGGAACCCGTATCCTGCTGCATCCCATGAGACGGCTACACAGGCCGCGCGTTTCCCGGAGGGCGTACAGGGAGTGCACACGATGGATAGCCTCAGGAGCTTGAGGATTGGCCCGCGTCTGGGCCTGGCCTTTGGTGTGGTGCTGGTCTTGATGCTGCTGCTGGGCATCCTGGGCTGGCAGAGCAGCCACCGCATGGGGGAGCATGCCCGCGTGCTCTACGAGCAGCGGACCCTGCCCATCCAGCAGATCGGCGCCATCGACGCGCTCATGCTGCGCAACCGCGTGCTGGTGATGGAGATGCTGCGGGACCCGCAGCCCACCAAGATTGACGCCCTGGACCAGCAGTTGCGCGCCAATGTGGCCGAGGTTACCGAGACCTGGAAACGCTACTCGCAGGGCGCGCTGGACCCCGAGGAGAAGGCGCTGGCCGAACGTTTCGCCGAGACCCGCGGCGCCTACGTCAAGCAGGGCCTGCTGGCGGCACGCGACCTGCTCAAGCAGGGCGACAGCGCCGGAGCCGAGCTGCTGTACACCCAGAAGATCCAGCCGCTGGGCGTGCAGGCCAAGGCCTCCATCGACCAGCTCATCGCCCTGCAGATCAAGTCCGCCCAGACCAGCTATGCGGAACTCGGACGCCTGGAGAGCCGCGTCAAGTTCTGGTCGGTGCTGCTGGCGACCGCCGCCACCTTGCTGACCCTGGTGGCGGCCTTGTCCTGCACGCGCTCTATCGTCCAGCCCTTGCATCAGGCCGTGCAGCTGGCGCGAAGGGTGGCTGACGGCGACCTGCGCGAGCACGTGCACAGCCGGGGCCGTGACGAGGCCCATGAGCTGCTGGAGGCGCTCAACACCATGTCGGCCAGCCTGTCCAACATGGTGCAGCGCGTGCGAGAGAGCAGCGACACCATCGCCACCGGCTCCACCGAGATCGCCACCGGCACGGCCGACCTCAGCCAGCGCACCGAGGAGCAGGCCAGCAATCTGCAACAGACGGCAGCCTCCATGGAGCAGCTGGCAGGCACTGTCACCAACAATGCAGAGACCGCCTCGCAGGCCGATCGCCTGGCCCGCGAGGCCTCATCGGCGGCCGGCCAGGGAGGGGCGCTCGTCGGTCAGGTGGTGAGCACCATGCAGGGCATTGCCGATTCCTCGCGCCGCATCGCCGACATCATTTCGGTGATAGACGGCATCGCCTTCCAAACCAACATCCTGGCCCTCAATGCAGCTGTCGAGGCGGCGCGGGCCGGTGAACAGGGCCGCGGCTTTGCAGTCGTGGCCGGGGAGGTCCGGGCGCTGGCCCAGCGCTCGGCCCAGGCCGCCCGGGAGATCAAGAGCCTCATCAGCCAAAGCGTCGAGCAGGTCGACCACGGCAACCGCCTGGTGGAGCAGGCCGGGCAGTCCATGAGCAACATCGTCTCCCAGGTGCAGCGGGTGAGCGAGCTGATCGGAGAGATCGCCTCGGCCAGCCAGGAACAGTCCCGCGGCATTGCCCAGGTGGGGTCGGCCGTGACACAGCTGGATCAGGTCACGCAGCAGAACGCAGCCCTGGTGGAGCAGAGCACTGCCGCCGCAGAAAGCCTGCAGCACCAGGCCACGCGCCTGGCGGAAATGGTCAGCGCCTTCCGGACCAGCCACTGAATGCCAACCGCTGAGGGCCAACTTAGGCAAGACCTGACCCCGCTGCCGCGCGCCTTGCCTCAGAGCTGAAATCGCTGCACGTGCTCGACCAGGCGGAACGACTGCCGCGACAGGCTTTCGGCAGCCGCGGCGCTCTGCTCCACCAGGGCCGCGTTCTGCTGGGTCATGCCATCCAACTGGGCCACCGCGCCATTGATCTGACGGATGCCTTGCGACTGCTCGCTGTTGGCGTGGCTCAGGCTGTCGATCAGGTCTCGCAGACGCTGCATCTGAGCCACCAGCTCGCCCATGGTCTGGCCGGCCTCACCGACCAGGGCATTGCCGCTCTCCACCCGCGCCATGCTGTCCTGGATCAAGAGCGCGATCTCCTTGGCCGCGGCGGCGCTGCGCTGCGCCAGGGCACGCACCTCGCCAGCGACGACGGCAAAGCCGCGGCCCTGTTCGCCGGCCCGTGCCGCCTCGACAGCCGCATTGAGGGCCAGGATGTTGGTCTGGAAGGCGATGCTGTCGATGACGCCGATGATCTCGCCGATGCGCACGCTGGCCTCGTGGATGCCCTGCATGGTCTGCACCACGCGCTGCACCGTGCCGCCGCCGCGTTCGGCCACCTGATGCACCCCGCGCGCCATGCTGGCGGCTTGCCCGGCGGTCTCGGCGTTGTCACGCATGGTGCTGCTGAGCTGCTCCAGCGCCGAGGCCGTGCGCTCGAGGTTGGAGGCCTGGCTCTCTGTCCGGTGGCTGAGGTCGCTGTTGCCGCTGGCGATCTCGCCGATGCCCTGGGCCATGTCATTGACGCTGGCCCGCACATGACTGACCAGGGAAGACAGGTTCTGGTTCATCTGACTCAGCGCCTGCAGCAGTTGCACCGTCTCCCGGGGGCCTTCGAGCTGGATGCGAGAGGAGAGGATGCCCTGGGCCACCGCCTCGGCCACGCTGACCGCCTTGCGTATGGGCTCGCAGATGCGCTGCCCCATCAGACGCCCAAAGAGCAGCAGCGCCACCATGGCCAGCGCCGTCAGCAAGGCCTGGCCGCCTATCAGGCCTTGCCCGGTGGCATCGAACTCGGCCACCGAGGTCTCGGCGAAGCGGTTGGCCGCCTGCACCGTCACATCCACGCCGGCCCGGTGCTCCAGGTAGTGCGCGTGGGCGCGCGCCAGTGCGGCCTTGCGCTGATCGGCATCCACGTCCGGCGGCAAGGCCAGCAGCTGCCGGGCACTGCCGAAGAATCGCTCGGCGGCCTGGTGCTGCGCGCCCATCAGCTGCACCTCCAGTCCGTGCGGTGGATGTGCCTTCCAATGGGCGATGCGGGCGTCGTACTCCTGACGCAGCCGGCCCAGCTCGGCCATCGCCTGCTCGCGGCTCAGCAGGCCTTCCTGTGCCTGCGAAAGCACCAGGCGCAACTCGATGAGATACAGGGGCGGAGGAAGGATGTCGGCGGCGACGTCCTTGGCATCGAAGGTCTGGCGAGCGATGGCCTCGCTGTGCCGCACGCCCCAGAGCGAGGCGCCCAGCAGGATGCCCATGGTCAGCAGGGCCGACACGCTCAGCGCGGTCAGCATGCGCGTGATGGTGTTCAGCATGAGAAGCCCCCTTCCTTGGGTCCAAGGACTCGGCGTGG
This sequence comes from Roseateles sp. DB2, assembly GCF_051857535.1. NCBI lineage: Bacteria > Pseudomonadati > Pseudomonadota > Betaproteobacteria > Burkholderiales > Sphaerotilaceae > Roseateles > Roseateles sp. DB2. The sequence continues at coordinate 39,308 of NZ_JBPZGY010000006.1, read as the reverse complement.
CTCCCTGCCAGTTGCCATGCGGGCGGGCGCTGCGGCACCGCCTCGTGGCATCCATCGATATCTGTCGGTTTCAGTCTGTCGTCTGCCTGTCGTCTGCCTGTCGTCTGCCTGTCGTCTGCCTATTGGCTGCCTGCAGGCCCCCGCCGTCAAGCCCCGGATCGTCCCTGGCGGTAACGGGCATGACTCAGGGGCTGGCCGTCAGGACACCCCCCTCGCCGGCGTCGCCCGGACCCGCCACCGGGATCCACACGCTGAAGCAGCTGCCCTCGCCCGGGCGAGAGTCCACCTCGATACGGCCGCCATGCTTCTTCACGATGGAGAAGGACAGCGAGAGGCCCAGCCCGGTGCCCCGGCCCACGGGCTTGGTCGTGAAAAAGGGCTCGAAGATGCGCCGCTGGGTGGCCTCGCTCATGCCGGAGCCGGTGTCCTGCACGCTGACGCACACCCAGTCGCCCTCCTGGCGCGTGGACAGCGTGATGACACCACGCCCCGTGATGGCATGGGCGGCATTCACGATCAGGTTCATGAACACCTGGTTCAGCTGGGCGGCGCGGCAGCGCACCGTGGGCAGCGGCTGGTAGCGTTTGACGATTTCCGCCTTGTACTTGACCTCGTTCATCACCACATTGAGCGTGGAGTCCAGCCCGGCGTTCAGGTCCGCGTCCTGCCAGTCGGATTGATCCACGCGAGAGAAGTCCTTGAGATCCTGGACGATCTTCTTCACACGCGTCAGGCCCTCGTCGCTCTCATCCAGGAGCTGAGGCAGATCCTCCTTGAGGAACTCCATGTCCAGCTCGGCACGCTGTCCTTCGATCGCCTGACGCAAGCCCTGCGGCAGCTGGCTGCGGTCGACCTGCTCGTAGTTGTCGAGGAGCTTGAACATGCTCTCGACATAGCGGCGCAGCGTCCCGAGGTTGGAACCGACAAAGCCAATGGGATTGTTGATCTCGTGCGCGACGCCCGCGGCCAACTGGCCGATGGACGCCATCTTCTCGGACTGCAGCAGCTGGTTCTGCGCCTCTTCCAGCCGGGCGTTGGTTTCCTTCATGCGCTCGAAGTTCTGCTGCAGCTCGGCCTGCACGCGGCGGACCTCGGTGCGGTCCTGCAGCAGCCACCAGGTGCCGGACTCGGGGTTCTGCCGGTCCGCCACATAGGCAATCATCTGGACCCAGATGCGGTTGCCGCGCAGCGTGCACATTTCCATCTCGTGCAGCAGAGACTCCCCGCGCGACAGCACAGGATAGGCCACAGCGCCGAGTGCGGCGTAGGACGCCTTGTCCGTGAAGAGCTCGACGCTCTCATGTGCCAGGGGGCTCTCTTCGCCGAACTCGAACATCTCGGCGAACTTCTTGTTGGCACGCGTGATGCGCTGCCGCGAAGTGGTGATGATGCCTACCGACGCGTTCTCCAGAAAGGCCTCGAGCTCATGGTGCATGCCCAGCAGCTCGGCCGTCCGTTCCGCCACCAGATCTTCCAGTTCCTGGCGATGGCGGCGGACTTCTTCCTCGGCCTGGCGGCGGGCCGTGACATCCTGCAGGGTCTCGATGGCGCCAATCACCCGGCCCTGCGCATCCGTCAGCGGGGCGGCGGTCAGGTACAGCCAACGCCCGCGTTCGCCCATCTGCGGAAAGAACCGCTCCGTCTCGTAGGCGCCCGGGATCAGGGGCGAAGGCTGGCAACGCTCGCCCTCGGCGGTCTGCGCCGACTCGGACACGGTCCCGTCAATGATGAGATCGGCCAGCAGGGGGCGCGGCCATTTGTAGAAGGCCTGCCAAGGCTCCCTGTCTCCCATCAGGAGGTCCACCATCTCTATGCCGGTGAGCTTGGTGCACGCGGCATTCCATTGCGTGACCCGATGCTCGGCGTTCAAGACAAAGGTGGCCACGGGACTGTTCTCGATGATCTGATGCAAGACCCGGCCCACGTCCAGCAGGCTGCTCTGCACGTGACGCGCGTCGCTCAGGTCCTGGCAGGTCATGACCGCCAGTGCGCGCTCGTCCAGCCGGACCTGGCGGGCGTTGAGCTCCAGGTAGCGGACGGCACCGCTCGCCGTGACGGCTTCCGCCTCCGCGGCCGGAAGCTCCCCAACCTCGCTGAGGCAGCGCTGGCCATAGGCGAACAGCGCCGCCCGGGCCGGCTCCGTGGCCCAGGCATCAAAGCGCATGGCCTGCAGTGCCGCAAGATCAAAGCCCAGCAGGCGCTGCATGCTGGCATTGGCGTACAGAACATTCGCACCTGCATGCACCAGTGTGGGCGTGCTCACCGCCTCCAGCGCCGCGACGAACAGTGGCGGCAGCGGCTCACTCACAGCTGGACCTCACCGGGATCCTCCAGCAGGAAGGATCCGTCCGGTCCCCAGTTCACCTTGGTCAGGCCGGGCTCCAGCCGTTCCAGACGGCGCAATTCGACTTCCTGGGCGCTGAGCTTCCCCTGCTGGACACGGACCAGATCCGCCAGGCGCCGGTTCTCGATGTCGAGCTCGCGGATGCGCAGGATCTGGCTGAGCCCGCACAGCAGCTCATGGTCGTTCCAGGGCTTGGCGATGAAGCGCATGATGCCGGCCTCGTTGATCGCGGCCATCAGGCCGTTCAGGTCGGCGTAGCCGGAAAGGACGACCCGCGCGCAATCCGGCTGCAGCTCGCGCAGGGCCTTGAGGAACTCCACCCCCGTCATCTGCGGCATCCGGTAGTCCGAGATCACCAGGGCGAAGGACACCTCCCGCGCCCGCCGCAAGGCCTCGGCCGGATCGGTGAAGGCTTCCAGTGCGTAGGGCCGCAGCTGTGCATCCTGGAGCCCCAGGCGCAGCAGCCGCTGCAAGGCCCGCAGGATGTGGGGTTCATCATCCACAAGGAGAATCTTTTCAACCATGATGCCCCTTCCTAGATGGCTTGCTGCGCTCTGTGCCCGGCGGACGCATCGCCCACAGGCGTTGCCGGCGAGGGCAGGTCCAGGCGCACATGGAGCTGCAGCTTGACGCCCTCGCGCCGCGCGTATTCCCGCACCTGCTTGACCACTCTTGCATCGAAGACATAGCCGCGGGCCAGGAGCAAGGCCCCCTGCGGGCTGGTCAGGTCCCGGGAGAGCACCATGCCCTCGACGAGATCCTGGGCCAGGATCAGGCGGTCCTGGGGCCCTTGCTCAGCCAGGCTCTGCAGCGCAACGCCCAATGCTTCGACGACAGCCTTGGCATAACGGACATCGGCCCCGCCCTTCACCATCGACAAGGCCTCGTCCGCGCTGTAGCGGCGCTCGGCCAGACGCCCGCTCTGCAGCCCGTGGTAGTCCACCGCGGCGGCCAGGACCTGCGCCGGCAAAGGCAGCTGATCGCCCGAGAGCCCATCAGGGAAGCCCTTGCCATCCAGGCGCTCATGCTGGGCACGCACCAGGCGCGCCGCCCGATGCAACTGGGCCAGCGGCATCAGTGCGGCCTCCGCATTGAGTGGATGGCGCCGGAAGAGCTGCAGCTCCTCGCCACGCATCAGCGACATGGGCTTTCGCAGCAGCGCGTCCGGAAAGCCCAGCTTGCCCACCTCATGCAGCAGGCCGGCGATGTGCAGGTCCTGCTCGGCCAAGGGGGCCAGCCCGAGCTGGTGAGCCGTCGCCTTGGCCAGGGCCGCGACCTGCCGCGAGTAGCCAGCCATGCTGCCGTCGCGCAGTTCCATCAGGCCAGCGAACACATGGATGGACAGCAGGAAGTTGCTCTGCAGCTCGGCATAGGCCTGCTCCAGCATGCCGTTGATCTGCTCGATCTCCTGGGTGCGGGCCTTGACGCGCGCTTCCAGGCTGGCGTTCAGGGCCTGCAGCTCCAGGTTCTGTGCCTGCGTCAGGGCCTGCAGACGCTGGTTCTCCTGCTCCAGGCGGCGGCGGCGCAGGCCGTCCTCGACGACCATGAGCATGTTCTGGTCGTCCCAGGGCTTGGCGATATAGCGGTGGATCTCGCCTCGGTTGATCGCGGCGATGGTGGAGCTGACGTCCGCATAACCCGTCAGCAGGATACGGATCACCTCGGGCCAGCGCAGCCGGACCTGCTCAAGGAATTGCGCGCCGTCCATCTCGGGCATGCGCATGTCGGAGACCACCAGGTCGACCGGCTCGCGGGCCAGCGCATCCAGGCCCGCCTGCCCGCCCTCGGCCAGCAGGACCTTGTAGCCCTTGGGCCTGAGCAGGCGCCTCAGCGAGCTGAGGATGGCCGGCTCGTCATCGACACACAGGACGACGACCGACGCCGCTGGGGCGGCGTTCGCAAGCGTCTCGGGGCGCTCGGCGGGAAGTTCGCTCATCGATGACATGGCAGACCCATCATCTGGCCTGTGCCTGCACCGGGCCTTCCTCGTCCGGCACATCAGGCTGTTCGATGGGCAGTATCACGCGAAAGCGCGTGCCGGCCCCCAGTTGGCTGTCAACAAGGATCTGACCATGGTGCTTTTTCACGATGCCGTAGGACAGCGACAGCCCCAGCCCCGTGCCCTGGCCAATGGGCTTGGTCGTGAAGAAGGGATCGAAGATCTTGTGGAGGTTCTCGGGGGAGATGCCTGAGCCGTTGTCGGCGATCTCCACCCAGACCTGCGTCTCGTCACTGCCGCTGGTGATGGTGATGCAGCCCCTCTCGCCGCTGATGGCATGCGAGGCATTGACCAGCAGGTTCATGAAGACCTGGTTCAGTTCCGAGGGCAGGCACAGGATCTCGGGGATCTCGCCGTAGTTCTTGACGACCCTGGCCTTGTACTTGATCTCGTTGTTGACGATGTTGAGCGTTGATTCCAGGCCCTGATGCAGGTCCGCCAGCGCCCATTCCTGGTGGTTGTCCACACGGGAAAAGTCCTTGAGGTCCTGCACGATCTTGCGCACGCGGCTGATGCCCTCCTTGGACTCGGCCATGAGGGTCGGGATGTCTTCCTTGAGATAGTCCAGCTCGACCTTGGTCCGCAAGGCAGCCAGCGCGGCACCGACCTCAGTGCCGGCCAGCAGGGGCTCGGCCGCCTCATAGGCCGCAAGCATCTCGAACAGGTCCGCCAGGTAGCGCTCCAGGGTGCCGAAGTTCGAGAAGATGTAGCCAATCGGGTTGTTGATCTCATGGGCGACGCCCGCGGCCAGTTGCCCGATGGAGGCCAGCTTCTCCGCCTGCACCAGCTTCTCCTGCGCCTCACTGAGCCGCTCATTGAGCTGCTTCAGCGCCTGCTTGCTGTGCAGCAGGGCCTGCGCCTCCGGCGCTCCGACCTGGATTGGGTCTTGACCGTTCATGATGTCCCCTCGCCTGGAAAGAAGGCCTGGCACAAGGCAGCGTGCTCCGACTCCACGCCGGCAAAGAGGTTGAACCACTGCGGCTCCGCCATGTCCAGGCGCCGCCAGCTGTGCAGAGCCAGAGGTGGGACGGACTCGTCGACCGCGCCTTCCAGGCCCAAGCCATGCGCCACGCAGTCAGCCACATGCACCAGGTCCGCCAAGGGCGCGCTGCCGTCCTCCGGTGGCTGGTGATGCAGGGCCACGCTGTCGACGAGCGCGGGGGCCAGCAGCCACTGCTCGGCCAGCATGCCCCCGATGACCACATGATCCAGGCCCAGGAAGGACTGCTCGGCATCGAAAAGGCAGGCACCGGTGTCCGCGCGCCAGCGCAGCATCTTTGCGTAGTCGTCCGGGGCCACGCAGGCCAGGACCACACGGCCCAGGTCATGCAGCAGGCCACCGCCAAAGGCCAGCCCCCCATCCTCCCCTCGCGCCCGCGCCAGGGCCTCGGCACACAGAGCACAGGCCAGGGAATGTCGCCAATAGGCGCCCAGATCAAAGCAGGGGCACCGGCCCAGGTCAAAGCCTCGCGCCAGGCCCGCCGCCAGAGCCAGGTTCCGTACCGAGCGCCAGCCGATGATGGACACGGCGTCCGGTATCAGCGTCACGCGCCGGGCCAGACCATAGAACGGCGAATTCGCCAGGCGCAGGACCTTGGCGACGATGCCCTGGTCCAGCGAGATCGTCTTGGTGAGCTGCTCGATGCTCAGGCCTTCGTCGGCCAGCGAGCTCAGCAGCGTCATGGCCACCGCATTGGGCGTGGGCAGGTCCCGGATCCGCCGGACCATCTCGGCTGCATCGGCTGCAGTCATGGTTATGCGCCCTCCTCCGGCCGGCTCCTGAAGCGCTGCAGAAGGAAGTACAGGGGGCTGACCCTCTCGTCCTTCAAGGCATGGCGGAACAGGTGGTCCAGCCGGCGCTGGTTCTCGGGCCTGGCGTCTTCGGCGTCTTCGGCGCCCTTGGGCCTGGCCAGATCGCCCGTGTCAGGGTGACGGCTCATATGCACTCCCTTTCGTCCACAACCGGCATCAGCACCAGCAGGCGGCCACGCTGCATTGCCTGGACACCCCCGGGAGCCCACAGCGAGCGGCACACGGCCCTGTAGCCATGCCCGTCGATGTGGACCATCGCGCTGGCATCGTCGGGCCCGCTCCACAGGGTCTGCAAGCCCTCGGGCAGCACCTCATCCAGGAAGCGACCGACGGGCGCCGGCTGCCGCCTGAACAGATGTTCCGAAGCTTCATTGGCATAGCTGATCATGCCGCTCTGGTCCGCCCCGATGATGGGCAGTGGCACGCTCTCCAGCAGCTCGCGCATCACCTGCAGGCTGGTCTCCTCCCGGCTGATGCGCTCGTGCTGCGACTGCAGGAGCTGCTGGAGTCGACGGTTCACCTGCGCCAGCTCCTGGTTCGCCTCCGTCACGGCCGAGTCCAGGCGCTTGTTCTCGTCCGCCAGCTCCTTGCTCCGGAAAGCCTCCTGCACATGCGCCCTCAGTCGCTCATCATCCCAGGGCTTGGTGAGGAACTTGTAGATGGCGCCCTCGTTGATCGCATCCGTGATGGACTGCAGTTCCGTGTAGCCGGAGAGCACCATGCGCACGGTGTCCGGGTACAGCTCCTTGGCGCGCCGCAGGAACTCGACCCCCGTCATGCCGGGCATGCGCTGGTCAGAGATGATCACATCGACCTCATGCTCGGCCAGGCACTGCAGCCCTTCGCTGCCGCTGTTGGCCGTGAGGATCTGGTAGCCGTCGCGGCGCAGCAGGCGCCGCAAGGCCGCGACGATGTTCTCCTCATCGTCCACCAGCAGCAGCGTGCGCCTGCGCTCCGTGGCGAACAGGTGCCTGGGCAGTTGCTGCTCAGAGCGCAGCATGGCTTCGAAGGCATCGGCCTCCACGCCCTTGCTGAAGAAGAAGCCCTGCATCTGGTCGCACTTGTTGGCCATCAGCATGGCCAGCTGGCCCTCGGTCTCCACCCCTTCGGCAAGCACCGTCAGCTGAAGGTTGTGCGCCATGTTGATGACGGCCCGAGTCATGGAAACATCGTGCTCCGCGGCTTCAACGTCATGGACGATGCTGCGATCGATCTTGACGATATCCACGGGCAGGCGGCGCAGGTAGCCTAGGTTCGAGTAGCCGGTGCCGAAGTCGTCCAGCGAAATCTCCACGCCCAGCGCCTTGATGGCGTGCAATGCACGCAGGATGTGCTGGCTCTCCTCGATGAAGAGGCTCTCGGTGATCTCTATGCCGAGCCAACGCGGGTCCATGCCCGTCTCGCGCAGGATGTTCTGCACCCGCCACGCGATGTCCGGCAGCTGCAACTGGCGCGCCGACAGATTGACAGCCAGGCGGATCGGCCGCAAGCCCGCCTTCTGCCACGTCACGGCCTGCAGACACGCTTGGCGAAGCACCCACTCGCCCAGCTCGACGATCAGCCCGCAGGCCTCCGCCACGGCGATGAACTCCACCGGCGCCACGTCGCCCCGTGCCGGATCCGTCCATCGCGCCAGCACCTCGGCGCCCACGATGCGCCCCTGCCTCAGCTCCAGCTGAGGCTGGAAGTGCAGGTGCAGCCCGTTCTGCTCCAGGGCCCGGCGCAGGGCCGTCTCCGTCTCCAGGCGCCGGAAGGAGCGCGCATGTGCGGCGGGGTCATAGCGGCAGACCAGGCCGTCGCTGTCGCGCGCCTGCCCCAGCGCCGCCTGGGCCTGGTGCAGCAGGCGGGGGGCCTCATCGCTGTCCAGCGGCGCCTGGCTGAACCCCAGCGAGCAGCTCAGGGAGAACTCGACATCCCCCAGTTGCACGGGCTCGTTGAGCACCTGCAGCAGGGCCCGGCAATCTTCCAGCAAAGCCTGCGGATCGACACCCGCGGGAACAGGCCGCAAGCAGGCGTACTCGCCCTGGCCCAAGTGCGCCAGCACGATCGCTGTCTTGCCGGCTGCGTCCTCCAGGCGGCGCGCCACCAGCTGCAGCAGCCGGTCACCACCGTCGTAGCCCAGTGAGTCCATCACCAGGCCCAGCTGCTGCACCTGCATCACCATCAGGACCAGACCGGCCTCGCCGACCCGCAGCTGGCCCAGGCGCTGCTGCAGGCGCTCCAGCAAGGCCTTGCGATTGAAGAGACCGGTGACGGGGCAGCTCTTGTCCAGCCACTCAATGCGCTGCTCGGCGTCCCGGCGCTCGGTGACGTCCTGGAGGATGGTCAGCGCACGCCGCGGCCAGCCCTTGTCGTCCAGGTCAATGACCGCCCTGTGCAGCACGGTCCGCAAGCTGCCGTCCGAGCGCAGGATCCGGTGCTCGAACTCGCACGGCTGCTGAGGCGCAACGTGCTGACTGTTGCGCTGCACGTTGTCCCGCTCACCGCGCGGCACCCGCAGGTACAGCCAGTCCGGGTCGACAGGGTCCGTGCGTTCCGGTTCGCCGAACAGATGGAACATGCCGCTGGTCCAGCGGACCTGATCGCTCATCAGGTCCGTCTCAGCGCAGCCTATCTTCGCGAGCTCCTCGGCATGCCCCAGCAGCCTGGCGCGGCGGTGCATCTCATGGGTGCGCGCCAGGTAGTCGAGCACGATCAGCCTGCCGAGCTGGACCAGGCCGACCAGAAAGAGCGCCAGGAGCAGGATCTGCCCTGTCTGTGCGCTGCGCAGGGCGCTGCGCTGGCGATCCAGCTCCCGGTCCAGCTGGTAGGTAGCGACTTCCATCCAGGCGACCAGGGCCGACTGCGCCTGCCCGATGCTCTCGCCCGAGGGCTGCACCTGAAGCTGCGCCAGGCGCTCTTCGAGTCCTCGCAAGGGTGGGGCCAGCGTCAGCGCCAACTCGGCGTTTGCCTGGAACACCTTGCCCATCATCTGGTGGAGCTTCCGGGCGCTGCCATTGTCCGCCCAGGCGCCGTGGATCGAGGCCTCCTGCAGCCGACCGGCAATCTCGGTCCCCTGGACGAAGCAGGCGGCCATCAGGTAGTAGGTGTCCGTCCGGGAATCCAGGACGAGCTCGTACTCATCGATCACCTGCTCCATCAACTGCTGCAACTGCGCTCTCAGCTGCGCGCTCACTTGCCTCGTCGGTTCCGCGGACGCCGGCTGGGCCGCTGCCGCCTGCAGGCGGCGCACCAGCAAGCCGGCCACATCGGTGGCCTGGCGCAGCTCGGTAGAAGCGCCCTCCGCTGCGAACCGGGTCCGCAGTGCGTCCAGGCGATCCTGGAGCCGCCTGGCGTCCGATGCCTGCCACGGCGCCTCCGCGCCTGGCCTGCCGGCCATCAGATGCCCCAGGGCTTCGTGGCTCTGCTGGATGACGCTGGCATGAGCCACGCCCAGGCGCTCCCGGTCTATCGTCCGGATCAGCGACTGACTCAGCTTCAGCTGCTGCCACACAGGAACGCCGATGGCGGCCATGCACAGCAAGGCCGCCAGCAGCAGCTTCTGCTTGAGTCCCAGGCCACGGATGAGCCCCCGGGCTCTAACAGCCGGTATCGAGCCCCATCCGGACGTGAATGCGTTGGTCGTATCCATCTACAGCTCAGCCGAACGCCGCGCCTGTACAAGGGCATGCTGACAAGGCGGCCATCTCGCTTGGGCAGTGGATCTTTGCGCCCCATCTGCCCTGCACACTCGGCCCGAGGGCCTCCCTCGGCAGGCCCTGCTTCCCGGCACGCTAGCACCGGGAGCAGCTTCCCGCCGGCAGGCCGCCCCATCGGGATCGGACACTGCCATCACAGTTGACGCCCGCGAGCCGCGCACTGTCAAGCCGCCTTGCCAATTGTTATGTGCAGTCTGCTGCATGCGCCCCTCCCGAGGTCCGCGGCGAGGGATACGCCCGCACCCACCCTGCAGCCGCGTGGGGACGACTGGCGAATCAGCGAACTTCGGCGTAAAAAGAGGGCCTGGGCAGATCCCCCATGCCCGCCGCCTCCGGGAGGTTCCCATGCTCTGGACATCCACGCTGCTGCCGCCAGAGGTCCAGGCGGGCCTGTCAGCCTCCGAATGGCCGGCCATGCCCGAGCCCCCGGCCCTGCTGCCCTCGCCATCGCCCCTGGACGCCGAGGCCGTGCTGCTGATCGACGTCCGCTCCTACGCAGAGTTCATGGCCGGTCATGTGGCCGGGGCCCGCAGTCTGCCCTTGCCGCGCCTGGCAGATGACATCGTCCACCTGGCGCCCGACCCCGACCAACCGATTGCCCTGTACTGCGCCAGCGGCCACCGCGCCGAGCAGGCATTGGGCCTCCTGCAGCGCCTGGGCTACCAGGCGGCCTGCAACGCCGGCACGCCCGTGCTGCTGGCGCGTCGGCTGGGGCGGGCGCTGGAGTCCGGTCTCTGATCCCCCGACAGGAGGTCAACGTGATGCTGTGGGTTTCTCAACTGCACTGGCCCGAACCCATGATGGATACCGGCGCCGAAACGCCCCCCGAGCCCTCGCCCGCGAGGACCGAGCCGCCCATGGATTGGCCCGCTGATGCCCTGCGCATCGACGTACGCTCCTATGCCGAGTTCATGGCTGGCCATCTGCCCGGCGCGCACAGCATGCCCCTGCCACGCCTGGCCGCGGTGATGGCCTTGCAGCACTGGCCTATGGAAACGCCCTTGCTGGTCTACTGCGCCACCGGCGCCCGCGCCGAACTGGCCGTGGCCGAACTCCGTCACCTGGGCTGGACACGGGCTTACTATGGCGGCGGCGCGCTGGAATTGTCCGGGCGCCTGCACGAGCCGCTGCTGCGCGGCATGTAGTCCCAGGCCATGCAGGATCCGCGCGTCAACGCCTACATCGAGAAGTCAGCGCCCTTCGCCCAGCCCCTGCTGCGCTTCTGGCGCGAATTGGTCCATGCCCAGTGCCCCGGCGTTGAAGAGAGCATCAAATGGGGCTTCCCGCATTTCATGTGGGGCGGCCGCATCCTCACCAGCATGGCAGCCTTCAAGGCACATGCCAGCATCGGCTTCTGGCAAGGCGAGGCAGTCACCGGCACCCGCGAGCGCCGGGAAGGCATGGGCGAGCTGGGCAAGCTCACCCAGCGCTCGGACCTGCCGCCCGAGGCCGAGCTCACGGCCATGCTGAAGAAGGCGCAGGGACTGATCGATCAGGGCGTCAAGCCGCAGCGCCAGGTCCGCCAGGCCCCCAAGCCGGTCCCGGACCTGCCACCAGCCTTTGCCCAGGCTCTCAACGCGCAGCCGGCCGCCCAGGCCTTCTTCGAGAGCCTGCCACCGGGCCATCGCCGCGAGTACATCGACTGGATCGCCGAGGCCAAGCGGGAGGACACGCGCCAGAAGCGCATCGCCCAGGCTGTCGAGTGGCTGGGCGAGGGCAAGCGCCGGAACTGGAAGTACGAGAACTGCTGAAGGCCCCCGCTCAGGGCACCACGGCCAGGAACAGGAAGACCGCAAACAGCACCAGGTGCACGGCGCCCTGCAGCACCGTGGCGCGGCCGCTGCCCAGCGTCAGTGCCCCGACCAGCAGGCTCAACACCAGCAGCACGATGCCCGTGGGCGGCAGGCCCAGCACCAGCGGGTTCGGCAGGAACAACGAGAGTACCGCCACCGCCGGAATCGTCAGCCCGATGCTGGCCAGGCCGGACCCCAGGGCCAGGTTGAGGCTGGTCTGCAGGCGGTTACGCGCGGCGGCGTGCACCGCGGCCAGGGTCTCGGGCAGCAGCACCAGCAGGGCCACCATCACACCCACCAGCGAAGGCGGAGCCCCCAGGCTCTGCACCAGGGACTCCATGGGTGGCGCCAGGCGCTTTGCCAGGCCCACCACGCCCACAAGACAGACCATCAGCAGGCCCAAGGCCATCCAGGCCACGACCGTGCTGGGTAGCTGGGCGTGATCGGCGCTGTCGCCGTCCTCGTTCGACACGGGCAGGAAGTAGTCGCGATGCCGCCAGGCCTGCACAAAGACGAAGGCGCCATACAGCACCAGGGACACCACGCCGGCAAACATCAGCTGCGGCCGGGCGAAGGTCGGCCCCGGGGAACTCGTGGTGAAGCTGGGCAGCACCAGGGTCAACGTGGCCAGAGAGGCCAGCACCGCCAGCGCGGGGCTGGTACCGTCCACGCGGAAGGCCAGCACGCGGTGCTTGAGCCCGCCTACCAGGATGCACAGGCCCAGCACGCCATTGCAGACGATCATGATGGCCGAGAACACCGTGTCCCGCGCCAGCGAGCTGGCGCCCTCGCCCCCGGCCAGCATGAGCGACACGATCAGGGCCACCTCGATCACCGTGACGGCCACCGCGAGCACGAGGGAGCCGAAGGGCTCCCCCACGCGATGCGCCACCACCTCGGCATGGTGCACGGCCGCCAGCACTGCCGCGCCCAGACACAGCCCGACAAGCGACAGCACCCAGCCCTGTGCGCCTGGCCAGGCCAGGGCCAGCAAGGCGGCAAGCGGCGCCATCAGGGACCACAGGGGCAGGGCTGCAGGCAGGCGGGAGATCAGGATGCGCATGGCAAGACCCTAGCACAGGCTCGGTGCAGGCCCATGCCCAAAGTCACTGCGGGACTTCCTGCTGCCGAAAGTCCGCAGACATCGCTATGGTGCGCTCTCCAACATGGGAGAGACAGCCATGCGTTCTGGAGCGAGATGGGGGAGCCGCGGCGGCATGCGCGCCGTGCTGCTGGCCGGACTGGCCAGCGCGGCGCTGGGCTTGGCGCCCGCGGGCGCGCAGGTGCCCAGGGCCCAGGACCGCCCCTACCCCGGCCTGATGCAGGTCAGCGTGGACGCCACCGACCTGGACCACCGCGTCTTCCTGGTGCGCCAGCGCCTGCCGGTGCAGCCCGGCCGGCTGACGCTGCTGCACCCGCGCTACCTGCCCGGCGCCCATGGCCCTTACGGCGAGCCGGACCGCGTCGCCGGGCTGCAGATCCGGACGGAGGGTCAGCTCTTGCCTTGGGTGCGCGACACCATCGACCCCAGCGCCTTCCATGTCGAGATTCCCAAGGGCACCGGATACATCGACATCCAGCACCAGTTCCTCAGCGCCCTGAGCCGCGACAGCGGACGGGTGGTGATGACGCGCGAGATGCTCAACCTGCAGTGGATCAGCATGGTGCTGTACCCGGCCGGCCATCAGGTCGATCGCATCCAGGTGCAGGCCGACGTGCGCCTGCCCAGCGGCTGGCAGCAGGCCAGCGCCCTGCGTGTGCAGGACGGCAAGGCGGGCGATGCCGAGACCCTGCGCTTCGCCCCCGTCAGCCTCGAGACGCTGATGGACTCGCCGCTCTTCGCAGGCCGGCACCTGCGTCGCATCGAGCTGGACCCGCCTGGCCAGGCGCGGCCCGTGGTGCTGAACATCGTCGCCGACACGCCCGAGGAGCTGCAGGCCAGCGAGGCGCAGATCGAGGCCCATCGCCGTCTGGTGCAGCAGGCGGACAGGCTCTTTGCCTCGCGGCACTTCGAGCACTACGACTTCCTGCTGGCCATCTCCGAGCGCCTGGGCGGCATCGGTCTGGAACATCACCAAAGCAGCGAGAACGGCGTTCGGCCGGGCTATTTCAAGGACTGGGCCCGGCGACCGGGCGCCCGCAGCCTGCTGCCCCATGAGTACGTCCATTCATGGAACGGCAAGTTCCGCCGCCCGGCCGACCTCTGGACGCCCGACTACAACGTGCCCATGCAGGACAGCCTGCTGTGGCTCTACGAAGGCCAGACCGACTACTGGGGCCGTGTGCTGGCCGTACGCTCCGGCCTGGTCAGCCCTGAGCAGATGCGCGACACCCTGGCCGAGACCGTGGCCATGCTCAGCCACCGCGCAGGCCGCGTCTGGCGCAATCTGCAGGACACCACCAACGAGGGCGCCATGGCCCGCTCGCGCAGCGAGTCGGACTGGAGCAACTGGCAGCGAGGCGCGGACTATTACGCCGAGTCCGTGCTCATCTGGCTGGATGCCGACACCCTGATCCGCGAGAAAAGCGGCGGCCAGCGCAGCCTGGACGATTTCGCCCGCCATTTCTTCGGCATGCAGGACGGCCGCATACGCCCGCTGGGCTATCGCTTCGGGGACATCGTGGCAGCGCTCAACGAGGTCCTGACCCATGACTGGACCCGCTTTCTGCGCGAGCGCCTGGACAGCCACGGTCCTGGCGCGCCACTGGACGGCCTGGCGCGCGCCGGCTGGCGCCTGGACTGGGCCGAACAGCCCAGCGAGTTCCAGCGCCACCAGGCCGAGGACGGCGAGTGGCGTACCGACGACTTCAGCTATTCCCTGGGCCTGGTGCTCAAGCGCGACGGCAAGGTCGAGCGCGTGCTGTGGGACAGCCCGGCCTTTCGCGAGGGCATGAGCCGGGCGCTGACGCTGGTCGCTGTCAATGGCGTGGCCTACAAGGGTGAACGCCTGGCCGCCGCCATCACGGCCAACAAGAGCGGGCAGGTCCCGCTGGACCTGCTGGTGCGGGAGGGTGAGCAGTACCGCCACCTGCGCATCGACTATCGCCAGGGCCTGCGCTACCCGCGCCTGGTCCGCAGCACCGGCAGCACCGAGCGTCTGGACGCGGCCATCCTGCAGGCCCGGTGACCTTTGCCTGCGGGGCTGGCGGGGCGCCAATAATGCGGGACCCTCATGATTCCCGGAGAAGGAGCCCTTCATGCCTGCGCCGTTCGCCCTGCCCCGAGTTCTGGCACGCCCTCGGGCGCGCCCCCTGCTGGTGAGCGCCGGCCTGGCCCTGGGCCTGCTCTGCACCAGTGCCAGCATGGCCCGGCCGGACGCCATCGGCGAGGTCGACACCGTGTTCAAGCTGATTGGCCCGGACCACAAGATCGTGGTTGACGCCCATGACGACCCGCGCGTCGAAGGCGTGACCTGCTACGTCTCCCGCGCCAAGACCGGCGGCATCAAGGGCGCGCTGGGCCTGGCCGAGGACAAGAGCGAGGCCTCCATTGCCTGCCGCCAGACCGGGCCCATCCGCTTCGCCAAGCCCCTGCCGCAGCAGGAAGAGGTGTTCCATGAGCGCATTTCCCTGGTCTTCAAGCGCCTGCGCATCGTGCGCATGGTCGACACCAAGCGCAACACCCTGGTCTACCTGACCTACTCGGACCGCCTCATCGAGGGCTCGCCCCAGAACAGCGTGACCGCGGTGCCGGTGGACCGGGGCACGCCCATCCCCGTCAAGTGAGCCGCCCGCTCAGGTCCAACAACCCAGGTGCACGCTGACGGGGCGCGGCACGGGCACATGCAGTCCGGTCGGACTCAAGCCCATGCCGGGCTCGATCCGCAGCACGGCCAGTTGGTCGCTGTGTTCATTGCAGACGTAGAGGAAGCGCCCCGCCGGGTCCAGCGTGGCGCTGCGCGGGTAGGAACCGCGGGTCCAGACGTGATCGAGCACGCGGGGCATGCCGGCAGGATCGAGGGCGATGAGGCTCACCGCATCGAACAGGCGGTTGAGTGCGTAGAGATGGCAGCCATCGGGCGCCAGCAGCAGGTCGGAGGCATAGCTGGTGCCGGCGAATCCGGCGGGTAGCACGCTGATCTCATCCAGCAGGCGCAGCCGGCCGGTGTCCGGGTCGAAATGCAGGGTGGCCAGGGTCGAGGACTCCTCGCACAGCACATGCAGGCGGTCCGCCCGGCCCGGCGCGAAGAGGAAATGCCGCGGCCCCGAGCCTGGCGTCAGGGCCAGGCCCTCCAGCGGCTGCAACTGGAGATGCTCCTTGCGCCGCCAGACCTGCAGGCGATCCAGGCCCAGATCGGTGGCCAGCACGTGGCGGCCATCGGGGCTGGCCCGCACCATGTGCAGGTGCGAGGCTTCGTGGCCGCTGCAGGCCAGGCTGCCGGGCGGCGCATTCAGCGGCTGTCGCGGGCCGGGCTGCCAGCGCCCCTGGGGATCGCTGGGCCAGACGCTGCACGGCCCTGCGGGCAGGCCGACCTCGTCCAGGCCCCACAGGCTCAGGGCGGCGCCCTCGTAGTGCGCCAGCAGCAGGGTTCGATCCAGCAACGTCAGATGCACGGGGCTGTCCGCACCGCTGCCTTGCTGGTGCAGGCACAGGGTGCGTTCCACGCCAGGGCGGTACACGGCCAGCGCACCTTGGGCGCGGCCGGCGAAATCGCGCAGCTCGTGGACGGCATAGAGCAGGCCGCTCGCAGCATCCGCCAGCAGCCAACTGGCCCTGGGCAGTGCCGGGGTGGCCGGCTCAGGCTGCAGGGCGCCGGAGGCCTCGTGCTGGCGAAAGCGCCAGAGCATGGCGTTCTCGGCATCGGCACTGCCCACATGGGCCAGCACCGTCCGTGGAAGGCGGGATGAAGACATGGGGGACGCTCTCGCATCAGGCCGGCCGCAGCAGCGGCACAGCCCCTCAACTGGTACGGGATTGGACTGATCCATTGTGAACCGAACCCGCAACCCAGTGCCCCTAGAACTTGGGGGACCGATCGCCCAGTTCCGCTCGACAGGCGTACAAGCCCGGCTGATGCAGTCCCGTGACGTGCGAGGCCTGCTCAAGCAAGGAGTGATCCCATGAAACACAAGGCATTGCGCAGCTGGGCCATCCTGCCCGCGTTGCTGCTGGGCCTGGCCGGTGCCGCAAACGCAGCGCTGGTCGGCAGCACCAGCCTGGTCAGCTTCAACGCCGCCAGCGCGGGTCTGGGCAGCCAGACCCTGGTCGATTTTGAAGCCGCGCCGCCTGGCGGCTTCAGCGTCAGCGGCAGCACCGCCGTGGGACTGGCGCCCAGCGTGCGCAACCAGGCCGGCCTGTGGAACCCCTCGGGCACGCATTTCCTGGGTGTGGACGATGCCGGCAACCTGGACCAGTTCAGCTCCGGCGACACCATGACCTTCACCTTCAGCAGCGCCCTGCGCGCCTTCGGCCTCTACGTGGTGGCGGGCGGTGACGTGATCGAGGGCGACCTGACCCTGTCGATCGGCAGCACAGTGCTCAGCAACGGTCCGCAAAGCGGCGCGATGACGGACGGCTTTGGCAGCTACGCCTACTTCATGGGCTTCGTGGCCGGCGACGCGGGCGACGCCTTCAACAGCATCACGCTGAAGAGCAAGGGCGACTTCTTCTTCGTCTTCGACGTGGACGACCTGCGCTTCACGCCCGCCGGCAAGGCCAGCGACGTGCCCGAACCCCAGGCCCTGTCCCTGGCCCTGCTGGCCGCTTGCGCCGCGGGCGTTGCCAGCCGCCGCAAGGCCGCCCGGCGCTAAAGCCAGCGTCCCGGCAAGACCTGACCCCATTCAAGCCTTTCCAGGCTTTCACACCAAATCCAAGGAGCAAGACACATGAACACCCTCCGCATCCGCAGCGCCCTGCTGGGCCTCGTCGCCACCCTGGGCCTGGCCCAGCAAGCCCAGGCCCAGGCCGAGCCCTTCATCGGCCAGGTCATGTGCGCCGGCTTCAACTTCGCGCCGCGCGGCTGGGCAGCGATGAATGGCCAGCTGCTGCCCATCGCCACCAACACGGCGCTGTTCTCCCTGCTGGGCACGACCTACGGTGGCGATGGCCGCGTTACCTTCGGCCTGCCCGACATGCGCGGCCGCGTGATGATCCACACCGGCATGGGCCCGGGCCTGACCTACCGCAACCTGGGCGAGCAGGGCGGCACCGAGAACCAGACCCTCAGCGCCGCGCAGATGCCCCCGCACAGCCACACCGTGGCCCCTGCCGCCAGCAGCGATGACGCCAACAGCATCTCCCCCACCGGCAAGGCCCCTGCCACCAAGGCCCGCACCACGCTGTACGCCAATGCCACCCCGGGCAACACCATGGCCCCCACGCAAAGCAGCGTGGCCGGCGGCGGCCAGCCTTTCAACAACATGCAGCCCTTCGTCACGATGAACTGTTTCATCGCCACCGAAGGCATCTTCCCCTCGCGCCCCTGAGCGAGCGGGCCCGGCAGCACAAAGGCCAGCCCGCGGGCTGGCCTTCTTCATGGCGCAGTCGCCCCTGCTCAGGGGCCCAGCACCCAGACCACCGCCGAGCGCGCCGGCACGCTGAACTGACCGGTGCTGCCCTCGTAGCGGGCCTCGGCCGCGATGCGCGCGTCCGCCGCCCCGCCGCCCCGCCGGCCAGGTGCACCGGGTGCAGGCGGTAGCCCTTGCCCTGCAGCGCCGGGATGCTGAGGCTGCGCGCCTGCTTGTCGGTATTGAAGATGTAGACCAGCTCCTGGAAGCCTGCGCCCGCCAGGCCGCGGCCGTCCAGCTGACCCACGATCAGCGCCTCCTGCTGGCCGACGCTCAGGGCGGCATCGGCCACGCGGATGTTCCGGTCGCGGCCGTCCTCGTCGCCCTCTCGCGGCGGCAGGCCGTGGATGATGAACTCCACCGACTTGCGCGAGGCATCGCCCTGCGGATTGAGCACGGGGAGTTCGAACACGCCCTCGCTCCTGCCGGCGCTGTAGCCCGGCATCTGGGCCAGGGGCACGGGCGCGCCCCAGTTGCCCAGGTTCAGGCCAGCCAGGCGCGACACGTCAAGGCCGCTGCCGTCCCACAGGTGCAGGCCCCAGGCCGCGTAGTTGGCGTCATAGCGCTTGTGGTTCACGCGGACGAGCGCCACTGGTGACGCCATCGAGCCGCTTGTAGTGCACCGCGAGTGTGGTGGGGCTGTCCGTGCTGCCGCCCACCAGGGCCAGGGTGAGTGGCAGCAGGCCGGCCCGCAGCCAGCCACGGCCGCGTGACCGCTCGATCGCATTCATGGTGTCTCGCTCAGTTGCTGGCGCGGTCATGGCCGCGACCTTCTGGTATGGCATTGAAACAAAACGACATCAAACAGAGCAGAGCAACCCTTGGAAACACGACGCAACCATCAGATCAATCGCAGGCATCACGGCGAAAAGCAGCGCTGCCACCTCGTCGCAAGGCCATGGCTTCCGGGCCACAATGCCTTCAGGAGCCCTCATGAAGATTGCCAACACCGCCCCCTTTGTCGCCCCCCAGCGCTTCCAGCAGGCCGAGGCGGCCTGGCAGCAGGCACAGCTGATCTATGCGCAAGGCGTGAGCCACCTGCGCGATGCCCTGCAACGCTTCCTCCGTGGCGAGGATGTGGGGCGCGTGCGCGCCTGCTATCCCTTCGTGCGACTGCGCAGCGAGCGGCTCACCCGTGGGGACTCGCGGCTGGCCTACGGCTTCGTGGCCGGCCCCGGCCTCTACGAGACCACACTCACCCGGCCCGAGCTTTTCAGCCGCTACTACCGCGAGCAGTTCGAGCTGCTGCTGAAGAACCACGGCGCCGAACTGGAGATCGGCAGCAGCACCGCGCCCATCCCCCTGCACTTCGCGCTCAGCGAGCACGAGCACCTGGAGGGCGATCTGCCGCCGGACCGCCGGCTGCTGCTGCGCGAGTGCTTCGACCTGCCCGATCTGGCGGCCATGGATGACGGCATCGCCAACGGCACGCATGAGCCAGCACCGGGCGAGCCCGAACCGCTCGCCCTGTTCACCGCGCCGCGCGTGGACTACTCCCTGCACCGCCTGCGCCACTACACCGGCTGCTCGCCCGAGCACTTCCAGAACTTCGTGCTCTTCACGAATTACCAGTTCTACATCGATGAGTTCATCCGCCTGGGCCGCGAGCTGATGCAGTCGCCCCCCGATCCGGCCGCGCCGCACGAGCTGGACGACTGCATCGGCTTCGTCGAGCCCGGCAATGTATGGACAGCCCGCGCCGGCTGTGAGGCGGACTTCGCCGGCATGGCGCCCGGCCTGACGCCGCCGCGCCTGCCACAGATGCCGGCCTACCACCTGCTGCGGCGCGATGCCAGCGGCATCACCATGGTCAACATCGGCGTCGGGCCCGCCAATGCCAAGACCATGAGCGACCACATCGCCGTGCTGCGCCCGCATTGCTGGCTGATGCTGGGCCACTGCGCCGGCCTGCGCAACAGCCAGCAGCTGGGCGACTACGTCCTGGCCCACGGCTATGTGCGCGAGGACCACGTTCTGGACGAGGAGCTGCCGCTGTGGGTCCCCATCCCGCCCCTGGCCGAAGTGCAGGTGGCGCTGGAGAAAGCCGTGGCCGAGGTCACACAGCTCTCGGGCTTCGAGCTCAAGCGCATCCTGCGCACCGGAACGGTGGCCTCGACCGACAACCGCAACTGGGAGCTGCTACCCAGCGCGCACCAGGGCGGACCGGAGCGACGCTTCAGCCAGAGCCGGGCCATTGCGCTGGACATGGAAAGCGCCACCATCGCCGCCAACGGCTTCCGCTTCCGTGTGCCCTACGGCACCTTGCTGTGCGTCTCGGACAAGCCCCTGCACGGCGAGATCAAGCTGCCCGGCATGGCCAACCAGTTCTACCGCGAGCGGGTGGACCAGCACCTGCGCATCGGCCTGCGAGCCATCGAGCTGCTGCGCGCCAGCCCGGCCGGCAAGCTGCACAGCCGCAAGCTGCGCAGCTTTGCCGAAGTGGCCTTCCAATGATTTGCGACACGGCGGCGCGCACCACGGCGTGACATTTGCGCACGGGCAGCCCCACAATGGGGGACGCAACGCCCCCAGGCAAGACACGACGCCATGCTCCTGGACACCCCCACGCTGCTGAGCCTGCTCCTGCTGGAGCTGCTGAGCCTCATGGTGATGCTGCCTCTGCTGATGGGCGCGCCCGTCAGCCGCGCGGCCCGCTTCGCGCAAGGCTATATCGCACTGCAGTGCATAGGCTGGATGGCGCTGTGGCTGCGCCAGGCTTCCGGAGCGCCGGTCAGCGACGGTCTGGGCGGTTTCGTCGCCATGCTGGCGCTCAGCGCCAGTCTCAGCGCCCTGTGGCTGGCCCTGCGCGACTGGCTGGGCCGGCGTCCCGGGCGCCGGGCCATGATGGGTGCGCCCCTGGTGCTGGCCCTGGCCTCCCTGCAAGACGGCAGCGGCGCCGACCACTTCGCAGTCGCCTGGTCCGGCCTCGGCCTGGCCCTGCAGATGCTGGCCCTGGCCCTGGCCTGCTCCTGGCCTCGCGAGGCCGAACAAAAGGGCATGGAAAGCAGGCATGCCACGCCGGTCGAGCACAAGGATCGGGCATGGCGCACCTTGCTCGGGCTGGGCTTCGGAGCCATGGCCGCAGTCACCCTGCTGCGCGCCGGCCTGCATTTCCTCGAACGCGATGCCGGCTGGGAGGCGGGGCTCACGCAGGCCATCATCCTCGGTGCGCACGTCATGCTGCTGGTCAGCGTGCTGGCCATCCTGGTCGCCTGGCGCGGCGAGACAGAGCTCCACCTGCAGCGCCAGGCCCAGACGGACGCCCTGACCGGCCTGGCCAATCGCCGCGCCTTCGGCAGCCGCTCCGATGAGCTGATCTCCCTGGCCCGACGCCATGGAGAACCGCTGTGCCTGGTCATGCTGGACCTGGACCTGTTCAAGAAGGTCAACGACGACCACGGCCATGAAGGCGGGGACCGGGCGCTGGCCCTCTTTGCCAGCTGCGTGCAGCAGGTGCTGCGCGTGGGCGATCTGGCCGGCCGCGTGGGTGGCGAGGAGTTCTGCGTGCTGCTGGCCCGTAGCGACGAACTCGGACCGCGCGCCATGGACGCGCGCCTGCGAGCCGTGCTGCTGGCCCGCGCACAGAAGGAGCTGGGCTTCCCCCTGGACTTCAGCGCAGGCTGGGCTCTGCTGCGCCCGGGGGATCGCAGTGTCGAGGACATGATGCGTCGCGCGGATGCAGCCCTCTACGAGGCCAAGCGCAGCGGTCGCGGCCGACTGTGCGACGAACCCGGCTGGACCCCTGCCGATCAGGCGGGCTGATCCCGTCATCGGACTGCAGTCAAGCGCTGGCACGCTGCTTGCTTGAATTGAGGCAAACCCGTTCACCCGACGGGCTGACCCGAACTCAGGAGCGCAGCACCATGCAAGCCTTTGACGCCCCCTTTGCCTACACCCTGACCCAGCCGGCAACGCCTCTTCATGCCCCCTCGATCCCGCCGCAGACCGCCGGAGCAGGGCGTCTGCGTGTCGTCGGGCAGGGCCGCCGACGCGGCACGGTGCAGGTGCGGGCGCTGGGCTCCCGGGACCTGCAATGGCTGCCGGCGCTGGCCGACTTGCTCATCGATAGCGTGCACCACGGCGCGTCGCTGGGATTCCTGGCACCGCTGTCCCGCTATCAGGCCATGGACTACTGGCACAGCGTCTACGCGCGCCTGGGCAGCCACCACCACCTCTGGATCGCCTGCGAAGGCGACGGCCACGGCCCGCTGCAGGGCGCAGTGCAACTGACCCTGCCCCAACCGTCCAATGCGCACCATCGCGGGGAGGTCCAGCGTCTCATGGTGCACAGCCAGGAGCGCGGTCGGGGCATTGCCAGCCAGTTGATGGCCACGCTGGAGTGCACGGCAGTGCGTCAAGGCCGCCGTCTGCTGGTGCTGGAAGCGCCGGCAGACTCCCAGGCGGAGGCCGTCTACACCCACCTGGGCTGGCAGCGTGCGGGCACCATCCCGGAGCACAGCGTCTGCGCCGAAGGCCGTCTGCATTCGGCAGCCCTGCTCTACAAGACCCTGTGAAGCTGCTCGTCCCGGAGCTCAGGGCGCCAGGCCTGCCGCGCTGGCATGTGGCGCCGCTGGATGCCTGCAGCGCCGAGGCCGGCACCCTGATGCGGGAGCTGAACGAGGTGCTGGCCGCCATCAGTGGCGACAGCGGCGCTGCCCGCTACGATCCCTCGCGGAGCCAGGACCCGGGCTGCGCCTTCGTGGTGGCAAGGGACGCCCTGGGGCGCGCCCAGGGATGTGCCGCGCTGCGCCCCCTGCCGGAAGGACCGCCCGGGACGGCCGAAATCAAGCGCATGTATGCCCGCCCGGGTCACCAAGGCGTGGGCTCAGCCCTCTTGGCGGCCCTGCTGAAAGAGGCCCGCCGCCAGGGCTATCTGCGCGTCTGGCTGGAGACCCGTCGCATCAACACCCGCGCCCTCGCCTTCTACCAGCGACAGGGTTTTGCCGAGATTCCCGGCTATGGCGGCTATGCAGGCCGGCAGGACGCCGTGTGCCTGGGCCTGACTCTGTGAGCCAGGCCAGGCTCAGCGGTACACGCGCAGCAGCTTGCCGCTGTCGGTGAGCAGCAGCAGTGCGCCGTCCGGCGCCTGGCGCACATCGCGGAAGCGCTCGCCCAGTTGGCCGTACAGAGCGACGCGGTCCAGCACGGTGTTGCCGGCCAACCTGAGGCGCCACAGAGCCTGTCCCGCGAGGCTGCCGGAGAACAGCTGCCCCTGCCACTCCGGAAACATGGCGCCGGTATAGAACAGCAGCCCTGCCGGCGCCGTCGAGGTCGGCACCCAGTAGGTCAACGGTTCGATATAGGCCGGCGCATGGGTGCCTCCGCCGATGCGGCAGGCGTCCCCAACGGGATCGCCGTAATTGCAGCCATAGCTGCGCATGGGCCAGCCGTAGTTGCCGCCGGGTCGGATGCGGTTGATCTCGTCACCGCCCTGGGGGCCGTGCTCGCTGATCCACAGCTCCCCGGTCTGGGGATGCAGGGCCGCCCCCTGCGGATTGCGATGTCCCAGCGAGTAGAGCCCCGCCGCCGCACCGGCCCCGAAGCTCGGGTTGTCCGCCGGGAGGCTGCCGTCGCGCTGGATGCGCACCACCTTGCCCAGGGTCTTGCCCAGGTCCTGCGCCGGACTGCCCTGCTGACGCTCACCCAGCGTCACGAACAAGGTCTTGTCCCTGGCAAAGACCAGGCGCGAGCCATAGTGACCCGAGCCGCTGACCTTGGGCGCCTGACGGAAGATCACCTGCCCCTCCACCAGTGCCGTGCCCTGCAGCCGCGCCTTGAAGACGGCCGTCCCGCTGCGCCCGGCCTCACTGCCGGTTCCCGGCTCGCTGAAGCTCAGGTAGACGAAGCCGTTCTGGCTGAAGTCAGGGTCCAGCACCACGTCCAGCAGACCGCCCTGGCCCGAGGCGTTGACGGCCGGTGTGCCGCTGATGGACTCCTTCTGGCGAGCATCGGCACTGAGCCGTAGCAGGCCACCGCCGCGCTGTGTGATCAGCAGCCGCCCGTCAGGCAGCACCGCCAGGGACCAGGGGCTGCCCAGATCGGTGCGAAGCGCGGCCAACTGGGGCGCGGGGGTGGGCGCCGGGACTGGCGCGGGAGTGGGGGTCGGGGTGGCACCCGAATCGCCGCCACCGCATGCCGCCAGCGTGCTCGCCATCAGGGCTCCCCAGCTTCGGTGCCAAGCCGCCATGCGCCACCTCCTGTCTTGGATGCAGGCAGTCTAGAAGCATGCCCGCGTCCGCGTTGTAAGAAGCTGTGGCGGGAGGCCGATGCCCGCACCGACGATCAGTCCAGCCCCGCCAAGGCCTGACGCACCGCAGGCAGGACGCGCTCTCTCAGGCCCGCATCGCCCTGCTCCTGCAGGGCCACGTACAGCGGCCACAGGAACTGACGCGCGTTGTGCACCTGCCGCAGGCGGCGCTCATCCCAGACAGTGCCTCGTGTCGGCTGCAGCACCGTCTGCAGCCAGGCCTGCACCTGCTCGGCAGTCCAGGCACTTCGCAACAGGGCAAAGCGTGCGGCCCGCGCCAGGCGCTCGCCCTCGCCATGCCGATAGGCAAGCTGCCCATGCGCCAGCACCTGCGAGCCTAGTGACGCCAGCGCAAGGGCCGCGCCTTCCGGGTCCAGGGCTGGGTTCAGGGCCATCTGCATCAGCAGGTCGGCACCATGGGCCACGCCATGGCGCCACCCTTCGCGATCATCGTGCGCGCGGTAGTCCCGCCATTGCTGCAGCCAACCTGCCCCCGCGGCCAACAGCGCCTCACGCTCGGACGGCCGCAGGAAGGGCTGGATGCGGTCAACCCGGGCCACCTCCGACAAGGCCAGCACAGCAAAGGGAGCATGGAAGCCTTGCGCGTCGGGCGGTGCCTGCAGGACTGCCAGCCAGCGATCGCGCAGCAGGCGCAAGGCCTCCGGGGCCAGGCGGCCGGCGCGCATCCAGGCGGACAGCAGCTCAAAGCCCAGCTCGTCCCGCAGAGCGGGATCGGGCGAGGCCAGGCAGTCAGCCAGTGCGACGGCCACCTGCTGGAATTGAGCCGGGGGGATCGCTGCGTCCTGCGTCCAGGCACGCAGCTGCGCCACTTGCTGGGGCTGGCCGTCCCAGCGCGGCGGGCATTCGGCGGCTGCGCGGCCCGCGAGCGCCAGCATCAGGGCCGCGCAGGCCCAGGTTTTACCTCGTCCAACAAGTCCCATGAGAGCCTCCTTGGCTTACATCTTGGGGGCCGCCCGGCGCTCGCGCCACCGGGCTTGCCCGCCGTGCACAAAGGCATGCCCCGAGGAGAGCAGGCGCGGCCCGCTTGCGGCCCCAGGCCCGGGACACGTAAACTCCGCCCCGGATTCAGGAGAGTGCAGTCCCCATGCCCAGCGCATGCCGGCCTGCCGCCGAAGGCGCAAGCTCCCATACTCGCTCAGGCCCCGTACTGGATCCGCCATCAAGCCGAATGCTGGAGAGTGAGGCCGGGCCCCATGCCTGGTCTCCGCCGAAGGAGCAAGGCCGTGTCCCGAGACGGATGCGGCTGAATCTCTCAGGTACCGAGGACAGCGGGAGCGGCGCGCACAGGCGCACGCTCTCTTTGGCATCTCCCCGCCCGAGTCACGCACGCCTGCGCGTTCAACCCTCAGATCATCGAGAGTTCCGCATGCATGTCATCGTCCTGGGCGCCGGCGTCACCGGCATCAGCACCGCCTGGTACCTCCGCCGGGCCGGCCACGAAGTCACCGTCATCGACCGCCAGCCCGCCGCGGGCCTGGAAACCAGCTACGCCAATGGCGGGCAGATCTCCGTCTCCCATGCCGAGCCCTGGGCCAATCCGGGCGCACCGCTCAAGGTGCTCAAGTGGCTCATGAAAGAAGACGCCCCGCTGCTCTTCCGCCTGCGGGCCGACTGGGCGCAGTGGCGATGGGGCCTGCAGTTCCTGCGTGAATGCACGCCTGGCCGCACGGCACACAACATCCGCAACATCGTCAAACTGGGTCTCTACAGCCGCGACCAGCTGCAGGAGCTACGCGCCCAGTTGGGCCTCGAGTACGACCAGCGCACCCAGGGCATCCTGCACTTCTACACCAGCGAAGCCGAGTATGAGGCCGCGCAGGAGCCGGCCCGCATCATGCGGGAGCAGGGCTGCGAACTGGACATGAAGACGCCTGACGAATGCGTGGCCATCGAGCCCGCATTGGCGCAGTGCCGCCAACAGATCGTCGGCGGTTCGATGACGCCCAGCGATGAATCCGGTGACGCCCATCGCTTCACCCAGGCTCTGGCGGCGCGCTGCGCTCAGGCCGGCGTGCGCTTTGTCTACGACACTCGCATCCTGGGCATGGAGGGCAGCCGTGAGTCGGGCATCAGCCGCGTGATCTGTGCCGATGCCAACGGCGTGGTGCAGCGCCTCGCCGCCGACCGCTTCGTGCTGTGCATGGGCAGTTTCAGCCGCGGCCTGGCGCGCGAGCTGGGCATCCATCTGAACATCTATCCAGCCAAGGGCTATTCGGTGACGCTGCCGGTGATCTCGCCCGAGCACAGCTACCAGGTCTCGCTGACGGACGACGAATACAAGCTTGTTTTCTCGCGCCTGGGCGACCGCCTGCGCATCGCCGGCACGGCCGAACTCAACGGCTACAGCACCGAGCTGAACCTGACCCGCTGCGAGGCCATCGTGCGCCGCACGCGCGAACTCTTTCCCGCGATGACCGACGGCCGCGGTGCCCAGTTCTGGACCGGCCTGCGCCCGGCAACGCCCTCCAACCTGCCCTACATCGGCGCCAGCCACGTGCCCAACGTCTACCTGAACACCGGGCACGGCACCCTGGGCTGGACGCATGCCTGCGGCTCGGCCGCTGCCATCGCAGACATCGTCAGTGGCCGGCGCCCAGCCCTGGACTACGCCTTCACCGCCGCCACCCAGGAGCGGATGGAAGACGGCGACTGGCGCTACGCCTGAGGCTGGACTGCCCCGCGAGCGCTCCTTGGCGTAGGCCCTCTTGCGCAGCCCCTCTTGCGCTGGGCCTCTTGTGCGGGGCCATGCCTTGCCCTAGGCTCGGGCCACGGCATTTGTGCATCGGTCCCGACCTCAAGGAGCACGCCATGGCCTCCAGCCCTTCTCCTGCCGGAGGCGCTGCCTCCGGCTTGTCCGGCAGCGCGCAGGATTCCCGCCTGCAGAGCCTGCGCACCCTGGCCCTGGTCGGCCCCGCAGGCGGCGGCAAGACCACCTTGTGCGAGGCCCTGCTGCTACAGGCAGGCGCCATCAAGCTGGCCGGCGCTGTCGAGAAGGGCAACACCGTCAGCGACCACGAAGCCCTGGAGCGCCGCATGCAGCACTCGCTGCAGACCAGCGCCGTGCACCTGGACTGGCAGGGCCTGCGCCTGCACGTGCTGGATACACCAGGCGCGCCGGACTTCATCGGCCAGGCCCTGCCAGCCCTGGAGGCGGTGGAAAGCGCGGTGCTGGTGATCAATGCCCAGTCTGGCCTGGAGCTGATGGCCACGCGGCTGATGGAGGTCGCGGCCCAGCGCGAGCGCACGCGGCTCATCGTCATCAACAAGATCGACACGCCCGACGTGGACCTGCCAGGTCTGCTGGCCCTGCTGCAGGAGCGACTGGGCAAGGAATGCCTGCCGCTGAACCTGCCGGCCGGCGGAGGCACACGCGTTTCGGACTGTTTTTTCCAGCGCGAGGGCGACAGCGACTTCGGCTCCGTGGCCGATGCGCACCGCGCCCTGGTGGAGCAGGTGGTGGAGGTCGACAGCGACTTCGTCGAACGCTACCTCAACGAGGGCGACGTACCGGCCAGCGAGCTGCATGCGCCGCTCGAGCAGGCCCTTCGAGAGGGGCATCTCGTCCCCGTGTGCTTCACCGCCGCGAAGTCCGGCGTAGGCGTACCCGAGCTGCTGGATGCCATCGTCCGCCTGCTGCCGCATCCGGGCGAGGCCAATCCGCCGCAGTTCCTGGAAGGCGAAGGCGCCGAGGCCAGACCGCTGAAGCCCCTGCCCGATGCGGACCGCCACGTGCTGGCCCATGTCTTCAAGATTCAGGCCGACCCCTACCTCGGCAAGCTGGCCCTGCTGCGCGTCCATCAGGGCACACTCAAGCGCAATGCTCAGCTCTATGTGGGCCATGCGCGCAAGCCGGTGAGGGTCAGCCATCTCTTCATGCTGAGAGGCAAGGAGCATGTGGAAGTCGAGCAGGCGCTGCCGGGCGACATCTGCGCCCTGGCCAAGCTCGAGGACCTGCACTATGACGCCGTCCTGCATGACGCGCCGGAAGACGAGCACCTGCACCTGGCCCCGCTGCAGTTCCCGGAACCCGTGCATGGTCTGGCCATCAGCCCGGCCCGCCACGGGGACGAGCAGCGCCTGTGGGATCAGCTGCGGCGCCTGGTCGACGAGGACCCCTGCCTGCGCCTCGAGCACGCGGCCCAGACCAACGAGACCCTGGTCTACGGCCTCGGCGAGCTGCACCTGCGTGTGCTGCTGGAGCGCCTGCGCGAGACCTACAAGGGCGAGGTGCTGACGCAGCCGCCTCGGGTGGCCTACCGCGAGACCATCTCCGCGCCTTCTGAAGGCCACCATAGACACAAGAAGCAGAGCGGCGGCGCCGGCCAGTTCGGCGAGGTCTGGCTGCGCATCGAGCCCCTGGAGCGCGGCGCCGGCTTCGAGTTCCGCGACGAGGTCAAGGGCGGCACCATTCCTGGCGTCTTCATGCCCGCCGTCGAGAAGGGCGTGCGCCAGGCCCTGGCCCAAGGCGTGATCGCCGGCTTCCCGCTGGTGGACCTGCGGGTCGTGGTGTTCGACGGCAAGCACCACTCGGTGGACTCCAAGGAAATCGCCTTCGTGACAGCAGGGCGCAAGGCCCTGATGGCCGCAGTGAAGGAGGCCCGCCCCCAGGTGCTGGAGCCCATCGTGCAAGTGGAGATTCTGGCCCCCGCGGCCGCCATGGGCGACATCACCGGCGATCTGGCCTCGCGGCGTGGACAGGTGCTGGGCACGGACAACCCGGTGCCGGGCAGCATCAGCATCCAGGGCCTGGCCCCGCTGGCCGAGCTCAGCAGCTACCAGACACGGCTCAATGCCCTGACCAGCGGCCAGGGCCGCTACACGCTCAGTCTGTCCCACTACGAGCTCGTGCCACCCAGCACCCAGTCGCAGCTCATGGCCGCCCACAAGCCCCGCGACGAGGACGACTGAAGCGGATGAGTCAGGACGCGAGTGAACAAGGCTTTATCATTGCGGCATGTGTTCCGCTGCCCGGGACGTCGCTCAGGTCCGACTGGACAACGCGATGCTCCTGTTTGAAGAATTCGTCGCTTCCACCATCAAGCACCCCGATGCCGCCGCCTTGCGCGGCCTGGAGCGGCGTTTCGCGGAGCGCTTGCAGATCCAGCCCAGCTATTGGAGCCAGATCAAGAGCCGCTCCCGCCAGATTGGCGAACGCCTGGCGCGGCAGTTCGAACAGCTGTGCCACAAGCCGACGGGCTGGATGGACCTGGAACATGGCCAGACACCGGCTCCTGCAGGAGACACCGAGCCTGCGCTGCCCAGAGATGACGACGAGCGCTTCATCATCGGCCTGGTCCTGACTTACTACCGCCGACATCCGCAGCGCGCACGCACGCGCCTGCTGGACCTGCTGGGTGAAGTGCTGACGCCGGAGAGTCCTGCGCCCGCGGCGCAGCAGGCTGCCTCGCAGGCGCAGCGCGGCAGCGTAGGCAGGCCGCCTGCCGCATCCTCCGCATCGCCTTCTCACGCCAGCGATCTGGACGAATGGCGCCGGCTGCAGCAGGGCATTGCCCCCCTCAAGCCCAAGAAGCGTTAATCAGGGACAGCGCCACAAGGGCGCCCGGCGTACGCCAACCTCTGCCCAGCCGCGCCCTGCCGTGCTGGGCTCGCCGCCTCACAAGCCCCATGCCCAGGCACATCTGGCGCGCCGCGCGCGAAGCGCACCTGCAATCCGTGTTTCGCACGTCATCCTGGATTGCTTTGCATCAGAGATAAAAAGCACTTGCGCAAGATAATCAATCGTTTATCATTTGCGCAAGTCGCGGCCGGGTTCACCGCGATGAACTCCTCACCATCTCGCGCGCCACCCCGCCCCTGCAGTGACTGGATGACGCCTCCCGGTGAGCACCTGCCACCCCTTAGCCCCTGGTCATCAGGGTCTTGCGAGCCGTGCGCCACCGCCGAACCCGGGCCGGCGCCAGCTCAGACAAGGCCCAGGGACGCCCTCTGCGTCCTGATGTGCCAGCGCCTGCTCGCGTCCTGCGGCCTGCCGTCCTGCGTGGCTTCGAACCACTGTCTGCGCAAGCGTCCTCGCCGCCGTGCCCTGACTTGATCCCGGCCTCGTGCCGAGGCGGCCCGTTGGTGGACTCGTCCATCGGCGCAGCCCTGCCTGGCAAGCGTCCGTTCAACCTTCCATAGCCTGCGCCTGCTCGATGAACCCGAGCGGCGTCAAGGAGAGTGCCATGTCTCAGTTCACCGCCCCTCGCCCGCAGCTGTCGCTGCAGGGCCGAAAACCGCGCAATCCCATGGTGGCGCCGGCCCTGCTTCGGCAGGCCGGCCGTCATCAGGCCCAACGCGCCGCCGAACGCCAGCGTGCCAAGCAAGACCTGGCCCTGGAAATCCGCCGCCTGCGCCCAGACGAGCGCAGTCCGTGAATCGCAAGCCTCGCCGCCTTCCGGCGCGAGGCCCGAGGGAGCATCACCATGCAAAAGATCATCAAGACGACAGGCTACGGCCTCGTTAGCCGCGTCAGCGACTCGCTGACTGCAGGAGCCCGGCGCCTGGCGCGCTGGCTCAGCGCACCGCCCACAGAGCTCAGCCGCGACGAAGCGGCCACGGCATCCACCACCGAGGCCCTCCCGCGCCGCCGCGCCGGAGACCCCATCGGCAGCGTCCGTTTCGACGGCGAGCGCCTGGGCGGCTGGCCAGGCGAAGGGAGGATCCGATGAGACGATTTTTCCTCACTTTGTTGCTGGCCATCGGGGGCATGGCGTTCAAGTTGGGCTCGGCATTGCCGATACTTGACGAAAGCGCCTACGCTATCGCCTGCGATGAGCACCCCGCCCGCCCTGCCGTTCACTCCGCTGACCAAGCCCTTTCTGGACTTGAACCGCTGGACTGCGTACTTCCGGGAGGCGGAGATCCCTGTCTTGGCATCGACAGCCGAACAGCTCGAGCTCTGGCGTGCTAACGAAGATGCTGTCGATGCCAACAGCATCGGCGAAGGCCTGGCCACCGATCCGCTGATGACGCTCAAGGTGCTGCGCTTCGCCTCGGCCCATCGGTCCAGCCGCCTGCTGGCAGATGCCGAGACGGTGACCGCGGCCCTGGTGCTGATGGGCATCACGCCCTTCTTCAAGTATTTCGGTGCCCAACCCACCGTCGAGGATAGGCTCGCCAGCCTGCCGGCGGCGTATGGTGGCCTGATGCGGGTGATGCGGCGCGCCGACCGCGCCGCACGTTTCGCCTTGGGCTTCGCCGCCCATCGCATGGACCCAGACGCCGCCGTCATCCACAGCGCCGCACTGCTCCATGACTTCGCCGAGATGCTGCTGTGGTGCCATGCCCCGGACCTCGCCCAGAAGGTCCAATGGCGCATGGCCGCCCAGTCCGGCACGCGCAGCGTGACGGCACAGAAAGACGTGCTGAACATCGAACTGGGCGATCTTGAGCAGAGCCTGATGCGAGCCTGGCGCCTGCCCGAACTGCTGGCCCACTGCACCGACGACAAGCGGGGCCACGACCCGCAGGTGCAGTGCGTGCGCCTGGCCGTGCGACTGGCCCGGCATACCGCCGACAGCTGGGAGAACCCTGCCGTGCCGGACGACCTCCACGAGATCGGAGAACTCCTGACGCTGGGGCCGACGCACACGCTCAAGCTGCTGCACGAGCTGGATTCCCGCTGACCCCCACGCCCGCGGGGGCAAGGCCTAAGATGCGGGCCATGGCCGGTCCCACACTTGATTTCTGGCAGCAACGGTTCCAACAGGGGCAGACCCCCTGGGACCGAGGCGCCCCCCACCCCCAGTTGCTAGCCTGGCTCGATGCCGGCGCCCTGCCTGCCGGTCAGCGCGTGCTGGTGCCGGGCTGCGGCAGCGGGCATGAACTGCAGGCACTGGCCAGACACGGCCTGATCGTCCGCGGCCTGGACTACGCCCCCGCCGCCGTCGCCCGCGCCCGCCAGGGCCTCCAGGCGGCAGGCCTGGGCGCCGAGGTCGAGCAGGCCGACGTGCTGCAATGGCAGCCACCCGTGCACGGCCGCCCTGAGGTGGTCTATGAACAAACCTGCCTGTGCGCCCTGCATCCCGACCATTGGCAGGCCTACGCCGCCCAGTTGGCCCGCTGGCTGCCCCCAGGCGGCCTGCTACTGGCCCTGTTCATGCAGGCGCGCCGGGAATCCGCGGGGCAAGGGCTGGTCGAGGGGCCGCCCTATCACTGCGACATCAACGCCATGCGCGCGCTTTTTCCCACCTCGCTATGGGACTGGCCCGCGCCGCCCTATGCGGCCACCGCGCACGCGCAGGGCTGGCAAGAGCTTGCGGTAGCCCTGCGCCGTCGCTGAATCCGATTGACGAGGTCCTGCCCGGCGGACCAGGCCAGGAGCCAATGGCCACCCCGGACTCGGTTCAGAGGGGCAAGGCCGTCGTGTTCTTGAGCCTGTCCAGCACAAAGCTGGTCTTGCAGTCCTGCACGCTGGGATGCTTGAGCAGCGTCTCTGTGATGAAGCGCGCGTAGTGCGCCATGTCCTCCACCAGCACGCGCAGCAGGTAGTCCATGTCACCCGTCAGGGCGGAGCATTCGACGACCTCGGGCCAGGTCTGCACGGCCGCCCGGAACAGGTCCATGGGGTTGCGCTTGTGCGATTCGGTGTGCTTTTCCAGCCGCACATTGATGTAGGCCGTGAGCCCCAGGCCCACGGACTCCGGATTCACCAGAGCCACGTAGGCCGAGATCACCCCAATCTCCTCAAGACGCCGCACCCGGCGCAGTACCGCCGAAGCCGAGAGGTTCACCTGCGAAGCCAAGGCATCGTAGGTGACACGGCCATCGACCTGCAGCGCCCTCAAAATGCGCCGGTCGATGGCGTCGAGCTGACTTTCCTTGTCCATATCAAGATTCTTGCAGGTTTCCTGCACACTCAGGGGATGACGCCAACAAGATCGCATGAATCCTGCGGCCTCATCCTCGTACAGTTTTGCGCTATCGCAAAACCTTCCGCCTGGAGACGTGTATGGCTTTTACTCCCTGGGACAACCCCATGGGCACCGACGGTTTCGAGTTCATTGAATTCGCAGCCCCCGATCCCGCCGCGCTGGGCCAGTTGTTTGAAACCATGGGCTTCAGGGCCGTGGCCAAGCACCGCCAGAAGAACGTCACCCTGTACCGCCAGGGCGATGTGAACTTCATCATCAATGCTGAGACCGACGCCTTCGCCCAGCGGTTTGCCCGCCTGCACGGCCCCTCGATCTGCGCTATTGCCTTCCGCGTCAAGGATGCCGCCTTTGCCTACCAGCGCGCACTGGAGTTGGGCGCTTGGGGCTTTGACAACAAGACGGGCCCGATGGAGCTCAATATCCCGGCCATCAAGGGCATTGGTGATTCGCTGATCTATCTGGTCGACCGCTGGCAAGGCAAGGACGGCGCCCAGCCCGGCGCCATCGGCAACATCAGCATCTACGACGTGGACTTCGTGCCCCTGCTGGACGCAGACGGCCAGCCCGTGTCCTCCACGCAGGAGGGTCATGGCCTGACCTACATCGACCACCTGACGCACAACGTCTTCCGTGGCCGCATGAAGGAATGGGCCGACTTCTATGAGCGCCTGTTCAACTTCCGCGAAGTCCGCTACTTCGACATCGAAGGCAAGCTGACGGGTCTGAAGTCCAAGGCCATGACCAGCCCCTGCGGCAAGATCCGGATCCCCATCAACGAGAGCAGTGACGACAAGAGCCAGATCGCCGAGTACCTGGACCTCTACCACGGCGAGGGCATTCAGCACGTGGCCCTGGGCACCAACCAGATCTACAAGACGGTCGAGGGCATGAAGTCCACGGGCGTGGTTTTCCAGGACACCATCGAAACCTACTACGACCTGGTCAACAAGCGCTTGCCCTCGCATGGCGAGAACCTCGACGAGCTCAAACGCCTGCGCATCCTGATCGACGGCGCCACCCATCAGGGCGCGCCCAACGAGTTGCTGCTGCAGATCTTCACCAAGGAAGTGATAGGCCCGATCTTCTTCGAGATCATCCAGCGCAAGGGCAATGAAGGCTTTGGCGAGGGCAACTTCCAGGCTCTGTTCGAGAGCATCGAACTCGACCAGATCCGCCGCGGCGTACTGAAGGCGGAGGCTTGAGCGAGGACTGTCCCGGTGGACAGTCTTCCCCGAGCAGCAGGCCTGCGCGCGTGCAAGCGCGCAGGCGGCATGAGGCTTGAGAAGAAACAAAGGCCCGGGCAAAGCCGGGCCTTTGTTTTGGCTGGCGACAGCGCTTCAGTCCGCCAGCAAGTGCCGCATCACGGCGTCCATCACCATCGGCTCGTACACCAGTTGCAAGTGCCCACTGGCGGGCACCGCCAAGGTCTGCGCTTCGGGCAACAAGGCCAGCACCGAAGGGCAGACCACCTGGTCGCAGCAGCTGTAGACGCAGGTGAAACGCCGCCACCACGCCGCGGATTCGCTCTCTGCCAGGGCCTGCAGCCAGGCTGACCGGGCACGCATCTGTTTTGCATTGGGCGCGCCGGACAACTGGGCCATCACCGTGCCCGCATGCGGCGTGCCCAGCGTGAACACCTGATGCAGCCGCTCTGGCGCGGCGTGCACCGCACGCCTCCAGGCGCGCAAGGCCAGGCCGCCCATGCTGTGGGCCACAACCACAGGCGGCAGGCCCGTCGCCTGCTCCAAGCGACGAATGGCGGACTCGATCTGCTCGGCGTAGTCATCGATGCTGGCAAACGGCGGCTCGAGGCTGAGCGCGACATGTGGGACGCCCTGAGCATTCAGGCGCCTCACCCAGTGATGCCACAGCCCCCTGTTGCAGCGAAAACCGTGCAGCAGCAGCACGCCCCGACGCCCCTTGTGGCGGCCATCGCAGACGTCAGGACAGCGCGACGCGCCAAAGGGCTGCTGCCAGGAGAAGACCTTCTCATATGCCCACCATTCCAGCGCTGCCGCGCGCAGGCACTGCGTCAGCGTCGCTTGTGGCTGCCCCTCGGGCCGGGGCAGTCGCCTCAGGAGGACGAAGACCGGCAGCACCAGCAGTGTCCAGCCAAACAGGCCCGTCCACCCCATCAGCAGGGCGCCCGGCAATCCCCAGTGCCGCCAGCCCCAGGCCCCCAGCAGCAGGCCCAGCAGCACCCGCACGGCCAGCACCAGCTGTTGTTGTTTCGCATTGTTCATCGTCAAGCGGCCCTGGCTACACGTCATTCGAGTCTCCGCACTAGCGAAGCGGCGCCAGTGTAGGCGGACAATCCCGCCCAGGCCTTGACCCACCTATCTGTCACCGCCCTTGGAATCCCGGATCCTCCAACACTTGCAGATGGTCGAGCAGGAGCGCCAGCGTCGCCTGGCCGAGCCCTCCCTGCACGCCTGCGTCCAGGCCGTCAAGCAGTTCCAGCAACAACGCTTTGCGCGAACCTATGCCGATCTGCTGGCCTCGCCTCGATACGCCGCGGCGGCACGCTTCTTTCTGGAAGAGCTCTACGGACCCGGGGACTTCTCCGGCCGCGACGCCCAGTTCGCGCGCGTGGTGCCGGCCCTGGTCCGACTCTTCCCAGAGCAGGTGGTGCAGACGGTATTGCATCTGGCAGAGCTGCATGCCCTCTCGGAACAGCTTGACGGAGAGATGGCCGACGTGTTGGGCGCCTCGCCGCTGTCTTCCCTGCGCTATGTGCAGGCCTGGCAGACGGTCGGCAAGCCCGAGCGTCGGCAGCAGCAGATCGATCTGACACTGGCCGTGGGCGCCTCACTGGACCACCTCACCCGAAAGCCCCTGCTCCGCCAGGCCTTGCGCATGATGCGCGGACCCGCGGCCGCAGCCGGCCTGGCCGAGCTGCAGCGCTTCCTGGAGCAAGGCTTCGACACCTTCAAGGCCATGCGTGGCGCCAGCGACTTCCTGGGGACTGTGCGCCAGCGCGAGCAGGACCTGGCAGCCGCCCTGTTTGCAGCAGCCGTCCCGCCGGGAACGGACTGTCTCCCAAGCGACGGAAGGCTAGGGCAACTCCCGTAGGCGCAGGGCAGCGCGCCACTCACCATGCATCGAGGCCACAGCAAGGAGAGTCGCCCGCCATGAGTGCCGTGCTCGAATTCCCCGGCAAGCAGCCGACGTCCAGGGACAAGCCCTGGCTGAAGTCCTATCCACGCGAAGTGCCGGCAGAGATTGCGGTCGACACCTACGGCTCCTTGGTCGAACTGCTGGAGGAAGCCTTCAGAACCTATGGCGACCGTGATGCCGCCGTATGCATGGATCAGCGGCTGAGCTACCGGCAGCTCGACGAAATGTCACGCGCGCTCGCGAGCTATCTGCAGGGCCTGGGCCTGGGCAAGGGCGCACGCGTGGCCATCATGATGCCCAATGTGCTGCAGTACATGGTGGCCATCGCCGGCATCCTGCGGGCCGGCTGCGTGGTGGTGAACGTGAATCCGCTGTACACGCCGCGCGAACTGGCTCACCAACTCAAGGACAGTGGCGCTGAAGCCATCATCGTGCTGGAGAACTTCGCGGCCACGCTGGAGGAGGTGATCAATGACTCCCCCGTGCGACATGTGGTGCTGGCCTCGCTGGGGGACTTGCTGGGCTGGTGGCGCGGCCCGCTGGTCAATTTTGCGGTGCGGCACCTGCGAAAGATGGTGAAGGAGTTCCGGCTGCCACTGGGCGAAGGCCGTTCTGTGCGCCGTTTCAATGCAGCCATCACCCAGGGCCGCGCCCGG
The DNA here is from genome assembly GCF_051857535.1 of Roseateles sp. DB2. Classification (NCBI taxonomy): domain Bacteria; kingdom Pseudomonadati; phylum Pseudomonadota; class Betaproteobacteria; order Burkholderiales; family Sphaerotilaceae; genus Roseateles; species Roseateles sp. DB2. The sequence goes on along the minus strand of NZ_JBPZGY010000006.1, from coordinate 2,241 downwards.
ACACTGCAGCCTGTGGCTGTGAAAGCCGATGACGTGGCCTTTCTTCAGTACACCGGCGGCACGACTGGCGTGTCCAAGGGCGCCACACTGCAGCACCGGCAGGTGTTGGCCAACATCCTGCAGAGCGAGGCCTGGTTCTCGCCCATGCTGCAGCGCGTGGGCGGCAAGCAGCTGACCGTGGTCTGTGCCTTGCCGCTCTATCACATCTTCGCCCTCACCGCCTGCTACATGCTGGGGGCGCGCCAGGGCATGCTGAATCTCCTCATCACCAATCCGAGGGACATCCCCGGCTTCATCCGCACACTGCAGCAGTACCGGGTGCACATGTTCCCGGCTGTCAACACTCTGTTCAATGCACTGGCCAATGAGCCGGCCTTCGCTCGCCTGGACTTCTCGGAGCTGGTGATCTCCAACGGCGGCGGCATGGCCGTGCAGCAGGCCACCGCAGAGAAATGGCTGCGCATCACCGGCTGCCCTGTGGTGGAAGGCTACGGCCTTTCCGAAACTTCACCCGTCGCCACGGTGAATCGGCTGGATGTGCGCGAGTTCAACGGCTCCATTGGCTTGCCTATTCCCAACACCGAGATAGCCATCCGTGATGACGAAGGCCGCGAAATGCCGCTGGGCGAGCGCGGAGAGATCTGCATTCGCGGCCCGCAGGTGATGGTCGGCTACTGGAATCGCCCGGACGAAACGTCCCAAGTCTTCTGGCCAGACGGCTTCTTCAAGAGTGGCGATATCGGCGTCATGGACGAGCAAGGCTATGTACGTATCGTCGATCGCAAGAAGGACATGATCCTTGTCTCGGGTTTCAACGTCTATCCGACCGAGATCGAACAGGTGGTGAGCCTTCACCCAGGCGTCCTTGAATGTGCGGCGGTAGGCGTGCCGGACGCCAAGTCCGGCGAGGCGGTGAAGCTCTTCGTGGTGAAGCGCGATCCAGCCCTGGCAGAAGAAGACCTGGCCCAGTATTGCCATGCCCAGATGACCGCATACAAGCGCCCCAAGTACATCGAATTCAGGGATGAGCTGCCCAAGAGCAATGTTGGAAAAATCCTCAGACGCGAGCTGCGCAGCTGATGGCCAGCGGGGCACCCTCTCATGAATCTGCCCCAGCATATCGACTTCATCGAACGGGGCTGGCTCTCGGCCAATATGGTGCTTCTGGGCGGCGACTCACGAGGCCCACTGGTTGTGGACACCGGCTATGTCAGCCATGCCGCACACACGCTCGGTCTGATCGAGCTGCATCTGCAGCAGCAGGGCCAACTCGCACCTCGCGCACTCCTGAATACTCATCTGCATTCGGATCACTGCGGCGGCAATGGCGCGCTGCAGGCACGCTATCGGGCCCAGGTCTGGATGCCTCCGGCCGAGTTCGAGGCGGCTCAAGCCTGGGACGAATCCCGGCTGAGCTTTGAGGACACGGGCCAGCGCTGCGAACGTTTTGTTCCCCATGAACGCTTGCAGCCGGGATCGCATGTCGAGCATGGGCCCTACTGCTGGGAGGTCCACGCCGCCCCGGGGCACGATCCCGCCTCCATCATCCTGTTTGAAGCTCGCAGGGGGCTGCTGATCTCTGCCGACGCGCTCTGGGAAAGAGGCTTCGGCATCGTCTTCCCCGAGCTCGCGCCCCGCCCCGCCATGGGCGCCGCCTTCGACGAGCTCGAGCAGACCCTGGACCTCATCCAGGCGCTCCAACCGGCGATCGTCATGCCTGGGCACGGCCCCTTGTTCACCGACACGGCGTCAGCGCTACGGGAGGCGCGCAGCCGCCTGGACTATTTCCGCGCGGAACCCAAGCGTCATGCCTTGCATGCAGGCAGGGCGCTGCTGATGTATCACCTGCTGGAGTGGCGTGAGCGCTCAAGGGAAGCCGTTGAAAGCTGGTTGGACAGCACGCCGGTGCAGCAACGCCTACGAGTGCTGGCGGCGATCCCTGATGCACAGGTCTGGGCCAACCTGCTGCTTGAGGGCTTGTGCAAGGCAGGGCAGCTGCGGGCAGATGAGCAAATGGTGCGGCTGGAACCGAGGGCATAGCCACGAACAGATTCCGCGCTGATACCTCTGGCCAGCCAGCAGTACCCGGAACTTCACAGAGGGCCGGCGCCCGAAATACGAAATACGAAATACGAAGTGCGGCCGGCTGCCCGCGGATATTGGATCCTTAAGATGGGATCCTCAAAAGCAAAACCCCCGGTCCTTGCGGAACCGGGGGTTTGGCGGGATATTAGCCTGACG
>NZ_JBPZGY010000052.1:0-1059 GCF_051857535.1 Roseateles sp. DB2 | reverse complement strand
TACCTGATTAGTCACCTATCTCCGCTGGCTCACATGGCGAGCTACCTGGCGATGAAGATGGTCGCACCCCACCTCGGAGGCGACCATGTCCACCAATCGCATTCAGTTCCAACCTGGCTTGCCATTGGCAGAGTTCTTCCGGCGTTTCGGCACTCGCGCGCAGTGCCAGCAAGCCCTGTTCGAGACGCGTTGGCCGAGCGGCTTCGTCTGCCCCAAGTGCTCATGCACTCAACACAGCCGTCACGAGCGCGGCACCCGCTTGCTCCTGCAGTGCTGCGAATGCCGCCGCCAAACCAGCCTGACGGTAGGCACCGTATTCGACGCCAGCAAGCTGCCGCTGACCACCTGGTTTCTGGCTATCCATCTTCTCACCCAGAGCAAAACGGGGATGTCGGCCCTGCAACTCATGCGCGACCTCGGAGTCAGCTACCGCAGCGCCTGGTTGCTCAAGCACAAGCTCATGCAGGTGATGTTCGGCCAAGAGCGCGGGCGCAAGCTGGGGACGTTGGTGCAGATTGACGATGTGTTCGTCGGCGGCGAGCGCCAGGGCGGCGGTGTCGGGCGGGTCGCCCCGAACAAGGTGCGGGTGGTGGCGGCCGTGCAGGCCTCGCCGCAGGGCAAGGCGATCTACACGCGGCTGGACGTGGTGCCGAATTGGCAGAAGACGACCATTGCACGATGGGCGCTCAAGGCGCTGGCGCCCGATACACATGTGGTCAGCGACGGGCTGGCCACCTTTGCGGCGGTCAAGGAGGTGGGGTTCACGCATGAGCCCGTCATCGTGAACAGCACTGGCAAGGCGGCCGGGGCACATCCGCGCTTCATGGCGGTGAACACGACGCTGGGAAACCTGAAGACCTGGATGGCGTCGACGTTCAAGGGTTTCAAGCTCAGTCACTATTCGCAACGCTACCTCGCGGAGTTTCAATACCGCTTCAACCGGCGCTTTGACCTGCGGGCGATATTGGTCGCGCTACTGAGCGATGCCATCCGCTCCCAGCCCTGGCGGCAGGTTTCATTGAGGCAGCGGATGCCAGCGGAGATAGGTGCCTAATCAGG
>NZ_JBPZGY010000051.1:0-1098 GCF_051857535.1 Roseateles sp. DB2 | reverse complement strand
TGCGGCATCATCGGCGGCTATGCCCATCGATAAAGATCCGAGTCCGCTTACGCCGGAGCAGCAAATCAAGGCGCTGCAGGTGCAGCTGAAGCAGGCCGAACAGAAAGCCCAGTTCTTCGAAGCCGTCGTCGATGTGCTGAAGAAGGACTACGGGGTGCGTGTCGTAAAAAAGCCTGCGGGCAAGTCATCGCGCAAGACCTCGTCAAAGGGTTGAGCGTGACGATGGCTTGCCGATTCATGGGCATCAGCCGGCAGGCGCACTACCGAGGCCACCAAAGGAGCTTGGAGCGCGCGCAGCGAGCCGAGACGGTCGTGCAGTTGGTCAGCGAGCGACGAATGCGCCAGCCGAAGGTGGGGACGCGGAAGCTGCACCACATGCTGCGCGAATCTTTGGAGCAGCGCGGAGCAACGCTGGGCAGGGACGCGATGTTTGACGTGCTGCGCAACGCGAGACTCCTGGTGCGAACGCCTCGGGCGTATCACAAGACGACAAACAGTCATCATCACTTCCGGCGTCATCCGAACCTGGTTAAGGCGGGCCCCGACCAGATCAAGGTCACGGGCAGCGAGCAACTCTGGGTGGCCGACATCACGTACCTGCCCACAGACGGCAAGTTCGTCTACCTGAGCCTGGTGACCGACGCGTATTCACGCAAGATCGTGGGCTGGCACGTGCACGCGAGCCTGCAGACCGAAGAGGTCGCGCAGGCCATGAAGATGGCGCTCAAGGCCCGCAAGACGCAGCTGGAGCTCGTGCATCACTCGGATCGCGGCCTTCAATATTGCTCGAACTACTACCAGGAGCTGCATCGGCGTCACGGCGTCCGATGCTCGATGACGGACGGCTATGACTGCTACCAGAACGCCATGGCTGAACGCGTCAACGGTATTCTCAAGGGCGAGTTCTTGCTGAGCCGCCCGGCCGACCTCCTTGAGGCCCGACGCATGGTGAGCCAGTCGGTAGAGATCTACAACCACGAGCGGCCTCATCTGTCGCTGAAAATGCAGACGCCCGATGCAGTGCATCGGGCGTCGATGGCCGGCTGACGCCGGCCTTGTTCAACCGTTCTGAGTGTCAACCTAATTCAGGACGGGTCA
>NZ_JBPZGY010000050.1:0-1214 GCF_051857535.1 Roseateles sp. DB2 | reverse complement strand
ACCAGGTCTCCGGTGCGGTACATCCGCCCCGTCCCCCCTTGCGCCTTCACGAAGGGATCCTCCAGGAAGCGCTCCTGCGTCAGCTCTGGCTGGCGGAGGTAGCCTCGTGCCACCCCGGCGCCCCCGATGTACAACTCCCCTACCACCCCTGGTGGCACCAGGCGTTGGTGCGCGTCCAGCACGTACAGCCGCGTGTTGGCCATGGCCTGCCCAATGGCCCGCCACTCCTCCTCCCCCGCTCCGGGCTCGTGGATGGTGGCGTTCACCGTGGTCTCCGTCGGACCGTAGGCATTGAGCAGCACGGGCCGGTGACCTTCGCGCTGCCACCACCGCGCCAGCGCACGCTGGTTCAGCGCTTCGCCCCCGATGATGATCAGCCGCAGGCTCGCCGGGATCGGCTCGTCCTGCTGGATGAGCTGCTCCCAGAATTGCAGCGGCAGGTCCGCCACCGTGACCCCATGCACCTGGCAGCGCTGCCAGAAGGCCTGCGCCCCTTGCAGCCAATCATCGCCACGCAACACCAGCGTGGCCCCCACGCCCAGCGTGGCGAACATCTCTTCCACGGACACATCAAACGCCACCGAGGCGAACTGCAGCATGCGGTCCTGCTCGCTCAGCCCCGTGCGCTGTACCACCGCGCCAAGCTGGCTCAGGGCCTGGCGGTGCTCCACCATCACGCCCTTGGGCGTCCCCGTGGAGCCCGAGGTGTAGATCACATAGGCCAGGGCCGAGGCGCCCGCCTGCGTCGTCTGCGCCAGGGCCGGCACGCTCTCCTGCTGGCGCAACTCGCGCACGTCCAGCACCACCGGAGGCTCCTCCTGCGCCGCCACGGCCATCGCCAGCCGGGCCTGCGCCGAGGCCTCCAGCTCGCCATGCGTGAGCACCACCCGGGCCCCGCTGTCCCTCAGCATGGCGCTCAGCCGTTCGCTCGGGTAGGCCGGGTCCACAGGCACGTAGGCCGCACCAGCCTTGAGCACGGCGATCACGCCGGCCACCAGCGCCACCCCGCGCGGCAGGCACACCAGCACCAGGGGCTGCCCCTGCTGGGCGCCCTGCAGCGGGGCTGCGATCTGGGCCGCCAGGCGATCCGTCAAGGCATCCAGCTCCCCATAGCTCAGCTGCTCCTGCTCGTCCACCAGGGCCAGGGCCTGCGGATTGCGCCTCGCCTGCGCCTGGATGAGCCCATGCAGGCTGCCTCGCTCGTCAAACCGCTG
>NZ_JBPZGY010000005.1:0-436362 GCF_051857535.1 Roseateles sp. DB2 | reverse complement strand
CAACCGGCGCTTTGACCTGCGGGCGATATTGGTCGCGCTACTGAGCGATGCCATCCGCTCCCAGCCCTGGCGGCAGGTTTCATTGAGGCAGCGGATGCCAGCGGAGATAGGTGCCTAATCAGGTAAATCTAAAGGCCTACAGATTTATGGCCTGACCCCGACTCCTGGCCTGAGCATCTTTAACTGCCGGCCGACCGCCGTACATCAAAGAACCGTAACGGTCAGCCTGATCGTCGGCGCCAACGCCGATACCGCGCCCTCAGTGGCCCGAACACGTAGTACTTGAACCAGCCTATTGGCCGGGCCTCGAACATCTCCTTGCTGAGCAGGCCTGACCTTCTTTCGCGAAGATCATCAAGGTCCATCACCTCGATGGACTCACAGCTCAAACGACCCGTGGACACGTGGGATTGGAAAAGAGTTCGAAGCGCGTCGGCGCTTTTTAACGATGCCTCCGTGATACGGATTTCTTCGAACGGTTGTACTTTGTGGTCGAACCGCCGAATCATCAGGGTTTGTTTTTTTCCCCCTTCGGCAGTGAGCGTCACGATGTACTGAACGTTACCCCCAATCACTTCCCCTTCGTACATCCCGCGCTGAGGCGAGACAGTCGTAGTCAATTGATTACGGAGATAGTCGTGCGTCGGCTTCCAAGCTTTGGGGGGCTCCTTGACAACATGCTTTCCTTCGCTGGTCGAAACAACTAGTCGATGCTTTGTTATGCCACGGTGTAGTAGCGACTGCATTGCAATTCGACTTCCATGGGCAATGTAGTGCTCAATTGGACCATAGGACTTGGTCCAAGTCTCATAGGCGCGCAGGATATGCGGAGACTTCTCAAAGTCCTCAATCAAGATGTAGTAGCCGCGACTTACGCGCAGGTACACCGCATAGATAGAAACGGCGCGATCCTTAAGGTTCTCGATCACGATGGATGACACGTACGGGTCATCGCACTCTGCGCTGAATTTGATGCTATGGAAACCGCGCAAGTTCAGCGAACTCTTGCGCCTGTAGTTCAGCCAAGCAATGGTGGCTGCTGTCGCAGAAATCAATAGCGCAGTGAACGAGACTAGCAGTGCAATCAGCCCCACATGCGGCTTAATGGCCCCGAGAATTGTCTGAAGCAATTGATCCTCCCTTAGGATTCGTGGCCCACATCGGAGCCGGGGTCACGACTCGGAGCCTGGGTCAGGCCATAAATCTAAAGGCCTACAGATCTAAGGCCTGACCCCGCTCCGCTTCGCGGACCTTGAGGCAGCTGCGCAAGATCACTGACTTACTTATTGCCCACCGGGCGGCGATGGCTTCTGCGGAGGGAGGCCGTTCCTGACAATGCGATGAATCAACGACGGCATCTGTCCTGACGCCGCAATAGCTTCTCGACTGAGCGTCGCCCTGCGCCCCCCCTGATAACCTGCCAAGGCCAGTGTCACCAGCACCTGGTAAACCTGCTGCCCCAAAAGATCGCGAAGTTCGCCTGCCTTGTCCTTAAGTTCTATGCGATGTCGGTCATGGTGAAACTTCCTCTCCCCAACCCGCTCCTCCAGCAAGTTAATAACTTCGGCCAGTCGCTCAGTACTTATGTCATTCCCCCAGTCGACTAGCGTCTTGTTGAGGTACCTGATTCGGTGCGCAAAGTTGTTTCGGATGGACGCGAGCATCCTGCAAATCGCGGCTTCCCGAGTCGTGATGATCTCAATTGCTTGAGCCATGTCGACCAGCGCGCCGGCGTTGACCTTCTGACCGCCGAAGACGTCCTCTAACTCTTGCCGCTCAAGCACTTCGCAAAGTGCTTTCACCAAAAGCGCCTCAATGACGACTTGTGTCTTGACCAAGAAGGCCCAATCCGCCTGCTCGAGCATCAGCTCGGAGATCGTTCCAGTTTCAAGCCAAAGTGTGTCTTCAACCTGCGATGTCAATATATCGAACAGTGACTGCTTCGCCAATTTGGCCTCCTTCAGTACCTGAATTCGGAGCCTAACTCATCTGGACCTGGAATCCAGGGTCAGATACCGTCTTGAATTTCAAGCTTTGACACAGCCAAAGCGGGATCAAACGGACGGCCTGAGCGCAGAACGCCAAAAATCAGCATCGCCATCTTGTGCATGCAAGCACCGATGATGGCCTTGGGGGCGTGACCCGGGGGATCGGGGTCATGGGGGATCGAGGTCAGGTCTTGAATCTAAAGTCCTCTATCTACCCGCCCAGGCCTCTCAAATGAACTTCCACATCCGCACCTCCACCGGCAGCGAAGTCATCTTCGACGGTATCCCCACCTCACCCGCCACCGTCTACTACGGCGGCCCGCCGCCCGAGACCGGTCGCTGGCGCGTGGACATTCCTGCCTTCGAGGACTTCTGCGCCCGGCACCTGGCCCCCTGTCCATTTCGGGGCCTCCATCGGCACCTACTACTTCGGGCTGGAGATCGCAGAGCTAGACGGTTGGGGGGACACCTTCACCGCCACCCGGAACTACTGCAGCCATTGGCCGAAGATGCGCGCCCTCGTGTCCGTCGGGCAGCTCGAATGGGCGGAGGTGAAGCACTTGCCTTGCGCGGAGCAGGTCGCGGCACCGTGGGACGCGCTGCTATCGTCCATTGAGCAAGTCGCCACGATGAAACGCCGGCCCAAGGACTTCGATGCGGGCGCCCTGGCTGACGCCGTCCGGCTGATCAGGGCCAGCAGCGAGGCGTCCATGTTTGCCATCAACAACGAGCTGCGGCCCTCACCATGAAGCACACGCCCACCCATACCCAACGTACGGTCCTGGCCCTGACCATGGCCACCATCTTGGCCGCCGCAACCGGCTGCACGAACTCCGAGTCGAGAGAGACCCCCGACGAGAAGGCGGAGTGGTCAGTGCTGCAAGCGGTCGAACTCAAGCACCGGGACCAGCCACTCGCAGAACCGACCGTGCAGACCATTGGAGGACACGAGGTGCTTGGGCTGCGCTCGACCAGCGGCAGGAATGTCTGGATCCTTCTCAGGCCAACGGCGCCGCCCTACTACAAGCAGCTGCCCAGCGAGAACTACATCCTTCCAGCGGAGCTTGCGCAAAGGCTCATCCGTGAGCACCGCGTCTCGTACACGGTTGAATCCGTTCTGGAGTCGAGAGTCGACAAGCCTTGAACTGGGCAATGGGCGCCCCTCCCTCATGCTTAGCCATCCGCGCCATGAGCAAATTCCAGCACCACTCTCGTTTCCCGAAGCCGAAGCATGTGCAGGCGTATCGCTTCCCGTTTGTCTGCTTCCATTGCCGCAAGTCCTTCAAGCTGCCGGTCAGTACCGGATCGCGGCTTTGCCCTCAGTGCAGGCGCCCGATGGAGATGCTCAGCAGGAAGTTCTCGGCCCCCAGGTCTGCTGATGTAGCGCAGTGGAAGAAGGTGCAGTTTCTCGTGGAGCACGGCTTCCGCTTCTACTCCGTCTACAAGCCCGTCGAGTCGGGCGGCAAGCAATCAGTCCGCTATCCGGCGACGTTGGAAGAGGCAAAGGACTTTGTCCTCGCGTTTCGCGAGCAAGCTCATCAGCCTGCGGCTATCGACGTGTACTGACCCCGACCCGCCTTTCATTCAAGCGGCCCGTCTACAGATGCTTTCACGGCGGAGCCTGGCCCTGCCGCCTGCATGCCTGGCTCACCCAAGCCAGTCCAACACTCCCCATTCCTGAGGACCTGGCCCCCGTCCTGCTCCTCTCAGGCGGCATCGCCTTCCCTACACTCCCCACCGCAGCACCAGGCCGGCCTTCCCTCCCCGCGGCACGACGGAAGCTCCGCATCGCACGATGCAATCATTGCATCAGTGCATTCATTGCACCATACTTCCTACCATGCCACCCCTGGCACTCCTGAGCCCCTGCAAGACCACCATGTTCGCCGCCGATCACAACCCGCCCCACTTCCACCTCATGGCCAATGACGGTAGCCAGACGCTGGTAGAGATCAAAGGGCTGACCGTGATCCGCGGCCAAGTAAATGCCGCCGCATTGAAGGAGGCGCTCAGCTGGGCCCGTCAGAACTGGGCCGCCCTTGCGGTCCGATGGAAGGAACTCAATCCATGAGCAAGCATTTCACCCTGCGCAAGGTGAAGGTCCTGGACGGTCTCCGGCTCGCCTTGGTCTATGCAGACGGCGAAGCCTTCACCGTCGACCTGGCCTCCATCGTCAAGCGCCACAAGACGCTGGCCCCGCTGCGCGATGCGGCGGTGTTCAGCAAACCCAAGATCACCGACGGTGGCCAGACCCTCACCTGGGCCGGCCATGACGCGCTGCAGCTGGCCGCGGACAACCTGCGCGCCCGCGCCATCGAGCAGGCGGGCGGGGTCTCGCATGAGTTCATCTGGCATTGGATGGACAAGCACCAGCTGACCCTGGACCAGGCCGCGAAGCACCTGGGGCTGTCCCGGCGCATGCTGGCCTACTACCGCAGTGGCGAGAAGCCGGTGCCGCTCACCGTGGGGCTGGCCTGCCTGGGCTGGGAGATGGTGCAGGCGCAGCCGGGGGCAGCCAATGATGGGCTGTTTGCGATTGCGGGTTGATGGGGCTTCACCCCGGCAGCAAAGGCCCCACAAACGCCCGCACCCTCTCCAAATTCCGGCCCGCCAACTCCTTCATCGCGGGTGACACCGGCACCGCCAGCGCCTCCTCCTGCGCCGCCCGCCAGAAGCGCTCCGCCGCCTCCGCCGCGCAGCGCCACACCTCGGGCTTGGCACCGATGCTGCCCACCTTGGGCTCGATGGGCGTGAGCTCCGGATCCACGCCGCCGCCCAGGGAGGCATAGCGCATGGGCAGGATGTCGTAGGCAGGGGCGAGGCCCTGGAACGCGCCGTCCTCGCCGATCAGCAGGGAGATGTTCTCGAAGTGACGGTCGCTGTTGCCGATGAGCTCGCTGAAGGCGGCAAGGGTGTCCGCGCGGCGCACGTCCTCGGCGCTGAGGAAGCGGGCCTGCGCGCAGCGGGCGGCGAACGGGGACCAGGCGTCGCGCTGGCCGAAGTATTCGTCGTCCACCGCCCCGGCGGAGAGCAGGCCGATGCGGCCATGCAGCCCCACGCGGTCAAAGCGCCGGACCTCAAGGAAGACGTAGCCGCCCGCAGCGAGCAGCGCCGAATGGCTGGCGGGAATGTCCACTTCCTGCAGCGAGCGCAAGGCCAGGTGCTCCAGGGGAAGAAGATCGGCCATGCGACTGCCCAGCTTCGCGAACTTCACGATGACGGGGCCGGCGTCCTGCGTCTGCCACAGAAACTTGGGCTGCTCGCCGCCAGCGCTGGATCCGTAGGCCGCACCCTTGAGCTGGGAGGCCATGGCAACGTAGGCGTCCAGCTTGTCCTGCGCAGGCGTGGGGGGCAGCGCGCGGAGGTCCAGCTCGCGCTGCAGGGCCGTGTCGCCGAAGACCAGGTTGCCGGGCAGGTTCAGCCCCCAGGTGAAGAGCCAGACCACGCGGTGGTCATCGTTCCAGTCCCGCAGACTGGCAGGGAAGCCGGACGTCCGGGCCGCCTCCTGCGCCTGCTGGCGGCCGAGGAAGCCGGAGGGCGCGGCGAAGGCCATATAGGGCGGCAGGCCCTCGTAGAGCCGTGTGACGCCGCTGCGGCGCTCCAGCGTGGCGCCACCGGCCAGGAACTCCACCTCGGCAAAGGGCTCGATGCTGCCGCTGCTCAGGACGCGGTAGATGCGCTGGCGGGCGCCAAGCCCCTGGGGCAGTTCGCGCAGCAAGGCGTAGCGGGGCGTGCGCTCGCCCTTGATGCGGAAGCTGGTGACGGTGTGGGCCAGGCCCTGAATAGTTCGTGACAGCGTCGGCTGGCTCACGCCCAGCGCGGCCATGAGCTGGGCAGCAGACAACGGCCCTCCTCTGAGGGAGCGCTCGATATCCCGGGCTTGATCCCCGGGGGAAAGACGCTGCCGGGTGGTCATTTGAATTCTTTATGAATAGTTCAATGAATTATCCATGAATACATCCACAAGATCAAAGTCGCGGGTCTGATGCCGGAGGGCGGCGCGTGGAGGCTCGATGCAGGCGCGCAATCCATGGGGGGCCGTGAGCGCTCCCGAACGGCAGCCGGACCGTCCCCCCGCCCGCGCAGTCTGTCGCACCGCCGCTGCAGGCATGCCGGCCGATTGACATAGTCGCGCCCTATGCCATGGCAGCCGCCAGCGCAGAACAACAACGAGGACATCCCATGCCCGCATCCACCCCGCGCCTGCGCGCCCTGCCCCTGCTGATTTCCGCGTGCCTTGCCCTGGCCGCTGGCACTACCCGCGCCACCGAACTCGACACCGCCAAGATCGACGCCGTGTTCGCCGCCTTCACCCCGCAGACGCCCGGCTGCGCCCTCGGCGTCTATCGCGAGGGTCAGGTCTTGCTGGCACGCGGCTATGGCCTGGCAGACCTGAACCATGGCGTGCCCATCACGCCCGACACCGTGTTCGACATCGGCTCCAGCTCCAAGCAGTTCACCGCCCTGGCCGTGCTGATGCTGGCCAAGGAGGGCAAGCTGGACCTGCAGGACCCGGTGTCCAAGCACCTGCCCGAGATGAAGGCGCTCGGTCAGCGCTTCACCATCGCCCAGATGCTGCACCACACGGCCGGCCTGCGGGACTACAACGAGCTGCTGCTCCTGGCGGGCCGCGACATGGGCGACGTCACCAGCTCCGCGGACGCGCTGCGCCTGCTGGCCGCCCAGCAGGGCCTGAACTTCGAGCCCGGTACGCGCTTCAGCTACAGCAACAGCGGCTACTTCCTCGCAGCCATGATCGTCGAGCGGGTCAGCGGCCAGAGCATGGACGCCTTCCTGCAGGAGCGCGTATTCAAGCCGCTAGGCATGACGGTGACCCATGTGCGCACCGACCACACCGTCGTGGTGCCGCACCGCGCCACGGCCTACAGCCAGAACGGGCCGACCAGCTTCGCCATCGACATGTCCAACTGGAACCAGCCCGGCGACGGCGCGGTGCAGACCCATGTGCGCGATCTCGCGCGCTGGGACGGCGAGCTGGCCAGGCCCACGGTCATTGACCCGACCCTGCTCAAGGCTCTGCAGACGCCGGGCAAGCTTGCGGACGGCTCGGCCATCCAGTACGGCCTCGGTCTGTCCATGGACCAGTACCGCGGCTTCGCACGCGTCCACCATGCAGGCGCCTGGGGCGGCTACCGCGCGGTCGTGATGCGCTTCCCCGAGCAGCAGCTGGGCCTGGCGCTGACCTGCAATGCTGCGCAGGCGAACCCGGTGGCGCTCGCGCAGCGTGTGGCCGACATCGCGCTGCAGGGCCAGTTCAAGGAAGCGCCAGCCACGCAGGCGGCCCCGACCGCTGCGCCGGCAGGCTTCGATCCTGCCATCTTCATCGGTCTCTATGAGGGCGAGCCCGGCGACCTCCTGCACATCGAGAAGGCGGCCTCGGGCCCGCTCACTCTGCGACGAGGCGGCGGCGGCGCGGCCCTGCGTCCGCTCGGCCCGCGCCGCATGCAGAGTGCCAGCGGCATCACCCAGCTTGACTTGGCGGACGACGGCAAGACCCTCACGCTGACACGCAACGATGAGCCCAAGCCGATGTCCTTCAAGCGCCTGCCCGACTACCGCGCCAGCGCTGCCGAGCGGGCCGCACTGGCCGGGCGATACCACAGCGACGAGTTGGGCGCGGAATGGACGCTGTCGAACCAGCAGGAGGGGCTGACGCTCAAGGGCTCGGGAAGCGGCGAGGCGATGCTGGTGGGCGTCAAGCCGGATCTGCTGGAGGGCCCGGGGTTCAGCCTGCGCGTGGAGCGGGATGCCAAGGGTGTGCCCGTGGGCATGGTCTACGACAGTGCGCGGACGCGGGGCATCCGGCTCTCGAAACGCTGAGGGCCGGTGGCGGTAGGTGGCGGTAGGTGGCGGCAAATGGCGACGGAGGACACCATCGCCATCTAATCCCCAGGATGCATTCCTTTGTCGCCGCATTGATGTGCCAGGAGTCCGCCGCGCGTCGGGCTGCTGGACTCCTGATGCGATGGAATGGGGCAGGGCCTCCGGCGTTTCACGCTAGGATGTCAAGCCCATAGACGCTAGGCACCCATGCTGCCCAAAACTCTGGCCCTGATCGACGACGATCGCGAATACAGCGACGGCCTTTCCCGCTACCTGGTCGAGCGAGGCGTTGCCGTGGACACCTTCGCAGACAGCAACGAGCTTCTCGTCTGCCGTGACCCCTACCGATATGACTTCTACGTCACGGACCTGATGCTGCCGGGCGTGGACGGCGTCGATCTCATCAAGATTCTGCGCATGCGCACCAACGCCGGGGTCCTGGTGGTGTCCGGCCGCCTGGCCAGCGACACCTTCAAGCAAGTGGTCACGGCCGGCGCCGACATGTACCTGGCCAAGCCCGTGCAGTTCGAGCAGGTCGAGATCGCGATCGAAGCGGTCTGCCGGCGTGCTTCCCCGGAAAGTGCGCAGCACAGCGAGTGGTTCTTTGACCGCCGCGAGGCGCTCCTCGTGGCCCCCGACGGCGCGCAGGTCGAGCTCAGCGACGCCGACGTCGTCCTGCTGGAGTGCTTCATCGAGGCACAAGGTGAATTCGTGTCACGGGAGGCGCTACTGCAGCGCCTGGGCCGATCCGGCGCGGGCGATGCATCCGGCGGGCTCAATGCCATGATCTTCAGGCTACGCCGCCGCATCGAGCGAGCAACGCCCGCTGCAGTCCCGCTGCAGACGAAGTCGGGGGTGGGCTACGCCTTCAGGGCGCCTCTCACCTCTCGTTAGCCGGCAGTCCCGCCAGGATCAGCTGTCCGTCTGGCAAATGGTCAGCCTGAACGTGGTGCCCCGCTCACTCGTGCTCAGCACTTCGGCGGTGCCGCCATGCAACTGCATCACCTGGCGAACGATGTAGAGGCCCAGACCGTTCCCTGAGCCCTTGCCACTGCCGCGAGCGCCCCTCGTGAAAAGGGCGGATGCGAGGCTCATGGGAATGCCAGGCCCCTCGTCCGTCACATCGATCAGCAAGGCCAGCGGATCATCGGAATCCGCGATGCGAAGGACGACCTGCGAAGCCGGCGGCCCGAACTTCAGGGCATTGGCGATCAGGTTGCGAAGCGCAAGACGCATCAGGCTCATGTCAAGCATGGCCGTGCGCGTCGCGGTCGCCCTGATCACGTGCACCCGAGCCCGCTCACTCTCGGGCATGTCACCGATGGCCACGGCGATCAGCGCGTCAATGTCGGTGTCCGTCTTCTGAATCGGCCCGGGCCGGGCCAGCAGGGCGGCCACGGCCAGCGTGTTGTCAATGCTGGACTGCACCTGGCCCAACACGGACTGGGCGCGTTGCAACTGGTCAATCGCCAGGTCCTGCCCCAAGTTCTTCAGCAGGCGATGGGCTGTCTGCATGGCAGCGGAAGCATTGTTCAGCGGCTGACGCACCTCATGCGCCAGCACCTCCAGCATCTCCGTGCGCTCAGAGAGCAGTTCCTGCAGATGACTGGCGTGCTCCTCAATCTGATGCCTGAGGGCCTCTTCACGCCTCAGGGCCGCCTGGGTTTGCTTCAGCTGCGTCACTTCGGTGACCTGCACCAGAAATCCGCGCACCGTCCCGCCGACGATGTCGGGAATGTACTCGGCAAGACTGTGCCGCTTGACGCCATCCGGCCCCGGAATGATGCGTTCAAACACCTGCCGCTCACCAGCCAGGGCTGCCCGCATGTGGGGCTCATTCAGCGCGAAAAGCGCCGGCCCCAGAAGCTCCCGGATGGAGGTTCCCAGGAGATTGCCTGGATTGACGCCGAACCAGCGCTCGTAGGCTCGGTTGGCGAATCGGCAACGAAGGTTCTGGTCCCAATACGCCAGCATGGACGGCACCCTGTCCACCAGCAGGCGCATGTAGTAGTCCGGTCCACCGTACTGTTCATCGTTCATACCTTGGGTGCCTCGCTGCATGGCTGGAATCTGCGTCGCCATTGTCACCAGTCCGCGGCGGCGCCAGCCCCCGGCGGGCGAATGCGCACCGCGGTTGCGCCACGGCCATGCGCTCAGGCCCGCCCAGCATGCAACGCACCGGAGCCCGCTCCCATCGGCTCGCCGGGCATGGACGCCGGGAAGCAGGTGGCGAGCCCGGCCATGGGATCAGCGGAAGCAGTGCCCTCAACCCCTTGCTTGGCCGGTCGGAGGCAAAGCGCCCGTCTGATCTCTGCCTGATTCCCATCAGGATTTGCGTATTTATGCACTTATTTGATGCATAGCGAATTTATTCGATGAATGCAAACAAACTTTGCTGCATCATGAACCAGCGTTCCAGCACAGGTGCCGACTCAGCGTCAGCGCCCGGCCGCCGAAGACTTGCACGCCGACTTGCTCCGCCCATGACCTGCCAAACCAAGTTCAGTACCGCGCCAGAGGCAGCGTGTTGCAGGGCTTGTCAGCCCAGGCATGGAGCGAACCCAGGCCGGACGAGCCGTCGCTACGCATGGCCGTGATCCAAGGCCTGGACGACAAGACAAGGACCTATCTGCAATAACGCGTCAACACTCGCCAAATTGGGCAGAAGTACGGAGTGGACATGTCGATTCAATCTCTTTCGGTCAAGGCCAAGCTCTCATCCGCGTTCGGATTTCTGTGCTTCATCTTCGTCATGGTGTCGATACTCGCGCTGAACGCACTCTCCACGGCCAGCGAGAATTTCGCCCAGTTTGTGCACGGGACCAACGCGCGACTGCTGCTGTCCTATGAAGCACGCACCTCCGTCGAATTGCGTGCCATCGCGGCAAGAGATCTTGTCAATGCCGCCGCCAGCGACGTGCAGGCGATAAAAGCTGAGGTGTCAAAAGCCCATCTGAAGGTCACCAAGGATCTTGAAGACCTCGGGAAAATGGTCGGCGACGCCCGAGTCACCGACACGGAGCGGAAGTTGTATGCGGAACTGGCCGACGTGGAGCGGAAGTACGCCCCTGTTGCCCTTGCCATCGTCGAGCTGGCCAGCAATGGCCAGCGCGAGGCGGCGGTGGCAAAAATGAACCAGGAATGCCGCCCGCTTCTCTCATCGCTGGTGAAGGCCGCTCAAGCGTACCGCGACTTCTCCGCCGCCCACTCGTCGGAGCTCGTTGAGCAGGCTGCGCAGGCCTATTCCACCAAGCGTTCTGCCTTGCTGATTGCCTGCCTGCTCACCGCCTGCGCGGCGATTCTCGCTGGATATGCCATCACCAGAAGCCTCAGCCGTGCGCTGGGCGCGGAACCCGGCGTGCTGGGGCAAATCGCCCAGAAGGTTGCCTCCGGGGACCTGAGCGCCATCGAGGCCGGCCCTATCCCGGATGGCAGCGTCATGCATTCCTTGGTGGGCATGCAGCAAAGCCTCGCAAAAATCGTGGGCGTCGTGCGCCATGGCAGCGAGAGCATCGCGACCGGCACATCGCAAATCGCGACAGGCAATGCCGATTTGAGCCAACGCACGGAAGAGCAGGCGAGCAATCTTCAACAGACCGCGGCCTCGATGGAACAGTTGGCCGGCACCGTCCGGACGAGTGCCGATACTTCGCGCGAGGCCAATCGCCTGGCCTCGGATGCCGCGGGCGCAGCCATCCGCGGTGGGGAGCAAGTGGGCCAGGTGGTTCATGCCATGCGCGAGATTGCGGCGTCCTCCTACAAGATTGCGGACATCATCAGCGTCATCGACGGCATCGCGTTCCAGACGAACATCCTGGCCCTCAATGCGGCCGTCGAGGCCGCCCGCGCAGGAGAACAGGGGCGCGGCTTTGCCGTGGTGGCCGGTGAAGTCCGTACGCTGGCTCAACGCAGCGCCCAGGCCGCCAAGGAAATCAAGGGGCTGATCACGGCCAGTGTTGAACGCGTGCAGGCAGGCTCGGCGCAGGTGGATCTGGCGGGGCAATCGATGCAGGAGATCGTCGAACAAGTCCAGCGGGTCAGCGCCATGATCAGTGAGCTGTCCACAGCGGCGAACGAGCAGTCGCAGGGCATCAGCCAAGTGGGGGATGCCGTTCACCAGCTGGACCAAGTGACTCAGCAGAATGCAGCGCTGGTCGAAGAGACGTCCGCTGCAGCGGAAAGCCTCAGGGTCCAGGCCGCACAGCTTTCGCAAGCAGTCAGCGTGTTTCGTATCAGCGCGGCGTGAGCAGGCTGCGGCGCATGCCAGACAAGCCCGATGCGCCCGCGAGCCGGTGGGCAAGTCGGCTTGCGCCGGGCTCAGTGGCCTGTGCCAAGCAAGCCGCCGAGGCCGCCTTGTCTCTTGCCTTGTCGCCGGGCCAGCGCGCGCTCACAGCCGGTGCCCCCGTGCGCAGCCCTGTGCACCGCCCATAGCCTCGCATTGGCCTGCGGCTGTCGAGTCGCTGATGAGCAAGCGGCAAGCAGGCCCACCCCGAGGCGATCCGTCTCGCCTCAAAGCCAGGGCAGGCACGGGAGAGGCTGGCTCGGCATCACCGTCGGCGATCCGCTGACGACCCTTTCTCCCGATGCCATCACTGCTCTCCTGCTCCCGCAGCATGAGGCGGGGAGGCTGGCGCGCCGGGCCGCATACAATGCCGGCCTCAGCTCACTCATCGAGCTGATTCCGCTAGGGGTGCTGGCTCATCACATGAGCCGGCTGAGAAAGTCCCTTTGAACCTGATCGCGCCCAGGCTGGCAGCCTTGCCTGCCCGGGACCGAGGTAAGCCTCAAGCAACAAAGATAAACAAAAACTCGGGCTCCTCAGCCGGCCGGACAGCCATCGCCATGTCAGCTGAGAAGGCGGCGGAGTGAGTCATCGTCCCGCTTTCGACGCCGCTGCTGACGCGTCCCGCGCAGCTGACGCGCGCTCCACCCCCAGCACCCGACCTTCTGGCGAAAGGCTCAACGCAATCCACGCTGTGTTCAGCGAGCCGTCCTTTTCGTAAGGCGCTTCCTGCGGGAACAAAGAACGGAGAAGTTGGTGTGCCTCCGATGCAGTCTTCCCTTTCACCGCGATATCGGCGAGGGTCTGCAGCGCTTCGACCTGGTGCTCGTATTCGTAGAGCGCCTGCTCCCGATAAGTGTTGGTGATGCCTTGGTCAATCGACCGGAAGGCCCACCATCCGTTGGTTCCCAGGAGCGCGATGGCAAGTACGGTGGCTTGCCATTTCCCATTGAATTGAACAGCCAAGAGCCCCTCCTCGAGTCAAAGATGTGCGACGCGCCTATCGCCAAGGACCCTCGCCTTGTCTGAATATGCCGCCACATCTTATCGGCCGGCGATCCATCAGAGGCTGACTCCACAGCGCTTCGCAAGTGGAGAACTGGGAGCTCTGGCGAGACAAGCACTTCAACCGTGATCCGCGGTGAGCTTGGCCCGGCTTTACTGGGGCGCCAAGCGCATGAATCCTGGCGATCAGGCGAACCGCCTACAATTCGCGGTCAGCTTCCTTGTGGAGCTGATTCCGCTAGGGGTGCTGGCTCATCACATGAGCCGGCTGAGAAAGTCCCTTTGAACCTGATCGCGCCCAGGCTGGCAGCCTTGCCTGCCCGGGACCGAGGTAATCCTCGCGCAGGGAAGCACGCACGCCACGGCCTGAGCTCTCAGCAGGCCCTTGATGTGGCCGCTTCGCCGCCCTGCCATCGCTAGAAGCAGTCCGACGATGGCCCGTATCACCCGCTCACTTCCCCATGTCCTCGCCGCCGCCTGCGCGCTCGCCTGCGCACAAGGCGCGACGGCACAGTCCACCGACATCAGCCTCCCCAGCGTGGCCGTCAGCGGCCGCAGCGCCGATGCGCCCGTCAACGTCGGCGGCTTCGGCGACACCCCCGCGGCCAAGCTGCCCTTCCAGGCCAGCGTGCTGAATGCCGACCGTCTGGCGGATGCCGGCCTGAGCAGCCTCGCAGGCCTCGTGAATCTCGACGCCTCAGTGCAGGACAGCTACAACGCCGCCGGCTACGTCTCCTACCTCAAGGTGCGCGGCTTCGAGCTGGACAACCGCTTCAACTACCGCCGCGACGGTCTGCCCATCAATGCCGAGACAGCCCTGGCCCTGGGCAACAAGAGCAGCATCGAGGTCTTCAAGGGCACCAGCGGCATCCAGGCCGGTACGAGCAGCCCCGGTGGCCTCGTGAACCTGGTGGTGAAGCGCCCGACGACGAAGCTGCTGAGCGCCACCCTGAGCGTCTCCGAGCGCGGCACCACCGAAGCAGCACTGGACTGGAGCCAGCGCTTCGGTGCCGGCGAGGCCTTTGGCGTGCGCGTCAATGCCGGCAGTGCGCAACTGCGTCCCGAGCTGAATGACGCCAAGGGCAGCCGGCACCTGCTGGCCGTCGCCGCCGATGCAAGGCTCAGCAGCGACACCCTTCTTGAAGCCGACCTCGAATGGAACCGCCAGTCCCAGCGCAGCCAGCCGGGCATGAGCCTGCTGGGTGACCAACTGCCTTCTGCCAAGGATTTCGACCCGCGCATCAACCTCAACAACCAGGAATGGAGCCTGCCGGTGGTCTTCGACAACCGCCATGCCTCCCTGCGCCTGACCCAGCGCCTGAACGCTGACTGGCGGGCCCAGGCCCATCTGGGCATGCAGCGCTTGAAGACGGACGACCGCCTGGCCTACGCCTTCGGCAAGTTCGACCCCGCCACCTACGACTGCAATCCCTGCGACCGCTATGCCGCCGATGGCAGCTTCTCGATCTGGGATTTCCGCAGCGAGAACGAGCGCCGCAACACGGACGCCCTGGATCTGTCCCTCGCGGGCCGCCTCAGCACGGGCGCGCTTCAGCACCGGCTGAGCACCGGCGTGCTGCTCAGCCGCTTCGAAAGCCGCTTCCAGCAGCAGGCCTACAACCTCGTGGGCGTCGGCCGCATCGACGGCCAGAGCCGCGTCCCCGCCGACCCCAGCCTCACCGACGAGAACACCAAGCGCGACGAGCGCAGCACCGAGTTCTATGTGCGCGACGCCATCCAGATCGACACCCAATGGCAGGCCTTCCTGGGCCTGCGCCACACCCGCCTGCAGCGCGACAGCATCCGCACCAACGGCTCGCGCGCAACCAGCTACTCGCAAAGCCTCAACACCCCGTGGATCGGCCTGAGCTACGCACTGAGCCCCAGCCTCATGGCCTACGGCAGCTGGGGCCAGGGCATGGAGTCGGACGTCACGCCCAACCGCAAGCGCTTCGGCACCCAGGCCGGCCAGGCCCTGCCGGCGATCAAGAGCCGGCAGATGGAGCTGGGGATCAAGTCCGGCAGCAGCACGGTGGACTGGTCCATCGCCTGGTTCGACATCCAGCGCCCGGCATGGGTGGACGTCGGCGCCTGCGATGACGCCACGCCCGGCTCCTGCACTCGCGTGCAAGACGGCAGAGCCCGCCACCGCGGCCTGGAGGCCCAGGCAGACCTGAAGTGGAGCGGCGGCGGCCTGCTGGCCAGTTGGATGGAACTGAAGGCCCGCCGCGAAGGCAGCGCGGACGCCGCCACCAACGGCCTGCAGCCCACCAACGTGCCCAAGCGCAACATCAAGCTGCAGCTGCGCCAGAACGTGCTGGCGGGCCTGCAAGGTCAGCTGGGCCTCGTCTATGAAGGCCCGCGCGCCGTACTGCCGGACAACAGCGTGATGATCGCCGGCTGGACCCGCCTGGACGCTGGCCTGCGCTACGAACAGGCCATGGGCACGCGCCTGTACACCTGGCGCGTGGGCGTGGACAACCTGACGGACAAGCGCGCCTGGCGCGAAAGCCCCTACCAGTACGGCCACGCCTACCTCTACCCCCTGGCCCCGCGCACCTGGCGTGCGAGCCTGGAGGTGACGCTGTAAGCAAGCTGAGCGGGTCAGGCTGAGGCTGGCCCAGGTGGCTGTCGGCTGTCGACTGTCGGCTGTCGGCTGGCGGCTGGCGGCGCAGCCTGGCCAGGGCGAAGCTGTGCTGGCGCAGGCAGGATTGGCCGAGGGGAGGCTGTCAGTGCCCCTAAGGGCTTTCCTGGCGCCCTGCACGCCATGCTTGTGGAAGCCCAGAAATTCTGTCTATAATCCAAGGCTCTGTTCCCCGATAGCTCAGTCGGTAGAGCGCCGGACTGTTAATCCGTAGGTCCCTGGTTCGAGCCCAGGTCGGGGAGCCAAGAACAGAAAGCAAGGTGGATTGAGAGATCTGCTGAGCACCCAAGGCCACCTTGATGCGAATCCTGGTGGCCTTGCTATTTATGAAGGCCTGCTTTTTGCGCAGCAGTGAGCAGGCTGTACCGATCAAATCCCCGATAGCTCAGTCGGTAGAGCGCCGGACTGTTAATCCGTAGGTCCCTGGTTCGAGCCCAGGTCGGGGAGCCAAGAACAAGAAGCATCAAGACGCCCGCGCGCCACCGTATGCGCGGGCTGACATAGAACGATTCCCCGATAGCTCAGTCGGTAGAGCGCCGGACTGTTAATCCGTAGGTCCCTGGTTCGAGCCCAGGTCGGGGAGCCAAATCGAAGCCTCGCTGCACTTGCAGCGGGGCTTTTTCTTTTCCTCCGCGTCAGAGCCACCGCCATGAGCACCCTCCCCCCCTGCCCCCAATGCGCCTCCACCTACACCTACGAGGATGGCGCCAACCTCGTCTGCCCGGAATGCGGCCATGAGTGGTCGGCCCAGGCCTCCGCGGCCGAAGGCGCCGAGGAAGCCCGCGTGATCAAGGACGCGGTGGGCAATGTGCTGCAGGACGGCGACACCGTCACCGTGATCAAGGACCTGAAGATCAAGGGCTCGTCCCTGGTCGTGAAGGTGGGCACCAAGGTCAAGAACATCCGCCTCTCCGACGGCGACCACGACATCGACTGCAAGATCGACGGCATCGGCGCCATGGGCCTGAAGTCGGAGTTCGTGAAGAAGGTCTGAGCCTCTTCAGCGGGCCTGTCTCGCCAGCCACTCCCGCGGCGAACACCCCATGCGCTGCGCAAAGGCCCGCGAGAAAGCCGAGGGGGTGGCATAACCCAGCGCGTCGGCCAACTGCTTGACGGGCTGCCCCTGCCGCAGTGCCTGGCAGGCAAGGCCCAGGCGCCAGCCCAGCAGGTACTCGGCCGGGGTATCACCCATCAAGTCCTTGAACAGGCCCGCGAAACGGCTGCGGGACATACCCGCCGCCGCGGCCATGCGCTCCAGGCTCCAGGCATCGCCAGGCCGTTCATGCACCGCCACGAGCGCACGGGCCAGCTGCGGATGGCCCAGACCGCGCAGCAGCCCGGCCGGCAGACCGCTGGCCTCCGGATGGGCCAGCATCCAGCGCAGCAGCTGCATCAGCAGGACCTCGAACAGCCGGTCCGCCATCAGGCGCTGGCCGCACTGCACGCGCCCGGTCTCGGCGAAGAGCAGACCAAGGCAGGACTCCAGACCCTCGACCTGCGCCAGCGGCAGCACGATCAGCGGGGGCAGTGCGCGCACCAGGGGATGGGCGTCCCCGCCCTCGAATTCCAGCGTGGCGCAGGTGAAATCCGAGCCCTCGGCGGGCGCGTTGTGGAAGTCATGCGCCAGCGGGCGGGGATAGAAGAGCAGGCTGGGCTCGCGCACATGCAGACGTCGCGCCATGCCCGGGTCGGCAGGATGGCTCAGCGTCATCTCGCCCCGCCGCATCACATGCAGAAAGCCGCGCCCGGGCTCGGCCGCGAAATGCGTGGTCCCGCACAAGGGCCCCGCGTGGAAGAGATGGGCCCGCACACGGCAGCGCTCCAGAAGGCCGGACAGTCGGTCCAGCCCCCCATCCCCCTGCACGCCCACAGTCTCCTGCGGAGCCATCACGGGGTCAGGTCTTGCTGTGTCATTCATGGGCTCATGTCTGCGCTAAGGCAGTCCTCGTCAGGCAGCGCCGGGCGGCGTGGCAGGCTCAATTTTGTACCAATTGGATATTTTCAAGGACGATTTAAACCATTTCATCCTTCCTGGCGCGACAAACTGGCGCCATGCCTCAGGGCATGTCAAGCCACCCACCGATGAAAGGATCGACCATGAACCGCCTCTCCCTCCCCACCCCGGACCAAGCCCCCGCCGCCAGCCGCCCCGTGCTGAACCAGATCCAGCAGGCCTTCGGCAGCACGCCGCAGATGTTCCGCACCGTGGCCCATTCGCCCGCCGCACTGCAGGCCATGTGGGCCTTCTTCGGCGCCCTGGGCGGCGGCACGCTGGGCGCCAAGCTCGGCGAGCAGATCGCCGTGGCCGTGGCTGACCGCAACCGCTGCGACTACTGCCTGGCCGCCCACACCGCCCTGGGCCGCAAGGCCGGCGCCACGTCCGAGGAGCTGCGCGCGGCGCAACAGGGCGAGTCCGCCGACCCGCGCACCGCCGCGGCCCTGCGCTTCGCGCTGCAGTTGGTCGAGCACCGCGGGCAGTTGCAGGACGCGGATCTGCAGGCCCTGCGCGCGGCCGGCTTCACGGAAGGCGAGACGGTGGAGATCCTCGCCCATGTGGCCCTGAATCTCTTCACCAACTACGTCAATGTGGCCTTCCAGGTGCCGGTCGACTTCCCGCCGGTGCCCCTGAGCCGCGCGGCCTGAAGCCTCGGATCAGCGCAGCTGCAGACGCGCCGGGCTGCCGTCTGGCGCCTGCAGCTCGCCGATCTCGGCCGCCTGCGCAAAGCCGGCGTCCTGGAAGCACTGCAGCACCTGGGGCACGGCCTCCGGGCTGCAGCTCACCAGCAACCCGCCGCTGGTCTGGGGGTCGGTCAGCAGAGCGCGCTGCCAGTCGGACCATCCCTCGACACCGGCCACCTCGTGGCCATAGGCAGCCCAGTTACGGGTCGAGGCCCCGGTCCAGATGCCTTGCTGCGCGAAGACGAGGGCACTGTGGATCAAGGGCATGTGCCGCCAGTCCACCGCCGCCCGCAAGCCGGAACCGCGACAGATCTCCAACAGATGGCCGGCCAGGCCGAAGCCGGTGACGTCGGTGATGGCGTGCACGGCGTCCAGCTGCGCCAGTTGGGCGCCCACCTTGTTGAGCCGCGTGGTGTGGGCCAGCATCTCCTGGTAGCCCGCCGCGTCCAGCAGGCCCTTCTTGAGAGCGGCAGAGAGCACGCCCACGCCCAGGGGCTTGCCCAGGACCAGGCGGTCGCCCGCGCGCGCGTCGGCATTGCGGCGCACTTTCTTCGGGTGCACCAGGCCCAGGGCCACCAGGCCGTAGATGGGCTCGACCACGTCGATGGAATGCCCGCCCGCGATGGGGATGCCCGCCTCGCGGCAGACGCTGGCGCCGCCTTCGAGGATGCGGCCGATGACATCGGGGCTCAGCGTGTTGATGGGCATGCCCACGATGGCCAGGGCCATGATGGGCGTGCCGCCCATGGCGTAGACATCGGACAGCGCGTTGGTCGCGGCGATGCGGCCGAAGTCGAAGGGATCGTCGACGATGGGCGTGAAGAAGTCCGTGGTCGCCACCAGCGCCTGTTCCTCGTTGAGCTGCCAGACGGCGGCATCGTCGCTGGTCTCGGTGCCCACCAGCAGCTGCGGCGGCACCACGCCTGGCGCGGTGCGGGCCAGGATGTCGGACAGCAGGCCCGGGGCGATCTTGCAGCCGCAGCCGCCGCCGTGGGCCAGCTGGGTGAGTCGGGGAGCGGTGGAATCGTTCATGGCGTGAGCAGGTGAGGCATCCCATCCGGCGTGAAGCCCGCCGGATTTCTGCGAGGATTGTGCCGCCTGTCAGGAAGCCGCCCCCATGTCCCGCCCCCGCCCCATCACGCCCGAGCGCATCCAAGAGTTCGACTGCATCGTCGACGCCCGCTCGCCCGCCGAATACGCCCTCGATCACCTCCCCGGCGCCATCAACTGCCCGGTGCTGGACGACGACGAGCGCCGCATCGTCGGCACCCTCTACAAGCAGCAGGGCACCTTCGAGGCCAAGCGCGTGGGCGGCGCCATGGTGGCGGCCCAGCTGGCGCGGCACCTGCGCGAGACCTTCGCCGACAAGCCCAAGTCCTGGCGCCCCCTGGTCTACTGCTGGCGCGGCGGCATGCGCAGCGGCACCATGGTGCAGTGGCTGCGCCTGGTCGGCTGGGACGCCCAGCAGCTGCATGGCGGCTACAAGGCCTTCCGCGCCCATGTGATGGAGCGCATCGCCACCCTGGCCCCGCAGCTGAAGCTGCAGGTCATCTGCGGCCCCACGGGCAGCGCCAAGACCGCCCTGCTGCAGGCCCTGCTGGCGGCCGGCGCGCAGGTGCTGGATCTGGAGGCCCTGGCCCGTCACAAGGGCTCCATCCTGGGGCGCTGGCCCGGCCAGGAGCAGCCCTCGCAGAAGGCCTTCGAGACCGCGCTGGCCCAGGCGCTGCAGGCCTTCGACCTGGCGCGCACGGTGTTCGTGGAGGCCGAGAGCCGCAAGATTGGTCGCCTCATGCTGCCGGACGCCGTGCTGAACGCCCTGCGCGCCGCGGACTGCATCGCCATCGAGGCCCCGCTGCATGCCCGGCTGGCCTACCTGCTGCAGGACTACGCCTACCTGGGCCACGACGGCGAGGAACTCGCCACCCTGCTGGGCCAGCTCAACGCCAACACCGGCCTGCATGCCAAGGACACCATCGCACGCTGGCAGGCCTGGGCACGCGCCGGCCAACTGGCACCGCTGTTCGAGGCGCTGATGACGGAGCACTACGACCCGCTTTATGCACGCTCCCAACGCAGCAATTTCCTGCGCCTGGCGCAGGCCCGGCCGCTGGTGCTGCCGCGCCTGGATGGGCAAGACCTGGCACTGGCTGCGCAGGGCTTGATGCGCTGACGCGCCCCGTGTGCTTGGTCATGCGCATATGTCCGGGGTTGTGGCGGCGGCTCTCGGCGTTATCCAATGCGCACTCCGACGCTGAGTACATCCGACCATGCCTGCATTGCCTGCCTGGACCCGACGACGCCACACCTGGCTGCTCGCCCTTCTCGTGTTCCTGCTGGCGCTGGGCGGCTGGAAGCTGAGCTCTCACGACAACGACGAAGACGCGCCCGCGGCGCCCTTGAGCTCCGCCTCCACGCCTGAGGCAGCGGTTCCGCCCTCCCCGGACGGCATTCCTCTTGCAGGGCCGCTGGCCTCAGCCGTGCGGACCTCCAGCGACTCCAAGGCCTGGGGCGGCCCCCGCAGCGGCCAGGAAGCCACGCTGTCCGACCGCGTGGTGGACTACCGCATCGAGGCAAGACTTGACCCCGTGCGCCACACCATAGACGGCAAGCAGCAGCTGCGCTGGCGCAACCGCAGCGACCGCGAGGTGCGCTCGGTCTACCTGCACCTCTACCTGAACGCCTTCGAGGGCGAGGGCAGCACCTTCATGACGGAGAAGCGCCAGGGCTTCGCCTTCCGCACCGATGTCGAGTCCGAGGAAGGCGAGTGGGGTCGCATCGAACTGCGCAAGGTCCAGCAGCAGGGCCGCGCCGTGCCCTACCACTTCGTGCAGCCGGATGGCGGCCCCAGGACCGACCGCACCGTGGTCCGCCTGGACCTGCCCCAGGCCGTGCCGGCGGGCGCCAGCACCGTGCTGGACATTGACTTCTTCGACCAGTTGCCGCGTGTCGTGGCCCGTACCGGACACTTCGGCAGCTTCCACCTCGTGGCCCAGTGGTTCCCCAAGATGGCCGTGCTGGAACTGCCTGGCGAACGAGGTGCCACCGAGCCGCGCTGGAACGCCCACGAGTTCCACCTGCACAGCGAGTTCTATGCCGACTTCGGCAGCTACGACGTCACGCTGGACGTGCCGGAAGGCTATGTGGTGGGCGCCACCGGCGAGGAACAGGGCGCGCCGCGCAAGGTCGACGGGCGCAGCATCCACCGCTTCGTCCAGGGCGATGTGCACGACTTCGCCTGGACGGCAGACAAGCGCAGCGCGCAGCCCCTGACGGGCCGCTGGAGCTTCCCCGGCAGCCCCGAGGTGACGATCAAGGTGCTCTCGCCGCCGGAATACGCCCACACCATGCCCAGCGTGCTCAAGGCCACGCAGGACGCGCTGACCTGGTTCTCCAAGACCCTGGGCCCCTATCCCTACCGCACCGTCACTGCCGTGATCCCGCCCTTCAATGCGGGCGAGGCCGGCGGCATGGAATACCCGACCTTCTTCACCACTGACGCCTACAAGAGCGACAAGGAAGGCACGATCGAGCGCTTCGGACTGGACTTCGTCACCATCCACGAATTCGGCCATGGCTACTTCTACGGCATCCTGGCCTCCAACGAGTTCGAGGAGCCCATGCTGGACGAGGGCATGAACCAGTACTGGAACCAGCGCATGTTGCTGGCCGCGGGCCGCCGCATCCCCGTGGCCACGGATTTCATGCAGCGCCTGGGCATCAACCCCAGCGTGGACGTGTTCGATGCCGAGCGCATCGCCTCCCAGGGCAATCCGCCGGACGGCCTGGGCAGCAACGCCTGGCACCGCTATTCCAGCGGCAGCTACGGCAGTGTCTACGCCCGCACCGCCACCGTGATGCGTGGGCTGGAACTGCAGCTGGGCACCGAGGTGATGGACCGCGCCATCCAGGCCTACTACCAGCGCTGGAAGTTCCGCCACCCCTCCGTGGCCGATCTGCGCGACGTGCTGGCTGAGGTCTCCGGCAAGCCGGCCCTGGTCGATCAGGTCTTCAACACCCATGTCTATGCGGCGGCCGGCGTCGATGACCGGGTCGAGAAGCTGGAGAGCGTGGAGGTGGAACCGCCACTGGGGCTGTACGGTCCCAAGGGCAGCGAAGTGACGGCGTCCCAGCGCAGCAAGCAGCTCAAGGCCCAGCGCAAGGCCTGGGACAAGACCCATCCTGATGCCCAGGCCAAGGACGGCGGCGCCCTGCCCTATCGCAGCACCGTCACGCTGCGCCGTCGCGGCGCAGCCCAGCCGCAGACCCTGCTTGTCCGCTTCGCTGACGGCAGCGAGGAGAAGGTGGTCTGGGACGACCAGGAACGCTGGAAGCGCTACAGCTGGGTCAAGCCGGTCAAGGCGGTCTCGGCCGAGCTGGATCCGCAGCAGGCCCAGCGCCTGGACATGAGCGTGGCCGACAACAGCCGCCGCCTCAAACCCGACAGCAGTGCCACCCGCCGCCTGATCAGCGACGCTGGCGCCGCCCTGATGTCCTTCCTCGCCCTGCTGAGCACGCTATGAACACGGTGACCGACATGGGCTCGCCCCTGCCCTCCTCCCGCTCCGACCGCCCCTCCCCCTACGCCGCCGCCCTGCAGTCCGGCCTGCGCCTGGGCCTGCAGTGGCGCCTGCTGCTGAGCTGGCTGCTGATGCTGGGGCTGTCCACCCTGCTGGCGCTGCTGCCCCTGTGGAGCGCCCTGGGCGACTACTTCAACCGCTCGCTGGCGGCCGAGCGCCTGCTGCAGCACCTCGACCCCTCGATGCTGGTGGATGCCATCGCCAACCTGCCGCAGCGCGGCTACAGCCCCCTGTCCGGTCTGCCGGGCCTGGTGCTGGCCGCCTTGTGCCTCCCCTGGCTCAGCGGCATGGTGCAGACCGCTGCGCGTTTCCATGTGGGCCGGCCCACCCTGGGCCAGCTGTGGCTGGGAGGCTGGAAGGAATATCCGCAGATGGCACGGCTCTGGCTGTGGGGCCTGCTGCCCCTGGGCGCCACCGCGGCCCTGATCGGCGGACTGACGGACATGGTGGACGAGCAGGCGCGGCACTGGCTGCTGGAGTCGGACCTGGACCTGCATCGCCGCGTCATCCTGCTGCTCGGGCTGGCCCTGCTCCTGCTGGTCATGGCCTCGCTCGATGCGGCACGTGCACTGCTGGTGCTGGAGCCAGGCCGCCGTTCGGTGGTCAAGGCCTGGGGCAGCGCCGTGCGCGGCCTGCTGCGCCGCCCTTCCCGCCTTTGCCTGAGCCTGAGCCTGTTGCTGCTGGGCCTGCTGCTGGCCGCCCTGCTGGGCTGGGCACGCATCCAGGTGCTGCCCATCGGCCCCCTGGGCCTGGCGGGCGCGGCCCTGCTGAGCCTGCTGCTGGTGCTGGCCCTGGCCTGGCTGCGGGCCGCCCGGGTGTTTGCCCTGGTGCAGTACGGGCGCCAGGTGGGCGCCCGCTGAGACTTCCTTTGAGGCCCGAGAGGGTCAGGTCATGCCAGGCCGGCCGACGCCAGTCCGTAGGCCTCGTCCTTGGAGCCCGGCACGGTCGCAAAGGCGATGGCCAGGCGGTTCCAGCCGTTGATGGCCACGATGGCGAAGCTCAGGGCCGCCAGTTCCGCCTCGCTGAAATGGGCGCGCACGGCCGCGTAGTCGGCGTCCGCCACGCCGTGGGCGGGCAGCTGGGTGAGCAGTTCGGTCCAGGCCAGGGCCGCCCGCTCGCGTGGCGAGAACAGCGGGGACTCGCGCCAGATCGCCACATGGTGCAGGCGCAGCGGGCGCTCGCCGTGGAGGTGGGCCTCCTTGACGTGCATGTCCAGGCAGAAGGCGCAGCCATTGAGCTGCGAGGCCCGTAGCGTCAGCAGGTCCGCGAGCGAGGGTTCCAGCGGGCCTTTCTTGAGGCTGAGGGCAAAGTCCAGGTACTTCTTGAAAGCCTCGGGGGCCTGCTGTGTGTAGTCGAGACGAGAGGACATGGAAAGACTCCTGAAGTGAATGGAGCCCAGGCACCCCGGGCTTTCATCACTCAAGACGCAGCCGCCTCCCGCCTTGTGACAGCCGCCGCCCAGGCCTCGGCCAGGCCCTTCAGTTTCTCCGGGTTGCGCTGCGTGTAGATGCGGGTGATGCGCTGGCCGTCGGTCTCCAGGCACTGGGCGGACTCCAGCCGCCCGTCGATGAAGCGCAGCAGGCCCCACTGCCCGTTCAGGCGCACAATCGCCAGTTGCAGGGCGTGCAGGCCCCGCGCATGACGCCGCCAGGCCGCGAAATACAGCCGTGCGATGCGAGCCGCCCCGGCCAGCACCCGGCCGAAGCTGGGCACCACACCGCCGCCGTCGCTGATCAGTTCGGCGTCCTCGGCCAGCAGGGCCTGCAGGCGGCGGAAGTCGCCTTGCCGCGCGGCCTCGGCAAAGCCGGCCAGCAGGCGGTAGTGGGTGTCGGCCGGGACCTGGTAGCGCGGCCGCTGCGCCTTCAACTGCCCCCGGGCGCGGGAGATGATCTGCCGGCAGGCCGCCTCGCTCTTGCCCAGGGCCTGGGCCACCTCCGCGTAGTCGGCGTCAAAAACCTCGCGCAGAAGGAAGGCCGCACGGGCCTCAGGCGTCAGCCGCTCCAGCAGGGTCAGGAAGGCCATGGAGATGTCGTCGGCCCGCGCCAGCTGCTCCTCGGGCGTGGCCGGGCCCTCGACGTGCGCAGCAGGCAGCCGCGCGTCCAGCTCCAGCCAGGGCTCGGGCAGCCAGAAGCCCACGTAATGCGCTCGCTGCGCCTGAGCCGCGCGCAGGTGGTCGATGGACAGGCGCGTGGTCACCGTCACGAGCCAGGCCTCGGCATTGGCGATGGCGTCCTGCTCGGCGGCGTGCCAGCGCAGCCACACGTCCTGCACCAGCTCCTCGGCCTCGGCGCGGGAGCCCAGCATGCGGTAGGCGATGCCCTGCAGCCGGGGGCGGAGCTGCTGGAAGAAACGGGTGGGGTCGTTCATGCCAGGCAAGACGAATCGGGGCGGCTTCTTGTGACAAGCAGGGCCACCGCCTAGCGCCCCTGCCGGTAGGCCCCGGGCGGCAAGCCGGTCCAGTGCTTGAAGGCACGCTGGAAGGCCGCCGTGTCCGAGAAGCCCAGCTCGATGGCCAGCTTGGCCAGCGGCGTGTCGCTGGTGTGCAGGCGGTAGATGGCCACCTCGCGACGCAGCTGGTCCTTGAGCGCCTGGAAGCTGCTGCCCTCGGCGGCGAGACGCCGCTGCAGCGTGCTGGGCGACATGTGCAGGGCCTGCGCAGTGCGCACCAGGTCTGGCCACAGGGGCTGGGTGCGCTGCAGGTGGGAGCGCACGCGGCCGCTGGTGCCGGCATCGCGCCGGGGCAGGATCACCTGCACAGGCACGTCGGCCATGAAGGCACGCAGGGCCTGCTCGTCCCGGCACACGGGCAGCTGCAGGCGCCCGGCCTGGAACCACATCGCGCTGCGGGCGGCCTCGAACCGCCAGGGCGCGGGAAAGATGGGGCCATAGCCCTCCGAGTAGCTCGGCCGCGCGTAGGCGAAGTCGAAGCGCACCACCGGCAGCTGCCCGCCCACCAGCCAGGCAAACAGCCGCCAGTAGACGCGCAGCACCAGCTCATGCAGATGCGGATGGCTCGCGGCCTCGGCCCGGTGGAAGTCCAGCGCGACGCCCGCCAGGTCCTGGCCTTCGCGGACCAGGACCAGGCTCAGGTCGTCATGCAGCAGGCGGAACACATGGGCGATGTGGCGGATGGCCTGCTCCAGCGTCGGCGCGGCGATGCCCGCGCGCACCTGCAGGGCGAAGGAACCGCGCTTGGAGGGTCGGGACAGCATGCCCAGCACCTCGTCGTCGTGGCGCTCGATCAGGGCGCGCAGCAGCTGCGCCAGCTGGATCGTGGCGATGCGCGCGCCGGGCTGGTGCAGGGCCTCGTCGGGGATGCCGGCCTCGCGCAGGAGCTCGCTGCCGTCGATGCCACGCCGGCGCAGGCCGGACAGCAGATTCAGCGCGAACTCGATGCCCACGGTCAGGGCCGGGGCGGGCGGGGCAGGCTTGCGGGCAGTCACAGCCCGCCACTGTAGCGCCCGGCGCCGCCACCGCGGCCCGCGCCCGGGCGAGGTGAAATGACATCGGGCTGACGTCTTTTGCAATCGCCGCGGCGCTCCGCGCTGCCTAGCATCGGCGGATGGCCGGCCCCGGAGCCGGCGCCAAGCCACGCTGAAGGGGCTGTCCCGAGGAGCAGGAACCATGAATCGCAAGGTCTTCGTCGCCGGGGTCGGCATGATCCCCTTCACCAAGCCCGGTGCCAGCGCGCCCTATCCGCAGATGGCGGCGGAGGCCACACGGCGGGCCCTCGCCGATGCCGGCATCGCCTATGGCCAGGTGCAGCAGGCCTATGCGGGCTATGTCTACGCCGACAGCACTGCCGGCCAGCGCGCGCTGTACGAGGTCGGCATGACGGGCATCCCGGTGATCAACGTCAACAACAACTGCTCCACCGGCTCCACCGCCCTCTTCCTGGCGCGCCAGGCCGTGGAGAGCGGCGCGGCGGACTGCGTGCTGGCCCTGGGCTTCGAGCAGATGAGCCCCGGCGCGCTGGGCTCGGTCTTCAAGGACCGCCCCAGCCCCTTCGACCGCTTCGACCAGACCACGGACGAGCTGGTCGGCCATGCCGAGATCCCGCTGGCCCTGCGCTACTTCGGCGGCGCCGGCCTGGCGCACATGCAGCAGTACGGCACGCAGCTGAGCACCTTCGCCAAGATCCGCGCCAAGGCCAGCCGCCATGCCGCGAACAACCCGCTGGCGCTGTTCCGCACCGTGCTCAGCGAGGAGGAGGTGCTTCAGGCGCCCGCCATGTGGCCGGGCGTCATGACCCGGCTGATGGCCTGCCCGCCCACCTGCGGCGCGGCGGCGGCGCTGGTCTGCTCCGAGGATTTCGCGGCGCGCCACGGCCTGCGGGCCGACGTGCAGATCCGGGCCCAGGCCATGAGCACGGACGGCCCGGCCACCTTCGAGTCGCAGGACATGCGGGAGCTCGTCGGCTTCAGCATGGCCCGCAGCGCGGCCCGCCAGGTCTACGAGGCCGCGGGCGTGGGCCCGCAGGATCTGGATGTCGTGGAGCTGCACGACTGCTTCGCCCACAACGAGCTGATCACCTACGAGGCCCTCGACCTCTGCCCCCTCGGCGGCGCCGAGCAGTTCGTCCTCGATGGCGACAACACCTATGGCGGCCGCATCGTGACCAACCCCTCCGGCGGCCTGCTCAGCAAGGGCCACCCCCTGGGCGCCACGGGCCTGGCGCAGTGCACCGAGCTGGTCCAGCAGCTGCGCGGCGATGCCGGCGCGCGCCAGGTCGAAGGCGCGCGCCTGGCCCTGCAGCACAACCTGGGCCTGGGCGGCGCCTGTGTGGTGACCTTGTACGAGAAGGTCGACCCACGCGCCGCGGCCTGACACGACTGACAG
Source organism: Roseateles sp. DB2 (assembly GCF_051857535.1). Lineage (NCBI taxonomy): Bacteria > Pseudomonadati > Pseudomonadota > Betaproteobacteria > Burkholderiales > Sphaerotilaceae > Roseateles > Roseateles sp. DB2. The sequence continues at coordinate 408,504 of NZ_JBPZGY010000005.1, read as the reverse complement.
GAGTCCCTCATGCACCCCTCCCTGCTTCCCCGCCTGCACCGCCACCCCTGGATGGACGAGCAGATCGAGGCCTTCCGCGAGCAGGTCCGCCGCTATGTCGCCGCGGAGCTGGCCCCGCAGCTGGAGGGCTGGCGGCGCCAGGGCTACATCCCGCGCCAGGTCTGGCGGCCCTTCGCCGCGTTGGGCTTCCTGCTGCCCGAGCTGGACGAGGCCTGGGGCGGCGCGGGCGCCAGCCTGGCCTACCAGCTGGTCGTGCAGGACGAGCTGGCCCGCGCCGAGATGCCGGCCAACACCGCCGTGCACACCATCGCGGCGCACTACATCCTCGACTACGGGACCGAGGCCCAGAAGCAGCGCTGGCTGCCCGGCCTGGCCAGCGGCGAGCTGCTGGCGGGCATCGCGATGACGGAACCGGGCTGCGGCTCCGACCTCAAGGCCCTGCGCACCCGCGCCCGCCGCGAGGGCGACAGCTACCTCATCGACGGGGCCAAGACCTTCATCACCAACGGCTTCACGGCCAATCTGCTGGTGGTGGCGGTGCGCACCGGCGAGGCGGGCAGCAAAGGCGTCTCGCTGATCGTGCTGGAGACCGAGGACCTGCCCGGCTTCAGCGTCGGCCGCCGGTTGGAGAAGCTGGGCCAGCATGCCTCGGACACCGCGGAGCTGGCCTTCCAGGGCGTGCGTGTGCCTGCCGACCACCTGCTGGGCGGCACGGAGGGCCAGGGCTTTCGCCAGCTGATGAGCCAGCTGCCCTACGAACGCCTGCTGCTGGCCGTGCCGGCGGCCGCCATCATCGAGCGCGCTGTCGAGCTGACCGTCGAGTACACGAGCCAGCGTCAGGCCTTCGGCCAGTCGGTCGCGAGCTTCCAGAACACCCGCTTCAAGCTCGCCGAATGCGCCACCCTGGCCCATGTGGTGCGCAGCTTCGTCAACGACTGCGTGCAGCGCCTGCTGGACGGCACTCTGGACGACGAGGCCGCCTACATGGCCAAGTGGTGGACGACGGAGCAGCAGTGCAAGGTGCTGGACGAATGCCTGCAGCTCTTCGGCGGCTACGGCTACATGGCCGAGTACCCAATCGCACGGCTCTACGCCGACGCCCGGGTGCAGAAGATCTACGGCGGCACCAACGAGATCATGAAAGATCTGATCGCGCGCAAGCTGCTGGGCTGAGGTCGTCATGAAGCGGTCGGCTCGCTGATATCCTCCGCCATCCGCCAATCCCCGGCGCTATGCTCGCAAATCCATGTCCATGACAAAGCCGCCACTCAAGACCCTGGCTGCCGCCCTTCTGCTGGGCTTGTCCGCAGGCGCCTCGTCGCAGAGTGGCTGGAGGGACATGAACGGAGTGGCGCTGCCGGAGAGCGACAACGCCAAGACAAGGCAGGGCTTCAGTGCCTCGCTGATCATCACCCCGGACAAGGACTGGCAGGAAAAGTGGAACACCCCACCGGAAACAGTGCCCAGCTTTCGCACGGCATCCGAAGTTTCCGATGGAGGCGAACTCTTCATCCTGACATTTCTAAGCAACCCCCAGCTTGACGCGACCGGCATGACAGACGTCAGCTGCGATTTCCGGGTGCAGCGTCCAGACGGCAGCCTGTCGGCCGACGAGCACGGCCTGCCCTGCTTCAGGGTGCAGCTGAAGACAGACCCTCGCCATGTCTACCTGTCCACCGCCTCGATGGTGTTCGTGGCCGAGCCGTCGGACGTGCGGGGAACCTGGCGAGTGGAAGTCACCGTGACGGATCGTCAGAGGCAGGTCAGCATCCCACTGCAGTCCTCGTTCACCTTGAAGTGAAGATCGCCGTGCACGCTTTCCGCCATGAGGTCCAAAGCATCGGCCGTCATGGAAGTCGTTGAGCTCAGCTTCGGGCCCGAGGGCCATGACACGCTTCGCCTGGAACTCGGTGCCCTGGGCCGGGAACGCTATTACGTCAACCAGGAGCTCGCCTACAGTCACTGCAGCCTGATGCCACGCGGCCTGCGCCAGTTCCGACACCGGCAGCACCAGTTCACCGTCAAGGTCTGCATCGGCGTGCGAGCGGTCAAGGGAACAGTGCACGTCGACGGCCAACTCCTCAGCGACGATCTCTTCTCAGCCTTCAATGCACGCCTGGCACAGCGCCGGCAGCATCGCCATGCCCTGCGCGAGGCCCGGACTGGCTTCGGCCGCCTGTTCGCCCGCCTGTTCGTCTGGCTCAGCTGCTGCCTGCTGGCGTTCGCCCTGATGAAGTCTTGCTTGGGCTGAGACCCAAGCAGCAAGGCCCGGCCGCTTCACGGCGCCGGGCCTTGTTCATGGCGATGGCGGGAGGCGGCTTACTTCACCGCCACCTTGCCTTCGGCATTCGCCTTGACCTTCAGGCCGCGGCGCTCCAGCAGGGGCTCGATCCGCGGCTCATGGCCGACCACGCCGCGGAACAGTTCCAGCGCATCGCGGCTGCCGCCCTGGCTCAGCAGCTTGGCGCGGAAAGCATCACCCAGCTCGCGCTTGAGGCCGCCTTGGCCCTTGAACCAGGCCACGGTATTGGCGTCCAGCACCTCGGACCAGATGTAGGCGTAGTAGCCGGCTGCATAGCCGCCCATGATGTGGCTGAAGTAAGGCGTGCGGTAGCGCGGGGGCACCGGGGCGTAGTCGAAACCCTCTTCCTTCAGCACGCGGGCTTCGAAAGCCATGACCTGGTCGGCCGAGGGCACTTCCCCGGCCTTCAGCTGGTGCCAGCGCTGGTCCAGCACCGAGGACGCGAGGTACTCGGTGGTCGCCTGGCCCTGGTTGAACTTGCCGGCAGCCAGCACCTTGTCCAGCAAGGCGCGGGGCAGGGTCTCGCCCGTCTTGTGGTGCTTGGCGTAGTGGGCCAGGATCTCGGGCCAGTCGGCCCACATCTCGTTGACCTGCGAGGGGAACTCGACGAAGTCGCGCGGCACGGCCGTGCCGGCGAACATCGGGTACTTCACCTGCGAGAACATGCCGTGCAACGCATGGCCGAACTCGTGGAAGGCGGTGCGCACCTCGTCCCAGGTCATCAGCGTGGGCTCGCCGGCCGGCGGCTTGGGGATGTTGAGGTGGTTGGCCACCACGGGCAGGGTGCCCTCCAGACCGTTCTGCGAGACGTAGGCATTCATCCAGGCGCCGCCGCGCTTGGAGGGCCTGGCGTACATGTCAGCGATGAAGATGGCCAGTTGCGAGCCGTCGGCGTTGAAGACGTCGTAGACGCGCACGTCGGGGTGGTAGACGGGCAGGTCTTTGCGCTCCTTGAAGCGCAGGCCGTAGACCTTCTCGGCGGCGTAGAACACGCCGTTCTCCAGCACGTTCGTGAGTTCCAGATAGGGCTTGAGCTGGCTCTCGTCGAAGCCGAACTTGGCGGCGCGCAGGCGCTCGCTGTAGAAGGCCCAGTCCCAGGCTTCGAGCTTGAAGGTGGGCTGGCCCTTGGCGGCCTGTTCCTTGTCGATCAGGGCCTGCAGTTCGGCGCCCTCGCGGCGCGCGGCGGCCACGGCGGCGGGGGCCAGCTGGCGCAGCATGCCGTTGACGGCCTGCTGGCTCTTGGCGGTCTCCTCCTCCAGCACGAAGTCGGCATGGGTGGCGTAGCCCAGCAGCTGGGCGCGCTCGGCGCGCAGGGCCGCGACCTTGGCGACGATGGCGGTGGTGTCGTGCTCATTGCCACGGCTGCCACGGGCCACCGAGGCCTTGTGCAGGCGCTCGCGCAGGGCGCGGTTCTCCAACTGGGCCTCGAAGGGCTGGCCGGTGGTGTTGAGCAGGGCGATCACGAACTTGCCCTCCAGGCCACGGGCCTTGGCGGCCTCGCGGGCGGCGGCGATCTGGCCGGCGGACAGGCCCTTGAGCTCGGCCTCGCTGTCCACCACGACGGCGCTGGCGTTCACCTCGGCCAGCACGGCCTGGTTGAACTGCGCGCCCAGGCGGGCCAGCTCGGCGTTGATGGCCTTGATGCGGGTCTTCTGGGCCTCGTCCAGCTTGGCGCCGGCACGCACCAGGCGCTTGAAGTAGCGCTCGGTCAGGCGCTGCTCGACGGCACCGAGCTTGTCACGCTGGGCATGGAGCGTGGCGATGCGCTGGTAGAGCTTGGGGTTGAGAAGGATGGCGTCGGCGTGGGCTGCCAGCCTGGGGGCGTACTCGGCCTGCAGCTTGAGACGGGCGGGGTTGGAATCAGCCCCCAGCAGGCTGAAGAGCACGGTGCTGGCGCGGCCCAGCGTGCGGCCCGAGCGCTCGAGGGCGACAAGGGTGTTCTCGAAGGTCGGCGCGGCCGGGTTGTCGGCGATGGCGGCCACTTCCTTCAGCTGCTCGGCCATGCCTGCGTCCATGGCGGGGGCGAAGTCGGCGTCACGGATCTTGTCGAAGGGCGGGTAGCGCAGCGGCAGGGGGCTTTCGCTGAGCAGGGCGTTGGGGGCAGGCTGGACGGCGGCAGTCACGGCGGCACTCGCGGGCGGGGTGGCAGGCGGGGTGGATTCGGCGGCCTGAACGGCCAGCAGAGGCGACGCCAGGCTCATGCCGGCCGCCAGGACATAGGGGAGCTTCACGTCAGGGGTACCTGTCTGGATGCAAAGGCGCGAGCCTAGCAAAAGCACCCACACCTGCCGGGAGTCACGCCCCCAGCAAGCGCCAGACCATGCCCAGGATTGCACACAGGCCCACCACTTCCAGCACGCCACGCTTGAACCGGATCAGGGCCAACCCTGCCGCCACGGTCAGCAGCAAGGCGGCGGCATCCACCACCCCGGCCACGCCCTGCGGCCAGATCACGTGCACGGCGAAGAAGAGCGCCAGGTTGAGGATCACGCCCACGACCGCCGCCGTGATGGCCGTCAGCGGGCCGGTGATGCGCAGGTCCTGGTGGGTGGCCTCGACCAGCGGCGCCCCCGTGAGGATGAAGACGAAGGACGGCAGGAAGGTGAACCAGGTGACCAGCAGGGCCGCCACCGTGCCTGCGGCCAGTGCCGCCCATTCCTGGCCCACCACGGCCGCCCAGCCCGCCTGCAGGGCCTCGGACTGCCAGCCCCCGACGAAGGCCACGAAGGCCACCACCATGATCAGCGGCCCCGGCGTGCTCTCGCCCAGGGCCAGGCCGTCCATTACCTGGCCGGGGCTCAGCCAGCGGAACTGCGTGACCGCCGCCTGGGTGACGTAGGGCAGCACCGCATAGGCCCCGCCAAAGGTCAGCAGGGCCGCCTTGGTGAAGAACCAGGCCATCTGGGTGTAGGGCCCCGAGGCCCCCTGCCAGGCCCACAGCAGGCCGAAGGGCAGCACCCACAGCACGAGAGCCAGGGCCAGCTGCCGGGCCAGGCGGGGCCAGCGGAAGCGGGCGCGCTCGGGCAGCGGGCTGTGGTCGTCGATGACGGTAGGCCGGTGGGCCTCGTCCTTCACACTGCCATGCCCGCCCCCCGCACCCACCAGGGCCGGACGCCAGCGCCCCAGGGCCCAGCCTGCGGCCCCCGCCCCCACGACGATGGCCGGGAACGGCAGCTGCAGCAGCGCCAGCCCGACGAAGGCCAGGCCGGCCAGGCCCCACAGCCAGGCATTGCGCAGGGTGCGCTGCCCGATGCGCCAGGCGGCCTGCGCCACCAGGGCCGTCACCGCCGGCTTGACGCCGTAGAACAGGCCGGCCACCCAGTCCAGCTGCCCGAAGGCCATGTAGACCCAGGACAGCCCGATCAGCAGCAGCAGCGAGGGCAGCACGAAGAGCGCGCCTGCCGCAATGCCGCCGGCCGTGCCGTGCAGCAGCCAGCCGATATAGGTGGCCAGCTGCTGGGCCTCGGGGCCGGGCAGCACCATGCAGTAGTTCAGGGCATGGAGGAAGCGGCGCTCACTGATCCAGCGCCGACGCCGCACCAGCTCCTCGTGCATCAGCGCGATCTGCCCGGCCGGCCCGCCGAAGCTGATGCAGCCGAGCCGCAGCCAGTAGCGCAGGGCCTCTCCCAGCGAGGGATGAGGCGGTGCATCGGCAGCGGGCAAGGGATGGTCGGGCATGGCGCCGCCGATGCTACGGCACATCCCCGCCCCCGGCCGCTGCAGGCTCTGCGGTTTGGAAACATGGATATGCAAAACCTGACAGGACGGCCACGGCTTCCAGGCGCTAGGCTTGCCCCACCTTCCCTTCGAGACCCTTCAGGAGCTTCCATGAGCCAGACCACTCCCGCCGCCCGCCCCGAAGCCGACTGGCACTTCGAGACCCGCGCCGTGCATGCCGGCTATTCGCCGGACCCCACCACCCGCGCCGTGGCCGTGCCCATCTACCAGACCGTGGCCTATGCCTTCGACAGCGCCCAGCACGCGGCCGACCTCTTCGACCTCAAGGCCGAGGGCCACATCTACACCCGCATCAACAACCCCACCAATGCCGTGCTGGAGCAGCGCCTGGCCGCGCTGGAAGGCGGCATCGGCGCGCTGGCCCTGGCCTCGGGCCAGGCGGCCGTCACCTATGCCATCCAGACCATCGCCGAGGCGGGTGACAACATCGTGGCCTCCAGCGCGCTCTACGGCGGCACCTACAACCTCTTCGCCCACACCCTACCCCAGCTGGGCATCACCACCCGCTTTGCCGACTACCGCCGCCCCGAGAGCTTCGAGGGCCTGATCGACGAGCGCACCAAGGCCGTCTTCGTGGAGTCCCTGGGCAACCCGCAGGGCAATGTGACCGACATCGCCCGCATTGCCGAGGTGGCGCACCGTCACGGCGTGCCCCTGATCGTGGACAACACCGTGCCCAGCCCCTACCTGAGCCGCCCCATCGAGCATGGCGCGGACATCGTCGTGCATTCGCTGACCAAGTACCTGGGCGGCCATGGCGCGGCGGTGGGCGGCGCCATCATCGACTCCGGCCGCTTCCCCTGGGACCAGCACAAGGCCCGCTTCAAGCGCCTCAACGAGCCCGACCCGAGCTACCACGGCGTGGTCTACACCCAGGCTGCGGGCGCCGCGGCCTACATCACCCGGGCCCGCGTCGTGCCCCTGCGCAACACCGGCGCGGCGCTGTCGCCTTTCAATGCCTTCCTGATCCTGCAGGGCATCGAGACCCTGGCCCTGCGCCTGGACCGCATCAGCCAGAACGCCCTGGCCGTGGCACAGCACCTCCAGAACCATCCCAAAGTGGCCTGGGTCAACTACGCCGGCCTGCCCGAGCACCCGGACCATGCCCTGGTGCAGAAGTACCTCTCGGGCCAGGGCTCGGGCCTGCTGACCTTCGGCCTGAAGACCGCGCCGGGCCAGGACCCGCGCGCGGCCGGCGCCCGCTTCCTCGACGCCCTGCAGCTCTTCACCCGTCTGGTCAACATCGGCGACGCCAAGTCCCTGGCCACCCACCCCGCCTCCACCACCCACCGCCAGCTCTCACCGGCCGAGCTGGATCAGGCGGGTGTGGGGGAGGACACGGTGCGGTTGTCGATTGGCATTGAGCACATCGACGATTTGAGGCGGGATCTGGAGGGGGCGTTGGCGGCGGTGTGAGGATTGGGGGAGGCTGCGGCGCCGGGGGCGGAAGTCCGGTCCGCGGCGCGCTGCGGTGGCTGTGCGGCGGTTGCTGCCGGCCGCCAGGCCTGGGCTGTTAGCCTGCTTTCGGCCAGGAGCGGAAGGCTGGCAGTGACCGCTTTGCCGCCGCATCAGCTTGGAGCCTTGATGCGTCGCAGCAGTTGCAACCCGTGCCGCTTTTGTCAAATTTTTAGTACCCTGGGCGCGACTGCAGACTGGGAGAAATCGCCAATGAATCAAAGGCTTGTGAAAGCTTGCTGCGGTGTTGTTATACGGACAGCGCCGATATTATGCAGCAGTGTCTGTCTCCCCATAACACGTTAGGCTTTTCTTCGTGGCATCACTGTTTAAATACCTGCCATCAAAGTACCTCGACGCATTTGTCGGCCGAGGTGAATTGTTGTTTCGCTCGCTGTCGTACTTCAGGAACTACGAGGAGCTAGAAGTACGAGGCGATCGACACGAAGGCCGAAGGCTCTACAGCCCACCACAAGGGTTAGCAATCAACAACTTAACTACTGGTGAGAAATTCAACCTCCCCGGGTCTTTCGAATCGAGCGTACAAGACAGAGAAATCTTTGTCTTTTGCCTTGCACAGGAATGTTCGACAGAACTAGCCAGCGAATTCAAAACGGACGTCTGTGTCGAGATCCACAATCCAACAGCTTTACTGGCAAAAGTGCGTGCAGCATTGATGCTTCGGAGGTGGATAAAAAATGCAAGATTGCTCCATGGCAGAGTGGATTACTACTCCCCATCGGAAGCACCACTCGCAGAGTGGGCAGTACCAGAGAGGATGGTTCTACAGAAAACAGTGGACTTCGCGCGCCAGAAAGAATATCGGCTCGCTTTTGCACGAGGCAATGCACTGCAGTTGAATAACGTGGCAACTCAAATCACAACTACCCCTGGGGCAAGTCAACCGACCTTATTAGGGCATCCAGAGCATGTTCTTCGCCTCGGCAGCCTAGCCAAGCTATGCACCGTTCATTCCATCCAAACAGCAGCCTAGGTAAAATGCAAGTGCAACACCGTGCCTTCGCTCCCCAGCCTAACTGGGGGTTCAACGCGGACGCCAACATAGGCCATGCCTTCGGCATTTTCATGGCCTATGTCGGTACCCTCCAGCCTTCGGCTTCCGGCGCCGGTTAACCAGGGCGTTGAATGACTGCTCTGGGGCAGCGAATTCGCCACATCGTTTGCCCGCTCCGGGTCGATAGGCTGAGTCCATCGGGTCGGAGACCGGTCGTTCCGGCGTCACTGGCTCAACCGGCAGCTATGGGAGGCGATCGCGAACGCGTGGTCGCAGCCAGGAGCAGTCATCGAGGAATGACCCGTATCAGGTAGGCTGTGGTGGTATGCCGTTCTTCCATGTACTTGTCGAAGGATCGAACCTCTGCATACCGGGGCAGCCGGACGAGACTCCAATTGTCGGATTCTTCGCCTCGCGAGTGGTCTGGGCTAGGGGGTTGGGGACCGCTGAGCACAAGGCGCTGCGATCTGTGCGTGATGCTTGGGTAAGTGGCCCTTACGCTACCCAACCCACTTCGAGCGAACTGAAGTTAGCCGTATCCGAGTCGAGTCCATCGACGTTTTCTCAGTGGCTACTTGCCCCCAATAAAGGTCATGTGTTCTTCCCTGCTGATCGCGCAGAAGGCATCTCCCCGGAAAGGCACGCCGCCTAAGTCGGCCTATGGCTCGGGCAGATCGTCATTTCAGCGTGTTGCGTACAAGCCGCTAAGAACGACAAGATGAAGCGCCTCATTCTCCTAACAGTCGCCTGCCCCTCCGTTGCACTGGCCGGTGGCGACTATTCAGCCGGCACTGTCAGCAATTTTTCCGGTGAGCGCGGCAATTACACCTTTGTCATTACCTGGGATCAGCCGCCAGCCCGCTACGAGCAGTGCCGCCAGGCCAAGGTCGAGGTCCGGCAAGAGCGCTCGCCCTGGTACTCATGGCTGCCATTCGTGCACTCCGATCATCCAACGTTGGAGCAAACCGACCAGGCAGCGTCCCTTCTGGCTGCGGCGCAGCGCAGTTCGAAGAAAGTCTCGTTCGGCTACATGGGCAACGGATTGCCGCCCGCTGATGGTCAATGTCAATTCAAGAGCAAAGGCTTGCGAGTCGAGCATGACTCGGGAGGCCAGTTTGTCCTGTCATACCACGACCCCGTCTAGACACTCCATCGACTGAGTTGTTGTCCGACTTCTCTATGGCCGCGGGCGCCCTCGTTGAGTGACCGCTTGAAGGATCGCAGTCAAGGCGGTCCATGGCCCGCTCCGGGTCGATAGCAGTCCACTGGCAGATCTGCTCGCAGGGCCGCAATGGAATGACCTCCGAGTTGCCCCACCCCATGCAAGCGCAGGCTATGCGCCCGAAGCCGTCCGCATCAAGGGCCTGCACATCCGGGCGATCGGCACCTTCGGGCGATCAGGACCGCTGAAGCCCCCTGGGCCCGGACCGAGTCGCAGCCGTGGAGGGCGTCAGGCCAACGCCGTCACTCAAGCGTAGGCATTGAGATTCCGCCCCAGATGCCCGCTCGTGGCCAAGGCCGGCTGCGGCAGGGCCGCAATGAGCTGGGCGGCGCCCATTTCCTGGGCATCCAGCGCCTTGCGCAGCACCAGCAGGCTGGCGTCCGCGCCGACCTCGCCGGGCGTGCTGTTGGAGGCACTGCTGACCGCAGCGGCGACGCTGGAGGAATTGGCGATGTCCATTGCGGCACTATCGGCAGGCCCCGCGCCGGCTTGAGGACTGTTTGCCGATCGCCGGCCCGGCGACCCCGCCGCGGCTTATGCACGCCTGCATCAATGCTTATTCTGGATAAGCAAATACAAAAACTATCGTTTATCGAATAAGGAACCTTGGGCACATTGGCGGCTCCTGATCATTCGAGGCTCCGCCATGACGTTCCTGCGCTCCCTGCCCCGCCGCTCCCTGCTGCTCGCCGCCGCCCTGCCTCTGGCCGCGATGCTGATGCCGGCACAGGCGGCCGAACCCGGCCTGCTCAACGTCAGCTACGACGTCTCCCGCGAGCTCTACAAGCAGATCAACCCCGCCTTCGCCGCCAGCTGGAAGGCCAAGACCGGCCAGGCCGTGGTGCTGAACCAGTCGCATGGCGGCTCCAGCAAGCAGATCGGCTCGGTGATCGGCGGCCTGGAGGCCGATGTGGTCACCATGAACCAGGCGACCGACGTGGACCAACTCGCCGACAAGGGCCTGACCCCCGCCGACTGGCGCCAGCGCTTCCCCAACAATGCCGCGCCCTACAGCTCGACCATCGTCTTCCTGGTGAAGAAGGGCAACCCCAAGGGCATCAAGGACTGGACCGACCTGGCCAAACCAGGCGTGCAGGTGATCATTCCCAACCCCAAGGTCACCGGCAACGGCCGCTACAGCTACCTCGCGGCCTGGGGCAGCGTGATCGCCAAGGGCGGCAGCGAGGCGCAGGCGCGTGAGCTCGTCGGCAAGATCTTCGCCAACGTGCCCGTGCTGGACGGCGGCGGCCGCGGCGCCACCACCACCTTCACCCAGCGCGGCATCGGTGACGTGCTGCTGACCTTCGAGGCCGAGGCCGAGCTGATCGAGAACGAGTTCGGCAAGGGCCTGTTCGACGTGGTCGCGCCCAGCGTCTCCATCGAGGCCGAGGCGCCGGTGGCCATCGTCGACAAGGTGGCTGCGAAGAAAGGCAACACGGCGCTCGCCAAGGCCTACCTGGACTTCCTCTACACGCCCGAGGCCCAGGAAATCATCGCCAAGAACAACTTCCGCCCGCGCGACCCGGCCGTGTTCAAGCGCCATGCCCAGCGCTATGCCGACATCAAGCTCTTCAGCGTGGACCAGCTGCTGGGCGGCTGGCCCAAGGTGGGCAAGACGCACTTCGCCGATGGCGGCACCTATGACCAGATCGTGTCGACCCTGAAGCGCTGAACGATCGCTCACTGCCATTGCCATGACCACCGCCGTCCTCACCCCAGCACAGGCCGCCGCCGTGCCGATCCCGAAGCGCCGCCGCGTGCTGCCGGGCTTCGGCCCGACGCTGGGCTTCACGCTGTTCTACCTCTCGCTGCTGGTGTTGATCCCGCTGGCAGCGGTCTTCCTCAAGTCCGCGGGCCATGGCTTCGAGGCCTTCTGGGCCGCGGCCACCTCGCCGCGCGTGCTGGCCTCCTACCGCCTGAGCTTCGGCGCGGCGCTGCTGGCAGCGGGCATCAACCTCGTCTTCGGCCTGATCCTCGCCTGGTGCCTGGTGCGCTACGAGTTCCCGGGCAAGAAGCTGGTGGATGCACTCATCGACCTGCCCTTCGCCCTGCCCACCGCCGTGGCCGGCATCGCGCTGACGGCGCTGTATGCGCCCAACGGCTGGATCGGCTCCCTGCTGGCCCCGCATGACATCAAGGTCGCCTTCACGCCGCTGGGCGTGCTGGTGGCGCTGATCTTCATCGGCCTGCCCTTCATCGTGCGCACGGTGCAGCCGGTGCTGGAGGACATGGAGACCGAGCTGGAGGAAGCCGCCGCCTCGCTGGGCGCGCACCGCTGGCAGACCTTCCGCTACGTGGTGCTGCCCACGCTGACGCCGGCCCTGCTGACGGGCTTTGCGCTGGCCTTCGCCCGTGCCGTGGGCGAATACGGCTCGGTGATCTTCATCGCCGGCAACATCCCGCTGGTGAGCGAGATCACGCCGCTGATGATCATCTCCAAGCTGGAGCAATACGACTACGTGGGCGCCACGGCCATCGCCACCGTGATGCTGCTGTTCAGCTTCGTGCTGCTGCTGGGCATCAACGGCCTGCAGGCCTGGAGTGCCCGCCGGAAATGACCCACCCCCTACGCGCTTCGCGCGCCCCCTCAAGGGGGCACACCCGAAGGACCGGCGGAGCCGGATCCTCGGGTGTCGCTCGACAGAATCAGCTGGAGCCACGACATCCATGAGCGGATCAACAACAATGGCCCTGGGGCAGCGCCCGAGAGGCCGCTACCAGAGCAACCCCGCCACGCGCGAGGCGCCCTGGGTGCGCTGGACCCTGCTGCTGCTCGGCCTGGGCTTCTTCGCCCTCTTCCTCATCCTGCCCCTGGTGGCCGTGTTCACGGAGGCCCTGCGCAAGGGCTTCGACGTCTACCTGGCCGCGCTGATCGAGGAGGACGCCCTCTCGGCCATCAAGCTCACGCTGATCGCCACCGTGATCGCCGTGCCGCTGAACCTCGTCTTCGGCGTGAGCGCCGCCTGGGCCATCGCCAAGCACGACTTCCGCGGCAAGCAGCTGCTGATCACGCTGATTGACCTGCCCTTCTCCGTCTCGCCCGTGGTGGCCGGCCTGATCTATGTGCTGCTCTTCGGCGCGCAGGGCTGGTTCGGGCCCTGGCTGCAGGCGCATGACCTGAAGATCATCTTCGCCGTGCCGGGCATCGTGCTGGCCACCGTCTTCGTGACCTTCCCCTTCGTCGCCCGCGAGCTGATCCCGCTGATGCAGGCCCAGGGCCGGGACGAGGAAGAAGCCGCCACGGTGCTGGGCGCCAGCGGCTGGCAGACCTTCTGGCACGTGACCCTGCCCAACATCAAATGGGGCCTGCTGTACGGCGTGATCCTGTGCAATGCCCGCGCCATGGGCGAGTTCGGCGCGGTGTCCGTGGTCTCGGGCCATATCCGCGGCCAGACCAACACCCTGCCCCTGCACGTCGAGATTCTCTACAACGAGTACCAGTTCGCCGCCGCCTTCGCCGTGGCCTCGCTGCTGGCGCTGCTGGCCCTCGTCACCCTCGGTTTGAAGCAGTTCGTCGAATGGAGAGCAGCCGTCGCCGCACGCGCTGCGAAGGAAGAAGCATGAGCATCCAGGTCCGCAACATCCACAAGCAGTTCGGCGACTTCACCGCCCTGGGCGACGTCAGCCTGGACTTCCCCACCGGCGAGCTGGTCGCCCTGCTGGGCCCCTCGGGCTGCGGCAAGACCACGCTGCTGCGCATCATCGCCGGGCTGGAGACGCTCGACCGGGGTCAGGTCTTGCTCGACGGCGAGGACGCCTCCGACACCCATGTGCGCGAGCGCCAGGTCGGCTTCGTGTTTCAGCACTACGCCCTGTTCCGCCACATGACGGTCTTCGACAACGTGGCTTTCGGGCTTCGCGTGAAGCCGCGCAAACAGCGCCCCAGCGAGGCCGAGATCAAGAAGAAGGTGCACGAGCTGCTGAACCTGGTGCAGCTGGACTGGCTGGCGGACCGCTACCCACCCCAGCTCTCCGGCGGCCAGCGCCAGCGCATCGCCCTGGCCCGCGCCCTGGCGGTGGAGCCGCGCGTGCTGCTGCTGGACGAGCCCTTCGGCGCCCTGGACGCCAAGGTGCGCAAGGAGCTGCGCCGCTGGCTGCGCCGCCTGCACGACGAGCTGCACATCACCAGCATCTTCGTCACCCACGACCAGGAGGAAGCCCTGGAAGTGGCCGACCGCATCGTGCTGATGGACCACGGCAAGGTCGAGCAGGTGGGCTCGCCCCAGGAAGTCTGGGAACGTCCGGCCACGCCCTTCGTCTACGGCTTCCTGGGCGCGGTCAACCGCTTCGAGGGCGAGGCGCAGGGCTCGGTGCTGCACATGGGCGAGCAGCAGCTGCGCCACGGCGGCAGCCTGCAGACGCAGGGCCGCGTGCTGGCCTATGCCCGCCCGCATGAGCTGCAGATCCTCACCGACGCCCAGGCACACGGCCTGCCCGCCACCGTGGACCGCGTGCTGAGCTTCGGCGCCGCGGCCCGCGTGGAGCTGCGCGGCCCCGACGGCCAGCACCTGGAGGCCGAGCTCACCCGCGAGCAGGCCTCGCAGCTGCAGCTGCAGCCGGGCCAGCGCGTGCAGCTGCAGGCCTCGCGCCTGTCCCTTTTCGAGGCCGCCTGATCACGCCACGCCCATGAACTTCCAGCAGCTGCGCATCATCCGCGAGGCCGTCCAGCAGAACTTCAACCTGACCGAGGTGGCGGCGGCGCTGTTCACCTCGCAGTCCGGCGTGTCCAAGCACATCAAGGACCTGGAGGACGAGCTGGGCGTGGAGCTCTTCGTGCGCCGCGGCAAACGCCTGCTGGGCCTGACCGCGCCGGGCAAGGAGCTGGCGATCATCGTCGACCGCATGCTGCAGGACGCGCGCAACATCAAGCGCCTGGCCGACCAGTTCGCCGACGCCGAGGCCGGCCAGCTCACCGTGGCGACCACGCACACGCAGGCGCGCTATGCCCTGCCGCAGGTGGTGGCGCGCTTCAAGGCGGCCTTCCCGAAGGTGCACCTGGTGCTGCTGCAGGCCAACCCGGCGGAGATCGTCAGCCTGCTGCAGTCGGGCGAGGCGGACATCGGCATCGCCACCGAGGCCCTGGGCGAGGACCCGGCCTTCGTCACCTTTCCCTTCTATGACTGGCACCACAGCGTGGTCGTGCCCGAGGGCCACGCCCTGGGCAGCGAGCCGCTAACGCTGGAGGCCCTGGCCGAGCAGCCCCTGATCACCTACCACGAGGGCTTCACCGGCCGCGCCCGCATTGACGCCAGCTTCGCGCAGGCTGGCCTGGCACCGGACATCGTGCTCTCTGCGCTGGACGCCGACGTGATCAAGACCTATGTGCAAGTGGGCCTGGGCGTGGGCATCATCGCCTCCATGGCCTTCGAGCCCCAGCGCGACGCGGGCCTGCGCCTGCTGGACGCCTCCCAGCTCTTCCCCACCAACACCACGCACCTGGCCCTGAAGAAGGGCCACTACCTGCGTGGCTATGCCTACCGCTTCCTGCAGGAATGCGTGGGCTCGCTCAGCGAGGAGCGCATCCGCGAGGCGCTGGGCGGCGAGGCCTGATGGGCGCTTCCAGCGCCTAGCACGGCAAGACCGAGCCCCAGCGCATGTGCTTGCGCGCTTTCCTTTCTTGGTTTCCATCAGGGTCAACCCTAGAGTCTGGCTCCAGCTGCCGCCGGTCTGCCATGCACCGCGGCGCGCTCCTTCAGCCGGCAGCCCCGCGCCCGCCGGCCGTCCCAGGGGCTTGACCGGCCCCGACTGACCCAACCTGACCAAGGATTGCACGATGATGTCCCTGCCTCTGCGGGAGGCCCTGCCTTTGCCTCTCCTGCCCCTCACCCTCGCCCTGAGCCTGGCCCTCCCGGCCGCCGCCCAGACATCGCCGGACGGCAAGACGCCGCCCCCGCAGGAAGCCGCGGCCACAAGCACGAACGTCCAACCCACGGTGGTGGTCACCGGCTCGCGCATCTCCCGCCTGCAGAGCGAAGGGCCCAGTCCGGTCACGGTGATCCGCGGCGCGGACCTGGACCGCCTGGGCTACAAGAACGTCTCCGACGCCCTGGCCAACCTCACCCAGAACACCGGCTTCACCCAGGGCGAGGACTTCGGCAACACCTTCACCCCCGCCGCCAATGCCATCAGCTTGCGCGGGCTGGGCCCCAATCACAGCCTGGTGTTGCTGAACGGCCGGCGCATCGCCGACTATCCGGCGGCCTACGAAGGCTCGGTGAACTTCGTCAACCTGGCCAATCTGCCCTCGGCCCTGATCGACCGCATCGAGGTGCTCAGCGGCGGCGCTTCGGCCATCTACGGCTCCGACGCCATTGCCGGCGTTGTGAACGTGGTGCTGAAGAAGTCCCAGCAAGACCTGACCCTGGACCTCAAGGCTGGCGGTACCCAGTTGGGCGGCGGCGAGAACCTGCGCCTGCAGCTCAGCGGCGGTCTGGACCGCGGCGCCCTGCAAGGCGTCTGGGGCCTGGAGCTCAGCGGCCGCCAGCCCATCTGGAGCCGCCAGCGCGAGTTCATGGCAGACACCACGCTGGCCGGCGCCCAGCCCGCAGCGGCCTTTGCACGCCGCAATGCCAAGACCCGTCAGTACCTCGACCCAGGTGCCGGCGTCTGCGAGAGCCATGCTGACCTCTTCGACGGCAGCCTGGCACGGGTCAAGACCAAGGACGGCTTCTACTGCGGCACGGGCCGCGCTTCGCCCAGCTACTGGACCACGCAGACCGGCAACCGCAGCCTCAGCCTGCTGTCGGTGGTGCAGTACGCGCTGGACCCCGGCACCGAGCTCTTCGCCGAAGGCCTGCTGAGCAGCACCAGCACCGAGAACAACACCCGCGGCCCGTCCTGGACCTCGGCCGCCAACGGGCCAGGCTACTTCCTCAACACCCGCAGCGGCCAACTGGAGACGTGGTCGCGCCGGCTGGCGCCCGAGGAACTGGGCGGCGCCCAGGCCTTCAACCGCGAATGGCGGGACCGCAACCACAGCCTGGCCCTGGGCGTTCGCGGCGAGTGGGCCAATGGCTGGAGCTACGAAGCCGCCGCGAGTACCTCAGGCTCACTCAACCGCGGCATCACCCCGCGCTTCCTGGCCGGCATCGACGAGTTCTTCCTCGGGCCCAAGCAGGGCGTCGATGCCAAGGGCGTGCCCAGCCATGCGCCGGACCCCGCGCGCCTGTTCACGCCGCTGGCGCCGGCCGAGTTCGAGCAGCTCATCGGCCGCAGCGAAAGCCGCAACCGCAGCTGGACGCACAACCTCAGCCTCAGCGCCAACGGCGACTGGCTGACGCTCCCCGCCGGCCCGCTCAAGGCGGCCCTGGTGGCCGAGCTGGGCACGCAGGGATTCCGCAATGCCGGCGACCCGCGCCTGGGACAGGGCGTGTTCTACAACACCAGCGAGGCAGTGGTGAACGAAGGCACGCGATCGCGCGCCGCCCTGGGCGCCGAGCTGCGTGCGCCGCTGAGCGAGCGCCTGGCCGCGACCGGCGCCCTGCGCTACGACACCTACCGCTTCGCCGGCCGCAAGGACGGCAGCCTGACCCACAACGCCGGCCTGGAGTTCCGCCCCAATGGCCAGTGGCTGCTGCGCGCCCAGGCCGCCACCAGCTTCCGCGCCCCGGACATGGAGTACATCTACACCGCGCTGAGCCGAGGCTACTACGCCTCCTCCACCGACTACTACCGCTGCAAGAAGGCCGGCGGGGACCTGGACAAGTGCGACTACGCCGAGGTCTCGCCCGGCTTCAACTACGCCCGCTCCGGCTCCAAGGACCTGAAGTCCGAAAAGGGCCGCTCCTTCAACCTGGGCGTGGTCTGGGCGCCCAGCGCCGATCTGGACTTCTCGGCGGACCTCTGGAAAGTGCGCATCAAGGACCTGGTCACCGACCTCAGCGGCGATGCCGTGCTGCAGGAGGAATCCCGCTGCCGCACCGGCGAGAAGGACGTCAACTCGCCCGCCTGCCAGGCCACCATCGCCCGCGTGAAACGCAATCCGGACGATGCCGTGGTGCGCCCCGGTGAGGTCGCCGAGATCTGGATCAATCCCATCAACGCCGCCCGGCAAAGCACGCATGGCGTGGACCTCTCGGCCCGCTACCGCTGGACGACAACCGCCCTGGGCCAGTTCACGGCCAGGGCGCAGTACACGCGGGTGCTGGGCTTCGTCTCGCAAGCCCATGAGCAGGACCCGGCGGACAACCTGGTCGGCACCCGCGAGTTCGGCGACTGGCCGGAGAAGCTCCAGACCTCGCTCAGCTGGAAGCGCGGCGCCTGGTCCGCCACGCTCAGCGGCAACCGCAACGGCCGCATCCCGGCCTCGGCCACCGACCAGTGGATCGCCCCGCAGTGGCTCTTCAACGCCAGCGCGAGCCTGGAATGGGACCGCCGGACCACCGTCGGCCTCATCGTCAACAACCTGCGCGGCACGGTGCGCAAGGATCCCGGCGCGGCCTGGCCCTACTACCCCGTGGGCTACTACCTGCCGCACGGCCGCCAGGTCTGGGTGACGCTGAACCACCGCCTCGGCAGTTGAGCGCCCCCGGGCGCGGCCCGGGCGATGCCCTGGGCCGCGCCCGCCTCCAATCTCCAGGCTATGCGCCGGGCCTGCAATGCAAAGCACTTCTTCTTCGTTCACAGCGTCGGGGCCGCCACCTACATTGGCGGCTCCCCTTCCATCCTCAGCCCGAGCCTGCCCCATCGTGAAACTGCTCAGCAACGTCCGCTCCGCCCTGCAAGGCCTGACCCTGTCCCTGCTAGGCCTTGGCCTGGCCGGCACCGTCCAGGCCCAGACCCAGCTGCTCAACGTCTCCTACGACCCCACTCGCGAGCTCTACCAGGACTTCAACGCCGCCTTCGCCAAGCAGTGGAAGGCCAGGTCCGGCGAGACGCTGTCCATCAAGCAATCGCATGGCGGCTCGGGCAAGCAGGCCCGCTCGGTGATCGACGGCCTGGAGGCGGACGTGGTGACCCTGGCCCTGGCCTATGACATCGATGCCCTGCACGATGCCGCGAAGCTCCTGCCTGCGGACTGGCAGAAGCGCCTGCCTCACAACGCCAGCCCCTACACCTCGACCATCGTGTTCCTCGTGCGCAAGGGCAATCCCAAGAAGATCACGAACTGGCCCGACCTGGCCCGCAGCGGCATCGACATCATCACGCCCAACCCCAAGACCTCGGGCGGCGCGCGCTGGAACTACCTGGCAGCCTGGGGCTACGCGCTCAAGCAGCCCGGGGGCAATGCCGACTCGGCCAAGGCCTTCGTCAAGCGCATCTACGCCAACACCAAGGTCCTGGACTCCGGCGCCCGCGGCTCCACCACCACCTTCGTGGAACGCGGCATCGGCGACGTGCTCATCGCCTGGGAGAACGAGGCCTACCTGGCCGTCAAGGAGTTGGGCAAGGACAAGTTCGAGATCGTCACCCCCAGCGTCTCCGTGCTGGCCGAGCCGCCTGTGGCCGTGGTCGACAAGGTCGTGGACAAGCGCGGCACCCGCAAGCAGGCCCAGGCCTATCTGGAATACCTCTACAGCCCCGAGGGCCAGGAGATCGCCGCCCGCCACTACTACCGCCCCCGTGATGCAAAGGTGGCCGCACGCCACGCCAGACAGTTCGCGCCGGTGCAGCTCTTCACCGTGGATGAGCTCTTCGGCGGCTGGCGCCAGGCCCAGAAGGCGCACTTCGACGATGGGGGCATCTTCGACCAGATCTACGCGCCGGGGGCTCGCTGAGCTCAGCCGGGGTGGCAAGACCTGCCCCCAGCCACACAGTTTGTCTCCTCGTCAGACCCCTGCGCCCGCATCGCTGGTGATGGGCGCGGACTGACCTTGGACCTCCCCGGCACCAGCCGCGGGAGGTTTTTTTTGACCGTAGAAACCTTGCTCCCCGTCAAATCCCTGACACAAACGATGCGCACAATGCGAAGCATCAGGACGCGAGAAATCGGCTGCAACATAGGGCAGAGCACTGGAACCCGTGACCAGCGCGAAATGATCCGTCAGGGCCTTGTGCCTTGTCCGGTAGCAGGGCCACCACTGGTGGCCCTTTGCTTTTTCAGGCCCGCTCTTCGCTGCCTGCCCCCGGGGATGCAGCCGTGAAGCGCCTGTAAAGAAGTTAAAAAATCGGGCATGCCAAACGTCAGGGCCTGGCCTGCGTGCGATGCTCCGTCCCGTGCAGCGAGCACCCTGAACGCTGCAAGGCCAGCCCCCTCCTGGGCTCGGCCACCCCTGAAAATGCGCAACCCGCCGTCGCCGCTGCGCCCCTGCCCACCGTCACCATGCTGTCCCACCCCGAGCCTTCCTCGAGCCGATTTGCCCTGCGCGGCCTTTGCCTGAGCCTCAGCCTGATGGGCTGCACCCACCTCGTCCTGGCCCAGGAGGCGGCCCCAGCGCCCGCCACGACAGCCAGCTCCCCGCGTGCAGCCACCATGCCGGCCGCCGAGCGCAAGGCCACAGAGAAGCCGGCAGCACCTGCAACCGAAACGCGGCAGACGCTGGAGAAGGTGGAAATCAGCGGCGGCCCCAGCGACGACGCCACGCGCCGCGCCTCCTCGGCCGCCAAGATCGTGATCAGCCGTGAGGAAATCGAGAAGTTCGGCGACAGCAGCCTGGGCGAGGTGATGAAGCGCCTGCCCGGCGTCACCACCGGCGGCCGCCCGGGCCGCGGGGGCGACATCCGCATGCGCGGCATGGGCGGTGGCTTCACGCAAATCCTGGTCAACGGCGAGCGCATGCCGCCGGGCTTCTCACTGGACCAGCTGCCGCCCGAGCAGGTGGAGCGCATCGAGATCATGCGTGCCCCCACGGCCGAGTACGGCGCCCGTGCCATCGCCGGCACCATCAATGTGGTGCTGCGCGAGGCCTACCAGCGCAAGGTCAACGATGTGCGCGCCGGCCTCACCGTCGAGCGCTCCCACGTCAACCCCAACGTCTCCTGGCAACGCAACGACAAGCTCGACAACGCCGGCAGCAGCTACAACCTGGCCCTCAACGCCATGCAGATGAAGCACGAGGACGACCAGAACGGCCGCACCGTGTCCGAAGACCTGCACGGCGGGCCCGCGCGCGTGCTCAGCTCCAGCGGCAGCAGCAGCGACGATCGCAAGATGCTCAACGCCAACGGCCGCGTGCAATGGCGCCTGGGCGAGGGCGAATCCTTTGCCCTCCAGCCCTTCCTGAGCGTCAACAAGGGCAGCAGCAGCAGCCAGCAGCGCCAATCGGGCGAACGCAGCGACGGCCGGCCCCTGCCCTATGACAGCGCCCAGACCGAGGGCCGGACCGAGTTCAAGATGCTGCGCCTGAACACGCAGCTGCAGAAGAAGCTGGACCCGGACACCCGCCTGGACCTGCGCGCCGGCCTGGGCCGCGCGCTGATGGACTCGCGCACGCTGCGCCAGGAGTTCCTCGGCGGCGTCGGCTCGCGTACACAGGACGACACGGTGAACGGCCATGACCGCAACTGGAGCCTGATGGCCAAGGTCGCGCGCCAGCTGGAGAACGATCACAGCCTGGTGGGCGGCCTGGAAGCCGAGAACCAGACCCGCCAGCAGACCCGCCTGAGCCTGCAGAACGGCCTGCCCCGCCCCGAGCTGGCGGACTTCGGCGACAACCTCTCTGCCTCCGTGCGACGCTTCGCGGCCTATGGCCAGGACGAATGGTCCGTGGGTCCGCACTGGTCCTTCTATGCCGGCCTGCGCTGGGAAGGCATCGAGACCAAGAGCGATGCCGCCAACTACGCCGTGAGCAACAAGTCCAGCGTCTGGACCCCGCTGCTGCATGCCGTCTGGAAGCCGGACGAAAAGAGCCGCAACCAGGTCCGCATGAGCCTCACCCGCAGCTACCGCTCACCGCAGCTGCAGGACCTGATCGCCCGGCCGAGCATCAACAGCGACTACCCCTGCCCCGCCGACGGCGCCTGCGGCCCCAATGCGGTCCAGTACCCCGACCGCAGCGGCAACCCGGACCTGCGGCCCGAGATGGCCACAGGCCTGGAGATTGCCTTCGAGCGCTACCTGGCCAAGGGCGGCCTGCTGAGCGCGAACGTCTTCTACCGCCACATCAATGACCTGATCCGCACCGAGACCCGCCTGGAGACCGTCTCCTGGGCCAGCGTGCCGCGCTGGGTGGCCCGCCCGCAGAACATCGGCAAGGCGCGGACCTTCGGCCTGGAGCTGGAAGCCAAGTTCCGGCTGGACGAGTTCGTCGACGATGCCCTGCCCCTCAATCTGCGCGGCAACCTGAGCCTCTTCAGCTCCAGCGTGGACGGCATCCCCGGCCCCAACAACCGCCTCGACGCCCAGCCCAAGGGCACCGTCAACATCGGCGTCGACTACAAGCTGCGCAGCCTGCCCCTGACCCTGGCTGCCGGCCTGAACTGGACGCCAGGCGGCACGATCCAGCAGACCCTGATCCAGCAGAGCGTGACGCCCGTCAAGCGCGTGATCGACGCCTCGGCCACCTGGGCCATAGACCGTGACACCCAGCTGCGCCTTTCAGCCTCCAACCTCGCGCCGCTGGACTACAACACCAGCAGCATCATCACCACGGCCGACAAGCGCATCACGACGGACAGCCTGGGGCGCAGCTTCACGGTGTGGCAGCTGAGATGGGAGAGGAAGTTGTAAGTCCAGCGCCGGCACCCCGCAGGGCCTGCAGGGCCGGTGAACAGCTGGCAGACCGCCACCGACAGGCGGGCGTTCGCCTGCCCTTGTCGGGCTCGTCACCCGGCACGAGGCGGCCGGGCTCGGACAGGATCATGGCGGCGGATGCGTCTCAGCGACGCTGGCCCTTCAGCCGCTGTCCGTTCTGCAGCAGCACTGCCGCCACGACCCGGCCGGCCGCATCGCGCTCGAACTCGACCACGGCATCGACCGCGCTCACCTCGAGGCGATCCGGTCCGCTGGCCGCGGCGGGAATCGCCGGCTGCCCGGTGCCGCGGACCATGAGGCGCCCGCCCTGCTCCAGCACACGCAGACTGAATTGCGGCGTCAGGGCGTATTCGCCGAGCCAGTCGGCCCAGGCGGGATTGCCAGCGGGCAGGGCATTGACGGCGTCTGTGGCCATGGGAGGCCGAATGCGCACGGCCTCGGAGGTGCCACCTCCCTGGCGCCACGCAAGACCTGACACCGCCCCGTCCGGCCCCGCATCGCGCAGCGGCGTCAGCAGCGCGCTGAAGCCCTCAGGGTAGAAGTCGCCCGCAGAGTCCTGGTGCAGCTCGAAGGCGGCTTGACCTTCGGCCTGGGCCATCAAACGCTCGCCCTCGGCCGACCAGATCCGGAGCCTGAGAGCACCGAGCCGGTACTCGCCGGCCAGGGACTGCCGCTGCGCCTCCGTCGTGGAAACGGCCCGGCGAGGCCCGCTCACCGGCCAGTCCAGGCCCAGCAGCGCAAGGCCAAGATCGCCCAGCCCGCCCAGATCGGCCAGGCTGGTGTCCGCCAGCAGCACCACGGCACGCCCGCCGGGCCGGTCCACCCCGATGAACGAGGAAAAGCCCCCCGTGCCGCCCTCATGCAGCAGCAGTTCCCGGCCCTGCACGGCCTGGCGCATCCAGTTCATGCCGAAACCGTGGGCGAGTGGCTGCCCGGTCAGAGCCAGGCGTCTGACCACCGGCTCGGGCCCTTCGCCCAGCGCTGCCTGGGCATAGCGCGTCATGTCAGCCAGGCTGGCCTTGACCATGCCCACGCCGGCCAGATTCGGGGTGATGGTCCAGCCCGGCGCGCGCCGGCCGTCGCTCGCATGGCCGGGCGCCAGCGGCGCAGTGGGGCCAGGCACGATGAAGGCCTGCATCGACAGCGGCTTGAAGAGCTGCTCCCTCAGCGTCGCTTCCAGATCGCCGCCCGTGCTGCGCGCCACCGCCAGCGACAGGACCATCATGCCGAAATTGGAGTAGGCGGCTTGTTCACCGATGGGCGAAGCGAGGGTCGTGCGACCCAGTGCCTCAAGCAGGCCGGCCTCCGTCAGCGCGGCATACGGATCGGCCGGGTTGCGCAGAGGCATGCCCGGGGGCAGGGCAGGCAGTCCGGCGCTGTGGGTGAGGAGGTCGCGCACGAGGATCTGCCGATCGCCCTGCCGCGGCACAGGCGTGCCCTCGGGCAGGTGGCGGGCGATGGGGTCGTCCAGCGACCACCGCCCCGACTGGATCAGCCCGGCAACGAGAGTGGCTGTCATGGTCTTGCTGATGGAACCAATCTCCAGGGCTGCCTCCCAGGCAGGCGGTCCATCCTCCCGTGTGCCGGCACACACGCGGGCACGTCGCACCTGCTGTCGCTCTATCACGGCCGCGAGCACGCAGGCCCCCGTTCGATCACCCAGGAGGCGCTCCGCTAGTGGACGAACGACCTCGGCGTCTCCCTGCTCCGACGCAGGGGCTGTCTCTGCCGCGCGAGCCCGTGATGCGACTGCAGCCACCAGGCAGATGCTGACCGCCGCCAGGACGGTCGCCGTTTGCTTTCTCATGTGATGCTCCCAGGAATCGATCAGATTTGTTGAGCTGCTGGCTCGGCGAGCGCGTCCAGCTCATCCAGTTGCCGCTGCAGCCGCGAAGCGCTCCAGCGATTCACCAGGACGATGGCCGAGAACACCAGGGCAATGCAGACATTGGCCAGCGTGCCATGCGCGAATGCCGGCGAATCAGCCAGCTCGGTCTCCACGCCCCAGCGAAACACGACGACGCCTGGAATGAAGGGCGCCACATACCAGCGCCACACGTCCCGCAGCGCATCGCGCTGGCGGGCCAGTTCCGCGCGGTGAAAGTCCAGGCTGGCAATCCCCAGGCCCGGCCCGGGCGGCTGGCGGGAGGCCCCCCGGCGGTGCAGCTCAAAGAGCACGAACAGCGCCCCCAGCATGACCAGCACGCTGCCTGCACGCATGAGCAGTCCGGTGAACTCCACGATGTAGTAGCCAAAGCCGCCCAGCACGAAGAGGCCTGCGCCGTACTCGAGCAGGTTGCGCAGCCGGACTTGCCGCTGGAAGCGCGCGGCCCGCCGATGGATGTCCTGCAAAGGCATGGTGAAGGCATCCGTGCTCTGGGACTTCCAGAGAGTCTTGAGGTCGTTGTCAGTCATGGCTGAGGTCTCCTGGTCTGGAGTTGCGAGGCCAGCAAGGCCTTGAGGCGGTGCACTTTGGTGGCCACGTTGCGGGCCGACAGGCCGGTCACCTCCGCGATGGCCTGGGCGCTCAGGTCCTCCAGGTACAGCAGCATCACCTGGCGGTCCACCGCCGGCAGGCGGTGGACCAGGGCGAGAACCCGCCGGAGGTCGAGCTGGCGGTCGACGGCACCCATGTCGGCTCGCTCGTCGGGCACCTCGCTGGCGTCATCAAGCGCCAGCGCGCCCCGGTCCACCGTGCGCTGGCTGCGGTGGACATGAGAGGCGCCCACGTTGTGCGCCACCCGGTAAACCCAGGTGCGTAGCGAACACTGCCCCTCGAATCCCGCGAAGCTCTGCCAGAGCGCGACATGGATCTCCTGCAGCAGCTCGCGCCGACGGGCCGGGTTGAGCTCGTAGCCGCCGGCAAAACGCTCGATATCGCCGCCATAGCTTGCTGCCGCCTCCCTGTAGCACTGGTTCTGCCTGTCGATTGTTGGGTCCATCAATGGCCATTCTGTGGTCGTGTCTGAAGCAGGTAGTCCCCGTCGCGCGGACTTTCTTACAAGAGCCCGCCTCTTCTGGGGTGCCGCCGGTCACACACCCCTCCGGGGGGCGCTGGCCTGCCAAAACCCGTCCTCATCTGGTGGATACTCTCATCCGCGGTCGCCCCGACCGCATTGCCTGGAGCCTGGAGGGTCATCATGGGTTTGATGGATTTCATCAAGAAACAATTCATTGACGTCCTGCAATGGACGGAGGACGGGGACGGCACCCTGGCCTGGCGCTATCCCATGCAGGACTTCGAAATCCAGTACGGCGCCCAGCTGGTGGTGCGCGAGTCGCAGCTGGCGGTCTTCGTCAACGAAGGCAAGGTGGCAGACGTCTTCGGCCCCGGCACCTACAAGCTCAGCACGCAGACCCTGCCCCTGCTGACCAATCTGAAGAACTGGGACAAGCTCTTCGAGTCCCCGTTCAAGAGCGACGTCTACTTCTTCAGCAGCCGCCAGCAGATCGACCAGCGCTGGGGCACGCCGCAGCCCGTCACCATCCGTGACAAGGACTTCGGCGCCGTGCGCCTGCGCGCCTTCGGTAACTACGCCTACCGCATCGCCGACCCGAAGCGCTTCCACCAGGAGATCTCCGGCACCCGCGAGCGCTACACCGCCCAGGAGCTGGACGGCCAGCTGCGCGGCACCATCCTGCAGCACATCAGCGACGCCGTCGCCCAGAGCGGCATCCCCTTCCTGGACCTGGCGGCCAACCAGGTCGAGTTCGCCTCTCAGTTGCAGGCCGCCACGGCGCCAGCCTTCGAGAATCTGGGCCTGAAGCTGGAATCGGTCACGCTGCAGAGCGTGTCCCTGCCCGAGGAGCTGCAGAAGATCCTCGACCAGAAGATCGGCATGGGCATGATCGGCCAGAACATGGGCCAGTTCATGCAGTACCAGACTGCTCAGGCCATCCCCAAGCTCGCCGAAGGTGTGGGCCAGGGCGGTGGCGGCATCGCGGGCGATGCCATGGGCCTGGGGGCAGGTCTTGCCCTGGGCCAGACCCTGGCCCAGCAGATGGCCGCAGGCCTGGCCGCGCAGCCCCCGCAGGCCGCCCAGCCTGTGGCGGCGGCGCCGGTGGCACAGAGTGCGGACGACATCATGTCCCTGCTTGAAAAGCTGGGCGAGCTGAAGGCCAAGGGCATCCTCACCGAGGAAGAGTTCGCGGCCAAGAAGGCCGACCTGCTGAAGAAGCTGGGCTGAGGCCCTCGCTGCGTCGACCCACCCTGCATGCAGCGTCCAGGGCCGCCGGCCCAGGGCGCGCATGCCCAGCCTGAGCACGCGTGGCAAGCACATCCCCCCAGCGCCGCTGGCAAGCAGCCTGTCCCAACTGCGGAGCGCCCGTCGAGTTCGCCTCGGCGGCGTCGCACAGCGCCGTCTGCAGCTACTGCCGCGCCACGCTGCTGCGTGAAGGCGAGGCCCTGCGCAAGATCGGCCAGAGCGCCGAGCTCTTCGAGGACTACTCCCCCCTGCGCTTGGGCGCCAGCGGCAAGTACCAGGGCGAGCCCTTCACCGTGTTGGGCCGCATCCAGCTGCGCACGGAAGAGGCCAGCTGGAACGAGTGGCACATCCTTTTCGGCCACGGGCGCAGCGCCTGGCTCTCGGAGGACAACGGCGCCTTCGTGATCGGCTTCGAGCTGCCGCTGTCCGAGGCTGCGCCCCTGGCGGGCAATGTCACCGTCGGCTCGCCGCTGACCCTGGGCGGCTCGCGCTGGGAAGTCGCCTCCAAGGTGGACGCCACCGTGCTGGCCTGCGAAGGCGAGCTGCCACGTCCGCCCGAGCTGCTCAAGAGCTACTGGGTGGTGGAGTTGCGCAGTGCCAAGGGCGAGGTCGGCAGCCTGGAGTACAGCCAGCCCCAGGCCCCGGTCTGGACCGTCGGGCGCAGCGTGCGCCTGGCCGACCTGGCCCTGAGCGGCCTGCGCGAGGAGAGCAGCAAGACGCTCAGCGGCAAGTCCCTGCCCTGCCCGGGCTGCGGCGCCTCGCTGACACCCCGCCTGGACAGCACGCAGTCCATCGTCTGCGCGCAGTGCCATACCGTCACCGACATCTCCAAGGGCGTCGGCGGCGACCTGGGCCACTACGCCCAGGAAAACGGCATGGAGCCGCTGATCCCCATGGGCAGCAGCGGCAAGCTGGCCCTGATGGGCGGCACGCCCCAGGAATGGCAGGTCGTGGGCTATATGGAGCGCTGCGACCTGCCCCAGGGTCAGGACGAGGAACAGACCTTCTGGCGCGAATACCTGCTCTTCAACCGCCTGGAGGGCTTCGCCTTCCTGGTGGACACCGAGGACGGCTGGAGCGTGGTGCGCCCGATCACCGGGGCCCCCACGTCCGACAAGGGCGGCGCCGTCAGCTGGCAAGACAAGCGCTTTGCCCGGCGCTGGCAGTACACCGCCCTCATCACCTACGTGCTGGGCGAGTTCTACTGGCGCGTGAAGCGCGGCGAGAAGTGCCTGGTCACCGATTACGAGTACCGCGCCGGCAGCCGCACCGAGCTGCTCAGCCGCGAGCAGACCGGCAAAGAACTCACCTGGAGCCACGGCCGCAAGCTGGACGCCGACGAGGTGATCAAGGGCTTCGCCCTGTCCCCCGAGAAGCGCGCCGCCTTCACCCGCGACGCCGGCGTGCGCGCCAGCGGCGATGCCCACGGCCTCTTCGCCAAGATCATCCTCGGCGCCTTCATGCTGCTGGTGCTGCTGCTGCTCTTCCGGGCCTGCAGCAGCGATGATTGCCAGTCCTACAAGGACAGCTACGGCGAGAACAGCACCGAGTACCAGGCCTGCAAGCGCAATGGCGGCGTACGCTACAACGGCGGCTCAGGTGGATCCTGGGGCGGCTACAGCAGCGGCGGCGGCGGGCACAAATGAGTCCCGCAGGGATCACAGCGAACACTGGAAAGGCGACCACCTCATGAATGGCTTCGAATACCTCAAGCCCGGCATCGTGCTGGGATCCATCCTCTACGCCATCGTCGGCGTGCTGGTGTTCTGGATCAGCTTCGTCATCATCGACAAGCTCACCCCCTACAAGCTCTGGGAAGAGATCGTCGAGCACAAGAACATGGCCCTGGCCGTGGTGGTGGCGGCCATGTGCATCTCCATCGGGCAGATCGTGGCGGCGGCCATCCATGGATGAGGGCGGGCCGCGTTGAAGCTGCTGCAGGACCCTCTGCCCTGGTTGGACGCCATGGCCGCGCTGGACGAACGCACGCTGCGCACCCACACCGAGGCGGCGGGCAAGACCTGGCACGGCGGGCAGCACCGCGCGCAGCTGGAGGCCTCCCTGCCCGGCGCCCGCTTCCTGGGCCTCGCCCGCGATCGCGCCCTGCTGGCCTACGTGCTGCTGCGCCCCCTGCCTGAGACAGAAGGCAGGGACTGGTTCGTGGGCATGATCAACAGCGACCCGATGCACCGCGGCGCCGCCCTGTGGCGCCGGCTGTTCGCGGCCATCGCGGCCCTCCTTCAGGCCGAGGGTGTGCAGGGGCTGCACAGCCACGTCTACAAGACCAACGCCGCCTCGCTGGCCCTGCACCGCCGGCTGGGCTTCGCGACCGCGCGGGAGAGCGCGCAGGCACTGGCCTTGCGCATCGACACCGCCATGCTTCTGGACCACCCCATGCTGAGGCGGATCGCCCAGCCCGCCTGAATCCCGCGCCCACCGCAGTCCCCATGCTTTTCATCGTCCGATTCCATGACCGCGAGGAGGCCCTGCCTCTGCGCCACGAGCACATGCAAGCCCACCTCGACTGGCTGGCCGCGCATGCCGATCAGGTGCGCGTCGCCGGATCGCTGCGCGAAGATCCGGTTCTGCCGCCCCTCGGCGCGCTGTGGGTCGTCGAGGCGCCCAGCCGCGAGGCCGTCCAGGCCCTGATCGCCGCCGATCCCTTCGCGCAGGCCGGCCTGCGTGCACGCTGGGAAATCCTGCACTGGTCCAAGGCCTTCCCGGGCCAGAGCGCGACGATCTGACATGAACCAGGCGCCCCTCGACGAGCCGCTGCCCGCCGTCCAGCGCATCAGCCTGCAGGAGCTGCTGCTGCTGGCCAGTGTCTTCGTGATCGCCGCCTGCGGCCTGGTCTACGAGCTGGCCGCAGGCGCCCTGGCCAGCTACCTGATGGGCGACTCGGTGCTGCAGTTCAGCACCATCATCGGCTGCTATCTCTTCGCCATGGGCCTGGGGTCCTGGCTCTCGCGCTTCGTGGAGCGCCAGCTGGTGGCGCAGTTCCTGCGCATCGAGCTGCTGGTGGGCGTGATCGGCGGGCTCATGCCGGCCGGCCTCTTCCTGGCCCACAGCTGGCTGCCGCCCTCCGAGCTGCTCGTCTTCCGCAGCCTGCTCTACGGCCTGGTGCTGCTGGTGGGCATCCTGGTGGGCCTGGAGATCCCGCTGGTGATGCGCATCATCAAACGCCAGGTGCGCCAGCGCTATGCGCTCAAGGATCTGGTCTCGCAGGTGCTGACCTTCGACTACCTGGGGGCGCTGGTCGTGGCCCTGGCCTTCCCGCTGCTGCTGGTGCCCCAGCTGGGCCTGGTGCGCACGGGCCTGGTCTTCGGCCTGCTCAACGTGGCCGTGGCCTGCTGGGCGCTGTGGATGTTCCGCGGCGAGCTGCGCGGCTGGCGTCAGCATGCCCTGGCCTGCGCGGGCTCCGCCCTGCTGCTGTTGGCCGGCCTGGCCGGCGCCGACCGCCTCACCACCTGGGCCGAGGACCGCTTCTACGGCGAGCACATCCTGATCAAGGAAAGCAGCGCCTACCAGCGCATCGTCGTCACGCAGGGCAAGGCCGGCGTGCGGCTCTTCCTCAACGGCAATCTGCAGTTCCACTCCAAGGACGAGTACCGCTACCACGAGGCCCTGGTCCATCCTGCCATGGCCGCTCACGGCGCGCCGCGCCGGGTGCTGGTGCTGGGCGGCGGCGACGGCATGGCAGTGCGCGAGATCCTGCGCTACCCCTCGGTGCTCTCGGTCACGCTGGTGGAGCTGGACCCGCACATGACGCGGCTGTTCTCCTCCCTTCCCCTGCTGCGCAGCCTCAACCAGGACGCCCTGCGCAACCCCAAGCTGAGGGTGGTCAATGCCGACGCCTTCGGCTGGCTGGAGCAGCACGAGGAGCGCTTCGACGTCATCGTGATCGACTTCCCCGACCCCAGCAACTTCGCCCTGGGCAAGCTCTACACCACCAGCTTCTACCAGCTGATAGACCAGCACCTGGACGCTGGCGGCTATGCCGTGGTGCAGACCACCTCGCCGCTCATCGCGCGCCGCAGCTTCTGGACCGTGGTGAACACGCTGGAGTCGGTGGGGCTGTCCACCACGCCCTACCACGCGCACGTGCCCAGCTTCGGCGAGTGGGGCTTCGTCATGGCCTCGCGCCGCCCCTGGGCCGTGCCGCGAGGCCTGCCGCCGGGCCTGCGCTTCCTCACGCTGGACAGCCTGCCTACGATGATGAGCTTCCCTGGGGACATGGGCCGGGTCGAGACCGAGGTCAACCGCCTGTCCAACCAGGCCCTGGTACGCGAGTTCGAGGCCGAGTGGGGCAAGGTGCACTGACCATGCGCCGCCGCGAGCTGCTGGCCACGCTGGGCGCCTCATCCACCGCCTGGGCCGCGTCAATGCTGATGGGTGGCTGCACGGCCCGCGAGCAGCCGCCCCTGCAAGGCGCCTGGGTGGGCGCCCATGCGGACCGCGGGCACCTGCTGCGCGAGGCGGGCACGCGCGATCGCCTGATGCGCGCCGCTCGCGAGGCCGTGCCGCGGCGTACTGACACCCTCATCGTCGGCGGTGGGGTGTCAGGTCTTGCCTGCGCCCGCCGACTGGCCCAGGCCGGCCGCGACTTCGCCCTGCTGGAGCTGGAAGACGAGGCCGGCGGCAATGCGCGCGGACACCGCATGGGTGGGCAGGCTTGCCCGCTGGGGGCGCATTACCTGCCCACGCCCGGTCCACAGGCACCTGAAGTCGCGCAACTGCTGGAGGAGCTGGGCGTCAGCCGTCAGCTGAGCGGGCGCACGGTCTACGAGGAGCGGTTCCTGTGCCACAGCCCACAGGAGCGCCTCTTCTTCGAGGGCCAGTGGCACGAGGGCTTGTTGCCGCCGGCCCAGGGCACGGCCACTCGCCAGCAGTACCGGCGCTTCGCGCAGGCCGTGTCGCAAGCCCAGACCCTGGGCTTTGCCATGCCATCGCACCGCGCGCCCTGGACGCCCGCCCATGCCGCACTGGATGCGCAAACCTTCGCCCGCTGGCTGGATGCTCAGGGCCTGGATGACGCGCAGCTGCGCTGGTACCTGGACTACTGCTGCCGCGACGACTACGGCGCCGGCGCCGACACCGTCAGCGCCTGGGCCGGTCTGCACTACTTCGCCAGCCGCCACGGCTTTCACGGCGGCGACTCGCAGGCGGGCGACGACGAACGCGATGCCGTGCTGACCTGGCCCGAAGGCAATGCCTGGCTGACCCGGCAGATGGCCCGCCCCCTGGCCGAGCGTCTGCAGACCGGCCGACTGGTGCTGCGCGTCGAACAGGGCCGGCAGCAGACCGAGGTGCTGGTCTGGAACGCGGCCTCGCAAGCCGGCGAGCGCTGGCAGGCCCAGCAGATGGTGATGGCCACCCCCCTGTTCGTGGCCGCCCGCCTGCTGGACGACGCACCGCCAGCCCTGCGCGAGGCCGTCGCCCTGCAGCCGCACGCGCCCTGGCTGGTGGCCAATCTGCAGCTCGCCGCCCCGTTGCTGGAGCGCAGCGGGGCCGGGCTCAGCTGGGACAACGTGATCTACGGCAGCGAGCAACTGGGCTATGTGGACGCCGGCCACCAGCGACTGGATCCCACGCCAGGGCCAACGGTGCTGACGACCTACTGGGCGCTGCCCCAGTCGCAGCGCCCGGCGCTGCTGGCATCGCCCTGGAGCGCCTGGGCGCAGGAACTGTTGGCGCCCATGCTGGACGTGCATCCGGACCTGGCGGGCAAGCTGCAACGCATGGACCTCATGCGCTGGGGCCATGCCATGAGCATCCCGGTGCCCGGCCTGCGCGGCAGCGCGGCCCTGAAGGCCCTGCGCCAGCCCCAGGGTCGCCTGCATTTCGCGCACAGCGACCTGGCCGCCTACTCGGTCTTCGAGGAGGCCTTCGTCGCAGGCTGGCATGTGGCCGGCCGCCTGCTGGGATCGCTTTGATGTCCGCCCCGGGCCGGCCAGAACGCCTTGCCGCCTCCCCAGCCCCCTGACCGGAGCGGCTGCGCCGCAGCGCTGAACTGCAGCGTGACACCAACAGGCTTTGCCCCAGGCCTGCCAATTCTGAACGGAGACAGGTGGCGAGGCGCCCCCATTGGCTTGCGGGCACCACATTGGGGGTAGGCTTGCCGTCCTGATGGAGACGGCATCTTGTTCACGCTGAAGAGTCCCCCAGCACCCGGCCCGGCGGCAGCCACCAAGGGTTCGCCTGCGGCGCAGCCGCAAGGCATGACCATGCGCACCGCCTTGCTGGGCGTGGTCGCCCTGCCCATGCTGGCACTGGTCATCTCGCTGGGCTACGACACCCATCAGCAATACAAGGCCAACCTGGCCGCCGCCTATCGCCAGGCCGGGGCCGCGAAGCTGCTGTATGGCGCACAGACCGAGCTCTTCCTGGCGCAGGCGGAACGCATGCTGAGCCGCCTGGCCGAGCGCCCTGGCATCAGCGCCCTGGACAGGACGCGCTGCGACCCCGTCATGGGCGAGCTGATGCAATTCCAGCCGGCCTATGCCAATGTGCTCACGCTGGATGCAGCGGGGCAGCTGGTCTGCAGCGCGACAAGCCTGCTCCCGGGGCGCACTGCCGGGCCGGATCCGCGCTTCTACTTCAATGAAGTGCTGCGCAGTGGCCGCTTCACCGTGGGCAAGCCCGCCCAGGGCTTCATTACCGGGCGCTGGGTGTCCACCCTGGCCTATCCCATCCGGCGCGAGGACGGCGCCATCAGCGGTGTCGTCGGTCTCGCCGTAGATCTGGCCAACTACCGGCCGCTGCTGCCCGCAGGCACCGTCCCGCCCAAGTCCTTCGTCGGCATGATCAACAGCGACGGCGTCGTGATCGCGCGCTCCGAACGGGCCGAGGAGCGCGTCGGCAAGCCCGCCCACCCCGAGACCTCATCCCGCATGCTCCGCGAGCGCGAAGGCGTGATGGCCGCGCCGGACTTCGAGGGCATCCCGCGCCTGTTCTCCTTCAGCCCCGTGCCCCGCAGCGACTGGATCGTCTTCGTGGCCCTTGATGAAGCCACCGTGATGGCGCCGGTGGTGCAACTGGCCTGGCAGCGCCTGGGCTTCATTGCCAGCCTGCTGTTGCTGGTCGGCCTGGTCACACTGCAGCTGACACGCCGCATCGCGCGCCCCGTGGAGGCCATCTCCCGCACCATGGCCGCCGTGGGAGCTGGCGCGATCGACGAGCGCGCCGAGCCGGCCGGGCCTGCCGAGTTGCGGGCCATCGCCCGGGAGCTCAACGCCATGCTGGACGCGCGCATGCATGCCGACGCCCGGCTGCGCCAGAGCGAGGAGCGCTTCCGCATCGCCTTTCGCACCAGTCCAGACGCGCTGTGCATCACCCAGCTGAGCACCGGCCGATTCATCGAGGTCAACGACAGCTTCCAGCCCTTGACCGGCTGGCCGCGTGAAAGCCTGGCCGGCAAGACGGTGCACGACATCCGGCTGTGGCGCCACCCCGAGGACCGACAGCGCCTCATCCAGCCGCTCATGAAGACGGGCACCTGCAGCAATATGGAAGCCGAGTTCACGGCCCGTGACGGCCGCGTGTGGACCGGCCTGATCTCGGCCCAGCTCATCAGCCTGGATGGCGTGCCCTGCATCCTCTCCATCACCCGCGACATCAGCGAACGCAAGGCCTCGGAGGAGCGCATCCACAGCCTGTCATTCTCCGACCCGCTGACCGGCCTGCCCAACCGGCGCCTGTTCATGGACCGGCTGCAGCAGGCCATGATCGGCTGCCAGCGCCACCACCGCCTGGGTGCCCTGCTGTACGTGGACTTGGACGACTTCAAGACCGTCAACGAGGCCCTGGGGCATGACCAGGGGGACCTGCTGCTGCAGGAGGTGGCTCGCCGCCTGAGCCAGTGCGTGCAGGAGGGCGACACGGCAGCGCGGCTGGGTGGGGACGAGTTCGCCATCGTGCTGGACGAGTTCAGCGGACAGCGCGAGGAGACCGCCTCCCATGCAGAGGCCGTCGCCGAGAAGTTGCTGCTGGCGCTCAAGCAGCCCTATCTGCTGGGTGGGTCCACCCAGCACCGCACGGCCAGCGTGGGTATTGCGCTGTTCGGGCACCCGTCCGACGGTGCCACCGAAGCACCGACCGAGCCACTGCGCCGCGCCGAGCTGGCCATGTACCAGGCCAAGGCGGCCGGGCGCAACACCCTGCAGTTCTTCGACCCGCAGATGCAGTCGGTGGTCAGCGCCCGCGCGGCCCTGGAAGCAGGCCTGCGCGAGGCCATCGAGCAGCAGCAGTTCCAGCTTTTCTACCAACCCCAGGTGAACGCCCAGGGCCGGGTCGTGGGCGCCGAGGCCCTGGTGCGCTGGCTGGACCCGCGCCGCGGCATGATCTCGCCGGCGGAATTCATCCCGCTGGCCGAGTCCTCCGGACTCATCCTGCCTCTGGGCCAATGGGTACTGGAGACCGCCTGCGCGCAGCTGGCGCGCTGGCGCACGATGCCGGGGCTGTCGCAGCTGAGCCTGTCGGTCAACGTCAGTGCGCGCCAGTTTGGCGAGAGCGACTTCGTCGAACAGGTCATGACCACGCTCATGCGCAGCGGCGCCCGCGCCCAGACGCTGAAGCTGGAGATGACCGAGAGCATGCTGGCCACCAACATCGAGGACGTGACCGCCAAGATGAACGCGCTCAAGGGCCTGGGCCTGGGCTTCTCGCTGGACGATTTCGGGACGGGCTACTCCTCGCTGTCCTACCTCAAGCGGCTGCCGCTGGACCAGCTCAAGATCGACCAAGGCTTTGTACGCGACATCCTGGTCGACCCCAACGATGCCGCCATCGCCAAAATGGTCGTTGCCCTGGCTGACAGCATGGGCTTGACCGTGATCGCCGAAGGCGTGGAGACCGCGGCGCAGCGCGAAGCCCTGATGGCCCTGGGCTGCGTGCATTACCAGGGCTATCTCTTCAGCCGCCCGGCGCCGGCATCAGAATTCGAGGCCTGGGTGATGGCCCGAGCCACGGACTCGCCCACCTGAAGCACGGCCTGCGCGCCGCCCCCGCCCCTGGCCCCGATTTCCCGCATCACCATGAACCGACTCCATGCCCAGCGGCAACGCCTTTTCCTCCCACACGGCACCACGCCAGAGGGCGCCGTGCCCACGCTGCAGGCGGCCGACGGCCGCACGCGCGCCTTGCTGATCGAGCTGTCCCGCCCGGCGAGCTGGTCGACGCTGGCACCGGTCTGGCAGGGCGTCCAGCAGGAACTGGCCTTGCCGGCTCCTGCCATTGCCATATCGGGGCGTGACGGCTATCAGCTGTGGTTTCCGATGGCAGAGCCCATCGAAGCGCAACAGGGCCTCGCTTTCCTGCAGGCCTTGTGCCTGCGCTACCTGCCGGACGTCCCGCCGCCTCGTCTGCACCTGCAGGCCGGAGAGACATGCAGCAGCGGGGAGGCCGCCCCGCGGCAGGTCATCGCCCTGCCACCACAGGCGCAGGCCGAGCCGGATCGCTGGTCCGCCTTCGTGAGCGCTGACCTCGCCCCCGTCTTCGGCGACAGCCCCTGGCTCGACATGGCCCCCGGGCCCGATGCACAGGCCGACGTGCTGGCCAGCGTGGCGCCGATTCCCCCAGGCGCCCTGGCGGACGCACTGTCCAGGCTGGCACCAGCACCAGCACCAGCACCAGCACCAGCACCCGCACTCCCCACCAGCCCCAGCACGGTGGCCAAGGCCCCAGGAGCGCTCCCTTCGAGCGGCTCGCCCAGCACCTCCGAAGACCCCAGGGCAGCAGCCACCGCCTTCCTGATGCAGGTCATGCGCGACGGCACCGCACCGCTGGCGCAGCGCATCGAGGCGGCCCGAGCGCTGCTGGGCGCCGGGCGCTAGCCTGTACGCCAGAGTTCAGATCACGCGGTTCAGCATGTCGACCTGGGGCTGGAGCAGGCCATCCAGCCGGATGACGGTCTCCAGCGGCTGGTGCTCATCCCACACAACGCCGCAGTTGTAGGACAAGGGCGTGCCGTTGACCTTCTGCTGGTAGGTGATGTCCCCGCCACCGGGCCCACGGATGCCCAGGGCCCAGTGGTCCCAGCCGTGCCAGCTGCTGGTCTTCATCACCAGGGTGTAGACATCCGAGCCGTCGTCGTCCAGCACGGTATGTCCGTTGACACAGGCCGTGAGCTTCAGCAGCGCCACGCGGCAGGCGTCCTGGGAAGCCTGCACCCCCGCCAGGGCGGCATCGATGTGCTCGGCGAGTGTCTGGTGGTAGGGCACGGTCTGCTCGAAGATCTGGTCCGTGGTCGCGAAGAAGTACGGATTCAGGCCGATCGGCTCCTGCTGGTCGTTGTATCGGAACGCGCCTTGAGGCGAGTTGTAGATCGTGACCGCCGTGTAGGCGTTGTCGGCGTGCTCGTACTCCCCCGTCAGCGCCCACCCCCAGCAGGCAGCGTTCACGAAGGGGGCATTGTTCGAGGTGGGGACGATGGCGCCATCGCGCGGGTGCTCGCCCCCCTGGGGCGCCAGCAGGGCGCGTTGTGCATTGCTCAGTTCAGGCATGAAGGCTCTCCAGTGAGTCAAGAAGAGAGCCCATGCTGAAGCGGCTCAGACACCCCTGCAATGACAGCCCATGACAGCGCAGGCGCCGGATCTACAAGTGATGCCAGGAATGTAATGTCTGACAGATCCCCCCTCGCCCTGCCGGCGTTAACGTGCGGCTCCTTCTCGAACCGGCGCACTTACGCAATCCGTTAGTGCTCCTGGCCCCCGCATGACTCAAGGAACACCGGATTCCACGTGGCCAAGCTCAGCAATTGCGCCAGCGGACGCAGCATCTACCTCCGCGCCCAGCATGTCTTCGGGCGAGATCCCTTGTCGGACACCCTGCTCGACAGCCCTGGCGCCTCTCGCCTGCACGCAGCCATCCACTGGACTGGTCAGCGCTGGGAACTGCGGGACCTCAGCCGCCACGGCAGCCTGGTCGACGGCGTCCGCGTGCCGCCGGGCTGCCCGGTGCCCTTGCGCCAGGGCAGCCTGCTGAGCTTCACGGCAGACGCCGGCCAGCGCTGGCGTGTCGAGGACCTCTCAGGCCCGACCCCCATGCTGCTGCCCCTGGACGGCGGCGTGCCCGTGCTGCTGGGCGGCACGAATCCCCTGCCGCAGGAGCTACAGGAGACGCTGCATCTCGTGCTCGGCGAGCAGGGTCAGTGGCTCTGCTGCCATGCACGAGGAGCGCAGCCTCTGTCCGATGGTGAGGAGGTGCGCATGGGCGGCCGGCGCTGGTGCTTCGTGTCTGGCACGGACCCCCACGTCACCCCAGGCAGCCTCAGCGAAAGCATCGGGCTGGAAGGGCCCACCGCGCTGGAGCTCCGGGTCAGCCTGGATGAGGAGCACGCCTGGCTCAAGCTCCATCACTTCGGCCATGTCCTGGATCTGGGTGAGCGCAGCCACCACTACACCCTGCTGACACTGGCCCGCATGCGGATGCAGGACGCGGAACGCGGCGTCAGCAGCGAGGCCCAGGGATGGGTGGAGCACGGCCGGCTCGCGTCCATGCTCGGGATTGACGGACCCCACCTGAACATCCAGCTCTTCCGCCTGCGCCAGCAGATTGCACAGGCCGTTCCGCACCCGCTGGAGCCTCCGACGCTGGTCGAGCGGCGACGCGGCGCGCTTCGCCTGCAGGCACTGCCCTGCCGGGTGCACCGGGGGCAGACGCTGCAGGGCAGCTACGAACCCTGGCGCCAGCCCCAGACCCCGCCGTGGGCGGACGCCCGGTCGAGCTGATGCGCAGCCCGCCTCTCGGTGCATCCGGACCCTCTGCCCTCGGGCGTCAGCGGCTATGAGTCGCTCGAATTCCTCGGGCGCGGTGGCTCTGCCACCGTCTACAAGGCTCGCCAGACCAGCACTGGGCAGTATGTGGCCCTCAAGTTCCCGCGCGGCATGCCGGCGGCCGCCCAAGCCCGCCCGCCGGACCTCCCCCAAGAGGCCCTGCATCGGGAGGCCCGGCTGTGTGCGACGCTGCATCACCCGCATGTCGTGCGGCTGATGGATCTCGGGACCGCAGACAGCGGCCATCCCTTCTGTGTCTTCGAATATGTCCCGGGAGCGCCGTTGTCCGAATACCTGAGGCGCCAGGGGCCGCTCTCGCTGCGCACGGCGGCCTCACTGATGGGCCGCGTGCTGGACGTGCTCAGCTGGCTGCATCGGCAAAGGATCTCTCACGGTGATCTCAAGCCTCAGAACATCATGGTGTTCTCAAGCGGCAGCAGCCTGCATCCCAAGGTGCTGGACTTCGGCACCGCCGGACACGCGAAAGACCGCACGGCGCCATGGCAAGGCACGCCGGCCTACAGCGCACCGGAACGCCTGCTCGGACAGCCGCCATCGCCCACGGCGGACCTCTACGCCTGGGGACTGGTGTTTGCCGAATGCCTGCTGGGGCGCCCTGTGCTCGAGGGCATGAGCGCTGAGGAAGCGCGCCGCTGGCAGCTTGGCAATGCCCCGGTGGTGCTGCCGGCAGCCCTGGAGCGGCACCCGCTGGGGGCCCTGCTGCGGCGCACGCTGGAAAAGGACTGCACCCGCCGCAGCCACGATGCCGCGGCGCTTTATCGCGACTTGCGCAGGCTGCCCATGGCGCCCGGCAGCACGAGGCGCCTACGGACCCGGGCCGGCCGAGCGCTCGCAGCCCCGACGGAAACCTCGACCGACACGCCGCAGCAGACGGCCGCCCGGCGGCAGGTGGCTCTGTGCGCGCACCTCCAGATCATGGCGCCGGCGGGCGACTGGGATCTCGGCACCCTCAACAGCCAGCGCAGCGAACTCCTGCACTGGTGCGAGAGCGTCCTTCGCCGCGGCGGAGCCCAGCCCGCTGGCACGCTGGGTGACCGCTGCCTCTTCCACGTGAGCGACGGCACGAGCCCGGAATCCAGCATGGCACGGGCGATCGATGCCATGCTGAACCTGGCCACGGCCGCTGTCCGGCGCGGGCACCTCATGGCCGCCGGGCAGCGCCTGGAACTGCACCTAGGCGCCGCCGTCTGCGTCGTGGACAAAGACCTGGCGCCAGACCAGGCCTGGCGACTCGCCCTCAACAAGGCCCTGCTTCTGGCAGGCAAGGCGCCCCATGGCGCCGTGCTGCTGCCGGCGCAGGACTGTCGACACCTGGAGGCCAGCTCGGGTGTGCAGGGCGTGCAGGCCGTGGAGGTCGAGGGCCTGCACGCCTGCCGGCTGGAGCGACGCTGAGGCCGCCCCTGCCTCAGCGCCAGAACGCTTGGCCAAACTGCTGCTTCGCATCCTGGGGGGTAATGCCTGACAGATCGCAGTGGGTGGCATTGCCCGGCCTGGAAGCCTGCAGGAGGCGTGCGCTCTTGACCGGCGCACTGTCGATCACGCAGTAGGCGGTGAGATGCGGCGCGAGGTTCACGACCAGCGCCGGGACGGTGGTACCGGGCCCGCAGTTCACGCTGGCACCTTCCAGGCGCCCCGCCTGGCTGACTGGCTCCTTGCTGAAGTCGCATTGCCGCCCGGTCGGGTCACCCGGATTGGCCGTGGCCGGCCTGGGGCCGAGGTTCACGCCGCGGACCACGGGGCCGCTGGTCACCGGCTTGGTGCCGTCGGCCTGCGCAGCAGCACACAGCAGCAGTGCGAGGACGGGGGCCAGGGAAGAGACGATGGATGGACGCATGATTTCTCCTTGAGTGGTTCAGAGTCGCCCGAAGACCGGGCCCAGTCAGCGTAGGCCATGGCGCTGACTTGTGACATTACTCTTCATGACAAGGCACCGACACCAGACCCTGCACCCAGTCATAAGAGCAGGGATGCCAGCGAGACCCCTGCGTGGCCTTGGCGCTGGTGTTGCCGGGATGCACACGCGCCACATAGAGCTCCACTGCCGGGTTGACCGCCACCTGCTCGGCGGACGCCTTCCACACGAAGGCGTTGTCCTCGCCAATGTTGAGATCGGGAAAGGGCGTGGCCCGCCAGTAGGACCGCCGATAGCACAGCGTGCCACCGCAGACCCAGTGGGTGCGACCGTCCCAGCGGTACTGCCAGGCCTCGGCGCTTTCCGGACGCCAGAAATAGACGCGGTCCAGGCCACAGAGATCGGCCCCGCTGCCTGTCAGCAGCCGGACCTGGGACGACAGCCAGGCGGGCGATCGCCAGTCATCGTCGTCCCAGTGAGCGATCAGCTCGCCACGCGCCAGTTCGCAGGCGATGTTGCGCTTGGCACCGACGCTGCGGCGCTGTTCCAGCCGGATGTAGCGGATGTCGGGCCGCGACGGCACGAGGTCCTCCACGGGATCGGTGCCGTCATCGACGATGAGCAGCTCGCGCTGCGGATACTGCTGAGCCAGGAAGTCGCGGATGGCCTGGGGCACGAAGGCACGCCGGTTGGCAGTGGGCATGATGCAGCTCACGAAGGGCTGCCGCTGCAGTGCCGCCTCCACGGCGGTGGGCGGAAAGTAGAAGGGGAGGTCCTTCGCCATGCAGGACGGCGCCTCCACCCGCGACCACTCACGCTCCTGCAGGTAGCTGCCGGCCCGGAACTTCCAGGTGTTGCCGGGGTGGCGGACGTACACGCATAGTTCGCGTCCCGGCAGCCGGCACAGGCGCGCACCGGCGGCCATCACCTGTTCCATGAAATCGGCGTCCTCGCGCAGTGACGTGGGGGGATAGCGCCCATGGTGCAGCCACAGCCGCCGCCAGTAGACCAGCGTGCCGCCGCTCACGTTCTCCACGAACAGGCGCCGGAACAGCGCCGGACTGGCCTGCCACCACTCCCCCGAGGCCAGGGCCATGAAAAGCAGGTCGTTCAGGCCGGTGATGTCGGCGATGCCCTGCAGCAAGGGCGCCACCTGGCGGCTCAGGCGCCCATCGGCATACCAGTCGTCGTCGTCCCAGTGGGCCACCACCTCGCCGCGGGCCAGGCGCACGGCCTCGTTGCGCTTGGCCCCGATGCTGCTGCCCAGGGGGACACGCAGGCAGCGGATGCGCGCATCCGCCAGCTCATGCGCCGGAGGCAGGTCCTCCTCGTCCTCGTACACGATGAGCAGCTCGCGTCGGGGCCAGTCCTGGCGGCAGAAGTAGGCGATCGACTGAGCCACGTAGCGGGCGCGTCCCCGGGTGGGCATGATGCAGCTGACCAGCGGGGTGGCGGCCAGCGGCGTCACGCGCCGCTCGCCAGCGGGTCCGGGAAGCGGCACGGCCGGCGGCATCAGCGCCGGGCGGGCGAAGTGCTCGCAGCGGTCGCCCGCGCAATGTGCGTGGTAGGGACCCAAGGCGCCCGTGGCATCCGGCTGCGGGGCGCCCATCGGCCCGCCCGGCACGCGCAATGCGCAGAACCGGTCCTGGTAGCGCTGCTTGCTGCGCTCCAGGCCCTCGGCCTCGCGCTGCTGACGCTCGGCCGTCATCGGAGCCCGGTGCACATAGGCGGCTGGCACCCACACGCCGGCAAAGCCGGCCCGCGCCGCACGGATGTTGTAGTCCATCTCCCAGCAGGGCCCGGTCCCGTAGCCTTCGTCGGCGGCGCCCACGGCCTCCACCACCTCGCGCCGGACGACGTAGCAGAAGTCGGACAGGCTGTGCAGCGGCGCCAGCGGCACCAGCGGCGGCGCAGGCGCACCAGACCCGTCTTCGCTGGTGTGCAGGGCCGGCAGGCGCTCTGGCTGCGCCATGGCCGCCAGTGGCAGGGGCGCACGGCTGGCCCGTCGGTAGAGGGAGAGCGAGGGCGGCGCCACCCGTGCCGGCGGCGCGGCGCGGGTCTCGGCCCTGGCCGCAGCGTGCGAGGGGCCGGCCTGCTCGTTCCAGCCCCAATTGGTGGAGGGGCCGGCCAGCCCTATCGCGGGATCGCCGTCGAGGGCCTCAAGAAGCCTCGCCAGCCACCCCGGCGCTGGCCGGGCGCCTGCCTCCAGCAGGACATAGACGTCCGCCGGCTCCGCAATCAGACGATTGAACGCCGCCGCATCGCCCGCGCCCGGCGCGACCCACAGCTGGAGCACACCCGGACAGCTGTCGAGCTGCCGCTGCAGGGGGGCGAGCTGTGACGCGGACCGCGGCGCCGCCAGGAGACACAGGCGAAATGGTGTGGCGGTGCACTCGTGAACGGCGTGCAGGGTGGCCTGCACCTCCTGCTGCGGCGAGTGAACCAGCACCCCCAGCAGGACGCGACCATGCTCCGCCATCCCGATCTCCCCTGCGCACTCACGTTCACCAGACGGTCTCGGCGGCAGGGCCCGATGCCGTGCCGGGAAACTCCACTGCGTTGCCTTGGAACTGGAAGCCGGGCACGTCGATGCGGCACCACACAGCCCCGGCGAAGGGGTTGCTGCCATTGCCCAGCTCCATGCGGATCTGGACAGGCCGACCCTGGCTGTCCTGGGTCTGCAGGATGAGCGGGAGGAAGTACTGGTTGCCCATGAAGTCCAGGGTGCGGCTGGTGATCTCGCACAGCACGTTTGAGAACTGACCCGAGGGCCCGTAGATCAGCAAGAAGGTGAAGGTCCAGTCGTCGCTGGCACGCCAGACCAGCCGGACCGTGCTGCCGGCCACCGTCTGCGCAGGAGGCACGGCCTGGGCCGGATAGACCTGGATCTCTCCTGCACCCGAAGCGTACAGGCTGGCGACCGGCACCGCCTGCCCGGAGACCATCAGGTCGGCGTCAGGCACGGGCGCACTGGCCTGCTGGCCGGCCGTCGCCAGCGGCGGCTGCCATTGGGCCAGCGTGGCGTGCCGGGTGTCGCGATAGCCATCGCAGTTGAAGGCCCAACCGCCGTACTCGCAGACGATGCTGGCCGGCTGCAGGCTCATGCCGCATGACGGCACCAGCTGCAGCTGCACCATCGCGTCGCCCGGCAGCTGTGGCGAGCGCTGCAACCTTTGCACTGTGTCCCGGTGGTCAAGGCAGATGTCCAGGGCCCAGGTGATGCCCTGCAGCTGGAAGATGCCCGCGCCGTCGTAGTTGAT
The DNA here is from genome assembly GCF_051857535.1 of Roseateles sp. DB2. NCBI lineage: Bacteria > Pseudomonadati > Pseudomonadota > Betaproteobacteria > Burkholderiales > Sphaerotilaceae > Roseateles > Roseateles sp. DB2. The sequence goes on along the minus strand of NZ_JBPZGY010000005.1, from coordinate 365,032 downwards.
CTTCTGCTGCTCGCGGCCCGGCCCCGAGACACGGGCGGGCGCCAGCGGGTCGACCTGCCCGAGCAGCAGTCCGCCCGGCACCGGCGTACTGCTCACGAAGTCGATGCCGGACTTCAGCTCCTTCATCACCACGCGCGCCCCGGTGTCGCCCTGCCCGCCCACGCCACCTTGCTGCACCAGGCTGAAGTTGTAGATCTCACGGGAAGGCATCCCGGGCTGCTGAACCGCCAGCAGCGAACTGCCCACGATCGTGCCAAAGACGAACACCCAGTCGTCCCACTGGGCCGCGCTGGCGCTCGCCTGCAGCTGCTGGATGACGCGCTGGACCTCGTCCATCTCGTAGGCGCCGGTCGGTCCGCGGAAGAAGAACTCCGGGGCCATGAAGACCTTCAGCGTCGTGCCGGCAGCCTCCGGGGGCGAGGTCTGCGGCAGCAGCGCGAACGCCGTGTCCATGGCCCGCTGCATCAGCGCGCAGCGGGCATCGACATCGAGCGAAGGCGTCGACAGCCCGAGGTAGGTCTCGCTGCCGTCCGGATTGAGTTGCGGCGCCGTGTCCAGCACATAGCCGATGAATTGAACCTGCGTGTATGCCATGGGATGCTCCTGGTGAAAGGTGTCGAAATCAGCGATGCAGCCGCTGCAAGCCGTAGGTGAACTTGATGAGGTAGTTCACATAGACGTTCACCGGCCGGGTCTCGCTTGCGCTGACCTTGACCGTGCCCGGCGGCTGCAGACTGCTGGTCGGGCCTCCCGTCGTCAACGTGGCCGTGGCGCTCGGCGCGCCCGCAGCCTGGCCGGTGTTGGAGGGTGTCGCTGGCGCTGGCGCGCTGCTGTAGATGTGCTCGTGCGTCTGGAGGGCGAAGGCCTGGATGGAGCCCACCCCCTGGGCCTCGCCCTGCCCGCCCTCTGGCCGCTGGCGCTGGTCCGGATCCGGATCGACAGACGAGCCCGCGGCCGTGCCCCGCAGGAAGTAGCCGCGGTAGTCAGGGATCTTGAATTCGCTGCCGCCCCCGCCGTAGACGAAGCCCAGCACAGCGAAGAGCTCCGGGTACTGCGCGATGGCGAGCGCCCGTCCGTCGCAGAACATCCAGCCCCAGGCCTCGATGGGCGAGGTGCCGTGATCCTGCTGGTCCAGCGCGCCAGCGAAGGGAATGACGGCGCCGACCGGCACGTCGCCGAAGCCGACAGGCGCGAAGAAGGGATGCTGATGCGGATACGGATGCATCATCGCTGGGCCTCGGAGGCATCGGTCGGCAGCAGCGCGGCGGCGGGCCGCACGCCGGCGTCACCGGCCGGCGCGCGCCAGTCCTCGCCTTCCTCCAGCCACTGCAGGGAGGTCGGCACGAGCACCTCCCACGCCGGCCCCACCCGCCGCTGGGGAGGGCGCTGCAGGGCCCCGTGCTTGAGGTCGTTGACCAGCGGCAGGTCGGCCGGGTCGGCGGGCACCAGGCGGTCGGAGCCAAGCCACACCATGCCGCTGGAGCAGAAGTACAGAAAGGCCATCACACGGTGCGGCCGCACAGGCAGCAGGACGCGGGCCTGCCCGGCCTGCAGGAAGGCGGCGAACTGTGTGTCCTCGTCGTCCAGTGGCAGCTCGGCAGGGTCGGCATCGCAGGGCCTGGGCGAGGCGTGGAAGGTGTAGCTCATCTCGCCCCATTCCAAGGCCTCATCCAGGAACTGCACGTAGCGGGGCTCGTTGACCTGCATCTCCGAGGGCGGCGAGCCATCGGGGCTGCTCCACGCCCCGCCCGTCAGCCGCTGCATGCGGTCCAGCAGCAGGCGAAGACAGGCACGCTTGATCTCCCGCTGCTCGATCAGCCGGCACGCCAGGGGCGAGCGAGGCCCGGGGAGCGGCCCGCTGCCCGTGCGCCGACGGTAGGCCTCAAGCTGCGCCTGGTAGCCGGCCATCAGCCGCGCGTGCACGGCCATGCGCCAGGCGTCCATGAGCGGCGGGCCCGGCTCGCAGGCGATCTCCACGATCACCTGGACCGACTCGTCCGATGGCGGCGATGCCTGCGGATCGGCCTCGCCCACGACCACAGGCACGCTGCCGTCCTCCTCGGCCATGGCGGCCTGGCTGGGACCGCCCGCCGGGAAGGCACGGCAGCCCACGACCACGGTCGGCAAGGAAGCCCCCAGGCAGCGCACCGAGGCGCGGACGGCGCGATAGCCCTCCGGCAGGGCCACCAGCGCTTGCTGCCCGCCCCGAAGCGAGGCGCCGGCCGTGCGCAGGGCGGCGGGGGGCACCGGCATCTCGGTGACGCCGTAGCGGGCCGCCAGCCGGGCATAGTTGTCACGGTCCACGTCCTCGAAGCTGAGGATTCCCAGGCAGCGGGGCGGCACGGGACGCAGGTCGTCCATGCCGTTCAGCGCCGCCTCCGCCAGCAGGTAGCCCGCCGCCGGCCGGCTGACCATGCATTCGATCATCAGCCGTTGCCCCTCGTTGACCACGCAGGCTTCGTAGACCTTGTTGACCCAGCGATAGACCGCTCGCAGCGGCCCGGCCCCGTGGGTGTTGTCCAGCACGCTGCTGACCGTGTCCTCGCTCTGGCTCATGCGGCTGCTGGAGCGCAGCAGGCTCACGCTGCGCTGAATGCGATGCACCGTCCGGCTGAGGATCTCCCGGGCGAAGCGCACGGCGTCCTCCACGCCGGGCGTGCTGCCCGGTTGCACCGACTGCGTCCAGCTGCCGTCGAGTGTGGCCTGCGTCGGCGGGCCGTAGGCGCTGGTGAACTTGTTGTACTGCTGTGTGAGGCTGGCCTCGGCCACCGCCTGCCTGGCCTGTTCTTGCAGGCTGCTGCGGCCGTCCTCGGCGGCATTGCCCAACAGCAGCTGCTCGTTGCTGCCGTGGCGGCTCTCCTCGACCTCCCGATGCGTCTGGCGGCTGACGAGCTCGCGCCGCTCGCCACGCATCACCTGCTCGATGCGAGCAACCTCGCCCGCCTGGTAGCGGAGCAGCCGTTGGCGAACCCGCTGCAGCTCGCCGATGGCATAGGGCTCGATCCAGCCGGGAGCGTCCTGCGGCGGTGACGAAGGCCCCAGCGGGGCTGGCGGCAGAGGAAAAACCGCGGCCGGCAGCGCCACCGTGGCATTGAGCAGGGACAGCTGCTGCGCGCGGCTCAGCGGCGAGGCGCACTCGGGCGGGCTGCCGGACGGCGCCGCGGTCTGGACGCGGTCGACGGCATGCGCGACCAAGAGGCAGCGCACCAGCGATTCCAGGAGGGCCGGCAGGTCTCCCAGCAGGATCACGAGGGCGAAATAGCTCTGCCACACGCGGTCCAGGGCCTGGGCGTAGGCCGGCGAGCGGAGATAGTCCCAGGGCAGGCCCCAGCGCTGCAGAAGCGCTGCGAGGTCCGCCTGCAGCGCCAGCGCCCAGGCCTCGGGCGGCAGCTCGGTGTGCCAGAGGCGCTCCTGCAGGGCCGGAAAGTCCTGCACGGGGCAGTCCAGCAGATCCAGCGAGGACAGAAACTCGCCGGCATAGGGCGGCTCGCCGTCCACGAATGCCAGGGCCAGGTCTTGCGCGGCCAGGCGGCCTTGCGTCCGTGCCCGGATGAGATCGCCATAGAAGGCGCTGGCGGGCGGACTGCTGGGCACGTAGGCCATGAAGTTCCACAGGGCGTCCTGCGCCGACATCTGGGGCCAGCGACGCACGTAGAGATAGGGAAAGAGCTCCTGGCTGCTGCCGCCCAGGAGGGACGGGCCACCTGCCAGCTCGGGCGCCAGCGGCGGTATCGGCAGCGGGGTGGGCGGCCAGGGGGAAGGAGGCGGAAATGGCGGCAGCGGCGGCCCAGGCGGCAGCGGAGGAGCCGGTGCGGCATGGACGGGCACCGCCACCATCACGCCCTCGAAGTGGTGCTCATCATCCGGACCGCAGCCGTAGTGCATGTCCGCGAACAGCGCCGTGCACAGCACGTCGTCGATGTGAATGGGTGTTTGCTGGCGGATCCAGCCCCGGGCATGGCATCCGCCGCTGAAGCGCACTTTGAACACGCAGGCCTGCGCGGTGACGAAGACCTGATGCTCCTCGCGGGGCGAGGACCTGCTGCGGATGGACACCACCGTCGGCACGCCATCGCCTGGCTCGCGGTTGACGTGGCAGTCGAACACCAGTCTGCCGTCCAGCCCCCGCCATGTCTCGTGGACCATCTCGTTCACAGGGCCTCCTCCTCACGCCGACCCGCGCCGGGCGGCGCGGGTCGATGGCGCGATCAAGCCATCACGACGTTGTCGAGGTTGAAGGCGAAAGGCTGCGAGTTCGGGCCCGGGCCGCCGCCGGTCATGACGATGTCGGCGCTGGCGATGCCCAGCAGCGAGATCTCGGTGTTGACGCTGGAGATGATGGCGGAGTTCATCACCTCGCCCTGCTCGACCTGCGAGACCACGCCGATCCAGATGGTGGGCTTGAACTGGAACACCGCCTTCTGCTGAGGCGCGATGGAGGTCTTCGTGGCAAGCAGGCGGCCATCCTTGTAGCAGCTGGCGGTGATCGCGCCCTTGGGCAGGCCATTGAGCACTTGCACTTCCTTGGGGCTGGTGCCCGGGCCGCCGGCCACCAGCTGGTTGCCCGACGCGGTCAGTGCCATCTTGTACAGCTCGCCGTTCTGCGCCTTGATCTGCGGCGTGTAGTTGCCGTAGCTGTCAGAAGACCCGACGCTCAGGCCCATGGGGAAGGTGAAGGGGTGGTTGTCACCCTGGCCGCAGTACTGGATGACCTTCCAGGCCACCGACAGCTCATCGAAGTCCGTTGCCACGTTCTTCTGGAAGATGACGATCTGGGAGTTGTTGAGGTCGTTGGATTGATTGATGAAGTTGAGCTTGACTGCCACGATTGGCTCCTGAAGTTGCTAACGATGAGAGTAAGTAGGCACACCAAAGGCGCACCGCATGTCAGCCGCCGATGCCGCGCTTGGAAGCGGCTCGGCAGCGAACTCCTTGAGGCACGGATCGCTACCAGGCGACCACGTTTTCCAAACTGAATTCGTAGGGTTGGGCGGCTGGGCCGGATCCGCCGCCAGTCATGACGAGGTCGGCGCGGGCAACCCCCATCAGGGACAGCTCCTGCGCCTGCTCCGACAGCACGGCCGACTGGAAGGACTGCCCCTCGGCGATCTCGGACGCCACGGCGACCCAGAGACTCGGCGGATACCGGAAGAGCGCCTTCTGTCCCGGCACCACCGCGGTCTTGCAGCCCAGCAGCACGCCCCCGCGGTAAAGGCAGACGTCCACAGCGCCCTGGCTCTGGCCGTTGAGCACCTCGATCACCCCGCCGACGGCATGCGCGGCGGCGCCATCGCGGCGGCAGCGGCGCAGCTGCCTTCCGGCCACCGGCCCCTGGACAAGCTCGAAGGATTGGCCGGGCTGGGCCGCCAGACGCGGCGTGTAGTTGCCCCAGCGGTCCTGCACCGACACTTCAAAGCTCTGCGCAAAGACCACGGGATGGGAGCAGTCACGTCCGCAGTAGCGGATGACCTTCCACGCCACATCCAGCGCACTCATTTCCAGCGCCAGGTTCTTCTGGAAGAGCACGATCTCGACGGTGTGGCCTGCGAGCGAGCGATTGATGAAGTTGAGCTGGGTGTCCATGAGTTCTCCGCTGATGGGATGAACTCTAGGCATCCATCGTGGCCACGGACATTACAGGCCATTACCCGCGGCGAGCCATGGCAGGATGTGCGGGATCAGAGGGGATGCTGCCGGCGTGCGCGTCGCGCGCCGGGCGGTCGATGCGCGGGCATGCGGGCCCACGACAGGGCCGTTCCGGAGCGCCTAGCGCCAGTCCACCGGCAGGGGGTGATGCGCAGCGCGCAGGGCCAGCAGGTCCGCCTCGGTGTCGAGGTCCTGTACCGGTCCCGGGCCGGACAGCGCCGCGAAGTGCACGCGATCACCGTGCGCAGACAGCCAGTGGCGTACGCCCAGGGTCTCGGCCTGTCCGTCGATGGCCTCCAGCGCCTGCGGTCCGAGGATCACCGGGTGCCCGCGTTGCCCTTCCACGGTGGGCACCAGCGCCTGGATGTCGGGGGCCCGCTCGCGCCAGGCCTGCTGCAGGCGCCGCAGATCCTCCCCGCTCAGGGCCGTCATGTCCCCCAGCAGCAGCCACAGCGGCCGCTCCGGCTGCAGCCGGCGATGGGCCTGCAGCGCCAGGCGCTGTGAGTCGATCAGCGAGGGCTGCTCCCGCTCATGCAGCAAGGGGTCCAGGCCGGCACGCAGGGCCAGGGGCAGCAGGGTCTCGCGATAGGGTCCCAGCACCACGCGGGGCTGCTCAACGCCAGCCTCGCGCAAGACCTGGGCCAGGCGCTCCAGCAGGCTTTGCTCGCCAATGTGCAGGGCGGCCTTGGGACGTCCCCCCAGGCGACGGCCCAGGCCGGCGGCGAGGATGATGGCGCCCGGTGCGGGCGACTCCATCAGCGACCGCACACCAGGGCGTCCACAGGCCCGGCGCTCACGGCCGCCTCCGCCTCCTCCAGCCCCTTGGCCTCAGCCACCTGGACCTGCGGCGGCAAGGCAATGCCATTCTTGCGGGCAATGATCTCGGCCATGATGGACAGGGCGATCTCCGCCGGTGTCTTGCTGCCGATGTAGAGCCCCGCCGGGCTGCGCAGCGCCTGCATCTGGGCCGGGCTGAGGTCGAAGTGCTCCTGCAGGCGCTGGCGGCGCTGCTGGGCGTTGCGGCGGGAGCCAATGGCCCCCACGTAGAAGGCCTCAGACTGCAGGGCGTCGATCAGGGCCAGGTCGTCCAGCTTGGGGTCGTGCGTGAGCGCCACGACGGCCGTGCGCGCATCGGGCCTCAGGCGCTGGAGGAGGTCGTCCGGCATCTCGTGGCTGACATGCACGCCCGGGAGGGCCCAGCTGGCGCGCTGCTCCGGCCGCGGGTCGCAGACCATGACCTCGAAGCCCAGGCTCAGGGCCATCTCCGACATGAAGCGTGAGAGGTCACCCGCGCCGATCAGCACCAGCCGGGCCCGCGGCCCGAAGTGGTTGACCAAGGTCTCGCCGTCCCAGCGGGGCAGGCCGTCGGTGCGGCCCGGCCGCAGGGTGACTGCGCCGCTGCGCATGTCGAGGCAGCGCTCGGTACTCTGCCGCGCAGTGCAGGCGGCCAGCAGCGTGTCGACCCGGCTGTGCGGCTGCAGCGGCTCCAGCACCAGTTCCACCGTGCCGCCGCAAGGCAGGCCAAAGCGATGGGCCTGGTCGGCCGAGATGCCATAGCGCAGCACCGCGGGACGGCCCTCGGCACAGACAGCGTCAATGCCCTGCTCGCGGATGCGCAGGATGAGGTCATCCTCGATGCAGCCGCCCGAGACCGAGCCCACGGTCTCGCCCCGGCCGCTGATGGCCATCAGCGAGCCCGGCGGCCGCGGCGAGGAGCCCCAGGTGCGGGCCACCGTCACCAGCAGCGCCGCCTGGCCCGCGGCCTGCCAGCCGGCAGCGGTGCGCAGCACCAGGGTGTCGAGGTCTTCCATGGCGCGACGCAGTTCAGGCGAGCTTGAAGGGCAGCTGGCGCTGCGGCTTGCCGGTCAGCTTGGCAATGGCATTGGCGAAGGCCGGCGCCAGCGGCGGCAGGCCGGGCTCGCCCATGCCGGTGGGTGGCTCGGCGCTGGGCACGATGTGCACGGCGATGGACGGCATGTCCGTGATGCGCGGCACCACGTAGTCCCCGAAATTGCTCTGCTCCACCACGCCGTCCTTGAAGGTGATGGCGGCGCCCGGCAGGCACATGCCAAGGCCCATCAGGGCGGCGCCCTGCACCTGGGCCTCGATGGTGCGCGGGTTCACCGCCAGATTGCAGTGCACGCCGGCCGTGACCTGGTGCAGCACCGCCTGCCCCTTCTTCACCGAGGCCTCGACCACATAGGCCACCACGGTGTCGAAGGACTCATGCACGGCCACGCCGAAGGCCCGGCCCGCCGGCAGCTTGCGCTTGCCGTAGCCGCTCTGGGCCACGGCAAGCTCCAGCGCGGCGCGGTGGCGCGGGTGCTTGTCGCCGAACATCTTGAGGCGATAGGCCACCGGGTCCTGCTTCGTGGCGCGGGCGATCTCGTCCACCAGGGTCTCCATCACGAAGGCCGTGTGGGTGGAGCCCACGCTGCGCCACCACAGCACCGGCACATTGAGCTTGGGATGGTGCACGCGCAGCCGCATGGGGAAGGGATAGGGCTCCTTCATGCCCTCCACCGCGGTCTGGTCGATGCCGTTCTTGACCATGAAGCCTTCGAACAGGGTGCCGGACACGATGGACTGGCCCACGATGACGTGGTCCCAGGCCAGCACATTCCCCTGTTTGTCGAAGCCCAGCAGGGCCTGGTGCAGGTGCATGGGGCGGTAGTAGCCGCCGTGGATGTCGTCCTCGCGGCTCCACTGGGTCTTGATGGGCGCCTCCAGGCCGGCGGCGCGGGCGGCCTTGGCAACAGCGCAGGCCTCAGTGACGAAGTCGCTGGTAGCCACGGCACGGCGGCCGAAACCGCCCCCGGCCATCTGGACCTTGACCGCCACCTGCTCGGCCTTGAGGCCCAGCACCTTGGCGGCAGCCATGCCGTCCACGCCGGGGAACTGGGTGCCCACCCACAGCGTGGCGCCGTCGGGCCGCCACTGCACGGTGCAGTTCAGCGGCTCCATGGGTGCATGGGCCAGGTAGGGGAAGTGGAACTCGGCCTGGATCTTGTGCGGGGCCTTGGCCAGCGGCGCCATGTCGGCCTTGAAATGCTCGGGGCCGTCCTGGCGGGCGAGCTGGCGGTACTGGGCCAGTTGCCGCTTGCTGTCGACCTTCTCGACAGCAGAGGTGTCCCAGTCGATCCTGAGCGCGTCGCGGCCCTGTCTGGCAGGCCAGTAGCCTTCGGCGATCACGGCGATGCCTTCGGCGCCACGGTCCAGGGGCACGCGCAGCACGGCCTTGACGCCGCGCACCGCCCGGGCCGCCGTGTCGTCCACCGTGCGGGGCCTGGCGCCGAAGACCGGCGGGCGGGCGATCACCGCCGTCAGTTGGCCGGGCAGGCGCACGTCAATGCCGAAGTCCTGCTGGCCGCTGCTTTTGGCCTTGCTGTCCAGGCGGTCCGTGGGCTTGCCGATCAGTCGGAAGTCCTTGGGACTCTTGAGCGCGACCTGCTCCGGCACCGGCTGGGCCATGGCGGCCTCGGCCAGCTCGCCATAACCTGCACGGCGGCCGTCGGCAGCGATCACCTGGCCCTGCTCGGTGCGCAGCGTGGCCACGCCCACGTTCCAGCGCGCTGCGGCCGCGCCCATGAGCATGGCCCGGGCGCGGGCGCCCAGCTCGCGGTACTGCATGAAGCTGTTCTTGATGCTGTTGGAGCCGCCAGTCATGTGCAGGCCGAAGGCCGGGTCCACGAAGGCGGGGTCGTTGCTGCCCAGCTCGGCGCGCACGCGGGACCAGTCGGCGTCCAGCTCCTCGGCCAGGATCATGGGCAAGGCCGTGTGCACGCCCTGGCCGAACTCCAGGCGGTTGACCAGCACGGTGACCGTGCCGTCCGTGGCAATGCGCAGAAAGGACACGGGCTGCTGGAAGGGCTTGAGGCCGGCGGCAGGCGGGTCCCCAGCCGCGGCGGCCGTCGCGGCCAGCGGTGCGAAGCCCAGCGCAAAGCCGGTGCCGCCGGTGATCTTGAGAAAGCCGCGACGGCTCAGCGCGGACGGCGCTTCGGGAGCCGCCTCGCGCGCGAGGATGTGCTGCAGCGCGCGAGGCATCTCGGCCGCCAGGGTGGTGCCGAGTTCAGGAGACAGGTGGCGGTTGAGCATGGCAGTCTCCTTCAGGCCAGGTTGCGGGCGGCTTCGGCCACGGCGGCGCGAATGCGGACATAGGTGCCGCAGCGGCAGATGTTGCCGGCCATGGCGGCGTCGATCTCGGCCGTCGTGGGCTGCTTGCCCTTGGGCAGGCTCTTGAGGAAGGCGGTGGCGGACATGATCTGGCCGCTCTGGCAGTAGCCGCACTGGGCCACGTCGTGCTTGACCCAGGCGGCGTGCACGGCGTCACCCACGCGGTCGCCTCCGGCCGTCACGGCCTCGATGGTGGTGACGGACTTGCCCTGCACGGCCGAGACGGGCGTCACGCAGGAACGCACGGCCTGGCCGTCCACATGCACGGTGCAGGCGCCGCACAGCGCGGCGCCGCAACCGAACTTGCTGCCGCACAGGCCCAGGCTGTCACGCAGGGCCCAGAGAACAGGGGTGGCAGGGTCGATGTCGAGCTGGTGCTCGCGGCCGTTGACGAGGAGCTGGGGCATGGCGTCGGGTCTCCGCGGTGGAAAGATGAAGAGGGCGCACCGGCATGCGGACACATGTCCGGCAGGCGAATGACGCAAGGATCAGCCGCCGAATGTAGGCCCTTCCCTGGGCCAGGGATAGCCCATGTGCGCTTGCTGCAGTGTCAAGCCCTGATTGCCAATCAGGCCGCCGGCCGCAGGTGCTGGCGCCGGCCTTGGACCTCCAGACGGGCCAGTTCCTTGTCACCGAGCACATAGTCGGTGTTGCCGGCCAGGCGCTCGATGGCCAGGTCGATGAAGGCCCGCACGCGAGCCGGCTGCGCCACCCGACTGCCCCAGTAGATGTGCAGGCCGTATTGGTCTGCCACATGGGCGGCCAGGACGGGTACCAGGCGGCCTGCGCGCAGATGGGCGGCCGCCATGATGCCGCTGAGCTGGCCGATGACGCGACCCGCCAGCACCGCCTCCATCTCCAGGCTCTCCTCGTTGGTGCAGAAGGCGGGCAGGACGTCCTGTTCCACCGTGCTGCCGTCCACCTTGACATGCCAGGGCAGCAGACGCCCGGTGGACGGATGACGGAAGCCGCTGCAGCGGTGCGAGGCCAGCTCCGCCAGGCTGGCAGGGGCGCCGTGGCGCTCCAGGTAGGCCGGCGCGGCGCATAGGATCAGTTGCAGGGAGAAGAGCCGCCGGGCGATCACGCCATCGGCCGGCGCCGAGCCCACGCGAAAGCCTACGTCGACCCGGTCCTCCACCCAGTTGCCGATGCGGTCGTCCAGTTGCACCTCGGGCTGGGCGTCGGGATGGCGGCGGCAGAACTCGTCAAGCAAAGCGCCGATCACGGGCTGGAAGCTGGAGCGCGGGCCCACGATGCGCAGGGGCCCGGCCACCTCGTCTCGCGCCTGGCGCACCACCTGGAAGGCGCGCTCCAGGCCCTGCAGGGCCGGCAGGGCGGCATCCATGAAGAGCCGGCCCTCGTCCGTCAGGGACATATTGCGCGTGGTGCGGTGAAAGAGCCGCGCCCCCAGCTTGAGCTCCAGCTGCGCCAGGGCCTGGCTGGCCGCCTGGGGGCTGATGCCCTCGGCCGCCGCCGCGCGGCGCAGGCTGCCCAGCTCGGCGGTCTTGACGAAGATGGTGAGGGTGCGCAGCTCGCTCTGGGCCATGGACAGCAGCTCCGGCTGGAGATGAATCAAGAAAGAAGCCGGCAGATTATCAAGCCGGACTTGCCAATTCCACTGTCCTGGCAGGCCTTGCTCCCAGGGCCGTCTCAAGCATGCCCTTCCAGCATGCGATGCGCCACCTGACGCCAGCGCGGGTCCGGGGCACGCGTGTCCTCCTGCCAGCAGGCATGCACGCCCTTGATCACATGCTCGTCGTCCTGGGCCAGGGCGGCGCGGTGCAGGGCCGGCCAGGCCGCAGACGGGGGTGCGGGCACCTCGTCCTGCCACTGCAGGCGCCCGGCCATCCAGCCGGCCACGGCGGCGCGATCCAGGGCCGCAACCAGGGGCTGCTGATCAACCGACAGTGGCAGCAGCGGCAGCAGCACCCGCAACGCCCTCAGCCCCGTGATCAGGTGCAGCACCGTGAAATTGCGGCTGTGCAGATAGGCCTCACGGGCCACGACCAGCAGTTGCTCGCGGCGCTGGAGCAGCCCGGACGCCGGCGCCAGCCGCTCCGCCAAGTCCGCGTAGACCGGTGTCTCGGCGGCGCTGCGCATGCGGTAGATGATCATGGGCAGCTCGCTGCGCCAGCCTTGCGTGCGGCTGCGCAGGGCCTCGGCCCAGGCTTCGGGGGGCATCGTAGGGCCGCCCGCTCGTCCGGTCGATTGTCCTGCCGGCAGCAGCTCCCACCACGCGGCCCAGGTGGCCAAGGCGGCAGCCAGCTCACCCCGATGGCCGCTTTCCCAGGCGTGCGCCGTACGGATCAGGCCATGGAAAGCAAAGGCATGAGGCGACCTCAGCAGGCCCTCCAGGTGGGAGCCCAGCACCTCCGCGGCCGGCTGCTGGGTCAGCAGGGCCGCGAAATAGGCCTGCAGCCAGGGGTAGCCCTCGGGCTGGCCGCGATGCACCAGCCATTCATCCGCCCCGGCGGCTCCGGCCCTGTGCCGCTGGGCCGCGCGCAGGGCTGAGGCCTGCTGAGCGTCCGTTGCGCGCCGGGCGGTGGCCAGCTTGGGCCGCTCATGCTGGACCAGGGCCTGCAGCCGCCGGGCATCCGCCCCCATCTCCCAGGCTGCGTGCAGGACCATGGGGAGGTGGTTGCTCATGGCGCCGTCAAAGGCGGGGCCGAAAGCCTGGGCCTCGTCCAGTTCCTGGTGCAGCAGGGCCTGCGAGCCGGCCTTGGGCTGCGGCGCCCTGCTCGCTCGTTCCGTCCCGGATCCTGCGGATCCCCCGTCCTCGAAGCTTCGGGCCCAGTCCCGGAAAGCATGGTTCAACACTTCATTCATCGCCGTTCTCCTCGCTGTTGCACGATACGATGGGCGCATGTTGCAAGTTCAAGTGAACTTGAAGTCAAGCCCCCTTCTGCACCTCATTGCCCTTGCTGAGGAACCCGTCCATGAGCGACACCTCCCCTGCCCTGCTGCCCATCGGCGATTTCGCCCGCCGTGCCGGCGTGGCCGCCAGCGCCCTGCGCTTCTACGAGGAGCAGGGCCTGCTGCTGAGCCGCCGCAGCGCCTCGGGCCGCCGCCAGTACGCGCGCAGCGACCTGCGCCGGGTGGCCTTCATCCGCGCAGCACAGCAGGTGGGCCTGAGCCTGGACCAGATCCGCACCGCGCTGGCCAGCCTGCCGGACGCCCGCACGCCCACCGCGCGCGACTGGGAGCGCCTCTCGCGCGCCTGGCAGCCCCTGCTGGCGGCGCGCATCGCGGCGCTGCAGCAGTTGCAGGACACGCTCGCCTCCTGCATAGGTTGCGGCTGTCTTTCGCTCACCAAGTGCAAGCTCTACAACCCGCAGGATGCCGCCGGGAGACGCGGTGCAGGCGCCCGCTACTGGACGGGCGACAGGGCCAGCCAGGTCCTGGCGGAGCTCGAGTTGGAAGCACCGCCAGCGAAGAGCCCCCACGGCAAGGGAAGCTGAGGGCCGGGGCGTGACAGCACCTTGACGCCCCACTATCCTCGCGGACTGACCCCCTGCTCCCGCGCTCCCGGGCGTCCTGCCTGAGACCGATGCCAGAGGGTCAGGTCTTGCCCAGGGCCCCGCGTCGACATCGAACAGCCAGGAGAATCGCATGGAATTCGTCGGGTTCAAGTCATCGCGGGCGGCGCTTGGCGAGATCGAGATCGCCTATTGCATCGGCGGCTCGGGCCCTCCCCTGCTGCTGCTGCACGGATTCCCGCAGAACAAGTCCATGTGGGCACGCATCGCGCCACAGCTGGCCAGGCATTACACCGTGGTGGCCGCGGATCTGCGGGGCTACGGCGACTCCAGCAAGCCACGCGACCAGGCCGATCACTCGAACTACTCCTTCCGCGCCTTCGCCGAAGACCAGTTGGGCCTGATGCGCAGCCTGGGCTTCGAACGCTTCCATCTGGTCGGCCACGACCGCGGCGGGCGCACCGCCCACCGGATGGCCCTGGACCACCCCGAGGCCGTGCGCTCGCTGACCGTCATGGACATCGTGCCCACCCTGGCCATGTTCATGGATACCAACCGCCAGGTCGCGGCCACTTACTGGCACTGGTACTTCCTGCAGCAGCCGGAGCCCTTCCCGGAGCGCCTCATCGGCCAGGACCCGGACTACTTCTATGAGACCTGCCTGCTGGGCTGGGGCAAGACGCGACTGGACGACTTCGACCCGGCGATGCTCGCCGACTACCGCCGCTGCTGGCACGACCCCGCCATGATCCACGGCTCCTGCTCGGACTACCGTGCCGCCGCCACGGTGGACCTGGCCTTGGATCAGGCGGATGCAGAACGGCGCGTCGAGTGCCCGACGCTGGTCTTCCACGGCACGGCCGGTGTGATGACTGCGCTCTTCGACATCCCCGCCGAGTGGCGCAAGCGCTGCCGCACCGTGCAGACGGCCTCCCTGCCCGGGGGGCACTTCTTCGCGGACCAGTTCCCTGACGAAACGGCTGCGGAACTGCTGCGCTTTCTGGGCGGAGTCTGCGAGCCCTGAAGCAGGCGCGCGGCACCACAGGGTCGTTCTCAGCCCTCGGCGCGCAGGCCGTAGAGCAGCGCTGCAGCCATCGGCGGCCAGCCCAGCAGCGACTGTCGATGCCACCAGCGCGAGCCTGAGGGCAGCGGCAGATCCGATCGCAGCGGCCGGGCGGATGCCAGGAGGTGCTCGACCAGGCGCGCTGCATCGAGGCGCTGTGCAATACGCCGACGCCATTGGAAATGCGACTCCTGCGGTGAGCGCGTCGCCAGGCCGCCAATGCGCAACACCCTCCAGACGGCAGCCGGACCGGCAAGATTGGGTGATCCCGGGGTGATGGACCGGGCGCAGGTCGACAGGATCTCGTCGAGGCAGGCGAGGTCGGTGCTGTCATTGACCAGCAGGGTCACGCGCGAAAGGGGGACGCGATCGAGCAGTTGCCCCAGTTCCCACGCGCAGCCCGCGTTCGTCGGCGGGAACTCAGGGCGGCGCCACAGATAGTGCGCCACGAGGCCGATGAAGCCGGCCAGCGGGACAAGACCCCAGCCCCAATGGAGCGGGGCCTCCTGAGAGGAAGGTGCGCGGTATCCCGTGAGCATCGACCAGGCCAGCGGCAGCAGGCAGAGGGCCCCGAAGATGACGGGGACCAGCCGATCAAGCTCCGCCGACAGCCTGGCCCACCCCGTGCGCCTGTCCAGTGGCGCCCCGGCAAAGGCTGCGGCCTCGAGAATGACCGCGTCACTGGGTGTCCAAGGGATGGCCGCACCCTCGCCCGGAGCCGCCCTGGCGCTGACCGGACAGCCCACGGGGGGCGGCATCATCCGGCCCGAACGCCCACGTCAAACACCGGGGGGAAATGCGCCGCATCCACTTGCTTCGCCGCCAGCGCGGCGCCCAGCCGGGCGAGTCTGTCCAGGTTCTGGGGCCTGTCCATCTCCTGCATGGAACTGAGATACGCTGCATCCACCGCCTCCCCGAGGTCCAGGCCGGCCTGGGCGAACCAGCCGGCGGTGAACAGGGCGTTGTAGCGGTGGTAGGTGAACAGGGCATTGCCGCCCAGCACGGGTCCGGCGAGATCCATTTCGGCATCGATCGCGCGGGCGGTGGGCGTGGGCACCGAGAGCCACTGCATCATCGTTTCGACGAGATCGCCGCAGTCCTCCATGAGGTTCTTGAGCGCCAGCAGGGCCTGGGCAGCAGCGAGATCCGTGGCCCGGCCTGAGAGATCCACCCGGGCATCAGCCTTTCCGGTGCCCACCGAGACAAGCAGCATCTGGTCCGCGCCCGCCTGCCAGCCAAAGCGATAGCCGTCCATCGTGGCCACCATCAGGGCCAGCAGCGAGGGGTTGTTGTGCGGGCTGACACCGCCATCGATGAACAGTCCCGCCGTGGCCTGCCGCTCCGCACCCGCCTGGGACTGGATGACGATCTCCTCCCCCGCGAAGAAGGTCGGCGCCGCGGTGCTGGCACGCACCACCTGCCACAGCGGGTACTCACCGTTGGGAATGATGCGGGGATCCTCCTGCGGACCGTAGAACCTGGCCGCGGGGTTGTTCGTCAGCGCCCAGGTGCTGCCGGAATCAAGGCGCTTGGTCACGACCAGCAGCCCCGTGCGGAACGCGGTGTCCTTCATCGCCTGGCCGCCCAGCACCTCGCTCAGCGCGGCCGCCACGTCCTCGGCCTTGTACTTCTCCATCGTGAGGCCCTGGCGCCAGAAGCTGCGCTTGAAGACCTTGTCACCGAGCTTGCGGTAGTGCCCGTCGATCTCCTCGGCGCTCATGCCCTTGGCAAGGCCGGCCGCAATGATGGCGCCGGTGGATGTGCCGGCGATGAGGTCGAAGTAGTCCGCCAGCACCAGGGTAGGGTCGCCGAAGCGCTCACGCAGCAGCTGTTCAATCTTCTTGAGCACCTGCACGGTCATCATGCCGCGAAGGCCTCCGCCGTCGAGGGACAGGATGCGCTTGGGGCCGTGTGTGGGGTCCAGGTGCTGCTCAAAAGTGCGGTAGTGGGCCATGTAGTCTCCGATGGGAGGGTGAAGCGAATGCGTCTCAGGAGAAAGGCTGGGCCTCGATGTCATGCATCACGGCGCGTGCCAGGTCAGCGCCTATGCCCAGGCGCTCGAACAGGGCCAACTGCCCGCGCGCGGAGTCCCAGTAAAAGCCGCGCTGGGAGGGGATGGCGTCGCGATAGGCCTGCACGACGGCACTGTGGCCGCTCGTGTCCGTGCCGCGTGCATGCCCGAGGAACAGCAGGTCTGCAGCACTGATGGCGGCCCACACCCGGGCATCGCCTCGACTGGCCTCTACGGCCTGCTGGATGGCCGCGCCCACCACCGGCTCGATCTGGCCCAGTTGCTCGCCCAGGTCCTCCAGATAGCGATGGGCCTTGGCAGCGCTGCCGCCAAAGAGGTTCACGAACTTGGGGTGCGCTGACAGCGACTGAAGGATGCGCCCCATCTGCAGGGCCGTGAGGCCGGAGAAGAAATGGTTCAAGTCGGCCCTGTGAGCGGCCAGGTAGGCCTCGTAGCAGTCCTTGGCCCTGCGATCGATGGCGCGCTCCCGCCGCTCGACCTCCGTGCCCAGGTGATCGAAGGCCTGGCGCCACTGCGTCTTGAGGTTGCGCGCCAGCAGCGCCTGCGCCTCCGCGCGCACGGCCGGCGGCAGCTCACCCTGGTCCAGCACGCGCCGGATGGTCTGGGTGGAGCGCTCCAGCCGCTCCAGCTCCCTGCTGCGCTTGTACTGGCGCTCGTAGAGGTTGGACAGGGCCAGTTGGGTGTCGAGGTCGTCGGCGCTCTGCGCCGCGGCTTCCCAGGTGGCCACCGCAGCGTCCACCTCGTTCATCACCCAAAGCGCCCGCCCGACCGCCTTGAACGCCTCGCGCTCGTAGACCGTGCCGCGAGCGTCCTCGGCCAGACGCGCCAGGGCTGTCTTGTCCTTGCAGGCTTCTGCCCGCTGCACCGCTTCGACGAAGGTCGTCGGGATCTCCACGATGCAGCCGACGTTCGCCTCGGGCAGCGAGGGCATCGTCATGAAGACGGGGCTGTCGGTCGCCCGCTGAGTGCCTGTCGTCGCGTTCAGTGCCGCGATGAGTGCATCCGTCGCACCTCGGGGCTCGTCGATGGCGTAGCTCAGGTAGCGCAGGCCGGCGATGTCGAAGGGCGTGCCATCAGACGAAGGCTCGCCCTTGATCAGCACCGTGTGCCGCCGACGCAGCGCATGCCGCACGCCCAGCTCGTAGAACACATTGGCGTTGTGCACCGTGATGTCGCAGACGACGAGATCCGCCTTCACGATGCGCACGAACATATCCTTGTGGATGCTGCCCGCGTCGACGAACTCGGTGGTCGTGCCTCCGTCCATCCCGCACGCCTTCAATGCCGGCGCGATGAGGTCTTCATGCACCTTGTCAAAGTTGATTCTGCGGCCTTGGGAATCGGTCTTCTCGCCAAATCCCCGGATCACGAAACAGCGCATACAGCCTCCCTCCCCGTGCAGACATGTCGTCAGGACGCGGTCATTCACGCATCCGGTTCGTACTGCTTCTCGAAGGTCTCGGCGTCCACGGCGTAGGCGTCCGATCCATCGGCCTCATTGGAGACCAGCCAGTCGCCCGCCTTGTAGGCTGTGCGGCCTTCCTTGGTGTCCACTCGGCCGGACCCAAGCGCCTGCTCGGCCCAGACCTTGCCGGTCTTCTCGTACCTTCCCTGGCCCAGGGCCGTGTAGGTGCGGGCAAAGGAGTCGGCGTCGACGGTGTACACCTCCCCCCCGTTGTCCACCACCCAGTCATTGGCCTTGCATTGCTGCTCGCCGCCCCACTTCTGGTACCGGAAGCCTTCGGTGACCAGGCGGAGCTGCACCGCCACCACCGCCTGGCCCGGCCGCCGTCGCCAGCACTTTCTTTCACCCATGACGATCCTCCAATGCCGAGAGCCGGCCACACCGGCCTCACGAGCTTGACCGGCGCATTGTGAATCCAAGCCTGGGCAGGAGGGTGAGCACGGACCCTGACTCAATCAAGGTTCATCCGCTGATCCAGGCCGCATAGCAAGGCAGGTCTCTTGGGCCTCTGGGCGATTCCTGCGGCCGTGGTGCCGACGCCCGCTGCCATCGTCCGGGGACCGGCATGTCATCGTCAAGATTGACTACGGGATCACCTGTAGTGCGGCTGAAAAAGCCCGGAGACCGCCGCTAGCATGGCGGCCACTTCCCACACCACAGGACGTGCGCAGCATGACGGAACCTGGCCCTTCGCACGCGCAGGACAAGACCGCGCGACACCCGGCTTTCATCAGCTACTCGCACGCGGACAAGGCCTTCGCGAGGAGGCTGCACAGCCGGCTGGAGTCCTACAAGCTGCCTCAGTCCCTGCTGGCTGCCGGAGAGGATGCGCGCCTCGCCAGGCTTTACATCGATCACGCAGAACTGGGCGCAGCCAGCGATCTGCCCGCGGCCATCGAGCAGGCCCTGGCCGCCAGCGACTGCCTCGTGGTGGTGGTGAGCCCCCAGTCCTTGCAATCAAGGTGGGTTCAAGCCGAAGTCCGTGCCTTCCGGGCGCTTCATCCCGATGCGCCCATTCTCTGCATCGCCGCACCGGGGCATGGGGGCCTGGTGGCCGACCCGCTGTTTGAGGGCGCATCCCAGAACGGCACATTGATCGCCATGCCTCGTGTGCCTCTTGTCGTCAATACCGACGAAGGCTTCGAGGATGCGCTGCTGGCCATCGTCGCCAAGCTCAGGGGCCGAGACCTTGAGCAGCTCCGCAACCGGGAGCAGCAACGCCAGCGGCGCGCACGGCGGATCTGGACCGCGGTCATCACCTCGGTGTCGGGGCTCATCCTTGTCCTGGGCCTGCTGTCCTTCGCGGCGGCGATCAAGGCCGACCGCGAGAAGAACCGGGCGCTCGTAGGCCAATCGGAGCTGCTCGCCGCCCAGTCCGCAGACGCGCTGCGCGCAGGTGATGCCACACTGGCCACCCGCCTTGCGCTGGCCGCCCTGCCCACGGAAGGCCGGGAGCGCCCCTATGCCTGGCAGGCCTCGGTGGCGCTGAGCCGCGCCGCCCAGCACCTGCGCGAGCGAAGCCAGGCCCGGCATCCTGGCGAGAAACTGGTGCTTTACGCGCCCAGCGCCCGGGAGGCAGGATGGCGCTATGCGCTGTCACGTACCGGCCAACTGCACCTGGAGGGCCCGGATAGCGCCCAGCAGGCCGCGCCCCTCACCGAGTCACTCAAGCTGGCCCAGCCCGAGATCGACATGGCCTACTATGCCCGGCGGCATGCCCTGATCATCGCCCTGGGCGGCCGGCAAATCGTCGCCTGGAGCGAGAAGAACCGCACGCAGTCCCTCAAGACCTTTGACACACCGCCGGCTTGCATGACGGTCGCGCCGGACGGCGACACGGTGACGGTGACCCTGCAAGACAAGGTGGAAGTCCTGCAGTTGCCCGGCATGACGACGCTGCACGAACTGCCATTGGCTCCCGACCACATCGGCGAATGTGCGGCCTACAGCGAGGAACGAGAACAGGCGCTGGTGGTGTCGATGGCCGGCAATGCCCACCAGGCCACCCTGCTCGACACCCGTCTGCGCAAGCCTGTGCAAGTCTGGGCGCTCGCGGAGATGGCGACGGTCGTCACCATGGCGCCCGGCGGCCAGCGCGCCGCCATCGCCCTGGGCGACGGCACGCTCGCCGTCGTCGACCTGGCGGCGGCCACGCTGCGCAAGGCCTCCGCACCAGATGCCCCCGCGATGGGCATGCCCGCCAGCGTGGCCTTTGACGATGAGGGGCTGCGCGTTCTTGCGGGCGACAACCGGGGACGCGTGCATGTATTCGATGCCGCCAGCCTGCAGCGCAGCACCGTGTTCGCCGAGCACGCCGATACCGTGGCCTCCATCCTTGTCGACAAGGGCTTCATCCATACGGCCGGCCATGACGGTGTCGCCAACACCTGGTCCTTCGGCCCGCTGCTCCAGCATCGCGCGCTGCAATCCTTGCCCGAAGTCACCCATGCCCGCGTGGCCTCCGCGTCAGGACGCTACATCGCCGCAGCCGGCCGCGATGGCACGGTCCTGACCTGGGACCTGGACAAGCCGGGCGGCTCGCCTGCCGTGGCCCAGCCCTGCAGGGGCCCCCTGCGAGCCCTGGCCCTTTCCGACACCTTGAGAACGGTCGCTGCAGGCTGTGAGAACGGCGAGATCCGGGCCTGGTCCCTGGACTCCCAGGCCTTGGTTCGGCTGCACAGGGCCGAGGGCGCCGTCCTCGACCTGCGCTATGGAACGAACAGCACGCTGCTGTTCGCTGCAGCAGACAAGTCCTTCGGCGGCATCTATCCGGACGGCATGGTGACGGTCTCGAGCCGGCCTGGCGGTGCCGTGGCCGTGGTCGAGGTCCCAGGCACCTCGCAGGTCCTGGTGGTGGATGAGCAAGGTGATGCCCTGGTGCACGAGCTGAAGACGGGTCGAGCGCTCCGCGCTTTGAAAGCGCCAGGACGCAGCTATCCCAAGAACCAGAATCTGCTGGGCGGCGTCGTGACCGGCAATGGCCGGTATGCCGCCGTTGCCGGCTCCGATGACCATTTGCGTATCTGGGATCTGGCCGACGGCGGTCTGGCGGCGGAGTTCCCTATGAACCGCGCCCACGCGGCCTCCCTGGCGGTTGGCCCGGCGGACCAGATCGCCTTCATCAGGGAGGGCAAGGTGCATGTCTGGTCGCCGGCCTTCGCCGAGCCGCAGGAGCTCAAGAGAAGCTCCGCCACGGATGAAGTAGCCTTCCTGCCAGGGCAAGCCGGGCGCATCGCGACATCGGTGCGGGCCGAGGGCCAGTGGCAGGTGTGGCTGTGGGACCTGCAGTCAGGCACCGCCTATGCACTGATCGAGCCGGGGCGGGCCAAGGAAAGCCCGTCCTCCAATCGACTGCTCTTCTGCGGTCCAGGCAAGTCCCAGGTGGCGATCAGCACCCCCCAGGGGCCCGTGCTCGCCCCGCTCCTGCCCTACACGTCCGAGCTGGTTGCGATGGTCAGACAGCAGGCGCCCGCGGTCTCCAGGCCTCTTGCCCGGGAGGACCTGAAGCGCTTCTTCCTGCCCATGGAATCCATCCTGGATACCCGCCCCGAGCCCGTCCTGCCCTACGCGCCACTCGAAAACCTGGTGGAGCAGATGCTGGGCTGGGTGGGCCGCGCCAGGGCCGCGGAACCCGCTGGACGATGAATCCCCAGTCGTTGCGTCAGGGACGCAACGACTGCCGTCTTGCAGCGTCGGGAGCGGGGCCTCGCCGACTCGCGCGAATCGGACGCTGGCCGCGGCCCTCGTGAGGTCCCCGCGGCGCTGCAGGCTGAGCCTGCCCCCGGGCCGCCAAGCTCCCGTCAACCGCCTCGGCTCGCCTGCGTTCAGGAAGGAACCGGCTGCAGCACGCCGCCGGCTCTTCAAGGACATCCACCATGACCACCCTGACCCTCACCTTCAACGGCGCCCCCAGCCAGGCCCGCAAGGCCCTCGGTGAGCTCCTGCTGCGCTACCGCTCGGCCTATTTCATCGAGCGCAGCAGCCATGAGTACCTGGTGACCGCCGACGAGCGCACGGCGGACGAATTGGCCGCGCAGGCCCAGTGGTCCATCCGCCCGGCGCCCGAACCGGTGCGCTGATCGCCGCAAGGGGCCTTCGCCGCCCGCCGTTCGCTCCGGCCATCCAGGCAAGCCCTGAGGTGCGGCCGAGGCCTCGGTGATAGCGTCTCGCCTGCGCAGCCGGAGGGTCCGCCTGCGTGCAAAACGCACATCGGAGGCCAGCATGGCGTGGAATTGGTGGAAGACGACCGGACGAGCGGTGCTCGGCATGACAGCCGCTGCCCTGATCTCGCTGCCCGCGCAGGCAGGTGACGAGGGCCTGGCGGCTGCCTGGCAGCCCACCGTCTCCTTCATCAGCTTCCCCTCGCCCAATCTGGCGTCGCCCGGCGCCACGCTGACGATCCAGGGCAAGCTGAGCCTGCCCGCGCATGCGGGCCGGGGCGCCGGCCACGGTCATCGCAAGCGGCCGGCCGTGCTGATCCTGCACGGCTCGGCGGGTGTCGATGCCCGGGGTGACTTCTACGAGGCAGCGCTCAATGCTGCCGGCATCGCCACCCTGCAGATCGACATGTGGCAGGCGCGCGGCATCAACAGTGCCAGCCAGCGCCCCAGCGCACCCGTGCTGACCTATCCCGACGCCTTCTCGGCCCTGGCCTACCTGGCCCAGCGGCCGGAGATCGACGGCGCACGCGTCGGCGTGCTGGGCTTCTCCTGGGGCGGCCTGGTGAGCCTGGGGGCGGCCGAACGCCTGTATGCCGGCAAGTTCGGCGGGGGGCGCAGCTTCAAGGCTCACGTGGCGCACTACCCCGTCTGCTACGCCTGGAACAACACGCCTCTGCTGGCCTTGCTGCACACCACACCGGCGCAGTTCGGCGTGCAGTGGATCAACCTCACCGGCGCGCCGGTGATGATCCAGGTCGGCAGCCAGGACGACTACGACAAGGGCGCCGTCCCCTGCCAGGCGCTGGCGCAGTCGGTCAATGCCAGCAACGGCGGCATCGTCAGCGTGACTTCCTACCCCGGCGCCACGCACGGCTGGGACCGACTGATGGTGCCCATGACGGTGACCGACCCCTACGCCGACCAGGGCAGCTATTTCCGCACCGGCGTGCAGCCCAGCGTGCAGTTCACGCCGGATGCGGAACAGGCCTACCTGTCGCGAGCGCGCGTGGTGCGCTTCTTTGCCAAGCATCTGTGAGCAAGCGCAGTTGCGAGGGCGGCGCCTGCAGCTGTCCATGAAGGGGCGTCCGCAGGGGCATTGAAAACCCCAGCGCCTTCATCACCCGTCCTTCATCACCCGTGTCAGGCAGCGCATGGGCCTGCACCCACGGCCCGGCTGGCGGGCCCGCAGTCAGGCGGCTGAGTCGCCCTGCCCTCTGCGCAAAGCCTGGCGCTGCACCTGGCCCGGGCCGAAGGCGCGGATCAGCGCCTCCAGCAACTGCTCGGCCCGGGCGCTGTTGTCCGCCCCGTAGTTGCAGACGTAGACATCCAGTGTCACCCCGCCCAGCTCCGGCCAGGTGTGGATGGCCAGGTGGGACTCCGCGAGCAGCACCACGCCGGTGATGCCGCTGGGTTCGCCCTCCATGGCCGGCGTGAAGCGATGGAAGAGCTCGGCGACGCCACCCAGGCCCGACTCAGCCACGGCTGTCGCGCAGCAGTGGCGCAGGGCGGCGGGGTCGCTCATCAGTGGCTGGGCGGGATCGCAGCCGCGCAGGTCGGCGGTGAGGTGAAGGCCTTGCATCAGCCGAGGTCCTGGATCTGGAGTTGCTGGGCCCGCCATTGTCGCGGCACGGCGCCGTACAGCTGGCGGAACTTGCGGCTGAAGTGTGCGCTGTCCTTGAAAGCCCAGCACGAAGGACAGCGAGATGACGTACGGCGGGCGAGGCCACGGCCGCGCGGCCTGGGCACGGCTCAGGCGCCGGGCCCAGATGCGCTGGCTGGCGGTGAGGCCCTCCTCCGCCAGGGCGGCAGGCAGGTGGCGACGACGGACGCGCAGTTGCTGGGCGAGGCTCGCGGCATCCCAGGCAGCCGCTGCCTGTGCCAACAGCGTGCCAACAGCGTGCCAACAGCGCGCCACCAGCGCCCTGCCCCAGCGCACAGGCGCTCGGTGGGCCTTGGCGACGCGGCGCGCGGCCCCCGCCCCAGGCCGTCACCGCCTGCGCAGCAGGCCATTGCAGACTGCCAGGGCATGAAGAAAGCGCCCAAGGCGCAGCGATCCCGCTGCGGACATCTCAACGCAGCCGATAGCCTGCTGGTCTTCGCGCCTTCGGCACCGGCCGCGGCGACGACCGAGCGACAGGATGCCGGCGTCGCCCTCGCCGCCCCGTTCTACTTCTGGGCCCGAGCGGGGCCTTACCTCGTCAGCATTGCCGGGCGGCCCATCGTGCCCTGCACACCGTGCGTCCTGGTGGACGTCGGTGCGCAGTTGTGGCTGGCGGTGCGGCTGGCCTGACCCCGCGGAAGCGCCGAGGGCATCGCCACCGTTCGGGCTGCTGCGGCCCCGCCGCTCAGGGCAAGGTGTAGTCGAAGCGGTAATGGTGCTGCCCATCGCGCCGCTCGATGCTCAGGGCCCCGCTCAGGACCCCACTCAAGCCAGCCAGTTGGCCGGTGCCGGAATCCGGAACAACAGTGACCAGCAGCGCCTGCTGGCCGCCCTGCATCACGCCGCGACGGATCAGGGCGAAGCTGCCCGACCGCCCGGCCAGCGTGCCCACCACGCGTTCCACGGCCACATAGGCGGCAGAGCCCTTGACCGCCCCGACGGCCGCCAGCATCTCGCCTTCCGCCTGCGCCTCGAACGCGCCGCAGTAGCGCTTGCTCAGGCCCTGGCGACCCAGCACGGGCGGCTCGGGCTGGGCTGACCCCTGCGTGTCCCGAGCACTGAGCGTCACGTCCATCGTTCCAGCGATGCTGCTGGCCCATTCCGGCTCATGCCGGCCCGCGTCTGCCTCGCCTGGTGTCGCCCCGCTTGCCGCCGACAGCCCGCCGACAGCCCGCCCACGGCCAGTGCCAGTGCCAGTGCCTGTGCCAGTGCCAGGGACGGCGCTGGCCATGAGCGAACGCCAGCTGCAGCGCCTCTTCCTCGAGCACATGGGCGTGCCGCCCATGTGGGTGGTGCAGCGCTTCCGTCTGCAGGAGGCCGTGCACCGCCTCTCGTCCTCCGAGGCCGTGGACCTGGCCGGGCTCGCGCAGTCGCTGGGCTTCTTCGACCAGGCGCACTTCACCCGCGAGTTCACCCGCGAGTTCACCCGACTGATCGGCCGCTCCCCGGCGAGCTACCGTCGGACGCAGGCTCAAGCGGGCTGAGCCCGCGCTCAGCCGCCTGTCACCGGCGGAAAGAAGGCCACCTCGGCCCCGGCTGGGATGGTGGCGGACTCCTTGGCCAGTTGCTGGTTCAGTGCGCAGCGCACGGCGCGTGTGCGGGCCAGCGCGCTGGCATGAGGCTCACCGCGTGCCAGCAGCGCATCGCGCAGCTGGCCCAGGGTCTGGCCTTGCTGCCAGGGCAGGGTTTCCTGCTCACCCAGGGCCTCGCGAAGCGAGGCGAAATAGCGGACGGTGATGGCGCTCATTGCAGGGCACTGAAGGGAAGGAAGCGCACAGTATCGCCGGCCTGGATGGGCGCGCCTGGAGCCACATCAACAAGACCGTCGCCCCAGACGGCAGAACTCAGCACGCCCGAACCCTGGTTGGCAAAGAGCTCCAGGCCGCCCCGCGCATTGAGCCGGGCACGCAGGAATTCGCGGCGCTTGTCGGCACGCGGCCAATCGAAATCGGCACGCAGGAGGTAGGCCTTGGGTGCCAGTTCGACCGCCCCCTGCAGGCGCAGGATCACGGGTCGTACGGCCAGCAAAAAGGTCACGAAGCTGGACACCGGATTGCCCGGCAGACCGATGAACCAGGCCTGGCGTCCGTCCTGCCCCGGACGTCGCACCGCGCCGAAGGCCAGGGGCTTGCCGGGCTTGATGGCCATCTGCCAGAGGTCCAGCTGCCCTTCGGCCAGCACGGCAGGGCGCAGATGGTCTTCCTCGCCCACGGACACGCCGCCCGAGGTGAGGATCAGGTCGGCGCTGGCAGCGGCAGCGCGCAGGGCGGCGCGGGTGGCGTCCAGGGTGTCAGGCACGATGCCCAGGTCCTGCACCTCGCAGCCCAGCTGCTGCAGCAGGCCGCGCAGGGTGAAGCGGTTGCTGTTGTAAATGGCGCCGGGCTTGAGGGGCTCGCCGGGCATGGCGAGTTCGTCGCCGGTAGAAAACAGCGCCACGCGCACGCGCCGGGCCACGCTCAGCGAGGCTGCGCCCACGGTGGCGGCCAGCCCCAGGGCAGCCGGGTCCAGGCGGTGGCCGACGGCCAGCACCACACTGCCCGCCTGCACGTCCTCGCCGCGACGGCGGATGGCCGCGCCGACGACCGGGCGATCGACCACGCGCACCGACCCCAGGCCCTCGCCAGGAAGGGCTTCGCAGTGCTCCTGCATCTGAACGGCATCGGCGCCTGCGGGCACGGGCGCGCCGGTGAAGATGCGGGCAGCCGTGCCGGACTGCAGGGCCTGGGGCACGCTGCCGGCGGGCACGCGCTGACTCACGGGCAGCACGGTGCCGTCGACAGGCAGGTCGGCCAGGCGCACGGCGTAACCGTCCATGGCGCTGTTGTCATGCGGGGGCACGTCCAGCTGCGAGCGCACCTCGGTGGCCAGCACGCGGCCCAGGGCGTCGAAGGTGGAGAGTGTCTCCGTCTCGCCCAGGGGCTGGACGGCGCAGAGCAGGCGCGCGAGCGCCTCGTCCAGGCTCAGCAGGGGCTTGCGGGCAGGGCTGGGGGCGGTGGTTTCAGCGGACATGGGCGTCAATGTAATCCTTCACGCGCTGCACATCGGCCGGCATCACCTGGACACGCTTGGGCAGCAACTCGATGCCCTGCAGATGCGCGGGCCGCGGCGGCTCTGCCCCCAGGGCCTCGACGATGGTGGAAGCGAACTTGGCCGGCAAGGCCGTCTCCGCCACGAGCATGGGAACGCCGTCCTGGCGCCAGTCCCGGGCGACCTTGAGGCCGTCGGCCGTGTGCGTGTCGACGATGACGCCGTACTGCTGCTGCGTGGCGCGTATGGTGGCCAGGCGGTCCGCATGGCTGCTGGCGCCGGAAACGAAGCCATAGCCCACGATGGCGGTCTTCTCGGCGGCGCTGATCTCGAAGCGGCCCTCGCGCTCCAGGGCGTCCTTGAACAGGGCCTTCACGCGGGCGCCATCCCGGCCCAGCAGGTCGAAGACGAAGCGCTCGAAGTTGCTGGCCTTGGAGATGTCCATGGAGGGGCTGGAGGTCTCGTGCGTTTCGGCACTGCCGCGCGGGCGGTAGACGCCGGTGCGGAAGAACTCGTCCAGCACGTCGTTCTCATTGGTGGCCACGACCAGGCGCTCGATGGGCAGGCCCATCATGCGAGCCACATGGCCGGCGCAGACGTTGCCGAAGTTGCCAGAAGGGACGCAGAAGCTGACCTTTTCCTCATTGGACTTCGTGGCGTAGAAGTAGCCCGCGAAGTAGTAGACGACCTGCGCCAGCAGCCGCGCCCAGTTGATCGAGTTGACCGTGCCGATGCGGTGCTCGCGCTTGAAGGCCAGGTCGTTGGAGACGGCCTTGACGATGTCTTGGCAGTCGTCGAACACGCCCTCGATGGCGATGTTGTGGATGTTGGCATCCTGCAGGCTGAACATCTGCGCCTGCTGGAAGGGACTCATGCGGCCATGGGGCGAGAGCATGAACACGCGCACGCCGGCCTTGCCTCGCATGGCGTACTCGGCCGCGCTGCCGGTGTCACCGCTGGTGGCGCCGAGGATGTTGAGGGTCTCGCCGCGGCGCTGGAGTTCGTACTCGAAGAGCTGGCCCAGCAGCTGCATGGCCATGTCCTTGAAAGCCAGCGTGGGCCCGTTGGACAGGGCCTGCAGGGCCAGCCCGGGCTCCAGGGTCTTGAGCGGCGTGATCTCGGGTGTCCCGAAGACCTCGGCCGTGTAGGTGCGGGCGCAAATGGCGCGCAGGTCCTCGGTGGGGATGTCGTCGATGTAGAGCGAGAGGATCTCGAAGGCCAGCTCGTGATAGGGCAGGCCGCGCCAGCGGGACAGCGTGGCCGCATCGACCTGCGGGTAGTGCACGGGCAGGTAGAGGCCGCCGTCCGGCGCCAGGCCTTCCAGCAGGATTTCGCAGAATCGGCGCTCGGTCTTGTCGCCACGGGTGCTGATGTATTTCACGTGCTTGAACTTCCAGCTTGAGGTTGATGGGGTGGGACGTCGGCCGGCGCTGTGGGTGCCGGCGCACTCGCATGAGACAGGGCCCACCGCTGCTGCAGGCGCTCATAGCGATGGACATCGGGGAAACGCTGGCGCAACGAGGCGAGGATCCGGCCCGCCTCCAGGCGGTAGGCCTCGGCCTTGGGGCCAGGCAGTGCGGCCGCATCCAGCAGGGTAGAGGCCAGGTCGGCCTCCAGCTCGGGCCCAGCGCCGCCCTGTGCGAGGCGGATGCGGCTCTGGGCCAGGCGCTCGGGCATTGAGCCCTGGCGCTCGACCAGCGTGCGGCGCAGCGTCAGGGCCTCTTCGCAGGCCTCTGCCCCGCGCGCCCAGTCACCCTGGGCCTCGGCCACGCGACCGATGTTGTCCAGCGCCGTGGAGAGGTCGCGCAAGGCCTCAGGGGTCTCGCCCAGGCGGCTGAGCAGCGCCTGCCTCAGCGACAGGCTTTCCTCGTAGGCGGCACCGGCACGGTACCAGTCGCCCAGCGCCTGAGCCGCATGGCCGGCATGGTCCAGGGCCTGGGCCAGGCCGCGCAGGCTGTCCGGCGTCTCGCCGAGTCGTCCCGCGAGCTTGCGATGCAGGGCCAGGCTTTCCTCGGCGGCGGCGGCGGCCCGGGACCAGTCGCCCAGGATCTGCGCCACGCGGCTGAGCTGGTCGAGGGCGACGGCCGTCTCTCGCAAGGCCGCGGCCGTCTCGCCCAGACGGAGCGCCAGCTCGCGCGAGACGGCCACGCGTTCTTCGCAGAGTGCCAGGGCTTCCTGCGGCCGGTCGAGCTGCATCAGGGCGGCCGCCTGCCCCCCAAGGGCGGCACACAGTTCGCGGCCGGTCCCGATGTCCAGCAGCCCCATGCCCTGCGCGCGCCGACGGCGCGCCAGTCGCACCCATTGATCACCCAACTGCTGGGCCTCGGCCACACGGCCCTGCCGCAGCAGGGCGCTCTGGCATGCAAGACCGTCGCTCACGTTGAAGGTCAGCAGGGCCTCGTCATCCAAGGCCAGTTGCTCGATGGGACGCCCCGCCAGCAGGCCCCGCCAGCGCTGCAGCCAGGCCTCTGCCGCGGCATCGGGCAGGTCCTCCGCTGCCATCCCAGGTCCGGCACCAGCCTGGGCGACATCGGCCGCGAGCTCCGGCAGCAGCGACGACGACGCCTGTGGCGGTCCGACGGGCTCGCCAGGCGTCCCAGGCAAGACCTGACCCTCATGCGCCAGAACGGGCACGCCCGCCAGACTCAGACCCAGGCTGCGCACATGCCACAGGTCGGGAGCCAGGCCGGCTGCACTGCGCTGCGATCCCTCCGGCAGCACCAGCACCAGGGTGCCCACCAGCTCGGATTCCAGCCGCCCACGCCGTTCGTTGAGCCGGCTCAGCAACTCGCCGCGCGCCCGCTCCCAGGCCGGCTGCCCTGCCCCGCGATGCGCCTCCAGCCAGACCAGCCGAGGCTGCGGCGAGGCGGCCAGGCCGTCGAACAGGCCGGTGATGCTGCGCCCGGCGAAACCGGCCGGCCGAGCCTCGGACAGCTGGATCCAGGGCCAGCCCCGTCCGGCCATCCACGCCGCCAGCCGGGCCTTGAAGGGCGGCAGGACGGCAGGGTCGGGCACGAACAGCACGACGTATCCAAAGCCCTGCAGCTGGCCAATGCGGCGGACCAGGCGAGCCCAGGCCGCTTCCCCCTGGGCGCCGAGTGCGTCAGCTTCCACGGTCGTTGCCGGCCGCCTGCGGCTGCCAGTGAGCGATGAGATCCCAGAGCAAGGGATTCAGGTCCAGCCAGTCCACCCCATTGCGATAGTTCAGCACGGCGCGCACGTCGAAGAAGTGCGCCACGGTGGACAGCTCGTCGCGGTGGCGAAGGTCCAGGGCGTTCTGCTCGGCAATGCCCTTGAGCAGCGGGTATTCGTCCTGCACCACCAGGCTCTCGAATTCCACGCGATGACGCTGCACGACAGTGTGCAGGATGGGATCCTTGTCGCTCAGAGGCAGGCGCTCCAGCGCGAAGGCAGCCTCATCCAGGGTGTCCAGGAGCAGGCGGCGCAGCAACTGGCGCAGATCGCCGCCCGAGGTGAGGATGAGACGGTCCAGCGCTGCTTCGCTGAGCAGCTCCCGCCAGCGTGGGCAGCGGCGCTCCACGACCTGGCGCATGGCATCCAGCCCGCCCGCACGCGCCTGGCGCCTGGCCTTGACCGGCGGCTCGCAGACCCGCACCGAGGCCAGCATGAAGAGCTGGACCAGGGCCTTGATATTGGTGAGGTAGGGCAGGTAGGGCGGCACCGAATACATCATGTGCAGGCCGGGCACCCGCAGCTGGTTCATGTCGCCATCGAAGACCTTGACCACGCGGTCGAACATCTCGGTGGCTTCCTTGCCGATGCCGCGCAGGCGCTCCAGGGAGTCCACCATCAGCACGATCTTCTGGGCGGCCCAGCGCCGCTGCACGGCCTCGGCCATCTGGCCGATGTGCTGGCGGCACTCGGCCATCACCCGCTCCTGGCGCGAGAGATCGAAGGCGCGCAGGCGCTGCACGATGCTCTGCTGCTGCTTCTTGAACTCGGCCTTGACGCCGCCCAGGGTGACGCCGGAGATCTCCACCTCCGCCCCCAGCCAGTGCGTGAAGCGCTGCAGCGGGCTTTCCTGCGGGTCCAGGTCCTGGCCCAGGGCATCAGGCTGGCTGAGACGATCGGCAAAGGCCGCCGCGATCACAAGCAGCAGGTCCAGGGTGTCTATGGGGTGGGTGTCGCCGATGTAGTCCAGCGCGTCGATGATGTAGGCGCGCGTCCCGGCCTGGCCGTTGAGCAGGATCTCCAGCCGCCGCAGCTCGGTGCTCTTGCCAGTGCCGCGCTGGCCGCTGAAGTAGTAGAGCTGGGCATCGCTGTGGCTGCGCCGGATCGCCCGGTCCAGCAGCGCGACCACGTCCTCGGCCCCGGTGCCATGCAGATTGGGCACGTAGTAGTCGCTCTGCGTGGAGAGCGCACCGGGATCATTGGCCAGCAGGGCCGAGAAGTCGTCCAGCAGCTGGCCCGGATCGCTTGGAGTCATCGCGGCATGTCCGGCAGGCGTGGGCTGGGCGGGGCTGAGGCGGGCAGGCGCGGACACCTGCCCTGCCGCCCTCAGGCCAGCTCCTCCTTGCGCAGGCGCACGATGGGCGCCAGCACCGTGGGCAGGCTCTGCATCTGGGCCAGGGCCGTGTTCATGCGGCCTTCCTGGGTCTCGTGGGTCAGGATGATGAGGTCGGTCTGCCGCTCGCCCTCGGCGGACTCGCGCTGCAGCACGGCGTCTATGGAGATGTCGTGCTCGGCCAGGATGGTGGTGATGCGCGAGAGCACCCCGGCCTCGTCGGCCACGCGCAGGCGAAGGTAGAAGCTGGTCAGCACCTGCTCCATGGGCAGGATGGGCGTGTTGCTCATGGAGTCCGGCTGGAAGGCCAGGTGCGGCACGCGGTGGTCGGGGTCGGCGGTGTGAAGGCGGGTGATGTCCACCAGGTCCGCGATGACGGCAGACGCGGTGGGCTCGGAGCCGGCGCCCTTGCCGTAGTACAGCGTGGTGCCCACCGCGTCGGCCTGGACCACCACGGCGTTCATCGCACCTTCCACGTTGGCGATCAGGCGCTGCGCCGGAATCAGGGTGGGATGCACGCGCAGCTCGATGCCGCCGCCCGCCACATCGTTGCGGCGGCGGGCGATGCCCAGCAGCTTGATGCGGTAGCCCAGCTGCTCGGCGTACTTGATGTCCGTGGCCTGCAGCTGGCTGATGCCTTCCACATGGGCCTTGTCGAACTGCACCGGGATGCCGAAGGCGATGGCGCTCATGATGGTGGCCTTGTGAGCGGCGTCCACGCCTTCGATGTCGAAGGTGGGGTCGGACTCGGCATAGCCCAGGCGTTGGGCCTCCTTCAGCACGGTGGCGAAGTCCAGGCCCTTGCTGCGCATCTCGGACAGGATGAAGTTCGTGGTGCCGTTGATGATGCCGGCGAGCCACTCGATGCGGTTGGCGGTGAGGCCCTCGCGCAGGGCCTTGATGATGGGGATGCCCCCGGCCACCGCTGCCTCGAAGGCCACCATCACGCCCTTCTCGCGGGCGGCAGCGAAGATCTCGGTGCCATGCACGGCCAGCAGGGCTTTGTTGGCGGTGACCACATGCTTGCCGGCGGCGATGGCCTCCAGCACCAGCTCGCGGGCCACGCCGCAGCCACCGATCAACTCGACGACGATGTCGATCTCGGGGTTGGCGATGATCTCGCGCGGGTCGGCCACGACCTGGGCGGCCTCACCCACGATCTCCCGCGCCAGGGCCACATTGCGGCGCGACACCATGGTGATCTCGATCCCCCGGCCGGCGCGGCCGCGAATCTCGGCCTGGTTGCGACGCAGCACGTTGAAGGTGCCGCTGCCCACGGTGCCAATGCCAAGGAGGCCGACTTTGATCGCTTTCATGGTGTGTTCTCGTTCTGGCTGGAAGGGGGGGCTCAGCGCCCGTGACGTTTTCGGTAGTTCGACAGGAAGCGCTCGATCCGGCCCACGGCCTCCCGCAGGTCGTCGGTGTTGGGCAGGAAGACGAGGCGGAAGTGATCGGGGGCGGTCCAGTTGAAGCCCGTCCCCTGAACGATCAGCACCTTTTCCTCGGCCAGCAGTTCGTAGGCGAAGCGCTGGTCGTCCTCGATCGGGTAGATCTTGGGGTCCAGGCGGGGGAACATGTAGAGCGCGGCCTTCGGCTTGACGACGCTGACGCCGGGGATCTGCGTGAGCAGCTCGTAGGCCAGGTCGCGCTGGCGGCACAGGCGGCCGCTCGGGGCCACCAGGTCCTTGATGCTCTGATAGCCGCCCAGGGCAGTCTGGATGGCCAACTGGCCTGGCGTGTTGGCGCACAGACGCATGGAGGCCAGCATGTTCAAGCCGGTGATGTAGTCCTGGGCATGGCGCTTCTCACCCGAGACCACCATCCAGCCCGCCCGGTAGCCGCAGCTGCGGTAGTTCTTGGACAGGCCGTTGAAGGTCAGCGTGAGCACGTCCTCCGAGAGCGAGGCGATGCTGGTGTGGACGTTGCCGTCGAACAGCGTCTTGTCGTAGATCTCGTCGGCCATGATGATCAGCTGGTGCTGACGCGCGACCTCGATGATCTCCAGCAGCAGCGACTCCGGATAGAGCGCGCCGGTGGGATTGTTGGGATTGATGACGACGATGGCCCGGGTGCGCGGGGTGATCTTGCGCTTGATGTCCTCGATGTCGGGCATCCAGTCGCTCTGTTCGTCGCAGATGTAGTGCACCGGCGTACCGCCCGAGAGGGCCACGGCGGCGGTGTAGAGCGGGTAGTCGGGCGCGGGCAGCAGGACCTCGTCGCCGTTGTCCAACAGGGCATTGAGGGCCATCACGATCAGCTCGGAGGCGCCGTTGCCCAGGTAGACGTCATCCACGGTCACGCCGCGGATGTTCTTTTCCTGGCAGTAGTGCACCACCGCCTTGCGCGGGGCGAAGAGGCCTTTGGAGTCGGTGTAGCCGGCGGCGTCAGGCAGGTTGCGGATCATGTCCTGGACGATCTCGTCCGGCGGGGCGATGCCGAAGGCAGCAATGTTGCCGATGTTCAGCTTGATGATCTTCTGCCCCTCCTCCTCCATCTGCCGCGCCTTGTCCAGCACAGGACCACGGATGTCGTAGCAGACATTGGCGAGCTTGGCGGACTTGGAAATCGGGTTCAAGACAGGGACTCCTCGTGGATGCCGCGCGTGCTGCGCCGCAAAACGTAGAATTTAACAGGGTAGCAGGGCTTTCCCTGGATGAAGCTCCCCATGGTTCGAAAGCCGCGCAGCTAGGCTTCGTCGGCCGGGCTCCACGGCAAGGGCCTTCGGACGGCTGCAGCCCGACTGCGCCCACGGAAGCCCTGCAGGCCCCGCACCTCCATCCGGCCCATCTTCCGCAATCCTGCGGACTCAACCACAGCGCTCCGGCATGAAATTCCAGCTCGACGAACAGCAAGGCGGCAACAGCATCTCGCGGCATGACAAGAACAGGGTGTGGGTCAACGGCCAAGCCCACGGCAGCAGCCTGCTGGTGCCCTGGCGTGGCGAGGTCCAGTCCTGGGGCGTGGGTCGCTTCGAGGCCCTGGACGAGGCCGCCTTCGAACGCATTCTGGCTCTGAAGCCCGAACTGGTGATCTTCGGCAGCGGCGAGCGCCTGCGCTTCGTGCAGCCCGCTCTCTATCGGGCCCTGATCCAGGCCCGCATCGGACTGGAGACCATGGACCTTGCCGCCGCCTGCCGCACCTACAACGTGCTGGCCGCCGAGGGGCGGTCCGTGCTGGCGGCGCTGCTGATCGAGCCGCAGTCCTGAGGCCTCGACCAGGCACCGCATGGGCTTTGGGCGCTCGCCGGCCCGATGCGCTTGCATTGCCCGGGATGCCATGACCTGACGGCATGACCCGACGGCCCAGCCCCCGGAAAATGGCATGCGCCGAGCGTCATCCGACAAGTCCGGACAATCCCCCGAAAGGGTCGGCGGAGCCGATCTTGGCGTTCAACGTATAATTGCAGGCTATGCCCAGTCGGGCAGGCCTACTAGCAAAAACGCCCACATGACGCCAGCGCTCAACAAACCCCTCCCGGAAATTGAAGCTCTTGCTACCGGAGGCGTGAAGTTCACACCCCAGGCTTTCCACGGCCAGACGGTGGTGCTGTACTTCTACCCCAAGGACAATACCCCGGGCTGCACCACCGAAGCCATGCAATTCCGCGACCGTCACAAGGATTTTGTGAAGGCCGGCGCCGTGGTGCTGGGGGTGTCGCGCGACAACATGGTCTCGCATGACAAGTTCAAGCAGGCCCTGGAGTTGCCCTTCGAGCTGATCGCCGACACCGAAGAGAAGCTCTGCCATATGTTCGGCGTGGTCAAGAACAAGATCATGTACGGCAAGAAGGTGAAGGGCATCGAGCGCTCCACCTTCCTGATCGACGCCAGCGGCGTGCTGCGCGCCGAATGGCGTGGCATCAAGGTGGCCGGCCATGTGGACGAAGTCCTGAAGGCCGTGAAGTCACTCAAGAAGGAAGCCGCCTGAGCGGCCGGTGAGTGCCAACGGAGGGCTCACCTAGGGAGTTCTGAGTGTGCACTGCGTGTGCGCTGAGGCCCTTCACGTCTTCTCAGACGGCTCCAGACGCCGACGCCCCACCGGGTGGTCGGCGTTCTTGTTTGTGTGCCCCCCCTGACACGGTCGCATCCGGGGCTCGCCCGCCCGCGGTGGCTCAGGCCGATACCGGTGGCTCGATCGGCAGCTCGGCAGCCGAGCAGACGCTGCCTTTGCCGCGTTGCTTGACGCGGTACATCGCCTGGTCTGCGCGCTGTCGCAGGACGACAATATCGTCCGCGTCGTCAGGGAACAGCGCCACCCCGATGCTGACACCCACCTGCAGTTCCTGGCCCAGGAGCTCGATGGGAAGGTCGCAACAGGCCACCAGTGCCTGTGCCGGCGCTGAGCGTCGCAGCCTGCGGGCAGCGACGCCAGATTTGCCCCGGCGAGTTGTGCATAATCAAACCATGCCCTCGCGCTCCGGAACCTGCCCAACAAAAAGCCGCCTCCCGACGAAGGCGGCTTTTTGTTTTTCTGGACGCGACAGGTCGCCCATGCACCCACTGTCCGGGACGGCTTGACCCGTCTCGTCAAACGCCTCATGCCACTGCCCAAGCCCCCGACCAAGCGTGCCAGCCGTCTGGACGCCAGCGAATACGCCACCAGCCTGGTCCCCAGCAAGAAGAAGCCGGCGCTGGCCGCTCTGCCCGAGGCTCCCACCCCACCCGCGCCTGCCCCCGTGCTCAGCGCGGTGAGTGCGCCCCCGCCCGCCCCGACAAGGCCGCAGCGCACGGCCAAGGCCCTGCGCGCGGCTGAGCCGGCCGCCCCTGCCCTGGTCGAGGCCCGTGCACCCCAGGTCGAGACGGCCGGTGCCAGGGTAGCGGCGAAGGCGCCTGCCGCGGCAACGCCGACACGGGCCCGTGCGCCCAAGGCCGCCAAGACCAGGCCCCTCGGCGCCACCAAGCTCTTCGTGCTCGACACCAACGTGCTGATGCACGACCCGATGTGCCTGTTCCGCTTCGAGGAACATGACATCTACCTCCCCATGATCACCCTGGAGGAACTGGACGGCCACAAGAAGGGCATGACCGAAGTCGCCCGCAATGTGCGCCAGGTCAGCCGCGACCTCGACGCCCTGGCCGCCAGCCTCAAGAGCAGCACCCTGGAAGAGATGGCCAAGGGCCTGCCCCTGGACCAGACCGGCCACCGTGAGGCAGGCGGCAAGCTCTTCTTCCAGACGCAGCTGATCGACGCCCCCCTGCCCCAGGGCCTGCCCCAGGGCAAGGCAGACAACCAGATCCTGGGCGTGGTGCAGGCGCTCAAGGCGCAGCAACCCGAGCGCGAAGTGGTGCTGGTGTCCAAGGACATCAATATGCGGATCAAGGCGCGGGCCCTGGGCCTGCCCGCCGAGGACTACCGCAACGACAAGACCCTGGAAGACTCCGACCTGCTCTACACCGGCGTGCAGGCCCTGCCGGCCGACTTCTGGGAGCGCCATGGCAAGACCATGGAGAGCTGGCAGCAGGGCGGCATCACCTTCTACCGCATCAGCGGCCCCTTGGTGCCCTCGCTGCTGGTCAATGAGCTGGTCTACCTGGAAGCACCAGGCACCGTGCCGCTCTACGCCAAGGTCACCGAGATCACCGGCAAGAGCGCCGTGCTGCGCACGCTCAAGGACTACGGCCACCAGAAGAATGCCGTCTGGGGCATTTCCTCCCGCAACCGAGAGCAGAACTTTGCCCTCAATCTGCTGATGGACCCGGACGTCGACTTCGTCACCCTCACCGGCACCGCCGGCACGGGCAAGACACTGATGACCCTGGCCGCCGGCCTCTCTCAGGTACTGGACGAGCGTCGCTACAGCGAGATCATCGTCACCCGCGTGACCGTGCCCGTGGGCGAGGACATCGGTTTCCTGCCCGGCACCGAGGAAGAGAAGATGGGCCCCTGGATGGGCGCGCTGGATGACAACCTGGAAGTCCTGGCCCGCGGCGACAGCAGTGCCGGCGAATGGGGCCGCGCCGCCACCAACGACCTCGTGCGCAGCAAGATCAAGATCAAGAGCCTGAACTTCATGCGCGGCCGCACCTTCCTCAACAAGTTCGTCATCATCGACGAGGCGCAGAAC
Source organism: Roseateles sp. DB2 (assembly GCF_051857535.1). Lineage (NCBI taxonomy): Bacteria > Pseudomonadati > Pseudomonadota > Betaproteobacteria > Burkholderiales > Sphaerotilaceae > Roseateles > Roseateles sp. DB2. Next base: position 327,741 of record NZ_JBPZGY010000005.1, on the reverse strand, counting down.
CTGACGCCCAAGCAGATGAAGACCCTGATCACTCGGGCCGGCCCGGGCACCAAGATCGTCTGCCTGGGCAACCTCGCGCAGATCGACACGCCCTACCTCACCGAGGGCTCCTCCGGTCTCACCTATGCCGTGGACCGCTTCAAGGGCTGGGCCCACAGCGGCCACGTCACCCTGGCACGCGGTGAGCGCTCGCGCCTGGCGGACTTCGCCTCCGAGGTGCTCTGAGGCGGGGCTCCATGCCTGCTTTCCCTGCGGCGCTGCGGCGCCGCTTTTTCATTGAGATGCGATGACGTTCTATGTTTCGGATCTGGACGGCACGCTGCTGAACCGGCAGGGACAGCTGTCCGAGACCACCCGCGGCGGACTCACCGAGCTGCTGGCCCAGGGCCTGACCTTCACCGTGGCCAGCGCCCGCCACGTGGTGTCCATCCGCCAGCTGCTGGACGGCCTCCCGCTGAGCCTGCCGGTGATCTCGTCCAACGGCGCCTTCATCAGCGACCTGGCCACGGGCCGGCACGAGTTGGTCCACGGCATGGACGCAGCCCTGGGCGAGGCACTCTTCGCCCTGGTACGGCGCCATGGGCACCTGCCCTTCCTCTCGGTGCACACGCCCGAGGGCGACCGGCTCTACTGGCAGGGTGTGGAGAACCAAGGCCAGCAGCATTTCGTCGACGAACGCGTGCAAGGCGGCGACCCGCGCCTGCGCGCCTGCGAGGACCTCGCCGCTCAGCTCGGCGGCGGGCCGCTGATGACCCTGGTCGTGGTCGGCCCGCATGGCCCGCTGCAGACGCTTTACGAGGACATCCAGGCCCAGTTCGGCGAAGCGGTGCAATGCCATCTGAACGAGGACCTGTACCGCCCTGACTGGCCCTGGCTCACCGTGCACGACCGCCGCGCCACCAAGGACCAGGCCATACACATCCTGGCCCAGCGCTACGGCCTGGCCGAACGCGAGGTCGTGGTCTTCGGCGACCAGGTCAACGACATCACCATGCTGCGCGCCGCCCACCGCGGCGTGGCCATGGCCAATGCCATCGACGAGGTCAAGGCGGAGGCAAAGGCCGTGATCGGCCATCACGACGAGGACGCGGTGCTGCAGTTCCTTCGACAGGACTGGCGACGACCTTGAGGCTCAGGCCCCGGCCTGCACCGACAGCCGCCCCTGCTGCGCCTGCAGCGTCTGCCCCAGCAGCCGCGTCAGGGCATAGACGGCATCGAGGTTGGGGCTGGGCAGGCCGGTGATGCGCGCCAGCTCGACGACGGCGCCCAGCAGCGCCTCCAGTTCCAGCGCGCGGCCGGCTTCGACGTCCTGCAGCATGGAGGTCTTGTGCGCGCCCACGGCCTCAGCCCCGGCGATGCGCTTGTCCAGGGACACCTTGAACTGCACGCCCAGATGCTCGCCGATGGCCTGCGCCTCGCTCATCATGCGCGCCGCGAGCTCACGGGTGAGCGGGAAGCGGCAGATGTCCTCCAGCGTGGCATGCGTCAGGGCGGAGATGGGATTGAAGCTGAGGTTGCCCCAGAGCTTGACCCACAGCTCGGAGCGGATGTCCCGGCTCACCGGCGCCTTGAAGCCGGCCTGCATCAGCACCTGGGCCAGGGCCTCGATGCGCTCGCTGCGGCTGCCGTCCAGCTCGCCCAGGGAGAAGCGGTTGCCCTCGATCAGGCGCACGCGGCCCGGCGCCTCCAGCTGCGCCGCCGGGTAGACGATGCTGCCTATCACCTGGGCCGGGGGCAGCGTGCGGGCAATGGCGCCGCCCGGGTCCACGGACTCCAGTACCCGCCCCTCGTGCGGGCCGGCCAGGCCCTGGAAGTACCACCAGGGCAGGCCGTTGATCATGCTGACAATGAGCGTCCGCGGCCCGATCAGGGCGGGCAGCTCGGTCAGCAGCTCCTGCAGCTGGTGAGCCTTGACTGTCAGCAGCACCACGTCCTGCACGCCGGCCTCGGCCATGCGCTGCACGGCGCGCAGCTGCTCACCGGGCGATGCATGCAGCGTGCTGCCGTCTTCAGCGACGAGCGTGAAGCCTTCGCCCTGGATGGCCGCCAGATTGCGGTTGCGGGCGATGAAGGTGACCGTGTTCCCGGCCAGGGCCAGGCGCGTGCCCAGCAGGCCGCCGATGGCACCGGCGCCGACGATTGCGAACTTCATGCACTCACCGCGAATTCATTGCGCGCCCCACGGCGCTTGAGCAGCCCCCACAGGGGCCAGACCAGCATCAGCAAGGCCAGGACCGTCAGGCCGCCGACCAGGGCATTGGACCAGAAGATGCCCAGGCTGCCCTGCGAGAGCAGCATGGACTGGCGGAAATTGGCCTCGGCCTTGTCCCCCAGCACCAGGGCCAGCACCAGGGGCGCCAGCGGTATGCGCAGCTTCTTGAACACATAGCCCATCACGCCGAAGACCAGCATCATGTAGACGTCGAACATGGCGCCATGCACGGTGTAGGCGCCGATGGCGCAGGTCACCACGATCACCGGCGCGATGATGGCGAAGGGAATGCGCAGGATGGCGGCCCAGAAGGGCACCGTGGTCAGCACCACCAGCAGACCCACCACATTGCTGAGGTACATGGAGGCAATCAGGCCCCAGACGAAGTCCTTGTTCTCGGTGAAGAGCATGGGGCCGGGCTGCAGGCCCCAGATCACCAGGCCGCCCAGCAGCACCGCTGCGGTCGGCGAGCCGGGGATGCCCAGGGTGAGCATGGGCAGCAGGGCCGAAGTGCCGGCGGCATGGGCCGCGGTCTCGGGCGCCACCACGCCAGCCAGCTCACCCTTGCCGAATCGCTCCGGGTGGCGCGAGAGCCGCTGCGCCACGCCATAGCTCATGAAGGAGGCCGGCGTGGCACCGCCCGGCGTGATGCCCATCCAGCAGCCGATGGCCACCGAGCGCAGGAAGAGCTTCCAGTGCTTGAGCAGCTCCAGCCAGGTCTGGAACACCACCCGGGGGCTGATGCGTGCGGTCTGCCCCTTGAAGGCCAGGCCCTCCTCCATGGTCAGCAGGATCTCGCCGATGCCGAAGAGGCCGATCACGGCGATCAGGAAGTCGAAGCCCTTGAGCAGTTCCGTGAAGCCGAAGGTCATGCGCAGCTGACCAGTCATGTCGTCCATGCCTATGGTGGCGAGGGCGAAGCCCATGAGCATGGAGATCATCGTCTTGGCCGGCGCCTCGCGGCTCATGCCCACGAAGCTGCAGAAGGTCAGCAGCTGCACGGCAAAGAGTTCAGCCGGCCCGAAGCGAAGCGCGAAGCGCGCGAGCAACGGTGCCAGGAAGCTGATCAGCAGCGTGGCGAACAGCGCCCCCACGAAGGAAGAGGTGAAGGCGGCCGTCAGCGCCTGGGCCGCCTCGCCGCGCTGCGCCATGGGGTAGCCATCGAAGGTCGTGGCCACGGACCAGGGCTCGCCCGGGATGTTGAAGAGGATGGAGGTGATGGCCCCGCCGAACAGGGCGCCCCAGTAGATGCACGACAGCATGATGATGGCCGTCGTGGGGTTCATTGCGAAGGTCAGGGGCAGCAGGATGGCCACGCCGTTGGCGCCGCCCAGGCCGGGCAGCACGCCGATCAGCACCCCCAGCAGCAGGCCCACCAGCATGTAGCCCAGGTTGGGCAGCGTGGCTGCGACGGAGAAACCGTGCAGCAGGCTGTTGAAGTCGTCCATGGTTTACTCCTCTCAAGGAAGCGCCGTGCCGTCCCAAGGTTCCCTGCCCCTCGGGAGCCTGGCACGCAGGGACAGGTCGTGGGGGATTCAGAAACCCAGCCAGTGCTCCAGCGGCCCCTTGGGCAGAGGCAGCACGAACCAGCGCTCGAAGAGCAGGAAGACCAGCAGGGCCACGCCTGCAGACACCAGGGCCACCCTGGGCCATCCGTAGCCACCCTGGCGCCGCATGAACCAGGCGATCAGCAGGGCCGAGGGCACATAGATGCCCAGCCAGGGGATCAGTGCCACATAGACCACGGTGGGCAGGAAGACAGCCGCCACGTCGCGCAGCGGCCCGGCCTCGACAAAAAGCTCGGTCGCGGTCGACCAGCGCCGCAGCTGCTGCAGGAGCAGCCAGCCGCTGCACAAGGCCAGGCCCAGGCCGATGCGGAAGGGGAAGTAGCCAGACTGCGGGCCGTCATCGGCCCAGCCTGTGCCCAGGCGCTGGCTGTCCGTGATGAGCAACAGCGCAAAGGCCAGGACGAGGCCCGCGGTGATCAGCTCCACCCATCGCTGTGACCAGCCTCGTGCCGACGCCGGGGCGTCCGGCCTGTCTTGTGCGTCCATATCGTCTCCCCTTCAGTCAGCCGGACGCTCGGCCCGGCCGCGGACTCACTGGGCGATGAAGCCCGCATCCTTCATCAGCGTGCGGTGCAGTTGCTCGTTGCGGCCCAGCCAGTCGAAGAAGGCCTCGCCCTGCAGCGCCTCCTGCCTGAAGGCACCCTTGGCCATGAAGTCCTTCCATTCGGGCAGCTTGCGCAGCTTGTCCAGCATCTCGAGATAGAAGGTCTTCTGCTCGGCTGTAACGCCGGGTGCCATGAAGATGCCGCGCAGCATCACGTAGGACACCGGGATGCCCTGCGAGGCGCAGGTGGGCAGGTCCTGCCAGCTCTGCCTGGCGGTCACTTTCTCCGGATAGGGCATGGGCTTGTCGTCGAAGACGCACAGCGCGCGCAGCTTGCCGGCCCGCCAGTGGGACTCCGCCTCGATGGGGTTGTTGACGGTGGCATCCACATGCTTGCCAACCAGTTGCACGGCCACATCGCCGCCGCCCTTGAAGGGCACGTACACAATCTTCTTGCCCGCGGCCTTCTCCAGCATCACGGTGATGATCTGGTCCTCCTGCTTGGACCCCGTGCCGCCCATCTTGAAGGTGCCCGAGGGCTGGCTCCTGATGGCGTTGAAGTAGTCCTTGGCCGTCTTGTACGGCGAGTCCTCGTTGACCCACAGCACGAACTGGTCGAGGGCCATCATGGAGACGGGGGTCAGGTCTCGCCAATTGAAGGGCACACCGGTGGCCAGGGGCGTGGTGTAGAGGTTGGACAGGGTGATGACCAGCTTGTGCGGATTGCCCTTGTCGCCCTTGACGTCCAGGAAGCCCTCGGCGCCGGCGCCGCCGGACTTGTTCACCACCACGATGGGCTGGGGCGAGAGCTGGTGCTTGGCCACCATGCCCTGGATGAAGCGTGCCATCTGGTCGGCGCCACCGCCGGTGCCGGCGGGGACAACGAACTCGATGGGCTTGCTGGGCTGCCAGGCAGCTGCCAGGGCATGTCCGCTGAAGGCCAGCGCCAAGGCGCCCAGGGCATGAATCGTGTGCTTGTGCATGACTGTGGATCCCTTCCTCTGCTTGAACTTGTTCTGCGCCCTGCCCCGACCCTCAGGCCAGACCGAGCTTCTGCGCCAGACCGATGCGCTGCAGCTTGCCGGTCGCACCCTTGGGAATCTCGGCCATGAAAAGGATCCTGGCCGGCACCTTGAAATCCGCGAGTCGCTGGGCCACGAACTGCTGCAGTTCGCGCTCGACCACGCTGGCGCCCTCTCGCAGCACCACCACCGCGCCGACCTCCTCGCCCAGCTTGGGATGCGGCAGCGCGAAGCACACCACCTGGGCCACGGCCGGATGGTCCATGAGCACCTCGTCCACTTCGCGCGGGCTGATCTTCTCGCCGCCGCGGTTGATGATCTCCTTGAGGCGCCCGGTGATGGAGACATAGCCATCGGCATCCATCACGCCCTGGTCGCCCGTGCGGAACCAGCCATTGCAGAAGGCCTCGGCGTTGGCTGACGGGTTGCTCTCGTAGCCCCGGGTCACGTTGGGGCCGCGGATCACGATCTCACCCGTCTCTCCCGCGGCCAGCAGCGAGCCGTCCAGGCCCATGATGGCCACCTCGGGGCCGGCGGCCAGGCCCACGGTACCGGGCTTGCGCAGGCCCGGCGGCAAGGGATTGCTGGCCATCTGGTGAGTCGCCTCGGTCATGCCGTAGGCCTCGATCAGGGGCGCGCCAAAGACCTGCTCCAACTCGCTGATGACCTGGGGCGGCATCGAGGAAGACGAGGAGCGCATGAAGCGCAGCGGGTGGCGTCGGATCACGTCAGCGTTCTTGCCGGCACGCGTCAGGATGGCTTGGTGCATGGTGGGCACGGCCGTGTACCAGGTGGGGGCTGCCTCGTCCATCCAGGCGAAGAACTTGAGGGCATTGAAGCCTGGCGTGCAGAAGACCTGCGAGCCGGCGCTCAGCGGCGCCAGCACCCCGGCGATCAGGCCGTGGATGTGGAACAGGGGCATGATGTTGAGCCCCCGGTCTGCCGCGGTGAACTGCAGGGTGCGACGGATGTTGGACGCCGAGGCGCAGAGGTTGCGCTGCGACAGCGGCACGATCTTGGGCCGCGAGGTGGTGCCCGAGGTGTGCAGCACCATGGAGACGTCCTCCGGCAGGGCCATGCCGCCTTGCGCGGCCGCGGGGCTGCCGGCGAAGTTGCCCCTCAGGCTGAAGTCGCCCGCGGCGTCCAGCGCTTGCAGATGGATGATGGGCACGCCCAAGGCCTGCGCAACGGCAACGGCGGGCGACTCGCTGCCCTCCTCCACGATGAGTGCACGGGCCCTAAGGTCGCGCAGGTAGAAGTCGAACTCCTCGGCCCGGTAGGCCGGATTGAGCGGGGCGCTGGCCACGCCACAGGCACAGGCCAGGAAGCAGGCGGCCATCTCGGGGCCGTTGGGCAGCACGATGGCCACACGCTCATTGCGGCCCATGCCCCAGGCATTGAGCTGCTGCACGCTGCGCTCGATGAGTGCACGCAGCGCACCATGGCTCAGCGCGGGACGCCCCGGCGCACGCAGCGCCGCGGCCTCGGCGGGAAGCGACTGCAGTTGCAGCCAGAGAGAGTCTTGGGACATGGGATTCACCTTCTCGACAGCTCAGGGGACTTCAGCGCAGTGCGGCAGGCTGCGGCACAGGGGCGCAGCGGTCGATCCGCAGCATACGGGCGGCCGGTGCGCAGCAGGACTGCGGGAGGCCTGCCCCCGACGCTCAGCGCACGTCCAGCCATTCGCCCAGCTTCATCATTTCCGCCTGCTCGAAGCGGGCAAAGCCCTTCCACTTGGTGGGCTCCAGCTTCTTGCGGCCCTCCTCGCTGGCGTCCAGATTGATCAGGTAGTTCTGCACCTTCTCGAACTGCTCGGCGCTGAGGCTGGAGCCGGCGATGACATGCTTGATGGGCACCGGCCGGGTGTAGCCCAGGATCTTGCCGCCCTTGGCCTGCCAGGCCTTGAGCACGGCGCCGGAAGCCGACACGCCCGCATGGGTGAGGTAGTTCTCGACGAAGAAGGGCACCGCGTCCTGGTATCGGGTGTAGGTGATGCGGACCTGCGGGGCGCTCATCTTCAGGTCTCGCAGCGTGGCGCGCAGCATCACTGAGGTGATGGAGTCCTCGTCTGGTGCGCCCAGGTGCTGGCCGCGCAGGTCGGTGAGCTGGGTCCAGGTGGCGTCGGCCCGCACCATGAAACCGGCCTTGTACTCGGTGAAGCCCTTGGTCACGGCCACGAGGCGGTAGCCGGAATTCTTCATGGCCTGGATGGAGATGTGGGCAGGGTGCACCATCGCCAATTCCCAGCGCTTGTCGGCCAGACCCTGGCGCAGGCTCTTGTAGTCGCTGATGGGCTCGATGGTGACAGGCTGCTGCAGCAGCTTGGAGAGGTCTGCGGCCATGGCCGCATAACGTGCCGCGATCTCCGCGTTACTCACCCGGTAGGTGACGCCTTCATTGATGGCAAAGCTCAGGGCCTGCACCGCCGAGGCCCCCGCCAGCAACACTGCCACGCCAAGGACCGCTCCCGCTTGCTTGAACCACAGCCTGAACCATTCCATACCTACGCTCACTTCCGTCCAGCTTCCCGACATGCCGGGTCATCGCAAGGCGCCCGGACTGTTGTGCGCCTTCCCCGACAGAACCTACCCCCGGGAGAAGACGCGCGCATTGTGGCCATCTCGCCCGACCCCACAGTCCAGCAAAACCCTGACTTGAGGCACAACCTGCAATATCTGACAGGGGTGAGGCGAACCGGGCACAAAACACATTCGCACACACAAAAGGACAGACAAAGTCGCCACCAATGACAACGGCCCGCCAAGGCGGGCCGTCAGCAGCGCGGATGGGGCGAGCCGGTCAGTGCTTCAGGTAGTCGAAGAAGGCTGCGTTGCTGGGATTGCGCCCCAGGAAATCGCGCACCAGCTCCGGCGCCGGCTTCTGGCCGCCCTGGGCCAGGATGCGCTCGCGGTAGCGGCGGCCGACCTCGGCATCCAGCTTGTTGGCTTCGAAGGGGCTGCGAAGGTCCATGGCCAGCACCAGGCTCCACAGATAACCGTAATAGCCCGCGCCATAGCCACCAGCAATGTGCGAGAAACCCGCCACGAACTTGCTGCCCGGTACATGGCCCAGCGGAGTGGCCCCTTCCATCTTCGCCCACAGGGCCTGGGGATCCTGGGGCTCCTTGCCGTGCAGGGCGAGGTCATAGCTGGCGTAGAGATGCTGCCGGCCATACTGCGTGCCCTTGCCGAAATGCTTGGCGGCCACGACCTTGTCCACCAGGGCCTCGGGCATGGGCTTGCAGCTGGGGCAGACCTCCTGCATCAGCGGCAGCACCTGCTTGTTGATCACCCAGTCCTCCAGCATCTGCGAAGGCGCCTCGACAAAGTCGTGCATCACCGCCGTGCCGGCCTGCTGCAGGTAGAAGGTGTTGCTGAGATTGTTGTGCACGGCATGGCCGAGCTCGTGCAGCAGGGTCTCCATCTCGTCGACGGTCAGGCCCTTGCGATTGAAGTTGACCACCAGCGCGGCCGCCGGCAGCCGCCCGATGCGGGTGGCGCTGCCGCGCAGGGGCCAGACGGCAGCATGGTTGTACTTGCCCTCGCGGGGGAAGAGGTCCACGTAGAGATTGGCCAGGGGCTTGCCGGTGGCGGCATCGCTGACGGCAAAGGCCTTGACCTCGGGGTGCCACAGTTCCGCAGGCACCTCGGTGTATTTCACGCCCATCAGGCGCTCGATGATGCGCATGGCGAAGCGCAGGCTTTCCTGGGCGGGGAAGTACTCGCGCAGCGCCTCCTGGTCGACCTGGAAGCGGGCCTGGCGCAAACGCTCGGAATAGAAGCTGGCATCCCAGCGCTCGACGCGAACCTGCGCCAGGGGCAGGCCCAGGTGCTGAGCCTTGGCGGCCTGCAGCTCGGCCACGTCGGCGCGTTCACGCTCGGTGACGGTGGCCTGGACCTCGTCCAGGAACTTCCAGGCTGTCTGCGCATTGCCGGCCATGCGCCGACGCAGATTGAAATCCACGTAGTTGTCATGCCCGAAGAGGGCCGCGTACTCTCGACGCAATTGAGCGATCTCGGCCAGCAGGCGCAGATTGGCCTCGCCGCCTTCGTTGACCTTGGCCTCCCACATGCGGCGCCGGGTCTCGGGGTTCTCGGCGGACTGCAGCACCGGCCCGTAGCTCGGGTAGTCCACGCCCAGCACGATGCGCCCCTGGGTGTCGCGGCGCGCGTTCTTCCAGACGCCTTCGGGCACGCCCTGCAGCTCGGCCTCGGTGTAGGCGATCTGGATGTTGGCGTCGCGGATGTTCTTGTTGAACTGCTGGTCCAGCTCGCCCAGCTTGTCGACGATGGCCTTGGCACGCTGGCGCTTGGCTGCAGGCAGGGAGACGCCGCTGTCCTCAAAGGCGCCCAGGGCCACGCGCTGCAGCTCGCGGTCGCGCGGCTGGGGCGTGGGCACGCGCTTGAGGGCCTTGTAGAGCTGCTCGTTCTGGGCGACGGTCGAATTGAATTGGGTCCAGCGCATGGAGCAGGCCTGTGCGGCATCGCGGCCGGCCTTGTCGGGATGCACGTACTGCACGAAATCGACCGCGCTCTGGCCGTCCTCCACCCTCGCGGCGTAGTCGTCGAAGGCAGCCATCCAGCCCAGGTCCACCTTGCGGCGCTCCAGCTGGGCCAGGGCCTTCTTGGCGGCAGCCAGGCCACTGTCACAGGCCTGGCGGATCTGGGCGGCCGTCTTCAGGGTGGGGAATGGCGGCGCAGGCAGCGTGGGGGCGGCATCCGCCCGTGCAAGGCTCGCGATGCCGGTCAGGCCGGCCAGGAGTAGCGCACCGGCGAGGCGGCGCGAGGTCAGCATCGATGTCATGGTGTGGCTGCGCGATGCCCTTGTGCGGGCCACCGCTTCTCAGGGATGGTGCGCGGATTGTGCCCGCGGCCCCACCCTCGCCCGGAAGTCAGCGCACCGGGACAAACACCAAGCCCCGGTGCGCCGGGAGTTCAGCCCCCGAGCAGGCTGCGGATCTGCTGCAGGGCCGTCGGGTCCTCGATGGTGGTCAGGTCGCCCGGATCGCGCTGCTCGCACACCGCCTGGATGGCGCGGCGCAGCAGCTTGCCCGATCGGGTCTTGGGCAGCACGGTCACGAAGCGCACACGGGCCGGCCGGGCCACGGCGCCCAGTTGCTCATCCACGCGCTTCATGATCTCGGCTTCCTGCTGGCGAGCGCCCTCTTCCGTGGCCGCGCGGCCGGCATCCTTCAGCACCGCAAAGGCCATGGCCACCTGGCCCTTGAGCGCGTCAGCCACGCCCACCACCGCGACCTCGGCCACGTTGGGATGGCTGGCGATGCTCTCCTCGATCTCGCGGGTGCCCAGGCGGTGGCCGGCCACGTTGATGACGTCGTCGGTGCGGCCCAGGATGTAGTAGTAGCCGTCCTCGTCGCGGATGCCCCAGTCGAAGGTGGAATAGACCAGCTTGTCGGGGATGCTGGACCAGTAGGTGTTGACGAAGCGGGCGTCGTCACCCCAGACCGTCTGCAGGCAGCCCGGCGGCAGCGGCCCCTCGATGGCCACCACGCCCTTCTGGTTGGCGCCGACCAGCTCTTCGCCGGTGTTCTCGTTGAGCAGCTTGACCTTGTAGCCGTACATGGCCACGCCGGGCGAGCCGAACTTGCTGGGCTTCTTCTCGACACCGTTGGCGATGGAGAGGATGGGCCAGCCGGTCTCGGTCTGCCAGTAGTTGTCGATGATGGGGCGGCCCAGGCTCTGGGCGATCCAGGTGGCGGTGGGCTCGTCCAGGGGCTCGCCGGCCAGGAACAGGGCGCGCAGGCTGCCGAGCTCGTACTTGCCGAGGTAGGCCGGGTCCTGCTTCTTGAGCACGCGCACGGCCGTCGGTGCGCTGAACATCACCGTGACCTTGAAGCGCTCGACCAACTGCCACCAGATGCCCGCATCTGGCACGGTGGGCAGGCCCTCGTACATCAGCGTGGCCATGCCGGCGATCAGCGGGCCGTAGATGATGTAGCTGTGGCCGACCACCCAGCCGATGTCGCTGGTGGAGAAGTAGGTCTCGCCGGCCTGGCCGCAGTAGATGTACTTCATGCTGGCCGCCAGGGCCACGGCATAGCCACCCACGTCGCGCTGCACCCCCTTGGGCTTGCCGGTGGTGCCGCTGGTGTAGAGGGTGTAGCTGACGGCATTGGACTCCAGCCAGGTGCAGGGCACCTGGGCGTCCTGGTGCTGCTCACGCAGGGCGGCGTAGTCCAGGTCGCGGCCGGCCACGCGCTCGAAGGTGGCCAGGCCGCGATCCACCATGAGCACGGCATGGGGCTTGTGCTGGGCCAGCTGGATGGCCTCGTCCAGCAGGTGCTTGTAGGGCACGACCTTGCCGGAGCGGCTGCCGGCGTCGGCGCTGACGATGAGCTTAGGGGCAGCATCGTCAATGCGGCTGGCCAGGGACACACTGGCAAAACCGCCGAACACGACCGAGTGGATGGCACCGATGCGCGCGCAGGCCAGCATGGCAAAGGCGGCCTCGGGGATCATGGGCATGTAGATCAGCACGCGATCGCCCTGCCCCACACCCTGGGCCTGCAGGATGGCGGCCATGCGCTCGACCTCACGCTGCAGCTCGCGGAAGCTGTAGATGCGCTCTTCCTTGACCTCGGTGGAGACCCAGATCAGGGCGTTCTGCTCCCCGCGGTCACGGGCGTGGCGGTCCACGGCGTTGTGGCAGAGATTGGTCGTGCCGCCCACGAACCATTTGGCGAAAGGCGGCCGGCTGTAGTCGCAGACCTGCTGGAAGGGCGCCTGCCACTCGATCAGCGCCGCCTGTTCGCGCCAGAATTCCTCCGGCTGCTCGACCGAGCGCTGGTAGAAGCGGGCGTAGTCGCCCCCCATCGCGGGGGCTGTGCTGCCGGGAATGCTGCTCATGACCGACCTCTGCATTTCCATAATTACGAATTACGGCGAATTTCACGGTCATGGTCTGACTGCAGCCTGACCTTGCGGCGTCGTGCAGACGACAATTGCCCTGGGTCAAGCCAGAACCGCCTGGCGTGCGCTTGGACACATCTGCCATCGGCCCCCTATGGTCCAATAAGGGTTGTTCCCCATTCTGAAGCGCGGGACGATTCGGGGACCGAACAGTGCCCGGACTTACCCGCGGTTTGCACCTGCCTTGCTTGACACTGCCAAGACCCGCTTCTTAAGCTGCGCGGCCGAGATCAAGTTCCCGATGCTGCCAGCCCGACGCCCGCCTCTCCGCCAAAGATACCTGAGCCCCGTGCTGGCCTGTGCCACGCTGGCGCTGGGCGTGTGCGCCACGGGCGCGCTGGCGCAGCAGCAGCCGACCCAGGGCACTGCCCCGCTGGCGCCGCCCCCGGGCACCATGATGGGCGCCTATGGTCAGAGCCAGCAGGTAGCCGCCCAACCGGGCAGCACCGCAGCGGCCAGGACCAGCCCGGCACCGGCCGATCTGGCGGCCGCCGCGGCCGCAGGCGCTGGCGCAGCTGTCAACGGCAGCGGCAATGACGCCATCACCCGGTTCCTCCAGGACACCGGGCTGATGAAGAACGCCAGCGAGAACAAGCTGCTGAATCAGGTGCGGGACACCGCCTCCGACCTGGTCATGTCCGCCATGAACTTCCTGGGCGTGCCCTACAAGCGCGGCGGCAAGTCGCTGGAAAGCGGCTTCGACTGCAGCGGCTTCACACGCCACATCTTCGAGATGTCCGTCGGCCTCGTGCTCCCGCACCGTGCAGACGAGCAGGCCCGCCTCTCCAGCCTCATTCCCATCAAGCAGGAAGAGCTGAAGCCGGGCGACCTGGTCTTCTTCAACACGATGAAGCGCACCTTCTCGCACGTGGGCATCTATGTGGGCGACGGCAAGTTCATCCACAGCCCCCGCGTGGGCAGCGCCGTGCGCGTGGAGGACCTGCGCGAGGCCTATTGGGCCAAGCGCTTCACCGGCGCCCGCCGGGCCGACCTCACCGCAGGGCAGGCCTCGGCAGACAGCCGCAGCGTGCAGGCGCAACCGGCGGTCATTCGCTGAGCGGTGCACCAGCCAGACGCTGAAGCAGCGTCGACCGGCCGCTCGACGTCAGTTCTTGCCGCGCGCGAACCGGCCGCCCCACAAGCCGCTCCACCAGTTGTCCAACCAGGATGTCCCGCCGGTCGACGGCGGCAGCGGTGTGGCGCCCGAGCGCAGCAACTCCTCCTCCAAGGTCGAGAGGCCGGCCCGGCGGGCTGCCTGCATCGGCGTCGCGCCGTCAAACTCTGAAGGCAGGTTCGGATTCGCGCCAGACATCAACAGGTAGCGTGCCACCGGCTCCTGTCCGGCAAGGATGGCCGCCACCAAGGGCGTCGACAGGAATTCGGGATGCGCGTAGTTGACGTCCACCCCCGACTTGACGTGGTACTCGACGAGCCCCAGGTCGCCTTCGACGGCGGCGTTGAACATTTCCTTCCAGTTGCCTCCGGACATGGGCCCTCCTCCAGATGGGCAGCCCCTCGCTTGGCGACTGTGCCGTGCGAGGGGTGTCTTTATGGGTGACGCATCCGCCCCCCGAGACGCGCTCACTTCGACGTGTCGCTCACTTCGGCGAGTTGGCCGTCTTCAGGTACTTGTCGAGGAACTGCAGCATGCGGCCGCTGGCCTCGATGTTGTTCTTCTTCTTCGAGAAGCCATGGCCCTCGTCGTCGAAGACCACATACTCCACCGGCACGCCGTTCTTCTTGACGGCCTCGACGATCTCGTCGCTCTCGGGCTTGATCACGCGCGGGTCGTTGGCGCCCTGGATCACCATCAGCGGCTTGCGGATCTCCTTGGCATGGAACAGCGGCGAGGTGGCGATGAGGAAGTCCTTGTCCTTCACCGGATCCCCGACCTCCTGGTACAGCGCCAGGCGGAAGCTCTCCCAATAGGGCGGGATGGACTCCAGCGTGCGCAGCCAGTTGGAGACGCCAAAGATGTCGATGCCCACCTTGAAGGCCTCGGGGCGGAAGGCCAGGGCTGCCAGGGTCATGTAGCCGCCGTAGGAACCGCCGATGATGCCGATGCGCTCGGGGTCGATCACGCCGGTGCTTGCCAGATAGGTCTTGGCCTCCACGCAGTCCCACAGCGGCTCGCGGCCGTGCTTGCCGTCATCGGCGGTGAAGAAGCTCTTGCCATAGCCCGAGCTGCCGCGGTTGTTGATGCCCAGCACCGCATAGCCGTGGTTGGCGAAGTACTGCATCAGGGCGGAGTAGCCGCGCATGGTCTGGCCGCCGGGGCCGCCGTGCACCCACACCAGGGCCGGCACCTTGTGGGTGGGCGAGGCTTCCTTGGGCTGGTAGTAGACCGAGGGAATGCTCATGCCGTCGAAGGACTTGAAGCGCACGATCTTCGCGTCCACCAGGTCCTCGGGGTTCACTTCCTTGGACATGCTCTGCGTCAGCTGCTTGACCTGCTTGCTGGCGAAGTCATAGACGAAGAGGTTGCTGGGCGAGCGGTCACCGTTCACGTAGAAGGCCATCTTGCCGCTGCTGCCAGAGAAGCGCACGCCGCGAATCTCGCCGCCGGGCAGCTTGGGCAGGGCCACCTCGCGCTCCATGCCGTCCCGGCCCATCTCGCGCAGCTTGAGCGCGATGCTGGCGTCGGCATTGATGCCGGTGACGCGGTAGCGGCCGTCATCGGAGAAGTCGGTGTAGACCACATCCCAGTCGGCCTTCTCCAGCTCGCTCATCTTGCCGCTGGCCAGGTCATAGCTCATCAGGCGGGTGAATTCGGTGCCCTCGTTGCTGGTGATCAGCAGGCGCTTGGAGGCCGGGTCGAAGCCGGCCGGGCTGTTGTCGGCCACGCCCTGGTGCGGCGTCAGGTGCTTGGTAGTCTTGGTCTGGGTGTCGTAGAGGTAGACGTCCTTGTCGGCCGTGGTGTTGGTCTTGCCGAAGGCGATCCAGCGGCCGTCGTCGCTGACCTGGGCCACGTTCATGCCGGTCTCGTTCTTGTAGACCAGCTCGCGGGCATAGGTCTTGGTGTCGTAGCGGTAGACGTCGAAGAAGCGCGCATCGCGCTCGTTGCTGGCCACGTGGAAGCTGTTCTTGTCCCCCGACCAGCCCATGAACATGGCCTTGAGCTTGTCGCCGGGGGTCAGGTCTTTCTCGCTGCCATCCAGCTCGCGCACATAAAGGTGGTTGAGCTCGTTGCCACCCTGGTCACGGGTAAAGAGCACCCGGTCGTCCTTGGGGAAGTAGCTGACAGCGTAGTGGCCGTCCTTGGTGGAGCTGGTGAGTGCCACCGGCTCGCCACCGCTCACGGGGATGCTGTAGAGGTTGAAGATGCCCGTCTTGTTGCTGTGGAAGAGGATGCGCTTTTCATCAGCGCTGAAGGAGGCGCCGCCGATATTGGTCGTCGCCATGAACTGCTCGATGGTGTAGCGCTTGGGCGCGACGGGGGCGCTGCTCTGCTTGGCCGTGGTCGCGGCCTGGGCTGGCAGGCTCAGGGCCAGTCCACCGGCGCTGGCCAGGGCCAGGCACAGGGCCAGACGATTCAGGGTGGCGCGCGGCGCAGCGGACTTCTGCTGTTCGTTCTTCAAGTGAGGCTCCTCATGGGCTTGGCTGGGCGATGACCCGGCACCGCGCCAATGTAGTGAGGGCCTGCGCCCTTGCCAATCCCCGCCGGATGACCTGCAGCCGGCGTCGGACGAACTGCAGACCGGACCGCACGGCCCGCAGCCATGCATGAAAAAAGCCACCGGCCTCTCGGCGGGTGGCTTCCTGCGGCAGACGCGGGCTTACTTGCCCGTGGGCACCTTGCCCTCGACGCCCTTGACGTAGAAGTTGATGCCCGAAAGGAACTTGTCGTCGGCGACCTCGTCCTTCTTCAGCACGTCCTTGCCGTCCTGGCCAACGATGGGGCCCTTCCAGATGGCAAAGCTGCCGTCCTTCAGGCCGGCCTTGACTTTGTCGATCTGCGCGCGGGTATCGGCAGGCACGGCCTCGGCCAGGGAGACCAGGTCGATCGCGCCTTCCTTGACACCCCACCAGCTGTGCGAGCCCGGGCCGGCTGTCCACTTTCCGTCCAGCGCGTCACGCACGGCCTTGATGTAGTACGGGCCCCAGTTGATCACGGCCGAGGCCAGGTGCGCCTTGGGGCCGTAGGCGGTCATGTCGGAGTCCCAGCCGAAGGCGTACTTGCCGTTCTTCTCGGCGGTCTGCAGCACGGCGCTGGAGTCGGTGTTCTGCATCAACACGTCGGCACCGCCATCGATCAGGGACTGGGCGGCCTCGGTCTCCTTGGGCGGGTTGAACCATTCGTTGACCCAGACCACGCGCACCTTGACCTTGGGGTTCACGCTCTGCGCGCCCAGGGTGAAGCTGTTGATGTTGCGGATCACCTCGGGGATGGGAATGGAGCCCACCACACCCAGCGTGCCGCTCTTGCTCATCTTGCCCGCCACCACGCCGGCCATGTAGGCCCCCTCGTAGGTGCGGGAGTCGTAGGTGCGCATGTTCGCGGCCTGCTTGTAGCCGGTGGCGTGCTCGAACTTGACGTCGGCCGTGTCGGCGGCAACCTTGAGCATGGGCTCCATGTAGCCGAAGGTGGTGCCGAAGATGAGCTTGTTGCCCTGCCCAACCATGTCGCGGAAGACACGCTCGGCATCGGCGGCCTCGGGCACCTTCTCGACGAAACTGGTCTGGACCTTGTCGCCGAATTCCTTCTCGACGGCCTTGCGGGCGTTGTCATGGGCGAAGGTCCAGCCGCCGTCACCCACCGGGCCGACGTAGGCGAAGGCGATCTTCAACGGCTCGGCCTTGGGGGCCGGGGCGGATGCCGAGGAAGCGGCTGGCGCCGGGGCTGCTGCCTCTTCCTTCTTGCCGCAACCGGCCAGCAGGGCCGCAGCGGCCAGACCGGACCAGCCGGCCCACTTGATCAGATCACGCTTGCCAATGTGACGCATGGGGGCTCCTTGGAAATCCCGTGAGGGGTATGACGGGTGAAAACTGCAGGAAATGCCAGCCGGCGATCTTATCCGCCCGGGTGGAAAGGCTTGCCCAGCGAGGCGGGCATGTTGGCGCGGATGAAGCCGCTGTTGCGCGAGATCAGCACCAACACGACGATGGTCGCCAGGTAGGGCAGCATGGACAGCAACTGGCTGGGCACCTCCACCCCCTGCCCCTGCAGATGGAACTGCAGCATGGTGACGCCACCGAAGAGATAGGCCCCCAGCAGCACGCGCGCCGGCCGCCAGGTGGCGAAGGTGGTGAGTGCCAGGGCGATCCAGCCCTTGCCGGCGATCATGCCCTCCACCCACAGCGGCGTGTAGGCCACCGAAACGTAGGCCCCCGCCAGCCCGCACAGCGCGCCGCCGGCCAGCACGGCCAGCAGGCGGATGCGGCGCACCGGGTAGCCCAGGGCATGCGCCGACTCGGGCGACTCGCCCACGGCCCGTAGCACTAGGCCGGCACGCGAGCGGTAGAGAAACCAGGCCAGGCCCGCCGTCAGCGCCATCGCGCCGTAGACAAGCGGATGCTGCTTGAAGAGCGCCGTGCCCACGAAGGGCAGATCGCTCAGGAGCGGAATGGCAAAGCTGGGCCGTGCCGAGAGCTTCTCCTGCACATAGCCCTGCCCCACGAAGGCCGAGAAGCCCGTGCCGAAGAGGCTCAGCGCGAGGCCCGCAGCGTACTGGTTGGTGTTGAGCCACAGCGCCAGCAGCGCGAAGACGCCCGCCAGTGCCGCGCCGGCGGCCATGCCGGCGAGGAAGGCCAGGCTGTCGCTGCCCGTGTGCACGCCGGTTGCAAAGCCGGCGATGGCGGCCACCAGCATCATGCCCTCGGCCCCAAGGTTGACGACGCCAGCGCGTTCATTGATGAGCAGGCCCAGGGCCGCCAGGGCCAGCAGCGTGCCGGCATTGAGCGTGGCGGCGATGAGTGCGGCGAGTGCGTTCACATCCATGGCGCGACCTCAGGGAACCCGGCGCACCCAGCGCACGCGGTAGTGGATCAGCGTGTCCGAGGCCAGCAGCGTGAACAGCAGCAGGCCCTGGAAGACGCCGGTGATGGACTTGGGCAGCCCGAGGCGCGACTGCGCCAGCTCGCCGCCGATGTAGAACATGCTCATCAGCAGGCCCGAGCCCACGATGCCCACCGGATGCAGCCGCCCCACGAAGGCCACGATGATGGCCGCGAAGCCGTAGCCCGCCGGCACATGCGGCGTCAGCTGACCCAGCGGACCGGCGGCCTCCAGCGCGCCGGCCAGGCCCGCCATGCCACCGGACAGCAGCAGCGCCGTCCACAAAGCGCGGCGCGAGGAGAAGCCGGCATAGCGCGCCGCTGCTGGTGCCAGACCGCCCACCTGCAGTGCATAACCTGCATAGCTGCGGAACATCAGCAGCCAGAAGCCGGCCACGGCGCCCAGGGCGATCAGCACGCCGATATTGACCCGCCAGCCGGTGAAGAGCCGCGGGATCTTGGTGGCCGCGGCGAAGCTGATGGTCTGCGGGAAGTTGTAGCCGTTGGGGTCCTTCCAGGGCCCGTAGACCAGGTAGCCCAGCAGCAGGTCAGCCACATAGACCAGCATCAGGCTCACCAGGATCTCGTTGGCATTGAAGCGGTCGCGCAGCAGCGCCGTGATCGCCGCCCAGGCCATGCCGCCCAGCACGCCCGCCAGCAGGACCAGCACGACGATGCCGCGGCCCGTCTGCGCATCCGCCTGCATGGCCACCCAGCCTGCCGCCAGTGCGCCGACGATGAACTGCCCCTCCGCGCCGATGTTCCAGACATTGGAGCGGAAGCACAGGGCCAGGCCCAGCGCGATGAGGATCAGGGGCGTGGCCTTGAGGCCCAGCTCGCTCCAGGCATAGGCGCTGCGGATGGGCTCCCAGAAGAACATCTGCAGGCCGCGCAGCGGGTCCTTGCCCAGGGCCATGAAGAGCAGCACGCCCAGCAGCGTGGTGAGCACCAGCGCCATCAGGGGCGAGGCCAGGGCCATCAGCCGCGAGGGCTCAGGGCGGGTCTCAAGCCGCAGCATGGCGCACCTCCTGGCCGGCCTCAGCCGCGTCCCAGAGCCCGGACATCCAAGCGCCGATGCGCTCCACCGTGGCCTCGGCCACGGGCACACTGGGCGAGAGGCGGCCCTGGGCCATCACCACCAGGCGATCACAGATCTCGAACAACTCGTCCAACTCCTCGCTGAAGACCAGGAGGGCGCAGCCGGCATCGCGCAGCTTGAGCAGCTCCCCCCGGATCTGGGCCGCGGCGCCCACGTCCACACCCCAGGTGGGCTGGGCGATGAGGAGCAGCCGGGGGGCCGCATCAATCTCGCGTCCCACGATGAATTTCTGCAGATTGCCGCCCGAGAGGCTGCGCGCCGCCGCGCCCGCGCCGCCACAGCGGACGCCGAAACGGGCGATCAACTCCTCCGCCAGCCGGCGCGCCTCGCCCTTGGCCAGCCAGCCGCCGGCCTTGACGGCCCCGGTGCGGGTCAGCAGGGTGTTGTCGGCCAACGAGAGGCTGGGCACGGCGCCCCGCCCCAATCGCTCCTCGGGCACGAAATGCAGGCCCAGCTTGCGGCGCCTGCGGCAGCTGGCCTGGGCGATGTCGGTATCGAACAGGCGGATGCTGCCCCGAGGCGCCCGAGGGTCCTCGCCGGACAGGGCTGCCAGCAGCTCCTGCTGCCCATTGCCGCTGACGCCGGCCACGCCCAGGATCTCGCCCGCGCGCAGCTCGAAGTCCAGGCCGCGCAAGGCGGTGCCGAAGGGGTTGTCCGTGGCCAGGGCCAGGCCCTGCACGCGCAGCACGGGGGCGCCTGCCTCGCGCGGGGCGGCCCGCAGCCGGGGCGGCTCGCTGCCTATCATGAGGCGGGACAGCGCGGCGTTGTCTACCGTGCGCGGGTCCACCTCGCCCGTGACCTTGCCGCCCCGCAGCACGGTGCAGAGCTGGCACAGGGCACGGATCTCGTCGAGCTTGTGGCTGATGTAGAGGATGGCGCAGCCCTCGGCCGCCAGGCGGCGCAGCACCTCGAACAGCTTCTGAACGGCCTGCGGCGTGAGCACCGAGGTGGGCTCGTCCAGGATCAGGAGGCTGGGGTTCGTGAGCAGGGCCCGCACGATCTCCACCCGCTGGCGCTCACCCACCGACAGGGTGTGTACCGGGCGCTCCGGGTCCACCTCCAGCCCATAGGCCGCGGACAGCTCGCGGATGCGCTGCCTCACCTCGGCCAGGCTCAGGCCCTTGTCCAGGCCCAGCCAGACGTTCTCGGCGGCACTGAGCGTGTCGAACAGCGAGAAGTGCTGGTAGACCATGCTGATGCCCAGCTGCCGGGCCTGGGCCGGGCTCTTCACCTGCACCGCCTGGCCGTTCCACAGCAGGCGGCCTTCATCGGGCTGCACGGCGCCGTAGATGATCTTCATCAGCGTGGACTTGCCCGCGCCGTTCTCGCCCAGCACCGCCTGGATCTGGCCGGGCATCACCCGCAGCGAGACCCCGTCATTGGCCTTGACGGCCGGGTACTGCTTGCTGATGCCTTGGAGTTCGAGTCGGGGAACGGGTTCGGCCATGGCGATCAGCAAGACTTCTGCGGTTCAGGGGTGTGGCAAGGTATCCGGACGACGATGGCGCGCCACGCCGGCCACATAGGCGGCCGCCAGGTTGCGCTCATCGGACAGGGTCATCCAGGCAAAGACCTTCTCGTGCAGTTCGCGGGCCACCGCGAAGCGCGCCTCGGCCACCGGGCCGCGGGCCCAGTCCCAGATGCAGACGTCGGCCAGTGTACCCACGCCGAAGTGGCCGATCTCCTGGGATAGCCCCAAGCCTTGCGCTGCGCCGAGGGTGGCTGCATGCAGGCCCGCCCAGGCCGTCAGGCGGCGGCCGCCCAGGGCCTGCACCTTGTAGGCATCCCCCAGGGAGCGCTGGGTGGACAACGAGGTGCCGCCCCCCACGTCCGAGGCCACGCTGACGGCGAAACCAGCCTCGCGCGCGGCGACCCAGTCAAAGAGCCCACTGCCCAGGAAGAGGTTGGACGAGGGGCAGAAAGCCACCTGCGAGCCCCGCTGCGCCAGCAGGGCGCGGTCCTGGGCGTCAAGCCAGATGCCATGGGCCAGCACGGCCCGCTCATGCAGCAGGCCGACGCGGTCGTAGACATCCAGATAGCTGCGCGCCTCGGGGAAGAGCCGCGCCACCCATTCGACCTCGGCCCGGTTCTCGGCCACATGGGTCTGCATGTAGAGCGAGGCGTCCTGGCGGCACAGATCGCCCGCCATGGCCAGTTGGGCCGGCGTGCTGGTGGGAGCAAAGCGCACCGTCACGGCATAGCCCAGCCGGTCCTGGCCATGGAAGCGGGTGATCAGGTCCTCGCAGTCGCGCCGGGCCTGGTCCACGTCGTCGCGCAGGCCGTCGGGGGCATGGCGGTCCATCAGCACCTTGCCGGTCAGCAGGCGCATGCCGCGCTGGCGTGCGGCCTCGAAGAGCGTCTCGGCCGAGACCTTGTGCACCGTGGGGAAGACCAGGGCCGAGGTCGTGCCATGCGCGAGCAGCGCGTCCAGGAAGCGCTCGGCGCCCAGCCTGGCCACGGCGGGGTCGGCATAGCGCTGTTCAGCGGGGAAGGTGTAGGTGTTGAGCCAGTCCAGCAGCTCGGCGCCGTAGCTGGCGATCACGTCCAGCTGCGGGCAGTGGACGTGGGTGTCGATGAAGCCGGGCAGGATGAGGCGACCACAGTGATCCTCGCGGGTCCAGCTTGCATCGGGAGCTTCGGCCTGGGCGCCGACGATGCGGCCGTTCTCGATCAGCAGCCAGTGGTCGGGCCGGAAGCGCACGGCGGGGTCGTCCAGCGCGCCCCAGGCCGGGGTGCCGACAAAGTCCAGGAGGTCACCGCGCAGGGCGAGGCGGGAGGAGTCAGTCACGTTCTCTTTCGTCATGGGGTTCAGGCACGGGGGGCGCTGCGCGCCAGTTGGCGGGCGACATCGCGCACCTGCTCGCGCAGCCAGCGATGCGCCGGTGCCGCGTGGCCCAGCTCATGCCAGAGCTGGTAGTAGTTCAGGGGTGGGAAAGGCACGGGGCAACGCAGGATCTTCACCGGCAGTTGGTCCACGAAGCGGCTGCAGAACTGGCGTCCGGTCGTCAGCACCAGCAGGCTGTGGGCCACCATCTGTGGCAGTTGGCCGAAATGGGCGCTGCGCACGGCGATGGCGCGGCTCAGGCCCAGGCTGGCCAGGTGCTGGTCCACGAAGCCCGGCTGCGCGGCAGCAAAGGGCATGGGCGCGAGGTGCTGGCAGGCGAGGTAGCGCTCCAGGGTCCAGCTGCGCGCGGGGGCCCGGGCCATGGGGTGGTCCTGGCTCAGCAGCACCACGAGTTCGTCGCTGAAAAGGCGGCCCAGGTGCAGCTCCTCGGGCGGCTCGGGCCAGTTGCCGATGACCAGGTCGACCTCGCCCCGGGCCAGGGCGGCACGGTAGTCGAAGCTGGCCGACAGGGCCTGCAGGTCCAGTTGCACGCCCGGGGCCTCGCGCTGCAGACGGGCCACCAGCTCGGGAAGGAAGCAGGGATCGAGGTAGTCGCTGGCGGCAATGCGGAAGCGCTGCTGCGCCGTGGCCGGTGCGAAGGCCTGCAGACGCTGGCGTGGGCTGAAGATGCGTTCGGCCTCCAGCAGCAGGCGCGCGGCCGGCTCCTGCAGCGCCAGCGCGGTGGGCGTGGGCGCCATGCCCTGGCCGCTGCGCACGAGCAAGGGGTCGCCCGTGAGCGCGCGCAGACGCCGCAACTGGCCGGAGACGGCCGGTTGCGAGCTGCCGAGCCGCAGGGCGGCCCGGGAAACGCTGCGTTCGCTGATCAATGTGTGCAGGACCCGGATGAGATGAAGCTCGATCTTGGCCAGTGCCGTCGCTTCCGCCATATTTGCTCGCTGATATCCACTATTCGAGTGAGCATATCTCCCCCACGCGGCCGCGCGCGTAAGGTGCGAGGCTAGCCTCGTCACATCATGAACACACGTCCCATCCGCTTCTTCTTCCGTGGCCAGATCCAGGAGGTGCGCGACCTCCCCCCCACCACCAGCGTGCTTCGCTGGCTGCGTGAGTCCGCCGACGCCTGCGGCACCAAGGAAGGCTGCGCCGAGGGCGATTGCGGCGCCTGCACGGTGCTGGTCGGTGAGCTGGACGCCCAGGACCGCCTGCAGCTGCGCAACCTCAACGCCTGCATCCAGTTCCTGCCCATGCTGGATGGCAAGGCCCTCTTCACCGTGGAAGACCTGGGCTCCTCCCGCCAGCTCAATCCCGTGCAGCAGGCCCTGGTGGACTGCCACGGCTCGCAATGCGGCTTCTGTACGCCGGGCTTTGCAATGACGCTGCAGGCCCTTTATGAATCACACCAGGCGGCCGGCACGCGCCCCAGCCGCCAGCAGCTGGCCGACGGTCTGGCGGGCAATCTGTGCCGGTGCACGGGCTACCGCCCCATCCTGGATGCAGGCGAGCAGATGTTCGAGCTGCCGCCGCAGCGCTTGGATCCGGGTCCCGCTGAGGCCGCCCTGCGCCAGCTGCGCCAGGATGCGCCGCTGTCCTATGAAGCACTCGATCCCGCCCAGCAGGCTCCCCGCCAGTTCCATGCTCCCCGCAGCCTGGAGGCGCTGGCGGCCCTGTGCGAGCAGTGGCCACAGGCACGTCTGCTGGCAGGCGCCACCGACATCGGCTTGTGGGTGAACAAGCAGCACCGCGACGTCGGCATGCTGATCAGCACCCTGGCCGTGCCCGCCCTGCGCGAGCTGCGCGCCGAGCCCTGGCAGGACGGCCAAGCCGGCCTGTGGATCGGCGCAGCCGTGCCGCTGGAGGATGCCTGGGCCGCGCTGGTGGACAGCATCCCTGCCCTGCGTGAGCTGTGGCTGCGCTTCGCCTCACCGCCGGTGCGCCATGCCGGCACACTGGGCGGCAATATTGCCAATGGCTCGCCCATCGGTGACGGCGCGCCGGCGCTGATCGCCCTGGGCGCCGAGATCGTGCTGCGACGGGGGCCGACGCAGCGCCGCCTGCCGCTGCAGGACTTTTACCTCGACTACATGAAGAACGCACTGCAGCCGGGCGAGTTCGTCGAGGCCCTGCACCTGCCGCTCCCGGGCAGCGACTGGCAGCTGCGCGGCTACAAGATCGCCAAGCGCTATGACAGCGACATCACCGCCGTCTGCGCCGTCTTCGCGCTGCGCCGGGCGCAAGGCCAGGTCCGCGAGGCGCGGCTGGTCTATGGCGGCATGGCCGGCATCGTCAAGCGCGCGACGCAGGCAGAGGCCGCGCTGCTGAATCAGGACTGGGACGAGCACACCGTGCAGGCCGCGGCCGACGCCCTGTCCCAGGACTTCCAGCCCCTCAGCGACCTGCGCGCCTCGGCGGCCTACCGCCTGAAGGTCGCCGGGAACCTGCTGCGGCGCTTCTGGCTGGAGACACGTGACGACAGCCCTCTGCCTGCGGCCCGCAGCGGGATCTGGTGGGCCACGCAGCTGGGGCGCGATGGGCACCTGCCCGCGAGCCCGGCGCCGACGGCAGGAGTCCAGCCATGAACAAGCCCTGTGACCCCATGAGCGCCGAGATGCTGACGCCCTCCCCCGTTGTCGGCAGCAGCCGGCCGCACGAGTCGGCGGCCTTGCACGTCAGCGGCGAGGCCCGCTACACCGACGACTTGCCTGAACTGCGCGGCACCCTGCATGCCGCCCTGGGCCTGTCCCCCGTGGCACACGGCCGTCTGCTCGGGGTGGATCGCGCCGCGCTGCTGGCCCTGCCCGGCGTCGTTGCGGTGCTCACTGCCGAGGACATCCCCGGAGAGAACAACTGCGGCCCCCTGCTGCATGACGATCCCATCCTGGCCAGCGGCGAGCTGCGCTACCTCGGCCAGCCCGTCTTCGCCGTGATCGCGAGCGACCGCGAGCTGGCGCTGCGCGCAGCGGCCCAGGCCGCCCGTGTCATCCGCTGCGAGACGCTGCCAGCGGTGCTCACCGCGCTTGAAGCCCACGCAGCGGCCCAGTACGTGGTGCCACCCATGCACCTGCAGCGTGGCGATGCGGCAGCAGCGCTGGCTTCGGCACCTCATCGCTGGCAAGGCGAGTGGTCGGTGGGCGGCCAGGAGCAGTTCTACCTGGAAGGTCAGATCAGCTACGCGCTGCCGCAGGAAGACCACGGCCTGCTGCTGCACTGCTCCACCCAGCATCCTTCGGAGATGCAGCAGCTGGTGGCTCATGCGCTGAGCTGGGACAGCCACCGGGTGCAGGTTCAGTGCCGGCGCATGGGCGGGGGCTTTGGTGGCAAGGAGTCACAGTCGGCCCTGTTCGCCTGCGTGGCCGCCCTTGCGGCCCATCGGCTGCAACGCCCCGTCAAGCTGCGCCTGGATCGCGACGACGACTTCCTCATCACCGGCCGCCGGCACGGCTTCGACTACCGCTGGAACGTGGGCTTCGATGACGAGGGCCGGCTGCTGGCCGCCGAGGTCGAACTCATCGCCAACTGTGGCCATTCGGCGGATCTCTCGGCGCCGGTGATGACGCGCGCCCTGTGCCATTTCGACAATGCCTATTGGCTGCCGCATGTCGCGTTGCATGGCTACTGCGCCCGCACGAATACGCAAAGCAACACCGCCTTCCGCGGCTTTGGCGGTCCCCAGGGAGCGCTGGCCGTGGAGGTGATCCTGGACGGCATCGCGCGCCGACTGGGACTGGACCCTGCCCTGGTCCGCCAGCGCAATTTCTACGATGAAGAGGGCGCACGCAATGTCACGCCCTATGGG
Organism: Roseateles sp. DB2; assembly: GCF_051857535.1. Taxonomy (NCBI): domain Bacteria; kingdom Pseudomonadati; phylum Pseudomonadota; class Betaproteobacteria; order Burkholderiales; family Sphaerotilaceae; genus Roseateles; species Roseateles sp. DB2. Next base: position 301,735 of record NZ_JBPZGY010000005.1, on the reverse strand, counting down.
CAGCAGGTGGAGGACAATCTGCTTCGGCCGCTCAGCGCCCAACTGCTGCAGGACAGCGACTATGCGCAGCGCCGGGCCGACATCGCCCGTTTCAACGCCGACAGCCCCGTACTCAAGCGCGGCCTGGCCTTCACGCCACTGAAGTTCGGCATCTCCTTCAACGTGGTCCACCTGAACCAGGCCGGCGCCTTGGTGCATGTCTACGCCGACGGCTCGGTACTGGTGAACCATGGCGGCACCGAGATGGGCCAGGGCCTCAATACCAAGGTGGCGCAGGTGGTGGCACAGGCCCTGGGGCTGCCGCTGACGGCCGTGCGGGCCACGGCGACAGACACCAGCAAGATCGCCAACACCTCGGCGACTGCCGCCTCGACCGGCGCAGATCTCAACGGCAAGGCCGCGCAGGACGCCGCGCAGCGCATACGCCGACGCCTTGCCCCCCTGGCCGCCGAGCTGCTCCAGGCCCCTGAGGATGCACTGCTGTGGGCTGATGGATGGGTCCGGGTCGCCACTCGGCCTGAAGAGGCCCTTCCCTTCGTCACGCTGGTGCAGCAAGCCTATCTGCGCCGCATCCAGCTGTGGAGCGAAGGCTTCTATGCCACGCCAGGGCTGCACTGGGACCGCCAGACCCTTCAGGGCCGCCCTTTCTTCTACTTTGCCTATGGCGCCGCCGTGGCGGAGGTGCTGGTCGATACGCTCACCGGCGAATACCGGGTATTGCGTGCGGATGCCCTGCATGATGTGGGCCAGTCGCTGAACCCCGCGCTGGACATCGGCCAGGTCGAAGGCGCCTTCCTGCAGGGCCAGGGATGGCTCACCACGGAAGAGCTGCGCTGGCATCCGCACACCGGCAAGCTGCTGACCCACGCGCCCAGCACCTACAAGATCCCCACGGCCAACGACATGCCGCTTGACTTCCGGGTGAAGCTCTTCGGTCGTCCCAATGCCGCCGACAGCATCCATCGGTCCAAGGCCGTCGGCGAACCGCCGCTGCTGCTGCCCTTCGCCGTGCTGCTGGCTTTGCAGGACGCTGTGAGCAGCGTCAATCCCGAGGCGCCGCCGCTGCAGGCCCCCGCCACGGCCGAACGGCTGCTGCGCGCCATGCAAGGGTTCTGAGGCCGCAGCGAGCGCCATGAAAAAACCCCGAGGCCTTGCGGCACTCGGGGTTCGATCTCGAGGACTTGACCTGCCGCCGGTGCGGCAGGTTGCAGGGTGATCAGGCGCGGCGACGGCGACCGATCAGGCCAGCACCGATGGCAGCGATACCCAGCAGAGCCAGGGAACCCGGCTCCGGCACGCCCAGGGACGGGGGCAGACCCAGACCAGCGAAGCCGTAGCCATAGGCGGGGGTGTACTCGCCGTCCACAATGCTGTTGCCGGTGGTGTACGAGTAGGCTTCCACGCCGACAGAGCCCAGGGCAGCCTTCAGGCCAGCCACGGTGCGCGAAGCGCCGATGAAGGTGTCGAAGGTGGTGGACTCGCCAGCAGCCAGAGCACCGAAACCGAAGACGAAGTAACCACCCTTGTCACCGCCGGTGTTCACCACGTTGACGTTGGCTTCCTGCGAACGGAACACCATGGGATTCGGCACAGCGAAGGGATTGGTCGAGGTGTGCAGCACCTTGCCGCCAGGACCCGTCGGCGTACCGCCGTAGACGGTGGTGTAGTTCAGGTCGTAGTAGCCAGGGGTCACGTCCCAATCCAGCGTACGGGCATAACGCACATCGCTCAGCGAGCCAGCGGTGGTGTTGGTCAGCACCACTTCGACCTTGAACAGCGAGCCGCCAGCGGCGTACGAGTACTTGTGGGTGACTTGCAGGCCGTTGGACAGCATCACCACGGACTGGGCGGACAGGCCGGCACCAGAAGCCACGGTGGTGGTGGTCAGCGCGGAGGACACGCCGGTGCCACCCAGGCCATACACATAGCCAGAAACGCCGGAAGCGGCAGCGCCCCAGCCTTCGCACAGGCAGCCCGGGGTGATGGCATCACCGGTGGGGCCGGAGAGGCCCACGCCGAGAGCACCCAGACCGCCGTTGTCGGCCACACCCATGCGCAGGATGCCCGTGTCCAGCACGGTCGAAGCAGCTTGGGCTGCGAAGCTGCCTGCCACCAGGGCCAGGCCAGCCAGAACCTTGAATGCCTTCATCTTATTTCTCCGTTAGTAGATTCGTTACAAGTCCTGCCAGAGGTAAAGCCGGTCAGCGACTGCAACAGGAGGAATGCATAGTCCGTGCCAATGGCCATTTAGTCAACTGAATCAATGGCTTGCAGATACGTTTCAAAATGCTTCGTCGCCAGATGTCAAACAACCCGACACCCTAGTTTCCAGGCCAGAGCGTAACTGGCAGCGTAGTGGTATCTGGAATACGCCCTGAACGGCTCCTCTGCCGCCCCGCCAGATTCCTGCGCGCGTCCCGACGCTGTGGCGCCCTGCATTCAGGTGGGACGACAAAGTCCGGCGCTTGGGCTCCAATAGCGGTCCACTCCATCCACCTCTTCCACAAGGCGGCTTCGGCAAGACGGAGCCAGCCCATTGATGCCATGCACCTGCCCCGTACTCATCGCCTCGTTCTCGCATGGGCCCTTGCACTGGGCCTGCCGGCGTTCGCCAATCCGGTGGTCAATGAGACGGCGCACAAGAACCGCCTGTCGCAACGCGAGGCCGGTGTCCAGCGCCCGCTGGGGCCGGACAGCCTCCTGCTGAGTCAGCATGAGGCCGAGGAGGCCTGGCGCAAGGGCAACCAGGCCCTGGACAAGGGCCAATGGGCCGAAGCCGACGCGGCCTTCAACCTGGCAGCCAAGCTGGCTCCCAAGGCCTACGAACCGGTGCTGGGCATGGCCGACGTCCAGTTGCGCCGCTCCAATGCCGTTGGTGCGGAGAAGCTGGTGCAGCGTGCCCTGGCGCTGGCGCCCAAGTCCGCCGAGGTGCTGACCACGGCGGGCAGGCTGGCCGCCGCGCAAGGCAAGGCTGCGGACGCTGAACGTCAGTTCCAGCAGGCCGCCAAGCTCGACCCCAAATACACGCCCGCCCTGCTCGATCTCGCCGAACTGCAACTGGCGCAGGGCAAGGCCAAGGAGGCTGCCGCGAGCTTCCGCATGGCCAGCCAGGCTGATCCCATGCATCCGGCGGCGGCCTTTGGACTGGGGCGGGCCCTGGTTGCACAGCGCGACCTGGCGGGAGCACTGAAGGCCTTCGAGCAGAGCAGCGGACTCGCACCCCGCAACCCCCTGCCCTTGCTGGCCAGCGCCGAGATTCAGGCCGCCCAGCGCAGCTGGGACAAGGCCATAGAGCTGGCACGCCAGGCCGAGTCCCTGGATCCGGCCCTGGCCCGCAGCAAGCTGCTCCAGTTGGACCTGCTGGCAGGCTCCGGACGCTGGCCGGCGGCACAGCAGGACTATGAGCGCTTCGTCGCGCAAAGCAAGGGCGAGGACGCCGCCGCCCTGCACCTCAAGTGGGGCAATCTGATGGAAGCCCAGGGCAAGGCCGCCGAGGCCATGGCGGCCTACCGCAAGGCCAGCGAGGCTGATGCCAAGCTGGCCGGCGCCTGGAACAACATGGCCTGGCTGGCTGCCCAGCAACAGAAAGACCTGGGCCCCGCCCTCGACTGGGCGCGCAAGGCGGTGGACCTGGAGCCGCGCAACTTCGGTTTCCTGGACACCCTGGCCGCCGTGCAACTGGCCAGCGGTGACGCCGAGGCAGCGCTGCGCTCCATCCAGCAGGCCCAGAAGCTCGCACCGCAGTTGCCCTACCTGAAGTACCGCCAGGGCCTGGCCTTGGAAAAGCTGGGCCAGACGGCTCAGGCCGCGCAGGCCTATCAGGAGTCGCTCAAGTCAGGGGCCAAGTTTGACGGCGCGGAGGATGCCCGCAAGCGCCTGGCCGCTTTGGGCAAGGCCGGCGGCAAAACCTGACCCCGTCACGCGGCCGGCCGCCTTGCCGCTGCACAGACCTCAATGCAGCAGCAGGTCGGCGTCCGAACTCAGGTCGCCGGCTGCCTGCAGCTTGGCGCGCAGGTAGTCCAGGTCCAGATGCACATGCGCGACCAGCTCCGGCACGGCGGTATTCAGCGCCTTGACCGGATCCTCATGGGACTGCTGCGCATCGGCCAGCACTTCCGCCATGTGCAGCACGGCGGCCATCAGGGAGAAGGGCCGGATCTCCATCGGCGCGTTGGCATCCTTGAAGGCCTCGACCATGGCCGCAGGGAAATGCCAATGCTGGGCCAGCGAAGCCGTGACGTCGGCATGGGTGCAGGCAAAACGGTGCATCTCCAGCGAAAAGCGGCTACCGGGCTCGGCAGCATGCTTCTCGACATCAGCCACTTGGCCGGGGTCCGACAAGGCCATCATCAGCTGGCCGGTCCGCATCATCAGGCCGGCCAGATAGGTGGTGTCAGCGTCCAGCTGCAGCATGCGTCCGAGGATGCGTGCAAAGCCGGCTGTGGCCAGGCTGTGGCGCCAGAACAGCGTTCGGTCCAGGCCAGGTACTGAGGGGAAGGCCCCGCACATGCAGGCAGCCAGGGAGAGATTGCGCAGGCTGTCCATGCCCAGCGCCGCCGCGGCATCCTGCAGGGTGGAGATGGTGTGCGAAGGGCTGTAGCGCGCGGAGTTGGCCAAGCGCAGCACCTTGGCAGCCAGCGAGGCGTCCTTGGCCACCAGGTCCGCGATGGCACCCAGGCTGATGCGGTCATCGTCGAAGCTGCGCAGCAGGCGGCTGGCGACCTCGGGCATGGTGGGCAGGGCGTTGTGGTTCGAGAAGAACTTTTCTGCAGCTGCAAGCACGGTGCGCTCCTTCCAGGACAAATGAGGTCTGGGTCAGACTGTCGGTCCAGTCTAGATGAGCTGGCCCGGCATCCCTATCGCAGCCACACCACGCTTTTCAGCGCAGACGCAGTGATAAATCACGCTTGAAGCGGGCATGAACAAGCACGGAAGCTCACCGAGACAAGGCCCGGGCAGGAACACCGTGGATGCTGCGCCGCAGCAGGCGCAAAAAAAGCAGGCGCAAAAGGCCAGATGCCGGGATCAGTCGCCTGCGAGCGCGCGCAAGGCCGGGAGGTCCAGCACCCGCACCTGGTAGCCCTGGACCTCGATCAGACCCTTGCGGTTGAGCTGCCGCATCATGCGCGACAGCGTCTCAGGCGTGATGGCCAGCTGGGCAGCGATGTCACGCTTGCGCTCCTTCAGCGCGACGCGGCCTTCGCGCTCGCTGACAGCTTCGCAGGACTGCAGCAGCCAGGCGGCCAGGCGCCGTTCGGCGTCCTTGTGCATCAGATCGTGCGTGACGCTGGTCAGGCTGTGCACGGTGCCCGCCAGGGCCACCAGCAGCCGCTCCTGCAGGGCCGGCTGACGCATCAGCAGGTTGCGCAGGGGCTGCAGCGGAAGCGCCACGACACGGGCATCGTTCACCGCCCGAGCATCCTGCGCGTGCTCGGCCCCCAGCCAGGCGCTGGCCAGATCCAGCCACTGCGGTCCGCGCACGGTGCGCTCCAGGTGAAAGGGCTCGTCAGCACGGGCAAGACCCAGGCCCACCGAGCCATCAAGCACGGCGTAGAGCTGGCTCGCGGGCTGCTGCCGGGTGAAGACGAAGCTACCTGAGGGGACCCACTGCTGTGTCGCCATGCCTTGCAGGGCCTGGAGTTCGGAAGCGCTCAGGGCCGGAGCGCCCAACAGGGCCGTCCAGTCAGATGGCAGGCACAGCACGGCGCCGGCGTCAAAGCCGGCCGGACGCACGGCGGCGTGGGCGGATTGCAGGCTGCGGCTGTCGAGGGTGTCCACGTGTTGGTCAGGGTGCCAGGATGATGGGCAGACTGTCACGCATGGCCCGGCCGGCGTCCTTGCGCTGAATCAAAGGGACATGGCTGCCAGGGGCTCCCGCCCACGGCCACAATCAGCCTCATGGCCCAGATCAAGTTCCAGGCTCCACAGAGCCAGTCGCCGGAGCAGCGCTTCGGCAGCAGCTACGAGCAGCCCTTCGAGTTGCTGCATGCCTGCCACGAGCGCGTGGAGCGCAGCCTGCAGTTGCTGACGCGCCTGTGCCATCACCTCAAAGTCCAGGGCCTGGATGGCAGCGCCCGCGAGGCCGCACGGGACATTCGGCGCTACTTCGACGTCGCCGCGCCGCTGCACCACGAGGATGAGGAGCGCCACGTCTTCCCAGTGCTGGAGCAGCTGGATGACGATTCGCTGCAGGAGGTATGCACCCGGCTGCGCGATGACCACCAGCGCATCCATGCGCAGTGGCAGGTGCTGCGCACCCTGCTGGCTCAACTGGACTCGCTGCCGGATGGCGCCCTGCCTGTCCTGCAGCAGGACATGCTGGGCCGCGCCGCCGACGCCTTCGTCGACACCCACAAGGCACACCTGCGCCTGGAAAACCAGTGGGTCTTCCCCAGCGCACAGCACAGCCTCAGCACGGCCCAGCAGCTGGCCATGGGCCAGGAGATGGCAGCCCGGCGCGGCCTTGACTTGCGTCAACCCCGCTGATCCGACACTCGCGCCAGGTCAAGGGGCAGCGTTCAAGGCAGCAGCAGCGCGCGAAAGTCGTTGACGTTGGTGAAGGTCGGGCCGGGGCTGAAGAGATCGCCCAGAGCCTCGAAGAAGTCGTAGGCCCGGTGCTCGGCCAGCAAGCTCCCTGCCGACAGCCCCAGCGCCTGCGCGCGGGCGAGGCTGTCCGGGCCGAGGAAAGCGCCGGCATTGGCTTCGGAGCCGTCAATGCCATCGGTGTCCGCCGCCAGCACATGCACACCCGGCTCGCCCTGCAGGGCCAGTGCACAGCCCATCAAGAACTCGGTGGCCCGACCTCCCCTGCCCTGCAGGCCGGCCGGCATGCTCACCGTGGTCTCACCGCCAGAGAGGATCACGCAGGGCCGGCGGAAGGGCTCGCCATGCCGGGACACGAACTGCGCCAGGGCTGCATGCATGCGGCCGATCTCGCGGGACTCGCCCTCGATCTGGTCCGACAGCACATGGGCTGCCAGCCCCAGCGTGCGAGCCAGCGCGGCCGCCGCCTGCAGGCTCAGGCGCGGGGTGGCCAGCATCTGCATGCGCTGGCCGTCGAAACAGGCGTCGCCCGGCTTGGGCGTCTCGAAGGCGCCGCTGCGCAGGCCCGCCCAGGCGGACTCGGGCAGCGCGAGCCGATAGCGCTCGCACAGCGCGAGTGCATCTTCGCAGCGGGTGGCATCGGGCACGGTCGGGCCGGAGGCGATCACCGCGGGATCGTCCCCCGGCACGTCCGAGATCAGCAAGGTCACGACGCGGGCGGGGGCGCAAGCCGCCGCCAAGTGGCCGCCCTTGATCGCCGAGAGGTGCTTGCGCACGCAGTTCATTTCCTGGATGGAAGCGCCCGAGGCCAGCAACTGGCGATTGAGCGACTGCTTGTCCGCCAGCGTGAGCCCCGGCTGCGGCAGGCTCAGCAGGGCGGAGCCGCCGCCAGAGATCAGGCAGATCACCCGGTCCTCGGGCCGCAGGCCGCGCACCAGGGCCAGGATGCGGGCCGTCGCCTCGGCCCCCGCAGCGTCCGGCACGGGATGCGAGGCCTCGACGATCTCGATGCGGCGACAGTCCGCCCAAGGCGGCGTGTGACGGCGGCGGGTGATGACAAGGCCCTCCAGCGGCGCATCGGCCGGCCAGTGGGCCTCCAGCGCCGCGGCCATTGCGGCCGAGGCCTTGCCAGCACCGATCACCAGGCAGCGACCCGGCAGCGATGGCGGCTCGGCGCCCAGCAGATCGGTCCAGTCGATGGCGCCGGGCTGGAAGAGCTGCTGCGGCGCCGCACGGTCGACCGCGGCCTGGTAGAGCCGGGTCAGCACTTCACGCGGGTTCAGGTCCATCGGACCAGTGTAGGCCGGCAGACCGGACGGCCTAGGCCCTCAGGGGGGGGCGCCGGCCTGCACCCAGCGTCCGATCAGTGCGCGCTCGTCCTCGGTGATCTGCGTGGCGTTGTTGAGCGGCATGCTCTTCTGCACCACAACCTGCTGGTAGAGCTGCGTCGCATGGGCCTGCAGAGCCTCGGCACTGTCCAGGCGCACGCCCTTCTGAGCCAGTTGCGCGTTGTGACACATGACGCAGCGCTCAGCCACCACGGCCTGGACCTGGGCCAGGCTGGGGGCGGCCTTGCCGGCCGCGGTGCCTGCCACCGTGCCCGCCGGCTTCACCAGCCACAGCAAGGCCGCCAGCATCAGCGCCACCACGACCAGCAGCGGCCAGGCATTGACGCCCTTGTGCCGCTTGACGAACCAGGTGCGCGTCAGCGAGCCGCCCAGCATCAGCAGGATGAGCACGACCCAGTTCCAGGCATGGCTGTAGAGCATGCCGTAGTGGTTGGACAGCATGCTGACCAGCACCGGCGCCGTCAGGAAGGTGTTGTGGACGCTGCGCTGCTTGCCACGCTGGCCGTAGATTGGGCTGACAGGCCGGCCGGCACGCATGTCGGCAATCACCTGCTTCTGGCCCGGGATGATCCAGAAGAAGACGTTGGCGCTCATGATGGTGGCGATCATGGCGCCCACGATCAGGAAGGCCGCGCGGCCCGCGAAAAGCTGGCAGGCGGCCCAGGCCGCGAAGGCGACGAAGACCGCAATCAGGCCCAGCACCAGGCCATCGTTGCCTATGCTGCCGTCCTTGCGATGGCCAAAGCGCCGGCAGATCTGGTCATAGACCAGCCAACCCGCCGCCAGGAAGCCCAGGGCCGTGGCGATGGCCGCCGGGGCCGACCAGTCGTGCACCCGCCGGTCGATCAGGAAGCTCTCGGCGTTGAAGAGGTAGAGCACGGTGAACAGCGCGAAGCCACTCATCCAGGTCCAGTAGCTCTCCCAGTAGAACCAGTGCAGGTGCTGCGGCAGGTTGGGTGGCGCGACCAGGTACTTCTGCGGGTTGTAGAAGCCGCCGCCGTGGACGGCCCACAGCTCGCCGTCCACGCCGCGGGCCTTGAGATCCGGCGATTCGGGCTTGAGCAGGTGGTTGTCCAGCCAGACGAAGTAGAAGGAGGCGCCTATCCAGGCGATGGCCGTGACGATGTGCAGCCAGCGCAGCAGCAGATTGGCCCAGTCCAGCAGATAGCTTTCCATGCGGTATCAGCTCCAGTGCGGCTCACCACAGCGGGCCCTGTGAACCGGGAAGGTCGCGAATGCGCTGCTGGCATTCGGGCAGCAGGCGGCCGCGGCGACCGAAGCGAAAGTGTATACAGTTTCCTCGCGGACGGCGGCCGTGCGAAGACTGCACCTGGCGCAAGGCCGCTCGCCGCCCTGACGGCATACTGAGAGGATTGAACCAGCTCCCGGAGCCCTCTCGATGACCTTCATTTCCAAGTCCCTCCTGCGTCCTGCCCGCCCCTTGCTGACGGGTCTGGCCCTGTGCACCGCCGCCCTGGCCGCCCAGGCCCAGGTCACCGTCAAGGACGCCTGGGTGCGCGCCACCGTCGCCCAGCAGAAAAGCACGGGCGCCTTCATGCAGCTCAGCAGCGCCAAGCCGGTCAAGCTGGTGGGCGTCAGCAGCCCGGTAGCGGGCGTGGCCGAGGTGCATGAGATGAAGATGGACGGCGGCGTGATGAAAATGCGCCCTCTCGAGGCCCTGGACCTGCCCGCAGGCCAGGCCGTAGAGCTCAAGCCCGGCAGCTTCCATCTGATGCTCATGGAGCTGAAGTCCCCCATCAAGGACGGTGAAACCGTGCCCCTGAGCCTGGTCTTCGAAGGCGCCGACAAGAAGCGCGAGACCGTGGAGGTCAAGGCCAGCGCGCGCGGCATGGGCATGATGCAGGGTGGCATGCCGGCAGGCATGGGCCACAAGCACGGCGCGGCCTCTGCTGCGCAAGAGCACAAGCACTGAAGCCCTGGGGCGTTCAGCTGCCCGACTGGCTCAGCAACTGCGCAGCGACGGCAATCGCGATCACCTCCGGCTGCTTGCCCGCGATGCCGGGCAGGCCAATGGGGCAATGCACGGCCGCCAGTTCGGCCTCGCTGAAGCCCCGCTCGCGCAGCCGGGCCTGGAACTTCGCCCACTTGCTGCGGCTGCCGATCAGGCCGATGAAGGGCAGGTCGCCGCGCTCGCGCTGACGCCTCAGGCAGGCGGCGAGGATGTCCAGGTCCTCCGCATGCGAGAAGCTCATGATCAGCACGCGGCTGCCTGAGGCAAGACCTGGCACCGAGCCCTGCACCGGCTCGGAATGCTCGGTGCTGACGCGCTCGTCCAGTCCTGTCGGGAAGATCTCCTCGCGGCTGTCCACCCAGTGGATGCGCAAGGGCAGGCGCGACAGCACCTCCACCAGCGCCCGCCCCACGTGCCCGCCGCCGAACAGGGCCACGGGTGACCAGTGCGCCTCGCCGCCCAGCCGTTCGCGCAGGCCGGCAATGTGGGCGGCGTCCAGCCACTCGAAATCCAGGTGGACCACGCCGCCGCAGCACTGCCCCAGGCTGGGGCCCAGTGCAAAGCGACGCCGCGCCTGCAGCACATGCCCCGCGGCCAGGCCGGCGCGGGCCTCAGCCATGGCTTCATGCTCCAACTGCCCGCCACCTATGGTGCCCAGCAGGCCCGAAGCCGTGACCGCCATCCAGGCGCCGACCTCCCGCGGCCCGCTGCCCTCCACCTGCGCCACGCGCACCAGCACCGCCGGCCCGCGGGTCAGCCACTGCGCCAGGGTCTGCCAGGGCGCCATGGATCAGCTGCCGCGATAGGTGGAGTAGCTCCAGGGGCTGGCGAGCAGGGGCACGTGGTAGTGGGCGGAGGTGTCCGCGATGCCGAAGTCCAGCGGCACCTCGTCCAGGAAGGCGGGTTCGGGCAGCTCTGCGCCCTGTTGCCGGAAGTAGTCGGCCACGGCAAAGACCAGCCGGTAGCGCCCCGCCAGCAGGGCCTCACCCTCCAGCAGGGGGCCGTCGGCACGGCCATCGGCATTGAGCTGCAGGGACTTGAGCAGATGCGGCGCCCCTCCGGGCATGGCATCCAGGCGATAGAGCCGCAGCGGCATGCCGGCGGCGGGGCGTCCGTGCATGGTGTCCAGCACGTGGGTGGTGAGCTTGCCCATGGTTTTTCTGTCCTGGTCAGGGTGGCCGGCCTGCGGCGATGGGCAAAGTGTATACACTTCAGCACACACCTCATCGATCACCATGCCCAGCCCGTCCCGCCGCAAGGCGCCTGCTGCCGCCCCGGACGGCGACAGCGCCACCGACCGCATCGCCGCTGCCCTGACGCAGGCCATCATCGAGCGCCGCCTGATGCCGGGCACGCGCCTGGCGGAGCAGAAGCTGGCCGATCTCTTCCAGGTCTCCCGCACCCTGGTGCGCCAGGCCCTCAACCAGCTCAGCCGCGACCGCCTGGTCACGCTCACGCCCGCGCGCGGCGCCTGCGTGGCCGAGCCCAGCGTGGAGGAGGCCCGCCAGGTCTTCGAGCTGCGGCGCATGCTGGAAACGCAGCTGGCCCGCGAGTTGGCCGCCCGCATCACGCCCGCCCAGGTGCGGCAGCTGCGCACGCATCTGCGCGAGGAGCGTGCCGCCGTGAAGCGCCAGGACGTCAGCGGCCGCACCCGGCTGCTGGCGGACTTCCACGTGCTGCTGGCCCGCCTGCTGGGCAACGAGGTACTGGCCGATCTGCTGCAGGAGCTGCTCTCGCGCTCCTCCCTGATCGCCCTGATGTACCAGAGCAGCCACTCGGCGGCCGAGAGCCAGGCCGGGCACGAGGCCCTGGTCGATGCGCTGGAGGCGGGCGACGCCGCCCGCACCGAGCAGCTGATGCTGGAGCACCTGGGCCATGTGGAAGCCCATCTGCGCCTGCAGCAACCCTCCTCCGACCTCAAGACCGCCCTGCAGCTATGAACGCACGCTATCCCCGCGACCTCATCGGCTACGGCCGCAATCCGCCCCAGGCGCAATGGCCGGGCCAGGCCCGCGTGGCCCTGCAGTTCGTGCTGAACTACGAGGAAGGCGGCGAGAACTCGGTGCTGCACGGCGATGCCGGCTCCGAGCAGTTCCTCTCCGAGATGTTCAACCCCGCGGCCTACCCCGCGCGGCACCTGAGCATGGAAGGCATCTACGAGTACGGCTCACGCGTAGGCGTGTGGCGCCTGCTGCGCGAGTTCGAGCGCCGCGGCCTGCCGCTGACCGTCTTCGGCGTCTCGATGGCCCTGGAGCGGCATCCCGAACTCACGCAGGCCTTCGTCGAGCTGGGCCACGAGATCGCCTGCCATGGCTGGCGCTGGATCCACTACCAGGGCATGGACGAGGCACAGGAGCGCGAGCACCTGCAGCGCGGCATGGCCATCATCGAGCGCCTGACTGGCCAGCGCCCCGAGGGCTGGTACACCGGCCGCGACAGCCCCAACACCCGCCGCCTGGTGGCCGAGCACGGGGGCTTCGCCTACGACAGCGACTACTACGGCGACGACCTCCCCTTCTGGCTGCAGGTGCGCAAGAGCGACGGCAGCCTGGCGCCGCACCTGGTCGTGCCCTACACCCTGGACTGCAACGACATGCGCTTCGCCCTGCCCCAGGGCTTCAGCCACGGCGACGAGTTCTTCGAGTACCTGCGCGACAGCTTCGACGTGCTCTACGCCGAGGGTGCCGAGACCCCGCGCATGATGAGCGTGGGCATGCACTGCCGCCTGCTGGGCCGCCCCGGCCGCCTGAAGGCCCTGCAGCGCTTCCTGGACCATGTGCAGTCGCATGAGCGGGTCTGGATCTGCCGCCGCATCGACATCGCGCGGCACTGGCGTGCCACGCATCCCTTCGACCCGGCCACCGCCTTTGTCTGGGAGTGAGTCTTGAGCCTGGACCTGCAACACCTGAACACGCTGGACACCGAGGCCTTCGTGTCCGCGCTGGACGGCGTCTACGAGCACTCGCCCTGGATCGCCCGCCGCGCCGCCGCTAGCCGGCCCTTTGCCAGCCTGCCCGCCCTGAAGTTGGCCCTGGCTCAGGTAGTGAGCCAGGCCTCGCTGGAGGAGCAACTGGGCCTGATCCGCGCCCATCCGGAACTCGCGGGCAAGGCCGCCATCGCCGGGCAGTTGACCGCCGAATCCACCGACGAGCAGAGCCGCGCCGGCCTGCAGCACTGCAGCGCCGCCGAGTTCGAACGCCTGCAGACGCTGAACAAGGCCTATGGCGAGCGCTTTGGCTGGCCCTTCATCCTGGCGGTGCGGGGTCCGCGGGGCCTGGGCCTGTCGCGCCAGGCCATCATCGAGGCCTTCGAGCGCCGCCTGCATGCGCCGCCGGACCTGGAGCGCGCCGAATGCCTGCGCAACATCCACCGCATCGCCGAGATCCGCCTGGACGACAAGTTCGCCTCGCCGCCCCTCCTGGGCAATGCGGTGCTGGACGCTGCCGACCGTCTCGCGCGGCATTCGGAGGCCCCCTTCGCCGAGCGGGGCCAGCTGTGCGTGACCTATATGACCCCCGCCCACCAGGCCGTCGCGCAAGACCTGACCCTGGCCATGCGCGAGGCGGGTTTTGACGAGGTGAGCGTCGACGCGCTGGGCAATGTGGTGGGCCTCGTCCATGCCGCACGGCCCGATGCGCCGCGCCTGCTCACCGGCAGCCACTACGACACCGTGCGCAACGCCGGCCGCCACGACGGCCGCCTGGGCGTGCTGGCCACGGTCGAGGCCGTGCGGCAGCTGAAGCGGCAGGGCCGCCGTCTGCCCTTCACCCTGGAGCTGGTGGCCTTTGCCGAGGAGGAAGGCCAGCGCTTCGCCGCCACCTTCCTCAGCAGCAGCGCGCTGGTGGGCACCTTCGACCCGGCCTGGCTGGACCAGCAGGACGCCGAAGGCATCCGCCTGCAGGACGCCCTGCGCGCCGCCGGCCATCCCGGCACGCTGGCATCCATCCAGGCCCTGCGCCGCGATCCCACCCGCTACCTGGGCTATGTGGAGCTGCACATCGAGCAGGGCCCGGTGCTGTGCGAGCTGGACCTCCCCCTGGGCGTGGTCACGTCCATCAACGGCAGTCGCCGCTACCTGGGCGAGATCACCGGCCTGGCCAGCCATGCCGGCACCACGCCCATGGACCGCCGCCGAGATGCCGCCGCCGCCGCCGCCGAGCTGGTGCTGGCCGTCGAGCGCGAGGCCCAGGCAAGACCTGGCACCGTGGGCACTGTCGGGCTGCTTGAGGTGCCGGGCGGCTCGATCAATGTCGTGCCCGGGCGCTGCCGGTTCAGCCTGGACCTGCGCGCCGGTGACGACGCGCAGCGCGATGCGCTGGACACCGCAGTGCGTGCCCAGCTGCAGCAGATCTGCGAGTACCGCGGCCTGCAGTGGACGCTCACGCCCACCGTCGTCGCCTCGGCCGCGCCCAGCGACGCGGCCTGGCAGGGCCGCTGGGAGGCCGCCGTGCAACGCCTGGGTCTGCCCGTGCACCGCCTGCCGTCCGGCGCCGGCCACGACGCCATGAAGATCCACGAGGCCCTGCCGCAAGCCATGCTCTTTGTGCGCGGCGGCAATCTGGGCATCAGCCACAACCCGCTGGAGACCGTCAGCAATGACGATGCAGACCTCGCCGTGCGCGCCCTGCTGGCGCTGCTGGAGGGATTGAGCAAGGAACACGAGGCATGAGCCACCCCACCCCCACCACACCCGACCGTCAGGCGCTTTACGCACAGCTGGACGCCTGGATCGCCGCCCACTTCGACGAAGAGGTGGCCTATCTGCAGGCCCTGGTCCAGGTCCCCACCGACACCCCGCCGGGCAACAACGCGCCCCATGCCCAGCGCACAGCCGAGCTGCTGGCCGCCATGGGCCTGCAGGCCGAGCCCCATGCCGTGCCCCAGGCCGAGGCCGAGGCCGCCGGGCTGCAGAGCATCACCAACCTGATCGTGCGCCGCCGCTACGGCGAAGGCGGCCAGGTCGTCGCCCTCAATGCCCACGGCGATGTGGTGCCGCCCGGCGAGGGCTGGACCCACGGCCCTTACAGCGGCGAGGTCGTCGACGGCCGGCTCTACGGCCGCGCCGCCGCCGTCAGCAAGAGCGACTTCGCCACCTACACCTTCGCCCTGCGCGCGCTGGAGAGCCTGCAGCAGCCCCTGCGCGGCGGCGTGGAGCTGCACTTCACCTACGACGAGGAGTTCGGCGGCGAGCTGGGCCCCGGCTGGCTGCTGAAGCACGGTCTGACCCGCCCGGACCTGCTGCTGGCCGCCGGCTTCAGCTACCAGGTGGTGACGGCCCACAACGGCTGCCTGCAGATGGAGCTGACCGTACATGGCCGCATGGCCCATGCCGCCATCCCGGACACCGGCATCGACGCACTGCAGGGCGCAGTGAAGATCCTCAACGCGCTCTACGCCCAGAACGAGCGCTACCGCCAGATCCGCAGCCAGGTGCCGGGCATCCAGCATCCCTACCTGAACGTGGGCCGCATTGAGGGCGGGACCAACACCAACGTCGTCCCCGGCAAGGTGGTGCTCAAGCTGGACCGCCGCATGATCCCCGAGGAGGATCCGGTGCAGGTCGAGGCCGAGCTGCGCCGGGTGATCGCTGACGCCGCCGCGGGCTTCGCCGGCACGGTTGAGGTGCGACGGCTGCTGCTGGCCCGCTCCCTGCAGCCACTGCCCGGCCATGAGCGCCTGGTCGAGCCGCTGCAGCGCCATGGCCAGGCGGTCTTCGGCGAGCCCATCCCCACCTCTGGGACGCCGCTCTACACCGATGTCCGGCTCTATGGCGAGCACGGCATCCCGGCCGCCATCTACGGCGCGGGGCCACGGACCGTACTCGAATCCAACGCCAAGCGGGCAGACGAGCATCTGGTGTTGGAGGACCTGCATCGAGCCACCCGGGTGGTGGCGCGCACGCTGCTGGATCTGCTCTGCGCCTGATCCCGCAGCCGTTGCCGCAGCGCACGGTTGGCACCCCCTGGGCTTCGGCTTTGGGCGCATACTGCGGGCCTGCGGGAGCCTAACGGGTCAAGATCGGCGCCAATGCACGCCCCGGCACGCCCTGGCACGGCCCTGCACCGCGACGCTGGAGCCACCATGCCCGATCCCGTCCTGAGCCGTCGACACTGCCTCGCCCTGGCCCTCGCCGCCACGGGGGGGCGCCCGGCGCTGGCGACGGATCGCACAGGGCTGCCCGTGCTGAGCTACTACGACTACCCGCCCTTTTCCACCGGCCCCGGCCAGGGCCTGACACGAGCCCTCCTGGCACTGCTGCAAGACCGTGCCGGCCCGCTGCTGCCGCCTCTGCACGAGGAGCTTCTGCCGCGCCGACGAGTGGCCGCCCTGGTCGGGCGCAGCGACTGGATCGGCCTGGTGCCCTGGGTGAGCCCGGCCTGGTTCCAGGACCCCGACCAGCATCGCTTCATCTGGACCGATCCCCTGATGCAGGACGAGGATCTGGTGGTCTCTCTGAAGTCCCAGCCCGTGGACTACCAGGGCCCGGCCTCGCTCAGAGGGCTGACCCTGGGCGGCGTCTTCGGCCATGTCTATCCCGAAACGGAGTCTCTGGTGAAAGCCGGCGAGGTGCAGCGCCTGGACTCCTTCAGCCAGGAGGCCTGCCTGCGCATGCTGCTGATGGGGCGGGTGCATGTCATCTTCATGTCGCGCAGCGGCCTGGCTGGCTGGCGCCAGCGGGTAGCGGGTTTTGATGCCCGGCTGCACCTCGCCGAGCAGCCCAGGCAGCGCTACCAGCGGCGCCTGCTGCTGTCCCCGCTGATGCCGGCCGAGCAGAGCCAATGGCTGGTCCAGACCGCGGCCGGCCTCCTGCAGGACCCCGCCTGGCGTGACCTCCTGCAACAGCATGGCGTTGAACTCAAGCTGTCCTGAAGGCTTGATCCAGTTCGTATTCGCGCAAGAAGCCTTTCGCTACACTGCGCCCCGTGAAACACCGCCGCCCGCCTCCTCTGCTGCTGCGCTGCCTGGTGCTGCTGAGCCTCTGGTTCGGCGCGCTGGCTCCTGCGCTGTCGCAGGTCGTCGCGGCCCAGCGCGGTGAGCTGACGCCCTTCACCCAGGTCTGCCGCGCCAGCCTGGTGTCGCCCCGCGCGCAGCAGGGCGAATGGCCCGGCGGGAGCGGCCCGCGTGTCGAGGACCATGGCCTCTGGGCCCACTGCAAGTTCTGCTCGGCCCATCAGCAAGACCTGGCCCCGCCTGCGCCAGCGCTCGTGGCACAGCCCGTGGCCAGCCGCATGATGGCCCTGTTGCCGGCACGTTTTCTCTCCTCGCCTGCACAGCGCAGCGTCTGGCAGCCGGCCCTGTCCCGCGGGCCACCCCAGGGAAGCCTTCTTCTCTGATTGACAGCCGCCGGATCCGCATCTCGCCGGATCCGGTCGGCAACTCCTGCTGACGTCCCCCCCGCCCCGCCTGAGCCCATCGGCCGCCGCGGGCCGCGACGGACTGCGTGGCCAACACCGACCATGAGCCGGTCCTGGGCCCGCCCACCGCTGTGCATCCATCATGAACAAGCCCTTCCCTCTGCAGCCTCTGCTGCAGGCCCTCGCCCTGGCCTGTGCCTTCACCAGCGTCCAGGCCCAGACGACCGACGCCCCTACCCCGGCCCCTGCGACCCCGCCGTCCTCCGGCGACCAGGGCGATTCCCAGACCAAGCAGCTGGGCGTGGTCACCGTGCATGGCAACTCCCCCACCTCGCTGCCCACCACCATCCCCACCACCATCGAGGGCATCGACGCTGCCACCCTCGCCCGCACCGTCAACGCCACCGATGCCGAAGACGCGCTGAAGTACCTCCCCAGCCTGCTGGTTCGCAAGCGCTACATCGGCGACTACAACCACGCCGTGCTCTCCACACGTGCCTCGGGCACCGGCAACAGCGCCCGCTCGCTGGTCTTCGCCGACGGCATCCTGCTGTCCAATCTGCTGGGCAACGGCGCCACCTTCGCGCCGCGCTGGGGCTTGGTAACGCCGGAGGAGATCGCCCGGGTTGACGTGCTCTACGGCCCCTTCTCGGCGGGTTACTCGGGCAATGCCGTGGGCGCGGTGGTCGACTACCAGACCCGCATGCCGCAGTCCTTCGAGGCTCACGGGCGCGTGGCCACGGCCGTGCAACCCAACAAGATGTACGGCCAGGACGAGACCTACCGAGCCACGCAAGGCAGCCTCTCCGTCGGCAGCCGCGACGGCGCCCTCGCCTGGTGGCTGCACGGCAGCCGCAGCCAGAGCCATGGCCAGCCCCAGGTCTTCGCCAGCAAGCTGCTGAACAGCGGCACGGCCCCCACCGCCGGCCTGCCCGTGGTCAGCGGAGCCGTGCTGGACAAGAACCGCAGCCATCAGGACTGGTACCTGATAGGCAGCGCCACCGAGTACGACACCACCCAGGACCACCTCAAGGCCAAGCTGGCCTGGGACTTCAGCCCCACGCTGCGCCTGAGCTATGTGCTGGCCGACTGGAAGAACCACAGCGATGGCAGCTCGCGCAGCTATCTGCGGGATGCCCAGGGCCAGACGGTGGACAACCGCTACGGTGGCGACATCAGCCAGGGCGTGATCATCAACGGCAGGCGCTACAACCTGGCAGCCTCAGACTTCAGCCGCAGCCGCGACGAGCTGGAGCACCGCATGCAGGCCCTCACGCTGAAGTCCCACACCATGGGCTTCTTCGACTACAGCCTGGCCTGGAGCCAGTACGACTACCTCAGTGACCTCAGCCGCAGCTACGCCCCCACCAGCAAGGCACAGCCCGAGGCGGGGCGCCTCACCGACCAGCAGGGCACGGGCTGGAAGACCTACAGCGCGCGCGGCGTCTGGCGCCCTGGCGGCGCCCATGTGCTGGAGGCCGGACTCTCCCGCGAAGAAGGCACCCTCAGCACGCGTGTGGACAACACCACCGAATGGCGCCAAGGTACAGCCGGCAGCTTCGCCTCGCTGTTCGTGGGCAAGACCCGCAACGACGCGCTCTATCTGCAGGACAGCTGGGAGCTGGGCCGAGACTGGCAGACCGTGCTGGGCCTGCGCGCCGAGCACTGGCAGGCCCAGGACGGACGAACCGAGGCCGCCTACACCGGCAGCGCCGACAAAGGCGTCTGCAATCCGGCCAGCCAGCGCTGCATGCTGAGTCATGCCGAGCGCAGCCAGTGGGCGCTGTCACCCAAGGCGGCACTGTCGCACCAGCTGAGCGAAGCCTGGATGCTCAAGGCCAGCACAGGCCGCGCCCTGCGCTTTCCCACCGTCAGCGAGCTCTACCAAGGCGGTTTCGACAGCAAGACCGGCGGCGTGATCAACAACAACCCCGACCTGCGCCCCGAGAAGAGCTGGACCTCCGAACTCAGCGCAGAGTGGGGCGAGTCCTGCAGCCAGCTGCGCATCACCTACTTCCGCGAGGACACCCGCGACGCACTCTATTCGCTGCTGAACGTGCTGACCAATGCCAGCACCGTCCAGAACGTCGACTACGTGCGCACCAATGGCCTGGAGCTGTCCTTCAGCACGGCCGGCGCCTGGACCGAGCGCCTGCTCAAGGGCCTGGGCCTCAGCGGCAGCCTCACCTATGCCGACTCGCGCATCCTCGCCAGCAGCGGCTATGTCAGCGTGCCGGGCGACGTGATCGGCAAGTGGCAGCCTCGCGTGCCGCGCTGGCGCGCCACCCTGCTGGCGAGCTGGCAGCTCCGCCCGGACCTCAGCCTGAGCTACGGTGCGCGCTACAGCGGCCGCCAGTACAGCACCCTGGACAACAGCGACCCCAACGGCTTCGCCTACCAGGGGGCCAGTAAGTACTTCACGACGGACCTGCGCCTGCAGTGGCGCATCAACCGCCAATGGACCCTGGCAGGCGGCATCGACAACCTCAACAACTACCAGTACTGGAACTTCCATCCCTATCCGCAGCGCACCTTCCATGCGGAACTGAAGTTCGATCTCTGACAGCCCCGGGGCACTGACGCAAAGATTCACCATGCATCACAAGACTTTCCTCCTCACCGCCCTGAGCCTGCTGATGGGCGCCCAGGCCCAGGCCCATGTCTCGCTTGAGCAGGGAGAGGCCGTCGCTGGCAGCTATTACAAGGCCGTGCTGCGCGTCGGCCATGGCTGCGACGGCGCTCCCACCACCCAGGTCACTGTGACCCTGCCCGAGGGGCTGCGCGGCGCCAAGCCACAACCCAAGGAAGGCTGGACCCTGTCCATCCGCAAGAAGGCCCTGGCCCAGCCCTACGAGAGTCACGGCAAGACCATCCGCGAGGACGTGAGCGAGATCAGCTGGACCGCCCGCGACGAGGCCCACTACCTGCAGGACGGCTGGTACGAGGAATTCGTGCTGCGCGGCGGCCTGCCCGAGACCGCGGGGCCGATCTGGTTCAAGGTCCACCAGCGCTGCACGCAGGGCGAATGGAACTGGGCCGAGCTGCCCACCAGCGGGGCCGGCACGGCCGGCCTCAAGTCGCCCGCAGTGCGACTGATGCTCAAGGCACCCGGGGGCGGTGAGCACACCCATTGAGGCGCGGCGCCCCCTCAGCGATGCCGCAGAGGCCCCGCGCCGCTTGAGCGGGCTCGCGGGCCTTGGCGGTCTGCACAGGCGAGCGGCCTCTCGCTGGCATTTGTCGGAAAACCGTGGAATAGCACCGGAACTCCGGCGCATCTAAGTGAGCTTGCCGACCCGCCTTCTTCAGGCTTTTGCAAAACGCCCGCAGCGCGAAGATGCCATGCATGACGCCTCGACACACACCACAAGCCCTGCGCCGCGGCCCTGGCCGCAAGACCTGCCCCCACGGGGCGGATCCCTGCGCCCGGGCCTGTCCGTCGGGCTGAGTCGTCCGCCCCTCACACGACCGCGCCCGGACCGCGTGCCCTCAGGGGCTCGCCTGATCTGCGCGGCTCGGCGCCCAGGCCTCCCATCCCACGCTGCGGCCCCACAGGCAGGCTTCGTCCCGCCATGTCACATGGGCAGCGTTTGTCGGCGCCTCCTGGCGGCCCCTCACCCGGGGCCGCCTTTTTTATTGCATTGATCCGGCGCAGGGCCACCGAAGGTCATGGCCGGGATGACGCGCATAGGTCCGCTGCACAGGCGCCGGATAATCGCGTCCGTTTGGAATGAGGAACGCCGCTGGGCGGCGTCGAGGACAAGAATGACATTACCCAACCTGCTGGCGAGCCGCAACGGCCGCCTGGGCGCCTTCTTCGCGCTGTACGTCACCGAGGGCATCCCGTTGGGCTTCGCTGCCATCGCCGTGGCGACACAACTCCGCCGCATGGGCGTGGGGCCTGCGGCCATCGGCGCCTTTGTGGCCTCGTTCTACCTGCCCTGGGCCTTCAAGTGGGCCTTCGGCCCCGTGATCGACGTGTTCCGCTCCAGGCGATTCGGCCACCGCCGCGCCTGGATCCTGTTCACGCAGCTGATGATGGCCCTCACCATTCTTGCGCTGATGGCCGTGCCCCTGCCTTCGGGCCTGGCCCTGTTCACCAGCGTCCTGCTGATGCACAACACCTTCGGCGCCATGCAGGACGTGGCCATCGACTCCCTGGCTTGCAACACGCTGCACGAGGACGAGCGCGGTCTGGCCAACGGCCTGATGTTCGCCGGTGCCAATGTGGGTCAGGCCATCGGCGGCAGCGGCGTGCTGTACCTGATGGGGACCATCGGCTTCCAGCCCAGCTTCGTGATGGTGGCCTTGTCCATCCTGCTGGTGACGGGCTTCATCGTGCTGCCCATGAAGGAGGCGCTGGCGCAGCAGCTGGAGCAGCAGGGTGCCGCCGCCGAAGCGCCCCGAGCCACCCTGAGCCAGGCCGCCAGTGAGATGAAGGCCTTCGCCGTGCAGTCCTTCCGCTCCTTCCTGGGCTCGCGCGGGGCCTTCTCCGCCATGTTCTTCGGCCTGCTGCCGGTCGGCGCCATGTGCCTGGGCCTGGCGCTGCAGTCCAATCTGGCCGTGGAGTTCGGCATGGATGACAAGGGCGTGGCGCTGCTGAACCTGTGGTGCACCATCGTCGGCGCAATGTCCATGGTGGTCGGCGGCATGCTGTCCGACAAGCTCGGGCGCCGCCGCATGCTGGGCCTGTACATCGTGCTGATGAGCGGCCCGGTCCTCTACCTCTGGTGGCAGATGCGGCTGAATGGCTACGACATGCCGCGCCCCTCGGGCAGCGCAGCCGTGCCGGCGCTGATCACGGCCCTGTGGATCGCGTCCATCAGCTACAACGTCTTCAACGGCATGATGTACGGCACGCGTGCGGCCATTTTCATGGACGTGACCAATCCCAAGGTCGCCGCCACCCAGTTCACCGCCTACATGGCGCTGATGAACCTGGCCATCGCCATCGCCGCCACCTGGCAGGGCGTGGTGTCCGAGGCCTTCGGCTACCGCTGGACCCTGCTGATCGACGCGGCCACGGGCCTGATCTGCCTGCTGGTGTTGCCCATGATGAGCAAGCCCGATGGCGAGCGCATCAGCGATGAAAAGACCGAAGGCCGGGCGCGCAAGTCAGCCGTGGTGCTGGGCCTGCTGTGCTTGGTCTGGGTGCCGGCCTGGCTCTGCCGCGAGCAGCTGGGCGAGGGCGCGACGCTGATGCAGACCTTCTTCACCCTGGTCTTCGTCGCCTCGGCGCTCTTCCTGCTGGCGGCACGCGAGGTGATGGGGGCACAGGACATCGGCCGCTGGCGCCGCCCGGCGCTGTGGTGCGCATTGCTGCTGCTGGCCGTGTACTTCCGCAAGGACCTGGCCCTGCTGCAAGGGCAGGCGCCCCTGCATCAGGCCGCCGAGGCTCTCATCCTGCTCGGCCCCGTGCTGGGCGGCGTGACCCTGCTGGGCCTGGCGGCACGCTCCTGGGCGTCGCTGCATCGCGAAGACTGAAGCCGTTGCACACCGTCGCATGAGAGGGGCCCGACCGGGCCCCTTTTTGCCGGCCGCTTCAGGCCGCCAGCAAGGCCTGCAGCGCCTGCTCGCGAATGCCGTAGAAGCGCTTGATGTCCTCGATCTGGGCCAGGACCTGCGCCCGCCGCTCCTCGCTGATGCCCTGGGGGCGGCGCACGGCCAGAATCATCTTGTTCTTGCTGGTGTGTTCCAGCGAGATGAACTCGAAGACCTGGGTGTCATAGCCCTCCGACTCCAGCAGCAGGGCGCGCAGCCCATCGGTGATCATCTCGGCTTCCTGGCCCATGTGGATGCCGTGCTGCAGCAAGGGCTTGAGCAGAGAGGGACTCTGCATCTGCGGCCTCAGCTGCTTGTGACAGCAGGGAGAGCACATGATGATCTGGGCGCGAGCTCGCAGGCCCAGGTGGATGGCGAAGTCGGTGGCGATGTCGCAGGCATGCAAGGCGATCATCACATCCAGGCGCTCAGGGCGGTACTCGCGGACATCGCCCTGGTCGAAGCGCAGGCCGGCACAGGCGTTGCGCGTGGCGACCTCATTGCACAGGCGCACCATGTCCTCGCGCAGTTCCACGCCCAGCACGTGGGTGGTCTTGCCCGCAGCGCGCAGATAGTCGTGCATGGCAAAGGTGAGGTAGCCCTTGCCCGAACCGAAGTCAGCCACATGCACATCGGGGGCGGAAGCCAGCGCCGACTGTGACAACGCTTTGCCGAAGATTTCGATGAACTTGTTGATCTGCTTCCACTTGCGGGACATTGCCGGCACCAGCTCGAGGCCCTGCCGGCCCTCGTGGGTCAGGCCCAGGTCACGCCAGACCGGCCGGTCCATCGCGAGATGGCGCTGTTTGCTGCGGTCATGGCTGGCGGCCTCCAGACCTGCTGACTCCGGGGCAGCCTCGCCGGGCGCCACGGAAGCCTTCAGCTTGCCAACCCGCAGCGTGGGCCGGCCCTTGCGGCTGTAGGCCAGCTGAAGCTCACGGCTGTCGGTCAGCAGATGCGCATTCTGGAAGGGGTGGCCCAGCAGGTCTGCCAGCGCCTCCAGGCCCTGATCCAGGCCGTGGTTCTTGGTGATGTCGCGGGTCTTGTAGCGCCACAGAAAGCTCAGGGCCCGCTCGCCGCGCAGCTCGATCTCGCGCACCATCAGCCGCTCCAGGTCCGGTTCGCCGCCCTCGGGCCTGGAGAGGCTCAGCTTGAAGCCCTGCCGCCCTGCCAGCACACTGCGCAGGCTGTGCAGGAAGCGGGCGACGGCGTCGTCGGCGTCGGGCGCTGGGTTGGCGGAAGCAATCAGGTGACTGAACATGGGCAGACGGACAGAGAGGGGCAGGCGTCCGCGCAGGCAGGACGGATGCCGGATTGTCCCTGATGCGCCATGAGGACGCGCCAAGGCGGGCCACGACGAATCTGGGCGTTGCCTTGCCGGCTATTCATGGCTTCGCGCGCGCAGGCGAGCGGGGACACTGCAGCGACAATGCCTGCAGACCCGGCATGGCCACTGCCGCCTGCGGCAGGCCTGTCGCCATGACGCCCGTCCTGTCCAGCCCCTGAGCCGCGCCAAACCCGCAAGCCACACCGTCACACGCCATGCAAGCCCTGGAAACGCTGCTGTCCACCCAGTTGGCCGCCTGGCACAACAGGCACCCACTGGCGCGCCATGTGCGGGCACAGGACGTGCACACCATGGGCGTGGTCGCGCTGCCCTTCATGCGCAGCGGCCCGCCGCGGGAGGCCCAGGAGCCGGTGCTGGGCGAGCCCGGCAACGAGACACCCGCGCCATCCTTCACCCAGACTCCCAAGCCCGGCCTGCTGCAGCGCCTGCTGGCCTGGCGCCCGGGCCGCAAGCCCTCGCGGGATCGCTGGCCGGTGTTCAGCGAACAGTTCGTGGTGGGGCTGTCGGCAGCGCAGGCGGGTGAATTCGCCAGGCGCTACGGCTACAGCCAGCGCCCTGACGACGGCAGTTGGCCACTGCGCAACATCCCCGTCGACGAGGCCCTGGCCGCACAAGGCCCGGTGGACGGCGGCGGTGCCTGGCCGGAAGAGGTCTACCTGCTCAGTGCCGCCATCGACGCGGGCCCTGGACGCACCCGGGTACTCATCGCACAAGGCGCCGGCCTGCGCCTGTACATCCGCGGCCCGCGTTGCCTGCATCCGCTGAAGGTCGGCGCCTTCGGCCTGGCCATGGCACTGCTGATGGGCGTGGTGCTGTTGGCCAGCATGGGCACGAAGAAGGCCGGTCCCCGCACGGGCGAGGCTTCGCCGGCAGCATCGGCGCCAGCTGCCTCTGCCGCAGCCAGCGCCCCGTTCGGCAGCGCTGTGGACAGTACCGCCGCTGCCAGCAGGCCGCCTGCAGATCAAGCTGCAAGTTCGGCAAGTTCGGCGCACGCGGGGCCTGCAGCCAGTGCACCAGGCAGCGCCCCCGCCGCAAGCATGGCAGGGGAAGGACAGGCCCAGCGGCCCCTGCTCAGCGCCAGCCAGCTGCCGGACAATATGGCCTCTGCGCCGGACATCCGGCCACGCCTGGTGTCCCGGCCGCAAGGCAGCTCATCGGCGCCGGGCCACGATGCCCCTGGCAGCCGCGACACCGCGAAGGTGGCTCAGGAGGCCTCCCAGGACGCGAGCAAGCTCCCGGCGAAGGAACTTCGCCCGACCGACCAGGTCATCGAACGCGCGAACAGTGCCGCCACCTCGGCAAGAGCGCCTGCCGTCGTGCGCCCGGCCATGAAGGTCGAGCGCCCGCCGCTGCGAACGGGAGAAGGCGTCAAGGACAACGCGCCGGAGGCTGCCGGCGACGCCAAGGAGCAGCCCAATGCAGCGGACACGCTCAGGCAGCGCCCAGGCAGCAATGCCCGCGACGCCAGCGCGCGAGGCGGCGTGACAGACGGCGCGCCCATGGTGGCCCTGGTAGGCCCCGTCATGGGCAGCAAAGCCGAGGCGGAAGCCTATCTGCAGAAGATGCAGCCCCTGATCCAGCCCCTGGTGGGCCGGAAGGTCCTGGAGCAGCAGGTGCTGCAGACGCCCGAAGGTTGGCGGGCCGCCGTGTGGCCTTTCTCCAGCCGGGAGGAAGCCCAGCTGATCAACGCCATGCTGGTCGCCCGGGGATTGCGCACACGGGCTGTGGATTTCTGATCCGGCCGCCGTGGCGGCCCTGATCAGCTGCGGTAGTCGGCGTTGATGCTGACGTAGTCGTGGCTGAGGTCGCAGGTCCAGACCGTGGTGTGAGCCAGGCCACGGTGCAGATTGACCCGTACCGTGATCTCCGACTGCTTCATCACGCGCTGGCCGTCTTCCTCGCGGTAGTCAGGGTGTCGGCCACCCTGGCGCACCACGTGCACATCGTCCAGGAAGAGATCGATGAGCGTTTGGTCCAGGTCGGCGATCCCGGCGTAGCCCACGGCAGCCAGGATGCGGCCGAGGTTGGGATCGCTGGCGAAAAAGGCCGTCTTGACGAGAGGCGAGTGGGCGATGGCATAGGCGGCCAGTTGGCATTCGGCCTCATCGCGTCCGCCTTCCACCCTGACGGTGATGAACTTGGTCGCGCCCTCGCCGTCGCGCACGATGGCCTGCGCCAGCTGCTGGGACACGGCGATGACGGCATCGCGCAAGACCTGACCCTCGGGCGAGCTCAGTGACTCGATGCGCGCATGGCCGGCCTGGTGGGTGGCGATCAGCACGAAGGAGTCGTTGGTGGAGGTATCGCCATCAATGGTGATGCGGTTGAAGGAGGCATCCGCCGCATCGCGGACCAGGCCCTGGAGCAGCTCGGGCGCGATATGGGCGTCGGTGGCCACATAGCCCAGCATGGTGGCCATATTGGGGCGGATCATGCCCGCGCCCTTGGAGATGCCGGTGATGGTCACGGTGCACCCCTGGATCTGCACCTGGCGCGAAGCGGCCTTGGGCAGGGTGTCCGTGGTCATGATGCCTTCGGCGGCCTCGGCCCAGGCGTCCGGGCGCAGCGCTTCGACGGCCTTGGGCAGGCCCGCGACGATGCGGTCCACTGGCAGCGTTTCCATGATGACGCCCGTGGAGAACGGCAGGACCTGGGATGGCTGGATGCCCATCAGGCCGGCCAGGGCCTCGCAGCTCTGGCGCGCACGGGCCAGGCCGTCCTCGCCGGTTCCGGCATTGGCATTGCCGGTGTTGACGAGGATGGCGCGGATGCCCTGGCCGGCAGCGAGGTGCTCACGGCAGATCTGCACCGGCGCCGCGCAGAAGCGGTTCTTGGTGAACACGCCAGCGACCGAGCTGCCTTCGTCCAGCGCGATCACACTGAGGTCCCGGCGGTTGGCCTTGCGAATGCCCGCCATGGTGATGCCCAGGCGCACGCCGGGAACGGGATGGAGCGAGGCAGGGTCGGGAGCAGTGAGATTGACGGGCATGGTGCAGCAGGCTTCAAGTGGCGCCCCATGGCGCCGTTGGCCGGGGATTGTAGGACTGCCCCCCCGCTCCGTGAGTGCGCTGCAGCATTGAAAAAGGGCGAAGCCCTCGCGAGCCTCGCCCCTGTATCGCCAAGCGCCGACGCCGGCTCAGGAAGCGCGCCGCCGACGGGCCGCCATGAAGCCCACGGCGCCCAGGCCAGCGAACATCATCGCCATGCGGCTGGGCTCGGGCACGGGGGCCGCCTGTGCGACGACCAGATCCTGGAAAACGTCGTTGGAAAGCCTGGACACGGTGTAGAGCGCCGGGCCGACATAGTGTTCGGCATTCTGCAGATAGCCATTCACCAGGCTGACGAAGCTGGCGTCCGCCGAAGCGCTGCCGCCTGCCAGTCCCTCGAAATAGAAGCTGCCGGAGTTGGAGGCCACGTTGAAGGGCTGGCTGGAGGTCTCGTGGGTGATTTCCCAGACGGCCGTCTGGAAGGCCGCGCGCTCGATATCGGTGTCGACGCTGCTCCAGATGGTGGAGTACAGGCCTTGCAGCGCAGAGGCTTGCCGCCCGCTGAAACTGCCCACGGTATAGACCTGAACCCCGTCACTGAACTCCGCATGGTCCTGGGCCAGCTCAACGCAGAAAGCAGCAAAGCTGCCCCCCGTGGTCGAGGAGAACTGCAGTACCCCGGTGTCGAGGTGGTCGGTGCCGGTGGTGGACAGGGTGATGCCCGCCGGCTGGGTACTGTCGAACAGCAAGGACACGGTCCCCGCCTGAGCCGGCACGGAGCAGGCCAGGGCCAGGGCAACGGCAGCACCAAATGTCTTGAGCGTCATGGTCTTTGTCCCCGCGACAGGCTGAGATCAGCTGGGGCCTTGCAGACCCCATGCGCCATAGCGACCGAAGCCGCTCAGGCCTGGCGGCGTCGGCGGGCGCCGAACAGGGCGAGGGCGGCCAGACCGCTCAGCGCCAGGGAGCCCGGCTCGGGGACATGCAGGAAACCTTCGAAGTTGCCTGCAGCCTTCTTCACCGTATCCACGCCAGAGATCGTCAGGTGCCATTCGCCAGCGCTGAGGTCGACAGGCGCCAGCTTCCAGTACTCGGTACCGGTGCTCAGGGCCGCCGAGGGCGTGAAGTCGAAGGACTGGATGCCGTTGCTCAGCACGATGCTGCTGATGCGGACGTCGTTCTCGACCTTGCTGAAGGTGTGCAGCTCGCCGTGGTAGGTCTGGGGGACCAGCACGCTGAAGCTGAAGTATTGGGTGAAGGCGCCCTTGACGATGTCCGCGACGCGGAAATCGACGCCGGCAGCCGTCGGGGTCAGCGGGGTGTAGACCGGATCAGCATGCACCAGGGGCGCGAATGCGGCGATGGAGGCGGCAGCAATAAAGGTCTTGATCGACATTTCGGGAGCCCAACGAATCAGAGTTTTTTGGCATCACAAAGACAACAGTCATAGCCTTTGCGATGACCCGACTGTAGAGGACTTGCAACAAATCGCATCCCCCTCAAGCGTGTGGCCGCCCTTGAAAAACCGCCAAATAACGCACGCTTTTGATCGGGCTCGACCTTATGGAAGCCTTTGGCCGGCAGATCAGCTCAGCTTGCCGTGACAGGCCTTGAACTTCTTGCCGCTGCCGCAGGGGCAGGGATCGTTGCGCCCCACATGGCCGAACTGCTCGGCGAGAGTGGCGGGGTCGATCTCCTGCGACACCGAGCCATCCTCGTTGGGATGGGTGTAGGTGACGTTGCTGACGCTCTCGGCGCGCTGCTCAATGGCCTCGGCCGCGGCACTGGCCTCTTCCTGGGTCTGGATGCGCACATTCATCAGCACGCGGGTGACTTCCATCTTCACCACGTCCAGCAGCGCTGAGAACAGCTCGAAAGCCTCGCGCTTGTACTCCTGCTTGGGGTTCTTCTGGGCGTAGCCGCGCAGGTGGATGCCCTGGCGCAGGTAGTCCAGCGAAGCCAGGTGCTCACGCCAGTGCTGGTCGATGGACTGCAGCAGCACCATGCGCATGAAGGGCGTGAACTGCTCCTCGCCGACCAGGGCCAGCTTGGACTCGAACAAGGTGTCACCAGCCTTCACGACCATCTCGACGATGTCCTCGTCGGTCACGGCATCGCGCTTGGCGACCTCGGCGACCAGGGGCACCTCCAGCTGCCACTCATCCTTGAGCACGCGCTCCAGGGCGGGCAGGTCCCACTGCTCTTCCAGACTCTCGACCGGCACGAAGGTGCGGACCACATCCTCCAGGGAGCTGCGGCGCAGGTTGCCGATCTGGGCCGTCAACTGTTCGGCTTCCAGGATGTCATTGCGCTGCTGGTAGATGACCTTGCGCTGGTCATTGGACACGTCGTCGTATTCCAGCAGCTGCTTGCGGATGTCGAAGTTGCGGGCCTCGACCTTGCGCTGAGCGCCCTCGATGGAGCGGGTCACGATGCCGGCCTCGATGGCCTCGCCCTCGGGCATCTTCAGGCGGTCCATGATGGCGCGCACGCGATCACCGGCGAAGATGCGCATCAGCGGATCATCCAGCGACAGGTAGAAACGCGAGGAGCCCGGATCGCCCTGGCGGCCGGAACGGCCGCGCAGCTGGTTGTCGATGCGGCGGCTCTCGTGGCGCTCGGTGGCGATGATGCGCAGGCCGCCTTCGGCCTTGACCTTGGCATGCAGGTCAGCCCATTCGTCCTTGAGCTTCTGGATGCGGGCTGCCTTTTCTTCCGCCGGCACCGACTCGTCGGCTTCCAGGAACTGGATCTGCTTCTCGACGTTGCCGCCCAGCACGATGTCAGTGCCACGGCCTGCCATATTGGTGGCGATGGTGATCACGCCCGGACGCCCCGCCTGCGCGACGATCTCGGCCTCCTTGGCATGCTGCTTGGCGTTGAGCACCTGGTGGGGCAGCTTGGCTTGCGTCAGCAGCCTGGAGATCAGTTCGGAGTTCTCGATGGAGGTCGTGCCCACCAGCACCGGCTGGCCGCGCTCGTGGCAATCGCGGATGTCGAGGATGACCGCGTTGAACTTCTCCTGCGCCGTCTTGTAGACCAGGTCCAACTCATCCTTGCGGATGGTCGGGCGATTGGGCGGGATGACCACGGTCTCCAGGCCGTAGATCTCCTGGAACTCGTAGGCTTCCGTGTCGGCGGTGCCGGTCATGCCGGACAGCTTGCCGTACATGCGGAAGTAGTTCTGGAAGGTGATGGAGGCCATGGTCTGGTTCTCGGCCTGGATGGCCACACCTTCCTTGGCTTCCACGGCCTGGTGCAGGCCGTCGCTCCAGCGGCGGCCCGTCATCAGGCGGCCGGTGAACTCATCGACGATGGTGACCTCGCCGTTCTGCACCACGTAATGCTGGTCGCGGTGGTACACATGGTGTGCACGCAGGGCCGCGTAGAGGTGGTGCATCAGGGTGATGTTGCCTGCGTCGTAGAGGCTGGCGCCCTCGGCCAGCAGGCCG
This sequence comes from Roseateles sp. DB2, assembly GCF_051857535.1. NCBI lineage: Bacteria > Pseudomonadati > Pseudomonadota > Betaproteobacteria > Burkholderiales > Sphaerotilaceae > Roseateles > Roseateles sp. DB2. The sequence continues at coordinate 271,191 of NZ_JBPZGY010000005.1, read as the reverse complement.
GCTTCGGCCAGCAGGCGTTCGGCATTCTCGTGGCCGTCTTCGGTCAGGTAGATCTGGTGGGACTTCTCGTCCACCGTGAAGTCCCCCGGCTCGATGACGCCCTCACCCGTGCGCGGGTCCAGTTCGCCGATCTGCTTCTTCAGTTTGGGCGCGACCTGGTTGATGGCCAGGTAGACCTCGGTCTGGTCCTCGGCCTGGCCGGAGATGATCAGGGGCGTGCGGGCCTCGTCGATCAGGATGGAGTCCACCTCGTCGACGATGGCATAGGCCAACGGGCGCTGCACACGGTCACGCACGTCGTGGACCATGTTGTCACGCAGGTAGTCGAAGCCGTATTCGTTGTTGGTGCCGTAAGTGATGTCGGAGGCGTAGGCGGCCTGCTTTTCCTCGCGGCTCATCTGGGGCAGGTTGATGCCCACGGTGAGACCCAGGAAGTTGTAGAGCTTGGCCATCCACTCGGCATCGCGGCGGGCCAGGTAATCGTTGACCGTCACCACGTGCACACCCTTGCCAGTCAGGGCATTGAGGTAGACGGGCAGCGTGGCCATCAGGGTCTTGCCCTCGCCGGTGCGCATCTCGGCGACCTTGCCGGCATTGAGCACCATGCCACCGATCAACTGCACGTCGAAGTGGCGCATCTTCAGGGCGCGCTTGCCGCCCTCGCGCACCACAGCAAAGGCCTCGGGCAGGATCTGGTCCACCGTCTCGCCCTTGGCGATGCGGTCCTTGAACTCCTGGGTCTTGGCCCGCAGTGCCTCATCGTCCAGGGCCTCCATCTGGGGCTCCAGTGCATTGATCTGCTGGACGATGCGACGGTATTGCTTCAGCAGACGCTCGTTGCGGCTACCGAAGATCTTGGTGAGAAGCGAGGGCAACATGCAGTGATTCTTGGACGGTAAGAGGGTGGCGCCAGGCCCGCCTGAGCTCGTGGTTCTTCTGTGCTGGGCGGCTGGCTGGCACGGCAAGCCCGCTGCGCCTGCGCGCGACGGACTCAGTCAACATTTCCGATCCTCCATCTCGGGGCGCAGCAGCCACTTGCAAGCCCCGGTGCGACGCTCCTGCGCTGCTGACCGCCGAAGGCGGTCCGAAGGCAGGCGAGGATCAGCCCGAAAGGCCCGCCAGGCAGCAGGACCAGGGCGGAGGACAACCGGCGGAGTTTAGCATCCGGCATCCCTCCCCTCGCGTCCGGACGCGGGCCCGGCCCTCCGGGTCTACACTGAGCGGCATGCGCAGATCTGATGCCCCTCACGCGCCCAAGACCGGCGGCCCCGCAGTGCCCGACCCCACGCCCATCAGCCTGGCGCTGGCCCAGCACCAGGGCCTGGCGCGGCTGGGCGTGCTGATGCAGGAATCGCAGCGGCGCATGGCCCTGGTGGCGCCCGCCCTACCCGGCGCCATGACCCGCTTCGTCAAGCCCGGCCCCATCGACGAGGAAGGCTGGACCCTGCTGGCCGCCAATGCCGCCGTGGCCGCCAAGCTGCGCCAGCTGCAGCCTCGGCTGGAAGCCCGCCTGCAGGAGCAGGGGCTGCAGCCCAGCAAGGTGCGGATCAAGGTCCAGCAGGGCTGAGGATTCTTGCGGCGGCCACGAGTTCTGTCACCGCTGAGACTTCTGTCGCCACAAAGAAAAACACAGGCTCGGGGCCTGTGTCTTCATGGGTCTGGTGCCGGCTATCGGATTCGAACTGATGACCTACCGCTTACAAGGCGGTTGCTCTACCAACTGAGCTAAGCCGGCTTTTTACTGCTGGGATGCCGCGGACCGGAGTCCTCGGCAGGCGCGCATTGTAAAGGCAATCCAGAGGCTTGCTCACCAACTCCTGCGCACCCTGTCTTTGTCACTTGATGCGCTTGAGCGTGGGGCGCGGCCCGGGCCCATCGCCAGGGCCATTGTCCGGCCCCTCGCCCGAGGATTCCGGCGCGGCAGCGTCCGGGACTGACTCGTCCGAACCCGGCACGGCCGGTGCCGGCGCCAGGCGCAGCCCCTTGGGCCCCGCCTTCGGTGTCGCACGGGGTGCGGGTTTCTGCACGGACGCCGAATCCGCCTCGACGGCGGGTGGCGGGAAAGCCATGCCCTGCCCATTCTCACGGGCATAGATGGCCACCACATGGTCCACCGGCACCACGATCTCGCGCGCCACCCCGCCGAAGCGGGCCTTGAACTGGATGAACTCGTTGCCGAGGTCCAGCCCGTTCGTGGCATCGAAGCCCACGTTCAGCACGATCTCGTTGTTGCTGACGTACTCCAGCGGCACCTGCACCGAGCGGTCGACCTGCACCGCGATGTAGGGCGTGAAGCCATTGTCGGTGCACCAGTCATGCAGGGCCCGGATCAGGTAGGGCCGCGTGGAGGTGCCGGTGGGCGCGCCACCGTCAGGGGTCTGGTCCATGGCAGCAGCGACTTACTTGCGCATCACCTTTTCCGAGGGCGTCAGCGCCTCGATGTAGGCCGGGCGCGAGAAGATGCGCTCGGCGTACTTCAGCAGCGGCAGGGCGTTCTTGGACATGTCGATGCCGTAATAGTCCAGGCGCCACAGCAGCGGAGCAATGGCCACGTCCAGCATGGAGAAGTCATCGCCCAGCATGTACTTGTTCTTCAGGAAGATGGGCGCCAGCTGCGTCAGGCGGTCGCGGATCTGCGAACGGGCCTTCTCCAGCTGCTTGTCCGTCGGCTTGACGGCCTGGCCGCGGTTCTCCAGCACGTTGACGTGGGCGAACAGCTCCTTCTCGAAGTTCAGCAGGAACAGGCGCACGCGGGCACGAGCGACCGGGTCCCCAGGCATCAGCTGCGGGTGCGGGAAACGCTCGTCGATGTACTCGTTGATGATGTGCGACTCGTACAGGATGAGGTCTCGCTCGACGAGGATGGGCACCTCGTTGTACGGGTTCATCAGGGCGATGTCTTCCGGCTTGGCGAACAGGTCGACGTCACGGATTTCGAAGTCCATGCCCTTTTCAAACAGCACGAAGCGGCAACGGTGCGAGTAGGGGCAAGTGGTTCCAGAATAAAGCACCATCATGGCGGCGGACTCCTGAGTTCAGGTCAACAATCGATTCCGTGTGCCCGACATGGTAGCGGCACACAAAAGGCAAACGCAGTGGGTGCCCGCAAAGGCCTCCCACTGCGCAACAGGGCCCGGCTGGTGGCCAGGGCCCGAAGGCTTACTTCACATCCTTCCAGTAGGACGCATTCAGGCGCCAGGCAAACAGAGTGAAGATGCCCAGACCCAGCAGCACCAACACCCCCAGCCGGAAGCGCTGGGCCTGTGCAGGCTCGCCCATCCATTGCAGGTAGGCGACCAGGTCACCCACGGCATTGTCATAGGCGCGTGCGTCCATGGTGCCGGGGGTCAGCTGCTCGAAGCCCTTGAAGACATGGGTCTTCTTGGCAGGGTCATGCGGATCGGCTTCCTCGACGAACTTGGCAGCGCGTTGGCCCTGCAGTTCCCACAGCACATGCGGCATGGCGACGCTGGGGAAGACCAGGTTGTTCCAACCCGTGGCCTTGGTCTCGTCGCGGTAGAAGGTCCGCATATAGGTGTAGAGGTAGTCGGCACCGGAGCCCTTGGCGCCGTCGGCGCGCGAACGGGAGATCACGGTCAGGTCCGGCGGGGTGGCGCCAAACCAGTCCTTGGCCTGCTTGGGATCCAGGGAGACCTTCATGACGTCACCCACCTTTTCGGTGGCGAACATCAGGTTGCCCTTGATCTGGGCTTCCGTCAGGCCGATGTCGCGCAGGCGGTTGTAGCGCATGAACGCAGCCGCATGGCAGTTCAGGCAGTAGTTGACGAAGATCTTGGCGCCGTTTTGAAGGGACGCCACGTCCGTCATCTTTTCCTTGGGGAACTTGTCCCACTCCATGCCGCCGGTGTTGGCCATGGCACCCGAGGCCAGGCCCAGCCCGATCAGCAGCGTAGCGATGAATTTCTTCATGAGATGCAACTCCTGGGCTGATCAGTGGGGGTGGAAGGTGACGCGGTCAGGCACAGGCTTGAACACGCCTTGCTTGCTCCACCACGGCATCAGCAGGAAGAAACCGAAGTAGTACAGGGTGCCGATCTGGGCGACGAGGGTGCCGATTTCCGTCGGAGGCTGGATGCCAAGATAGGCCAGCACCAGGAAAAAGACGACGAACACGCCGTAGACATACGTGTGCCAGGTCGGGCGATAGCGGATCGACTTGACCGGGCTGTGGTCCAGCCAGGGCAGGAAGAACAGGATCACCACGGCACCACCCATCACGACCACGCCCCAGAACTTCGCGTCGAAGGTCTTGAGCAGGAAGATGGCGACGGCGGCAATCACCAGCGTGGCGACCTTGCCCTTGCCCGAGAAGGTACCCTTGAGCACAGCCAGCACGGCACCCAGGCCCACGATCACCGACAGCACGTTGACCATCACGTCGGTCGTGGCGCGCAGCATCGAGTAGAAGGGCGTGAAGTACCAGACCGGCGCGATGTGCGGCGGTGTCTTCAGCGGGTCGGCCGGGATGAAGTTGTTGTACTCCAGGAAGTAGCCACCGAGCTCAGGCGCAAAGAAGATGATGGCCGAGAACACCATCAGGAACAGGCCCACGCCGTAGATGTCGTGCACGGTGTAGAAGGGATGGAAGGGAATGCCGTCCAGCGGGCGACCCTGCGCATCCTTCTTGGCCTTGATCTCGACGCCGTCCGGGTTGTTGGAACCCACTTCGTGCAGCGCGATGATGTGCGCCACCACCAGGCCCAGCAGGACCAGGGGCACGGCGATCACGTGGAAGCTGAAGAAGCGGTTCAGGGTGGCGTCACCGACGACGTAGTCACCGCGGATCATCAGGGCCAGGTCGTTGCCGACGAAGGGCACGGCGGCGAACAGGTTCACGATCACCTGGGCGCCCCAGTAGGACATCTGACCCCAGGGCAGCAGATAGCCCATGAAGGCCTCGGCCATCAGGCACAGGAAGATGGCGCAGCCGAAGATCCAGACCAGCTCGCGGGGCTTGCGGTAGGAACCGTAGAGCAGGCCGCGGAACATGTGCAGGTACACGACCACGAAGAAGGCGGAGGCGCCCGTCGAGTGCATGTAGCGGATCAACCAGCCCCAGGGCACATCACGCATGATGTACTCGACCGAGGCGAAGGCCACGGCGGCATCCGGCTTGTAGTGCATCACCAGGAAGATGCCGGTGACGATCTGGATCACCAGCACCAGCATGGCCAGCGAGCCGAAGATGTACCACCAGTTGAAGTTCTTCGGAGCGTAGTACTCCGACATGTGCTCCCGGTACATCTTGCTGAGCGGGAAGCGGTTGTCCACCCAAGTCAGCAGCTGCTCGCCCACGGACGCGCCAGCGGGAGCTTCTTTGAATTCAGCCATATCGACCTCTGTCCTCTCGCTTAGGCAGCCTTGTCCTCACCAATCAGGAGCTTGGTGTCGGACAGATACATATGGGGAGGCACCTCGAGGTTGTCGGGTGCGGGCTTGTTCTTGAACACGCGGCCGGCCAGGTCGAAGGTCGAGCCGTGGCAGGGGCAGAGGAAGCCGCCGTTCCAGTCATCGGGCAGCGAAGGCTGCGGGCCGGCCTGGAACTTGTCAGAGGGCGAGCAGCCCAGGTGCGAGCAGATGCCCACGCCCACGAAGTACTCGGGCTTGATCGAGCGGTAGCCATTCTTGGCGTAATCCGGCGTCGGGTAGGCGGTGCGATGGGAGTCCGGATCAGCCAGCTGCGGATCGTTCTTCTTCAGGGCTTCCAGCTGCTCGGGCGTACGACGCACGATCCAGACGGGCTTGCCGCGCCACTCCACCGTCAGCTTCTCGCCCGGCTTCAGGCTGCTGATATCGACTTCCACGGCTGCACCGGCAGCCTTGGCGCGCTCGGACGGCGCGAAGGTACTGACAAAGGGCACGGCGGTGGCGACGCCGACACCGGCACCGGCGCAACTCGTGGCAATAAGCCACGTGCGCTTGCCTTGATCCACTTGCTGGTCACTCATGAGGGTCCTCAAATGAGACTTCTGATCGGGAGCAACCGCGGATTCTAGCGGACGCCCACCCCCACCCTGACTTGATGCACCTCCGGGAATACGCAAATCGTCTCGCCAAGGCATCAATTCGACGCTGCAGCACGCACTCGCGAAGGCAATCCCCGTGTTTGGCCCGATTTGCGACGCCTGCAAACGTAGACAATAGCGCCCAGCACACACGGGGCCACCCCGCAGGAGTAGATCGAGATGGGAATGCTGAGCGAGTTCAAGGAATTTGCCGTCAAGGGCAATGTGGTGGATCTCGCCGTGGGCGTGATCATCGGCGGCGCCTTCGGCAAGATCGTCGACTCGATGGTCAAGGACTTGATCATGCCCCTGGTGGGCAAGGTCGTCGGCGGCCTGGACTTCTCCAACTACTTCGTCGTGCTGGGCACCGTCCCCGCCGAGTTCAAGGGCCCCCAGACCTACGAGGCTCTGACCAAGGCGGGCGTGCCCCTCTTCGCCTACGGCAGCTTCCTGACCGTGCTGCTCAACTTCATCATCCTGGCCTTCATCATCTTCATGATGGTCAAGCAGATCAATCGCCTGAAGCGGGCCGAACCCGCCCCGGCCCCCGCGGCCGAGGCTGTCACGCCGGAGGACATCGTGCTGCTGCGCGAGATTCGCGACTCGCTCAAGCGCTGAGAAAGCCTTCGCGCCTGCCAGCCCGCGAATTGCGCTACCGTGCCATCCGGCGCGCGCAGGCTGCGCTTGGTCACAACATGAGCCCTCAATTCCACGGATACTTGGCAACAGCTGCGCGCCCTGATGTGGCGCGCGCCCGGTCCCCCCGTCCATGAATCAGCCCGAGTCACGACTCAACCCGCATCTCGAAGCCGCCTTCCAGCGCATCCGGGCAGCCGCCGAGCAGGCGGCCGAGCGCTGCGCTGAAGGACTGGGACTGGCTGCCCTTTCCGCCGGCTATGCCAAGCGGCGCGATGCGCTGCTGGCAGCTCAGTACTTGTTCCGCGAGAACCTCCCGCAGTTCATCCAGGAGTTCCAGGCCAGTCTGCGCCGCCAGATGGCCGGCGAGCAGCGCGACAAGGCCGCCCCCGCCGCCAAGAAGGCCTGGGACGAACTCTCCCTGATGGACGACGAGCAGGTCGACGCCATGGTGGCGGCCGACCGCATCGGCATGGCCATCGGCCACCAAAGCGAATGGGAGCTGCGCGATGTCGAGTCCTTCCTCGCTGGTCTCAGTTCCTCCGAAGGCGGGTTGGATCGCAACCCCCTGCGCCCCGAGCTGATCGCCCAGGCCCTGCTGGACGGCGTGCACAGCCTGAGCGAAGAGCAGGACCTCCGTCAGGCCTTGGTCGACGAGCTCACCCGCGCCTTCACAACCGAGATGCGGGCCTGCTACGCCGACATCGCCACCCTTTTCCGCAGCCGCGGCCTGCGCCAGCAGGACCTGCGGGTGCGCGCCCTCAACCCCGCTGGCGCCATGGGTGGCATGGGCGGCGGCCCCAACAGCGTGACCGGCGACCTGGGTGGCCCCATGGGCAACTCCCGCTTCGGCGGCCTGGGTCCGGCCGCAAGCAGCGGCTTTGGCGGCGTGGGCGGTTATGCGGCGCCTGGCTACGGCGCCCCCATGCAAGGCAGCTATGCCGGCGGGATCAGTGCACCTAGCGGCTTCGGCGCCGGTGCCGGAGGCTATGGTCCCGGCTATGGCGGCTATGCACCCGCCGGCGTGATGGGCAGCGTCGATCCCCAGTTGATGGACCTGCTGCGACGCCTGTCCAGCCTGCCCATGCCCGCGGGAGGTGGCGCCGGCATGGGTGGTGGCCTGGGTGGTGGCGGCCTGGGCGGCGGCCTGGGCGGCGGTCTGGGCGGGGCCGGTTTCGGCGGCAGCACGGTGTCCGGCGCCCTGTCGGCCAGCGGATCCGCCAGCAACGGCATGCCGCTGGCTGGGGCGGACTGGGGTGATGACACCATCCCGGGCGGCGCCCTGCCCCTGCCACCCAACCTGATTCACCTGCATCGCGACGCCTTGCGCCAGGCGGCCACCGGCTCCCTGGACCACATGGTGATCGATGTGGTGGGCAGCCTCTTCGACCACATCCTCTCCGACGCCAAGGTGCCGCCGCAGATGGCGCGCCTGCTGGCCCAGCTCCAACTGCCCGTGCTGCGCGCCGCGCTGGGCGACAACACCTTCTTCTCCTCGCGCCGCCATCCGGTGCGCCGCTTCATCAACCGTCTGGCCTCCCTGGCCTGCGCCTACGACGACTTCGGCGACTCCCCCGGCAAGGATTTCCTCGAGCACGTGCGGGCCCTGGTCCATGATGTCAGCGGCGGAGACTTCGAACGCATCGAGACCTACGAGCAGAAGCTCGACGATCTCGAGGCCTTCATCAGCGCCCAGACCGCCCAGACTCTGCAAGCCCATGGCGATGCAGCAGCCCTGGTCGAGCGCAAGGAAACCGACCTCCGGCTGCAGCAGCGCTATGCCAAGCAGCTGGCCCAGAACCTGGCCAAGGTGCCCATGCCGGACTTCCTGCGTGAGTTCCTGTCCCAGACCTGGAGCGGCGCCATCGTGCAGGCCTCACGCCGCGAAGGCGGCAGCGAAGACCGCGAGAAGCGCTTCCGCCAGTTCGGCCGCGACCTGGTGCTGAGCGTGCAGCCCAAGGCGCCGGGGCCGCAGCGCCAGGCCTTCCTGAGCGCCCTGCCGCGCATGATGCAGACGCTCAACGAGGGCCTGGATCTGATCGCCTGGCCAGAGTCCCTGCGCAAGCCCTTCATCGGCCAACTGCTGCCGGTGCATGCCGAATCGTTGAAGGGCCAGGGGCTGTCAGCCCTTGACTACAACCTGCTGGTCAAGCAGCTGGAAGCCGTCTTCGGCATTGAGGCACCCAAGGAGCAAGACCTGCCCCCTGTGCAGCCGGATGAGTTCCGCGACACCGAGTCCGGCGAGGTCGACATCGACCTGGCCCAGGGACTCAACGCCAAGGAAGCCTCCAGCCTGGGCCTGGTCCAGGAAACGTCGGTGGACTGGAAGGGCGAGGTCGACATCGACATCACCGCCCAGGAAGCACCCCTGCAGGCGGTGGACATCAGCATCGACGGCCTGCCCTCGGCCACCGAGGAGCCAGAGCCCAGCTCCGGCGTCCTGCTGATCGACCACCTTCAGTTGGGCTTTGCCTACCAGATGAACACCGGCGAGCACTGGCGCAAGGTGCGCCTGGCCCACATCAGTGCCGGCCGCAGCTTCTTCATCTTCACCCAGGGCCACAAGCACCAGCAAACGGTCACCATGACGGCTCGCATGCTGCGCAAGCTCTGCGAGACCGGCCGCCTGCGCGCCTTCGAGAACGCCTATCTACTGGAACGCGCCACGGCACGTGCGCGCAAGCAGCTGGCAGCGCTCAATACCCAGCAGTGATCAGGCGGCTGCGGCTGCGCTTGTTGCCTCCCGCCCTTCCCTGCCAGGTGACTCGCAGGCCGATACGCCTGCCGCCACATCGGCGTGACGGCCCAGTGCAGGCACGCAGATCGGAACGGCGCGTCCTCGCCTGGCCAGGGCGCCTCGGCCTGCCCCCCCGGGGACCGGCGCAGGCCTGCTCAGTCGCTGCAAAGCTGCCAGGCCATGCGCAAGGCTGCCCTCATGCTTGAGGCATCCGCCAGGCCCCTGCCGACGATGTCGAAGGCCGTGCCATGGTCAGGGCTTGTGCGCACGAACGGCAAGCCCAGCGTGACGTTGACGCCCTGCTCCACGCCCAGATACTTCACCGGAATCAGGCCGTGGTCGTGCGTCATGGCCACCACCACGTCGAAAGCACCCGGGTGATGCGGAGGCGCATGGCGCGCCCGCATGAAGACGGTGTCGGGCGGGAATGGCCCTTGGGCGTCGATGCCTTCGGCGCGGGCTGCCTCGATGGCGGGGATGATCTCCCGGAGTTCCTCGTCCCCAAAGAGGCCGCCTTCACCCGCATGCGGGTTCAGGCCTGCGACGGCAATACGGGGCATCCGGATGCCAAAGCGGCGCAGCGAGTCCTGGGTGATGCGCAGGGTCTGCAGCACAGCGGCCGTCGTGACCTGCTCGATGGCCTGGCGCAATGAGACGTGGATGGTCACCAGCACCGTGCGCAGCTCCTCGTTGGCCAGCATCATGCGCACGGGCGGCGCACTGCCGCCTGCCGGGGTGGCCAGCGCCTGCAGCATTTCCGTATGACCGGGAAAGGGCACACCCGCGGCGTGCAGGGCCTCCTTGTGGATGGGCGCGGTCACGAGGCCGCCGCCCTGCCCCGACTGGATCGCCGCCACCGCGGCCTCGATGCAGCGCGCCGCGGCGGCGCCAGCGCGCGCGCTGATCTGGCCGAGAGGTTCCTCCACCAGGCCTGGCGCCATGCCCGACGGCTGCCACACGGGCAGGCAGCGCGCCGGCACGTGCGCGGCCTGCGAGGGGTCGTCCAGCAGGGCCGTGGGGAAGTCCAGGCCCGCCAGGCGCAGGGCGCGGCGCCAGACCGCCAGGTCACCCACCAGGCACAAGGGAGGAGCACCAGGCGGGGCCTGCTCCGCCGCCCAGGCGGCCACCGCAACCTCGGGACCGATACCGCAGGCGTCGCCCTGGGTGATCAACAGGGGCTTCATGCCCGGCTTGGCGAGGGGTGTCATGCGGGGAGTCATGCAGGGTTGTGCAGATCCAGGAACTCGACTTCGAGGCCAGCTTCATCGGCCAGGCGCCGCCCCAGGGCCTGAACGCCGTAACGCTCGGTGGCATGGTGGCCTGCGGCGATGAAGGCCACGCCAGTCTCAGCCGCGTAATGCGCCTGGGGTTCGGACACCTCGCCGGTCACAAAGACATCGGCCCCGCTGGCGATTGCCGCCTCGAAGAAGCCCTGGGCGCCGCCAGTGCACCAGGCCACGCGGTGCAGTGGCCGGCCGTCGCCCGGGATGGCCAGCACGGGGCGTGCCAGCTGCTGCTCCAGCACGGCACGCAGGCCGTCCAGCGTCTGCTGGTCCTCAGGCAGGACACCGGCGAAGCCCAGGTCCTGATCGCCAAAACGGGCATCGGCCGTCCAGCCGAACTGGCGTCCCAGCTGCGCGTTGTTGCCCAGTTCGGCATGAGCGTCCAGCGGGAGGTGGTAGGCGATCAGGTTGATGTCGTGGGCCAGCAGGCGCTGCACGCGGGCCTTCATCCAGCCCGTCAGGCGCTGCTCCTGGCCGCGCCAGAACAAGCCGTGATGGACCAGCAGCGCATCGGCTCCGCGCTGGATGGCGGCATCGATCAGGGCCAAGCTGGCGGTCACGCCACACAGCACGCGACGGACCTGCGGCTTGCCCTCGACCTGCAGACCGTTGGGCCCATAATCCTTGAAACGACCCGGCTCCAGCCATCCGTCAAGCAGGCGCACCAACGCGTCGCGAGGCAGGGTCTGGCACCCTTCCTGCCCGGTCGTCGGGGTGTTTTCCTTCATGTCCACATCGTCCTCGTCTTCCTCCCAAGCTTCGGGAGCGCCGTCGCCCCTGCGCCGGTCCTGGCTCATTTTCTCCCAGGCAGCCACTGTGGCGCTGGCCGGCTACTTTGTCGTGGCCACGCTGAAGCCGCAATGGCTGCAAGGCAGCCTGCATCCCGCGCCCAGCCTGCAACAGGGCGCCAGCACCGGCAAGCGCCCCGGCTATGCCGAGGCAGCCCGGCTGGCGGCGCCGGCCGTGGTCAGCATCAGCGCCAGCAAGCCTGGCCAGCCCCTCAGCGAGGAAGAGCAGGCCTGGCTGCGCTACCACGGCGGCAGCCCCGACGAAGACGAGCCCGACAGCCAACGCGGCACGGGCTCGGGGGTGATCGTCTCGCCTGAGGGCTATGTGCTCACCAACAACCATGTGGTGGAGAACGCCACAGAGATCCTGATCCAGCTCAGCGACGGCCGCGAGACCACCGCCGAACTGATCGGCACCGACCCCGACACCGACCTGGCCGTGCTGCGCATCCGCCTGCCCAATCTGCCGGTGATGCGCCTGGGCGAGGCCGACAGCCTGCAGGTGGGTGACGCCGTGCTGGCCATCGGCAACCCCTTCAACGTAGGGCAGACGGTGACCTCGGGCATCGTCAGCGCTCTGGGCCGCAAGCAGCTGGGCTTGTCCACCTTCGAGAACTTCATCCAGACCGATGCGGCCATCAACCCTGGCAATTCGGGTGGTGCCCTGGTCGACACCCAAGGGCAGTTGCTGGGCATCAACACCGCCATCTACTCGCGCAGCGGTGGCAGCATGGGCATAGGCTTTGCCATCCCGGTGAGCCTGGCCCGCGAGGTGATGGAAGCATTGATCAAGCAGGGTCAGGTCTTGCGGGGCTGGGTGGGCGTACAGACGCGCGAGATCACGCCCGAGGTGCTGGAGGCCTTCCACCTGCCGCAGTTGCGGGGGGTGATGGTCAGCGGCGTGATCCTCAAGGGCCCCGCCGAGCAGGCCGGCATCAAGCCGGGCGACGTGGTGCTGAGCGTGGCCGGCAAGACAGTGCAGAGCCCCAATGATCTGCTGACGACCGTGGCGGCACTGACACCGGGCAGCCAGGCCAGGCTGGAGGTTCAACGGGGCGCGGAACGCAAGGCCTTCATGCTGAAGATCGGCCAGCGCCCCAGGCCCAAGCCGGAAGACAACCCGAACTGAGCGGCCCTGAAGCGGCCCCGCAGCATTGAGCAAATCTGGCGATCAGCTCGCTGCGTCCTTGGCATCCTCGGCGTCGTCCGGCGCCTTGGTTGCGCGGATGAAGGTTCCGGCCGCCCAGATGCCCAGCTCATAGAGCAGGCACATGGGGATGGCCAGAGCCAGCTGCGAGACGATGTCCGGCGGCGTGATGATGGCCGCGATCACGAAGGCCAGCACGATGAAATAGCCGCGGAACTCGCGCAGCTTCTCCACCGTCACCAGGCCCAGGCGTGCCAGCACCACCACCACCACAGGCACCTCGAAAGCAGCGCCAAAGGCGATGAACATGGTCATCACGAAGCCCAGGTAGGCCTCGATGTCCGGCGCCGCCATGATGCTCTTGGGCGCAAAGCCCTGGATGAACTTGAAGACCTGGCCGAAGACGAAGAAGTAGCAGAAGGCCACGCCGATGAAGAAGAGCACCGTGCTGGACACCACCAGGGGCAGCACCAGGCGCTTCTCATGCGAATAAAGCCCGGGCGCCACAAAGGCCCAGACCTGGTACAGCACCACGGGCAGCGCCACCAGAAAGCCCGCCAGCATCGTGATCTTCAGCGGCACCAGGAAGGGCGAAAGCACATTGGTGGCGATCATCGACGAGCCCTTGGGCAGATGCGCCACCAGGGGCGCCGCCAGCAGGTCGTAGAGGCCGGCCGGGCCGGGATAGAGGCACAGCAGGCCGAAGGCCACGCCGACGGCCAGCAGTGCGCGGATCAAGCGATCACGCAACTCGATCAGGTGCGACACGAAGGGCTGCTCGGTGCCAGCCAGTTCGTCTTCGGGTGAAGAACTCATGGGAGGGGCGCCTTGGGGGCGCAATCAGAATCGCGACGATCGCGAAGAGGGGCGGAAGCGGGCCACACGCGCCGCACCGGACTGCACATGGCGCCGCACGCCCTGCTGCTTCTTGTACCAGAGCGGCACGGCGCCCCGCTTGACGCGCCACTTCTTGCCAGGGTGGCGGTAGCTGGGCGGCAGCGGTTCGTAGCTGCTGCCTTCGCCGCCTATGCTCTGCCAGGTCTGGTCAAAGGCCTGGTTGGCCGAGTTGATTTCCTGCTGGACGCTGTGCTCGACGTCGCGGGCAGCGTCCTCGAACTGGCCCTTCATCTTCTTGAGCTCCTCGAGCTCCATGGAACGGTTGACCTCGGCCTTGACCTCCGCCACATAACGCCGCGCCTTGCCCATGAGGTGGCCGGCCGTGCGCGCCACCTTGGGCAGACGCTCCGGTCCGATCACGATGAGGGCCACGGCGCCGATCAGCGCCAGCTTGTCGAAGCCGAAATCAATCATCCGTGCTCAGCTCAGGACTTGGTCTTGGCGTCAACGTCGACCGTGTTCGGGTCCTGCGCCTTGTTGTGGCTCACCTGCTGAGCCGGTGCGTCAGCCGAACCGTCCTTCACGCCGTCCTTGAAGCCCTTGACGGCGGCGCCGAGGTCCGAGCCCACATTGCGCAACTTCTTGGTGCCAAACACCATCACCACCACCACCAGCACGATCAGCCAGTGCCAAATGCTCAGTCCACCCATAGTGGTCTCCTCAAAAGCGAATAGCGGATTCTAGGCGCCTGCCCGTGACAGTCCTTTGTGACTAGACAGATGCCCCTCATTCATAAAGATTTCAAGGGGCTCAGCCCTTCAGCCAAGGCCGCGGGCCGCCCATGGCATGCATGTGCAGGTGGTAGACCTCCTGCCCGCCGTCCGGCCCAGTGTTGATCACCGTGCGAAATCCGTTGCTGACGCCCAACTCCTTCATCAGCCTGGGCGCCAGCACGCTCATCTTGCCCAGCAGGGGCGCATGCTCGTCCGTCAGGTCCGCCATGCTGGCGATGTGCAGCTTGGGGATGATCAGCACATGGACGGGCGCCCAGGGATGGATGTCATGGAAGGCCAGCAGGTCCTGGTCTTCATAGACCTTCTTCGAGGGGATCTGGCCGGCGATGATCTTGCAGAAGATGCAGTGGGGATCTTGGGTCATGGTGTGCTCCAGCAGTCTGACTTGCATGCGCCTCGGTCAAGGCATGCGACGGTGTTCGCTCCAGTTGAGAAGACCGCGCGCGACAAAATAGGCGCCCCAGAACCAGGTCAGGCCCAGGATGAGCTGCCCCATTCCGTGAATGGCGCGGCGCAAGGCATGCAGTTCGTGTTCTGGATAGCCCGTGACTTCAGCGATGACTGGGCCAGCCCAGTCCGTCCAGGCCAGAACGCCCCCCAGGGCCATCCCGACCAAGCACAGCCCGAAGCCACGCATCATCCAGCGCAGATGGCTGTGGTAGATCGTGCCCCGGCTCTCCTTCAGGCGAAGACAGGTCAACAACAAGGCAAGCACGGCAGCCACGCCCGTCAGCAGGCCGACACCGTAGATCAGGTACATCATCAGCGCGAACAGTCGCAGGCCCGCCGAAGGATCGGCGGACTGCTCAGGCATTTTCATGGCGCGATTCATCGTTCCTCCCTTGTATCTTCCTTCCCCCGGGCTCGGCTATCGCCGTCGCCCGCTCACTCCTTGCCGCGCGCCGCAAACTCCTCCAGCCCCGACAGCCCCTCGCGCCGCGCCAGCTCGTTCAGCACGTCCGCCGGCTTCAGGCCCAGGGCGCTGAGCGCGATCATGGAGTGGAACCAGAGGTCGGCCACCTCGTAGGTCAGCTTGGCGGGGTCACCGTCCTTGGCGGCCAGCACCACCTCGGTGGCTTCCTCGCCGACCTTCTTCAGGATGCTGTCCAGGCCCTTGTGGAAGAGCTTGGCCACGTAGCTGGCCGAAGGGTCGCCGCCGGCCTCGGGCTTGCGTGAATCGATGGTCTCGCCCAGCCGGGCCAGGATGTCATTGCCGTTCATGGCCGCTTCACTTGCTGTAGATGTGGTCGGGGTCCTTGAGCACGGGCTCCACCGCGGTCCACTGTTGCCCGTCCAGGCGCTGGTAGAAGCAGCTGTGCCGGCCCGTGTGGCAGGCGATGCCGGGCTCGTGGCCGCGCTGGGTGATCTTGAGCAGGACGACGTCGCTGTCGCAGTCCAGGCGCATCTCGTGCACCTGCTGGATGTGGCCGGACTCCTCGCCCTTGTGCCAGAGCTTCTGGCGCGAGCGGCTCCAGTAGACGGCCTCGCCCTTTTCCGCCGTCAGGCGCAGGGCCTCGCGGTTCATCCAGGCGAACATGAGCACGTCGCCAGTGTCGCGCTCCTGGGCGATGACGGGCACCAGGCCCTGCTCGTCCCACTTGATCTGATCCAGCCAATCCATGGCGGCAGTGTACTCAGCCATGGTGAGTAGCCCCCTGGAAGCCCCGCTCAGCGGCAAACCACTGCAGCACGGGGATGGTGCCCGGCAGCACGGGCTGCACCCTCACCGGCAGGCCTTGCCAGGCCATCTGCTGGCCCTCGCGCATCTCGAAATCGCCCTGCCAGTCATAGACCTTGCAGAAGTGCAGGCGCACCCGGGCATGGGGATAGTCCATCACCTCGATCTTCCACGGGTGAGCCGCGCCAATGGTGATGCCCAGCTCCTCCTGCAACTCGCGGCGCAGAGCCTGCTCCACGGTCTCGCCAGCCTCCAGCTTGCCGCCGGGGTACTCCCAGTAGCCCGCGTAGACCTTGCCCTCAGGGCGCGAGGTCAGCAGGAAGTCGGCCTCTCGGCCCTGCGCGTCACGCTGCACCAGCACGCCCACGGCCACGTCCACGGGGACACGGTCGGGCGGGTAGCTGTTCGTCGTCGAGTCATTCGTCATGGGAGTCAGGCCTGGTCCAGATCGTCAGGAATGGCGGCAGGGCGCGCCGGGGCTGCATCATCCGCGGCAGCGGAGCCCGGGCCACCCCGCCCAGCCAGGTCGCGGGCGAACTGGTAGGCCACGCGACCGGAGCGGGAGCCGCGCTCCAGGGCCCAGATCAGCGCCGGCTGGCGCGCGGCCGCGATGGCGGCCTCGTCCAGGCCGAAATGCCGCAGCCACTGCGCGGCGATGGCCAGGTACTCCTGCTGGCTGAAGGGATAGAAGCTGATCCACAGCCCGAAGCGCTCGGACAGACTCACCTTCTCCTCGATAGCCTCGCCCGGATGCAGCTCGCCGTTTTCGTCGACCTTGGCCGCGAGGTTGTCGCGCATCTGCTCGGGCAGCAGGTGGCGGCGGTTGCTGGTGGCGTAGATCAGCACGTTGTCGCTGGCGGCGGCGATGGAGCCGTCCAGCATGGACTTCAGCGCCTTGTAGCCGGCCTCGCCTTCTTCAAAGCTGAGGTCATCGCAGAAGATGATGAAGCGCTCGGGCCGCTCGGCCACCAGGTCGACGAGATCGGGCAGGTCAACGAGGTCGGCCTTGTCGACCTCGATGAGACGCAGGCCCTGGTCCGAGAATTCATTGAGCACGGCCTTGATCAGCGAACTCTTGCCCGTCCCGCGCGCGCCCGTCAGCAGCACATTGTTGGCCGGCCGCCCCTGCACGAACTGCCGGCTGTTCTGCAGCAGGCGCTCTTTCTGGGCATCGACCTCCTTCAGCGCCTCCAGGCGGATGGTGGCCACATGGCGCACGGGCTCCAGCACGGGCGCGCCGCGGCGGCGTCGGTAGCGGAAAGCGCTGGAGGCGGCCCAGTCGGGCGCACCCAGCGCTGGTGGCAGCAGTGACTCCGCGCGTGCCAGCAGGCTTTCCGCGCGGTTCAGGAACTGGGCAAGGGCTTCGGTGGACATGGCGGTCGTCCCGGCGGACCGGGCATGAGGAGGGAAGTGCAGCCCGCGCGGGCCACGGACTCAGCGCGTCAGCAAGGCCAGGGCGACATCCAGCTGCTCGGTGGGCATGCGCTTGAATCCCGAGCGGGCATAGCGCTGCAGCCGGCCGATGATGAAGCTCACCAGCACCGAGGCCTGGGCGTTGGCATGCACCGTCGGCGTGTCGGATCCATCGGCCTCGGCGGCCTGACGCAGCACCTGGCGCAAGGTGGCCTCGACGCGATCAAAGAACAGATTCATGCGCTGGATCAGCCGCTCGTTCTCGTAGACGAGGGCGTCCCCCACCATCACCCGGCTCATGCCCGGGTTGCGCTCGCCGAACTGCAGCAGCACCGAGACGATGCGCTGCGCCTGCACCAGGCCGGCGGCCTCGCGCTCACTGATCTGGTTCAGCAGGGTGTAGATGCTGGATTCGATGAACTCGATCAGGCCCTCGAACATCTGGGCCTTGCTGGCGAAGTGGCGGTACAGCGCGGCTTCGCTGACCTCCAGCCGGCCGGCCAGCGCGGCCGTGGTCACGCGCTCGGCACCCGGCTGCTCCAGCATGCTGGCCAGGGTCTGCAGGATCTGCACCCGGCGCTCGCCCGGCTTGGGACGGGTGCGGCGCTTGGGCTCGGGCGCTGCCGCTTCGGGGGCACCGGCGGCAGGGTCTTCGGGGTCCAGATCGGGGGAGGCGGCGACGTGCATGGCGCTGTGGATTCTGGCACAGGCCCGCGGCGCCCTTGGCCATCTCAGGCCCGCGCTTGGGAAGCCTTCAGTCGCGCAGCCAACCCAGGCGTCGCGCCTCGTAGATGGCCTCGACCTTGGAGCGCACCTGCAACTTGCGGTAGATGCGCTTGACATAGGTCATGACGGTATGCGGCGAGACCTGCAGGAACTGCGCGATCTCGTCGAAGGTGAAGCCCTTGGCCGCCAGGTGCAACACGCGGGATTCCTGCTCGGACAGGGCGATGACGTTCTCGTCCAACGGCGCCGCGCCCGTCTCGGGCGGCAGGCCATGCAGGTGCTGGGTGCCGGCGTTCAGGCGCAGCAGCAGACGGCGGGCGATAACGGGGCTGATGGGGCTGCCACCACTGCGCAGGGCACGCAACTGGTCGGGGAGGTCCAGGGCCAGGCTGTCCTTGAGCAGGTAGCCGGTGGCACCGGCCTCGATGCTGGACAGCACATGCTGCTCATCACCGAAGACCGAGATCACCATCACCTCGCAATCGGGATGGGCCTGGGCTGCATGGCGGATGAGCTCGATGCCACTGCCGCCAGGGAGGTCCAGGTCCACCAGGAGCACGTCAGGCCGCAGCTGGTCGAACATCCGTCGACCCTGCTGCAGATCAGACGCCATGCCCAGCAAACGGATGTCACTGGCCTGGGACAGGGATTTCTCGAAGGCTTCCCGGAACCGGACCTGGTCTTCGACGATCAGAACGCTGAACAATGACATGGGCTTGTCGTTCTTCTGTACCCGGCTGTGCGGGGCAGACGCACCGCTGCTTCTGCGTGGCGGATGCTACCGTCAAAAACAGGCCCTTGGCATCGGGCGATCAGGGGGCTATGGAAAACCCCCGCCAGGCTTCGCCGTAATGCGGACAAGTGCACGCCATCTCAGCTCGCCCAGGCCGTGCACGCGCTGGTCCACAAAGACCGGGCGCCGCCGCAGCGGCAGGTGGGCCTCGGGGCCATGCACGGAAGCCTTGGTCCAGCGCTGGATCCACACCGTGCGAAGGCCCAGGGACCGGGCCGCCTTCTGGTGCATCAGGCTGTCCTCCACCAGCACGCAGCGCGCGGGCCTGAGCTGCAAGCGCGCCAGCACATGACGGAACATGCGGCGGTCCGGCTTGGGGCGCAGTTGGCCAAACATGGCCATCTGCTCCAGCGCGATCACCCCTTCGAAGGCATGGTCCAGGCCCACGGCATGCAGCACGCGCCAGGCGTAGGCACCGGGGCCGTTGGTCAGCAGGAACTTGCGCCCGGGCAGGCGGGCCAGGGCCGCCAGGTCATGGGCATGGCCGTGCAGATGCGCCTCCATGCCGGGCAGCGCGTGGGTCTCGGCCAGGAAGTCCGCGGCGTCCACGCCGTGGTGGCGCACCAGGCCGGTCAGCGTGGCCCCGTAGCGGGCCCAGTAGACGCGGCGCAGGCGGTTGGCCTCGTCGGTGTCGACGCCCAGGTGCTGCTCGATGTAGCGCGTCATGGCCACATTGAGCGCTGCGAACACGCGGTCCGAGGCGTTGTGCAGGGTGTTGTCGAGGTCGAAGAGCCAGACCGGGCCCTCGCCATGCTGGCGGGCCCGGCCGGCGCGGCGCAGGGGTGGGCGCCGCATCGGGGCTCAGTGCGAGCGGATCATCGTGCCGTAGGCCTGGTCAGACAGGATCTCCAGCAGCATGGCGTGCGGCACCCGGCCATCGATGATGTGCACGGCATTCACGCCGCTCTTGGCCGCGTCGATGGCGCCAGCGATCTTCGGGATCATGCCGCCGCTGATGGTGCCATCCGCCACCAGCTCGTCGATGCGCTTGGGCGTCAGCTCCGTCATCAGCTGGCCTTGCTTGTCCAGCACGCCGCGGATGTTGGTGAGCATCAGCAGCTTCTCGGCCTGCAGCACGGTGGCCAGCTTGGCGGCCACGACGTCGGCGTTGATGTTGTAGCTCTCGTTGTTCTCGCCGAAGCCGATGGGGCTGACCACAGGGATGAACTGGTCGTCCTGCAAGGCCTTCACCACGCTGGGGTCGATGGAGACGATGTCCCCGACCTGGCCGATGTCGTGCTCCTTGCTGGGGTCGTCCTTGTCCTGGACCTTGAGCTTCCTGGCGCGGATCATGCCGCCGTCACGGCCGGTCAGGCCCACGGCCTTGCCACCGGCGGCGTTGATGAGGCCGACCACGTCCTGCTGCACCTCGCCGGCCAGCACCCACTCGACCACGTCCATGGTCTCCTTGTCGGTGACGCGCATGCCCTGGATGAAGTGGCCCTTCTTGCCCAGCTTGCCCAGCAACTCCTCGATCTGCGGACCGCCGCCGTGCACCACCACAGGATTCATGCCCACAAGCTTGAGCAGGACCACGTCCTCGGCGAAGTCCTGCTGCAGCACCGGGTCGGTCATGGCGTTGCCGCCGTACTTGATCACGATGGTCTTGCCGTGGAACTTGCGGATGTAGGGCAGCGCCTGGGACAGGATCTCGGCCTTCTCGCGCGGGGCGATATGGGACACGTCGGTGTGCAGGGCGGGATCGTTCTTCATGGTGCTGCTCGGCAGGAAGACGCGGGAGAGACAAGCGAGCCCGCGGAACTCGCGGCGATTGTAGGACCGCCACCCCTGGCCCGCGTGGCCCCAGGGTTCACGAAAAGCGAACCGTTCGCATCGCAAAAAGACAGGCCCGGCAGCAGCGAGAATCCAGCCCATCATGCAAGTCAGCAGCTACCTCAAGCTCTCGATCGCGGTGGCCGCCGTCACCATCGCCCTGAAGACCGGGGCCTGGTACTGGACGGACTCCGTCTCCCTGCTCTCGGACGCCCTGGAGTCCCTGGTCAACCTGGCCGGCGCCATGTTCGCCCTGGCCATGGTGACCGTGGCCCAGCGCCCCCCTGACGATGACCACCCCTTCGGCCACCACAAGGCCGAGTACTTCTCCAGCGGCTTCGAGGGCGTGCTGATCTTCGCGGCCGCGGCCGGCATCATCTGGGCCGCCGTGCACCGGCTGCTGAGCCCGCAGCCGGTGGAGCAACTGGGTCTGGGCATGGTGCTGTCCCTGGTCAGCTCGGCGCTCAACGGCGGCCTGGCCTGGGCCATGCTCAAGAAAGCCCGCGAGCACCGCTCCATGGCCCTGGAGGCCGATGCCCGCCACCTCTTCACCGACGTCTGGACCTCCATCGGCGTGGTGGCCGGCCTGATTGGCGTGATGGCCACCGGCTGGCTGTGGCTGGACCCGGTGATCGCCGTGCTGGTGGCGCTGAACATCCTGCGCGAGGGCGCGCTGCTGGTGATGGAATCCGCCGCCGGCCTGATGGACGAGGCCCTGGACACCGAGAGCCAGGCCGCCATCCACGCCGTCCTGGAACGCTGCAGCCACCAGCAGGTGCGCTTCGACCACATCGCCACCCGCGTCTCGGGCCAGCGCCGCTACGTGGACATGCACATGCACATGCCCTCGAACTGGTCCCTGGGCCAGGCCGCCGCCGAGCGCGGGGCCGTGGAGCGCGCCCTGATGGAGGCCGTGCCCGGCCTGCGCGCCAGCATCCAGCTGCTGCCCATGGACGTGGAGGCGCACTTCAACGACCCCAAGGACACGGAGGGCATCGGCCCATGATCGCAATCCTGCAGCGCGTGCGCGAGGCGCGTGTCGAGGTGGAGGGCCGGGTGACGGGCCAGATCGGCGCCGGCTTCCTGATGCTGGTCTGCGCCGAGCCCGATGACACCGAGGCCGTCGCCGAGAAGCTGATCCAGAAGGTGCTCAAGCTGCGCGTCTTCAGCGACGAAGCCGGCAAGATGAACCGCAGCGTCCAGGACGTGGGCGGCGGCCTGCTCATCGTCTCGCAGTTCACCCTGGCGGCCGACACCAGCGGCGGCAACCGCCCCAGCTTCATCGGCGCTGCGCCGGCCGAGCTGGGCCGGCATCTCTACGAGCATTGCCTGACGTTCGCCCGCCGCCAGCACCCGCTGGTGCAATGCGGCGAGTTCGGTGCGGATATGCAGGTGCACCTGGTCAACGACGGCCCGGTCACCATCCCCCTGCGCATGACCTGACCCCCTCCCCGCCTCTTCCCGTTTCAGAAAGACACGCCATGCTTTCCTACGCCACCCTGGGCAGCAACGACCGCCCGACCGCCAAGCGCTTCTACGACGCCACCCTCGCCCCCCTGGGCCTCAAGTGCACCTATGCCGACGACGAGTTCTGCGGCTACGGCCCGGACGCGCCCGATGCCAAGGCCTTCCTCTGGATCTGCAAGCCCTACGACGACGCCCCTGCCACCGTGGGCAACGGCAGCATGCTGGCCCTGGCCGCCGCCACGCGCGCCCAGGTGGACGCCGTGCATGCCGCCGCCCTGGCCGCTGGCGGCCGCTGCGAGGGCAAGCCGGGCCTGCGCGACTACGCACCGAATTTCTACGCCGCCTACTTCCGCGACCTGGACGGCAACAAGCTGGCCGTGGTCTGTACCGCGGCCGAGGCCTGAGACGGAGCGCCCCCGGTGAGTACCGCGCCCCGCATCACCCCCATCGCCAGCACCGAGGGCCTGGCCCCGCAATGGGACCAGCCCCGCGAGGACCGTCGCGTCGAAGGTGCCCCGCAGCGCCAGACCTGGCTGATGCACGAGGCCGGCCCGATGAGCGCAGGCGTCTGGGCCTGCGAGGTGGGCCGCTGGCGCATCGAGTTCGCGCCGGGCACGCAGGAGTATTTCCACGTGCTGGAAGGCCGCATCTGTCTGCATGGCGAGGATGGCAGCCGCACCGAGGTCGGGCCCGGCGAGGGCGCCGTCATCCCGCCCGGCTTTCGTGGTGAATTCGAGGTGCTCGAGCCCGTGCGCAAGCAGTTCGTGCTGGTGGAACTGCCGGCCTGAGGGTAGTCCTGCCTCGCAGGCTCAGAGCCGCGTCCACCCCGCCACACGGGCGTTGAAGAAGCCGCTCTGCTCATAGGCGCGGCGGATCAGGCCCTGCTGCTTCAGGCGGGCCAGGCCGCCATTGAGCTGGGCGCGCAGCCGCGGCCCCAGAGGGTGCGTGCGGGAGATCAGGAAATGCCGCGTGCCCCGCATGCGCAGCTTGAGGCCAGGCACCGGGACCAGGCGTATGCCCTCCACGATCAGGGACAGGTCCGGCGTGGGCTGGAACGGCGCCAGCAGCAGGTCAGCCCGGCCCTGCTGCACCATGCGCGGCATCAGGTTCCAGCTGGCCACATGCTGGAGCTCGGAGAAGCCCAGCTGCTCCAGGGTCTGCCAGTCCACCCGCCAGCTGCGATTGCTGAGCACGCGCAATGGCAGCAGATCGCGCAGGCTGCGGGCGGAAAGCGCCTTCTCGTTGTCCGCCGAGGTGTAGAAGCCGACCTCGAAGTCGCCTTCCTCCAGCAAGGGGTCGCTGAACAGCAGGCCGTCGGCCTGGGGGAAGTCCTCGCGCCAGTAGCTGGTCGCGCTGCAGGCGGCGTGGCCGGAGCGCAGCTCGGCCTGCAGGCGCTGGCTGGTGGGCATGGGCGTGAGGCTCAGGCGCAGCTCGTTGTCCTGCCGGGCCAGGGCCTGCTGCACCAGCAGGACCTCAATCACGTCACGGCGCGCATGCGGGCCACTGAAATCAGTGATGCCCACCGGGTCCCGGCCTGCCAGGAAGCGCTGGTAGTCCAGCAGCACGTCGTCGGGGATCAGCGCCGGGAGCAGCTTGTCTGGCCCCGCTGCAGTGCTGGCCGCTGGGGCAGCAGCAGCTGCGGCTGCAGTGACGGCTGCCGTGGCAGCATCAGCCCGGAACACCGGCGCCGCGGCCGCAGCCAGCCCCAGGCACAGCAGGCCACGACGCGGCAGCAGTGCCGAGACGCCAGCAGCTGGTACGTGAGGGGAACAGGGCATCAGGAACAGGCCCGGGACGGGCGGGAAAGAGGACCATCAGACGGCTGCGGCGAGAGCCTCAACCGGACCGACGCGAGCATACGCCAGGCGGCGCGGCGCGGCGCCGCCCGCCCGGAGCGAACGGCTCAGTCGGCGTACTGACCAGCGGCCTTGATCACCGTGCCCCACTTGGCAATCTCATCCGTCACGAACTTCTTGTGCTCGGCGGGATTGACACGGGTGTCCTGCACGATCACCGCTCCCAGCGCCTCCTGGCGCTTGTGCAGGTCCGGGTCCTGCAGGGCCTTCTTGAGGCCGGCGTTGAGCTTGTCCAGCACCGGCTTGGGCGTGCCCTTGGGCGCATAGAGCCCGTGCCAGATGGCCACGCTGAAGCCCTTGAGACCCAGCTCGTCCAGGGTGGGCAGCTTGGCCAGGGCCGGGCTGCTCAGGCGCTTGGTGGAGGTCACGGCATAGGCCTTGATCTTGCCGCCCTCGATCTGCGAGCTGGTGTTGGTGGTCTGGTCGCACATGATGTCCACCTGGCCACCGATCAGGTCCGTCATGGCCGGGCCGGTGCCCTTGTACGGCACGGTGGTCATGTCGATCTTGATGGTGCTCTGGAACAGCAGGCCGCACAGGTGGGAGGCCGAGCCCAGGCCGGCATTGGCCAGATTGACCTTCTCCTTGTTGGCGGCGATCCACTTGGCCAGATCGGCGTAGTTCGCGGCAGCCATGGTGGGCTTGGCCACCAGGGTCATGGGCACCTCGTTGATCAGGCCCAGGTATTCGAAGTCGTCCAGGGTCTTGTACTGCAGGTTGCGGTAGAGCGCTGGCGAGGTCGCCATGCCGATGTGGTGCAGCAGCACCGTGTAGCCATCCGGGGCGGCCTTGGCAACCTTGGTGGCGCCCAGGGTGCCGCCGGCACCGCCGACGTTCTCGATCACCAGGGTGGCGTTGAGCGTCTTGCGCAGGGACTCGGCGAGGTCGCGGGCCACCTTGTCGGTGGGGCCGCCGGCCGAGAAGGGCACGACGATGGTGATGGGCTTCTCAGGGTACTCAGCCCGGGCGGCCAGAGGCAGCGCCATCAGGCTGGCTAGGGTGATCATGCCGAGGGCGGTCGGGCGGGTTCGCATGGCTGTCTCCTTTTTTGTGGC
Organism: Roseateles sp. DB2; assembly: GCF_051857535.1. NCBI lineage: Bacteria > Pseudomonadati > Pseudomonadota > Betaproteobacteria > Burkholderiales > Sphaerotilaceae > Roseateles > Roseateles sp. DB2. The sequence continues at coordinate 246,182 of NZ_JBPZGY010000005.1, read as the reverse complement.
CAGGGGCAGCGCCATGCTAGTTGAGCCGCTGCTGATCCGCACATCGGAAACTACGGATGTGGCTTCCTAATGCACACCCGGGACGGCCAGAAGCCCGCTGGCGCATGATCAGTCGAACTTGCGGCGGTCCTCGATCACCCGTCCGTCGTTGGGCAGGCTGCCGGGCGGCACGAACTGCACCTCGCCACGCAGCTTGGTGACGTCGCGCAGCGCCGACACCAGTTGCGCCCCGAGGCCCTCGGGCACCGAGGCCAGCTCCACCTGCAGGCTCATGCGGTCCTGGGCCAGTTCGCCCTCCACCACCAGGCGTCCGCGGCCCAGCTGGGGGAAGCGCTTGAGTACCTCGCCCACCTGCCCGGCATGCACGAACATGCCGCGCACCTTGGCACTCTGGTCCGCGCGGCCCATCCAGCCCTTGATGCGGGCATTGCTGCGGCCCGTGGGACAGTGGCCAGGCATCAGCGCGGAGAGGTCGCCGGTGCCGAAGCGGATCAGCGGGTAGTCGGGGTTCAGCGTGGTCACCACCACCTCGCCGACCTCGCCCTCCGCGACCGGATCGCCAGTGCCCGGGCGCACGATCTCGACGATCACGCCCTCGTCCAGCACCAGGCCTTCGCGGGCCGGGGTCTCGTAGGCGATGAGGCCGAGGTCGGCCGTGGCATAGCACTGGTAGCCGGCGATGCCGCGCCCCAGCAGCCAGTCCCGCAGGGCCGAGGGGAAGGCTTCGCCGCTGACCATGGCCTTGCGCAGGCTCAGCGCCTGTCCGGACTCCGTGGCCTTCTCGACGAGGATCTTGAGGAAACTGGGTGTGCCGATGTAGCCGGTGGGCCGCAACTCCGCCATGGCCTGCAGCTGCAGCTCGGTATTGCCCACGCCGCCCGGGAAGACCGTGCAGCCCAGGGCATGGGCGCCACCTTCCATCATGGAGCCGGCCGGGGTCAGGTGGTAGCTGAAGCTGTTGTGCAGCAACTCGCCGCCGCGCAGGCCCGCCGCGTGCAGGGCGCGGGCCATGCGCCAGTAGTCGGGCTTCGCCCCCTCAGGCTCATAGATCGTGCCGGGCGACTGGAACACCCGCCGAGCCACGCCCCAGCCGATGGCCGAGAAGCCGCCGAAGGCATCGCCACCCGCGGCGCGCACCGCCTGCTGACGCGCCAGCAGCTCGGACTTGCGCGTGACCGGCAACCGGGCCAGGGCCGCGCGGGAATCGATGCTGGCCGCATCGACGCCCGCCAGCAGCTCCGCATAGGCCACCGTGTTCGCCTGCGCCTGCGCCACCTGCCGTGGCAACGCGGCCATCAGCGCGGCCTCGCGCAACTGCGGGTCGCGGACTTCGAGGCTGTCGTAGAACTCACTCATCGGCATCACTCCAGCCAGAGAGGTTTTTCTTCACCAGGGCCAGGAAGTCACGCAGCTGCGCGCTGTCCCTGACCGTCTTCTCGTTCCATTCGGGCGTGCGGGCCGGCCGCTTCACCAGCGCCACCTTCAGCGTCGAGCCGTCCACCGCCGCCCGGGCGATGGCCGTGCCCCGCCGCTCGAAGCGCCCTTCCCGCTCCGTGAGCCCCAGCTCGCGCAGATCCCGCCGCAGCTTCTGCAGCGCCTCCTCCGGCTTGAAGGCCGGCAGCGCAAATCCCCAGCTCTCATCACTCATGGCAAGTCACCTCGCTCCATGCAAAGAGCGCTCGGCGCAGCCGGCGCTCGCCCCGCGCGAACACCGCCGATCCGGCTCTGCCGGGCGGCCGGTGTTGCCCCCTTGAGGGGGCCGGCGAAGCCGGTAGGGGGTGGTTCACGCCAACCAGCGCTTGCGGCGCTTGTAGCTCTTGACGTCCTTGAAACTCTTGCGGTCACCACCGCCCATGCCCAGGTAGAACTCCTTGACGTCCTCGTTCTCACGCAGGCCCTTGGCCTCGCCGTCCATCACCACACGCCCGTTCTCCAGGATGTAGCCGTAGTCGGCGTAGCGCAGCGCCATATTGGTGTTCTGCTCGGCCAGCAGGAAGGTCGTGCCCTCCTTGCTGTTGAGGTCCTTCACGATCTCGAAGACCTCCTCGACGATCTGCGGGGCCAAGCCCATGGAGGGCTCGTCCAGCAGCACCATCTTCGGGTTGGCCATCAGCGCGCGGCCGATGGCGCACATCTGCTGCTCCCCGCCCGAGGTGTAGGCCGCCTGGCTGCTGCGGCGCGTCTTGAGCCGGGGGAAGTAGTTGTAGACCTTCTCCAGTGTCTGCTGCACAGCGACCTTGCCGTCGCGCCGCGTGTAGGCGCCGGTCATCAGGTTCTCCTCGATGCTCAGGTGGGCGAAGCAGTGCCGCCCTTCCATCACTTGCACCACGCCGCGGTTGACCATCTCGGCGGTGGAGAGCTTCTCGATGCGTTCGCCGCGCAGCTCGATCGAGCCCTTGGTCACCTCGCCCCGCTCGCCCTCCAGCAGGTTGGAGACCGCGCGCAGCGTGGTCGTCTTGCCCGCGCCATTGCCGCCCAGCAGGGCCACGATGCCACCTTCCTTCACCTGCAGCGACACGCCCTTGAGCACGAGGATCACATGGTTGTAGATCACCTCGATGCCATTGACGTTCAGAAGCACATTGCTCATTTCAGTTCTCCATGCTTGCACACGGCACCCGCACCGCAGGTCACGTGCTAGCCAAGCGGCGCCCGAGGATTCGGCTTTGCCGAGCCTGCGGGCGCGCCCCCTTGAGGGGGCCGACGAAGTCGGTAGGGGCTGGTCCATTCCCCCGCCCTCCTGGAGGACGGGGATGGGGTGGGCGCTCACAGGAACTCCGGCCCCGCCGGAAGGCGGCCAGTCCGATCAGGACTGGCAGTCTTCTGGCGTCCTCCGCTGCTGCTTCTTCTCGGCGGCGTACTTGTCCGCCGTGCTCTTGACCAGCGGCTTGATGATCTGCTCATCCGCCTGGTACCAGTCACTGACGAAGTTCCACTTCTTGCCATCCCAGCTGTGCACGCGGGCCCAGTTGGCGCCCATGTGGTCGGCGCAGGAGGTCGAGACCGGGCGCATCACGCCGGCCAGGCCCAGGGCATCGAGCTTCTTCTGGTCCAGGGCCAGGTTCTCCAGGCCCCAACGGACCTGCTCGCCGGTCATGACCTTGCCCTTGCCGAAGCGCTCCTGCGCGCGGCGCACGCCTTCCACGCCCATGGCCGCGGACAGCAGGCCGCGCATGTACAGCACCTGGCCCACTTCTTCCTTCGGCCCCGTGCCCTGACCCTTGCCGTGCAGCTCCTTGAGGATGTCCTGTGCGACCTTGGACTGCGGCTCCGCACCATGCTGCATGGTCACGGCGCTGTAGCCCTTGGCACCATCGCCCACGTCCTTGACGTCCGGCTCGGCGCCGGCCCACCAGACGCCGTACATCTTCTCGCGCGGATAGCCGGTGGCCTGCGCTTCCTTCAGCGCGGTGGAGTTCATCACGCCCCAGCCCCACAGGAAGACGAAGTCCGGCCGGCTCTGGCGCACCTGCAGCCAGGTGGCCTTCTGCTCCACGCCCGGGGCCGTCACCGGCAGCAGCTGCAGCTCGAAGCCATGCAGCTTGGCACGCTCCTGCAGCAGGGGGATGGGTTCCTTGCCGTAGGGGCTGTCGTGATAGACCAGGGCGATCTTCTTGCCCTTGATCTTGTCCCAGCCGCCTTCCTTCTTGACCACGTGCTGCAGCAGCACGTCGGCCGCCACCCAGTAGGTGCCCAGCAGGGGGAAGTTCCACTTGAAGACGCCGCCGTCCTGGCTTTCACTGCGGCCGTAGCCGGCGGTGATCAGGGGGATCTTGTCCACGGGCGCCTTCTCGGTCAGCGCGAAGGTGGCGCCGGTCGAGAGTGGCTGGAACAGCGTCGCGCCCTTGCCCTTCAGGCGCTCATAGCACTCCACCGAGCGGTCGGTGGCATAGCCGGTCTCGCATTCCTCGAAGGTGATCTTCACGCCGTTGATGCCGCCCTTGGCATTGATCAGCTTGAGGTAGTCCACATAGCCATTGGCCCAGGGCGTGCCGTTGGGGGCGTAGGCGCCGGTGCGGTACACCAGCACGGGGAAGAACTGCTCCTTGGCATCGGCTGCGGCCACCGAGGTGGACAGCCCGGCCAGACATGCCGACACAACGGTGGCGGCGACTGCAAGCGACTTCAGTTTCAACATGGTGCCTGTCTCCTTGGCGTTTGCACTCGTGGTGCTGTTTTGAAGCGGTGTGATCAATGGGGGAAGGGCCAGAGCCGCAGCTTTTCCTTGGCGGTGGCCCACAAGCGCGCGATGCCGTGCGGCTCGACGATCAGGAAGAAGACGATCAGCGCGCCGAAGATCATGAACTCCAGGTGCGAGGCCGTCTCGGTGCCCAGCGGGATGCCCAGCCAGTGCGGGATCTGGTTCAGCAGGATGGGCAGCACGATGATGAAGGCCGCGCCGAAGAAGGCGCCGGAGATCGAGCCCAGACCGCCGATGATCACCATGAACAGCAGCTGGAAGCTGCGGTCGATGGAGAAGGCGGCCGGCTCCCAGGAGCCCAGGTGCACGAAGCCCCACAGCGCGCCGGCCACGCCCACGATGAAGCTGGACACAGCGAAGGCGCTGAGCTTGGCGTAGACCGGGCGGATGCCGATCACGCTGGCCGCCACGTCCATGTCGCGCATGGCCATCCATTCGCGGCCCACGGCTGAGCGCACCAGGTTCTTGGTCAGCAGCGCGAAGAGCGCCAGCACGCTGAGGCAGAACAGGTACTTCTGCACTGGGGAGTCGATGGGCAGGCCGAAGACCTGCAGATCCGAGACCGAGACATTGCCCGAGCTCGAGTCATTCGTGAACCACTTGATGCGCAGGAAGGCCCAGTCGCAGAAGAACTGCGCGGCCAGCGTCGCCACCGCGAGGTAGAGCCCGCGGATGCGCAACGAGGGAATGCCGAAGAACACGCCCACCAGCGTGGCGCAGAAGCCGCCGCCCAGCAGGGACAGCACCAGGGGCAGGCCCTCGATGCGCACATGGAAGTTGTAAGCCGCATAGGCCCCTACGGCCATGAAGGCGCCGGTGCCCAGCGAGATCTGCCCGCAGTAGCCCACCAGCACGTTCAGGCCCAGGGCCGCCAGGGCCAGGATCAGGAAGGGGATGAGGATGGCGCGGAAGAGGTATTCCGAGGCCAGCATGGGCACGCCGATGAAGGCCACCGCCAGCAGCAGCACGATGAAGATGGCGTCCTGGCGGATGGGGAAGATCTGGCTGTCGGCGCTGTAGCTCGTCTTGAACTGGCCGTTCTCGCGGTAGAGCATGGGGTTCTCCTGCTTTCTTGTTCTTGTCGCTCAGACGCGGTCGATGATCTTCTCGCCGAAGAGCCCCTGCGGCCTCACCAGCAGGAACACCAGGGCCAGCACATAGGCAAACCAGATCTCGATGCCGCCGCCCAGCAGCGGGCCCAGATAGACCTCCGAGACCTTCTCACCCACCCCGATCAGCAGGCCGCCGATGATGGCGCCCGGCACCGAGGTCAGCCCGCCGAGGATCACCACCGGCAGCGCCTTCAGCGCCACGAGGGACAGCGAGAACTGCACGCCCAGCTTGGAGCCCCAGATGATGCCGGCCACCAGCGCCACGAAGCCCGCCACGCTCCAGACGATGATCCAGATGCGCGAGAGCGGGATGCCGATGGACTGCGCCGCCTGGTGGTCATCCGCCACCGCACGCAGGGCGCGGCCGGTGGCCGTCTTCTGGAAAAAGAGCGCCAGCAGGGCCACCAGGCCGGCGGCGATCAGGGCCGCGACCAGGTCTTCCTTGTTGACCAGCACGCCGCCCTCGAAGGTCTTTTCGAAGAGGAAGAGCGGGTCCTTGGGCAGGCCGATGTCGATCTTGTAGATGTCCGAGCCGAACAGGGTCTGGCCCAGGCCTTCGAGGAAGTAGGTGATGCCCAGCGTGGCCATCAAGAGCGTGATGCCTTCCTGGTTGACCAGCTTGCCCAGCACGAAGCGCTCGATGGCCCAGGCCACCGCCACCATCACCGCGCAGGCCGCGGCAAAGGCCAGCACATTGGCCAGCACCGGGTTGTCGAAGCCCAGCCACTTGGGGATCCATTCCGAGAAGCGCGCCATGGCCAGGGCCGCGAAGAGCACCATCGCTCCTTGGGCGAAGTTGAAGACGCCCGAGGCCTTGAAGATCAGCACGAAGCCCAGGGCGATCAGGGAGTACAGCATGCCTGTCATCAGGCCGCCGAACACGGTTTCAATGAGGAATCCCATCGCTGTGGTCCTTCAGTGCGAGGTTCCGAGATAGGCTCGGATGACGTCTTCGTTGGCGCGGACTTCATCGGGAATGCCATCCCCGATCTTCTTGCCGTAGTCCAGCACCACCACGCGGTCGGAGATGTCCATCACCACGCCCATGTCGTGCTCGATCAGCACGATGGTGGTGCCAAACTCGTCGTTGACGTCCAGGATGAAGCGGCACATGTCCTGCTTCTCCTCCACGTTCATGCCGGCCATGGGCTCGTCCAGCAGCAGCACCTGGGGCTCCATGGCCAGGGCACGCCCGAGGTCCACGCGCTTCTGCAGGCCGTAGGGCAGGCGGCCCACCGGGGTCTTGCGAAAGGGCTGGATCTCGAGGAAGTCGATGATGCGCTCGACCTTCTCGCGCTGCGCCACCTCTTCCGCCTCGGCCTTGCTGAAGCCGAAGGGGTTGCGGAAGGCCTGCTGGAAGAGGTTGCTCTTCATGTGCAGGGTGCGGCCGGCCATGATGTTGTCCAGCACGCTCATGCCCTTGAAGAGCGCGAGGTTCTGGAAGGTGCGGGCGATGCCCATCTCCGCCACCTGGCGGGAGTTCATGTGCTTGAAGGTCTGGCCCTTGAAGCTGATCTGCCCCTGCGTGGGGTGGTAGACCCCGTTGATGCAGTTGAGCATGGAACTCTTGCCCGCGCCGTTGGGGCCGATGATGGAACGGATCTCGTGCTCGCGGACGTTGAAGCTGATGTCGGTCAGGGCCTTCACCCCGCCGAAGGCCAGGGAGATGTTCCTGACCTCGAGGATCACGTCGCCGATCTTCTTGCTGCTGCTCGTGCTCATGCCTTGTGCTTTCTTGGCGTCGCGTGATCAGGCCGCGCGGCCCACGGCGGGGAAGGTCCGGGTGTCGACGATCTTCAGGTCCGCCGAGACCTTGCCACTGCGGCCGTCCTCGAACTTGACCGCCGTCTCGATGAACTGGCTGGTCCGGCCCTCGTAGAGCGCGTCGATCAGCACGCCGTACTTCTCGGCAATGGCGCCGCGGCGGACCTTGCGGGTGCGGGTCAGCTCGCCGTCGTCGGCGTCCAGCTCCTTGTGCAGGATCAGGAAGCGGGTGATCTGGCTGCCGGCCAGCAGGGCGTCCTGCGCGAGGTCGGCGTTGACCTGCTCCACACAGCCCTTGATCAGCTCGTAGACCTCGGGCTTGGCCGCCAGGTCGGTGTAGCCGGCGTAGGGCAGGTTGCGGCGCTCGGCCCAGTTGCCCACGGCCTCGAAGTCGATGTTGATGAAGGCGCAGACGCGGTCGCGGCGGTCGCCGAAGGCCACGGCTTCTTTGATGTGCGAGAAGAACTTGAGCTTGTTCTCCACGTACTTGGGCGCGAACATGGCGCCGTCGTTGGCACCGCCCACGATGCGGCCGACGTCCTTGGCGCGGTCGATGATCTTCAGGTGTCCGTGGGCGTCGATGAAGCCGGCGTCGCCCGTGTGGTACCAGCCCTCGGGCGTCAGCACCTCGGCGGTGGCCGCGTCGTTCTTGTAGTAGCCCTTGAGCAGGCCCGGCGACTTCACCAGGATCTCGCCCGAGTCGGCCAGCTTGATCTCCACGCCGTCGATGGGCACGCCCACGGTGTCGGCCCGGGCTTCGTGGTCGGGCTGCAGGCAGACGAACACGGCGGTCTCGGTGGAGCCGTAGAGCTGCTTGAGGTTGATGCCGATGGAGCGGTAGAAGCTGAAGAGGTCGGGGCCGATGGCCTCGCCCGCCGTGTAGGCCACCCGCACGCGCGAGAAGCCCAGGGTATTGCGCAGCGGGCCGTAGATCAGCACGTCGCCCAGGGCGTACTGGAGGCGGTCCAGCAGGCCCACGGGCTTGCCGTCCATCAGCGTGGGGCCCACGCGCCGGGCCAGGGCCATGGCGCGATGGAAGAGCCCGCGCTTGAGGGCCGAGGCATCTTCCATGCGGATCATCACCGTGGTCAGCAGGCCCTCGAAGACCCGCGGCGGCGCGAAGTAGTAGGTGGGGCCGATCTCCTTGAGGTCGATGGACACCGTGCTGGCCGATTCCGGGCAGTTCACCACATAGCCGCAGGCCAGCCACTGCGCGTAGCTGAAGATGTTCTGGCCTATCCAGGCCGGCGGCAGGTAGGCCAGCACTTCCTCGTGCGGGCCGAGCTTGTCGAAGCGGGCGCCGGCCATGGCGCGGTCAATCAGGGTGGCATGGGTGTGGACCACGCCCTTGGGGTTGCCCGTGGTGCCGGAGGTGAAGAACATGGCCGCCACGTCCGAGGGCTGGCCCGCCTCCACCCACTGGTCGAAGAGCTGCGGGTGGGCGCGGCCTTCGGCCTCGCCCGCCGCAATCAGCGCATCCAGCGGGTTGAGCCCGTGTTCATCGTAGTTGCGCAGGCCCCGCGGGTCGTCGAACCAGATGTGGCGCAGCTGCGGGCATTGCTCGCGGACCTCCAGCAGCTTGTCCACCTGCTCCTGGTCCTCGACGATGGCGTAGGCCACCTCGGCGTTGTTGAGCGGGTAGACGAACTCCGCGGCCACCGCGTCCTGGTACAGCGGCACCGGGATAGCGCCCAGGCTCTGGGCCGCCAACATGCTGGCATAGAGGCGTGGCCGGTTCTCGCCCACCACCACCAGGTGCTGGCCGCGCTCCACGCCCGCCTGGTGCAGGCCATGGGCCAGGGCCTTGACCATGTCGGCCAGCTCTCGCCAGCTGAAGCTTTGCCAGATGCCGTATTCCTTCTCACGCAAGGCCGCGTCCTGGGGACGCTGCTGCGCATGGGCCAGCAAGAGCCGGGGAAAGGTCGTCGCCGCAGAACTGCTCACCTTTGTCTCCTGATATCCGGGTCGTCGCCTGGATGGCGCTCGCCCGACTTTGTTGGCTGCAATGCTAGACCTTTACTTTGACGCCGTGTTGTCGCTGCAACGACATTTGCTGGAAATCACACCGGGCGTTTTCCCGGGGGGCTTTGACACGGTCGCGTCAGGCTCCTGTCATGCGCAGCGGCGATGAATACGGGACCATGCGCACCAGCCCCCTGCACGAACTGCCCCTGCCGGCCACCCTCCCGCAACACCTGACCCTGCGCCAGCGCGCCCGCGCCGCCAGCGCCAGCGAGTTGGCCGCCATCCCGTGGCTACGGGTGCTCGATGACGCGCATCGCCAGCTCGCCATCGCGCAACTGCAGATCGGCGAGGCAGAGGTGGGCGAGCGGGTCTGCCGCATCGGCAAGCCGGCCAACTTCTGGTTCGGCGTGGTCGACGGTCTCTTGAAAATGAGCAATGACGACGCCGCCGCGCAGTCCATCACCTTCACCGGCGTACCGCCCGGCGGCTGGTTCGGCGAGGGCACCCTGCTCAAGCGCGAGGTCTACCGCTACAACATCCAGGCCCTGCGCAAGAGCACGGTGGCCGGCCTGCCCATCGAGACCTTCCACACCCTGCTCGAGACCAGCCTCGCGTTCAACCGCTTCGTGCTGAACCAGCTCAACGAGCGCCTGGGGCAGTTCATCGCGGCGCGCGAGATCGACCGCATCTCCGACCCCGACCTGCGCGTGGCCCGCAACCTCGCCGCCCTCTTCAACCCCCTGCTCTACCCCGGCGTGGGCGGCATGCTGCGCATCACCCAGCAGGAGCTGGCGCGGCTGGTGGGACTCTCGCGCCAGCGGGTGAACGAGGCGCTGAAGCACCTGCAGGAGCGCCAGCTGATCGCGGTGGACTACGGCGGCCTGCGCGTACTGGATCTCGAGGGGCTGCGGCGCTACCGGCCCTGATCGACGGGCGTCGGAGACCTGGCATCGGGCTCCTGCGCCGCGATGCTGCCAGCGCCCTGGATGCGCAGCCTGATCGAGCGCAGGCGCAGGCTTGATCGCTGGCTCCCCCTGGCCCCCAGGCGCAACGCCTTTACGGGCTCAAGGAGCTGTCTTCCGGCGGCGCGGGACGGCCACGAGGATCTGGCCCATCACTGTGATTCATTGCGCCTGATTGCGCTTGATTGCGCATCACTGCGCGCCTTCGAACTCGCATTCGAGCTCATATTCGAACAGCCAGAAGTTGTCCAGGCGCTGGTAGCGCGAACGGCTCGACACGCCGGCCACCAGGGCCTGCAGCTCGTCCTGCGTCGGGAAGTTCTTCAGCACCCGGTGCACGCTGCCATCGCGCAGGGGGCGGTGCTGGTAGGTGTTGCCGCGCGCGTCGGTTTCGGCAATGGGGAAGTCCTGGCACTGGCGCTCGTGGTTGTCTATCCAGAGCACGCGGGCGCCCGGCTTCAGCCGCGCATGCAGGGACGCCAGGAAAGCCTCGCGCGCTTCCACGGGCACATGGGAGAACCACAGGCCGGCAAAGGCGGCGTCGAAGCGGCCCAGTTGCGCGGGCAGCGCGTAGGCATCAGCCTGCTCAAACTGCACTGACTCCACGCCCGGACGCTGCCGGGCCAGGGCCAGGGGCTCGGCCGTGTAGTCCGTGGCCACCATGCGGCGCGCCGCCGGGGCCAGGTCTTGCGTCCAGTAGCCGGTGCCGCAGGCGATCTCCAGCAGATCGCGGCCACCCAGGCGCTCGGGCAGGTGAGTGCGCAAGTAGGCGATGTCAGTCGCTCTCTCGGGCTTCTGGTAGACGGCGTCATAGTAGGCCGCACGACCTGCGTAATAGGCCTGCATCTCGGCCGAGGCGTGGCTCATCCGGGTCTCCTCCAGGAAAACAGGCCCTTCCAGCCCCTGCTTGTCAGGTTGGGGATGCTAGCGCCCCTGGGGTTGGCAACAGCGTCCGGCGGCGCGCTGCTCCATGTAGCAACCCTCGTTCATCTCGTAGATCAGGCTGGCCGCCTGGCCCGGCACATCCCCCCAGGCCCCGATCAGGCGCAGGCCGGCCCGCTCCAGGGTCCTGCGTGCGGGCTGGTTGGCCGGCCGCACGACGGACAGCACCTCGGCTTCGTGCAACTGCTCAAAGGCCATGGCCAGAGCGGCGCAGGAGGTCTCGGCCGCATAGCCCTGCCGCCATACCTGAGGACGGAAGCGGAAATGGAGATTCATGGCTTGCTGGCCGTCAATGCGCTTGCGCATGATGCCGCCCACCCCCAGCACCTCCTGTGGCTGCGCACGCCGGCAGACCAGCCAGTAGCCGAAACCGTGGTGCTGCCAGTGCAGCAACCAGCGCTCCAGTTCGGCCTCCATGTCCGCCAGTGCATGCAGACAGCCGGCGGGGTTGTAGCGGTGAGTAGCTGGGTCGGCGTGGAACGCATGCAGGGCCAGCAGGTCCGCCGCCTGGGGGGCACGCAGCCAGAGCCGTTCGGTCAGGCGCTCGGCAGGCCCCAGAAAAAGCGGGGAAGCCACGCCAGACGCAGTGGCCGGACTGGAAAAGGAGAAGCCCCCCTCCGCCACGGACAGGGCGGCAGGCGCCCCCCCGGAAACAGGCGGAACGGCCCAGGCGGCGGGAACGGAAGGAACGGCAGTGGACACGCAGAAATCCTTGGGCTGAGTCATGTGATCAGTCCCCCTCCAGCCTTTTCGGGTTTTCCCTGATTATGCAAGTGTGATCACACCATGACAGAGGACCCTGGGCTTCATCCCCCCAAATTCGTGGGGGTTTGCGCCTGGTCAGTACGGCCTGCGCACAAGTCCCGCCATCTGGACATCCTGGCGGCAAGCCATATACTGTTTTTTCATACAGTACCCATTGCATCAACCCCATGCCTGCCGCCTCGCCCGACGCCCGTGCTGCCCTGCTGGACCACCCGCTGCTGCGGGAGGGGCGGCTGTGGCAGGCAGGGAGTCTGGGGCGCTGCCAAAGCAGCACCCTCCGCAGCGGTTTTGCGGCCCTTGACGCCGAGTTGCCGGGCGGCGGCTGGCCCAGCCAGTCCCTGTGCGAGATCCTGCAGCCTGCGGGCCAGCATGCGGAGTGGCGCCTGCTGGCACCGGGGCTGCGTGGGCTTTTTGCCACCGCACCGGGCGAGGCATCCCGAGCAGTGCCGCCTGTGCTGCTGATCGCTCCGCCCTTCGTACCCCATGGCCCGGGCCTGCAGGACCTGGGACTGGACGCGGCACAGTGGGTGTGGATCAAGACGGCTCCGGACGATGCCTCGGGCGACGCGCCTGAGGGCCGGCGCCAGACACCCGGGGGGCGGCATCAAGGGCAGCATCAGGGACGGCACCCGTCCGGGCAGCAGGCGCTGCACCAGGCCTTGTGGGTGACCGAGCAGGCCATCAAGTCCCAGTCGGCTGCAGCGGTGCTGGCCTGGCTGGACGGCGCCCGGCCTGAGCAGATCCGGCGCCTGCAGGCGGCGGCCCTGAACTCCCCCGCGCCCATCTTCCTGATGCGGCCGGACTGCGCGGCGGCCCAGTCCTCGGCCGCGCCCCTGCGCCTGCGCCTGAGCCAGCCGGCCGCTGCGCGGGGGCTGGCGCCAGGCCTGCTGGAGGTCCTGCTGATCAAGCGCCGCGGGCCGGCCATGGTCCAGCCCCTGCAGCTGCACAGCCTGCCTCCGCGCCTGCAACTGAGCCTGCCCGCCCGCTTGCGACAGGGCGTGGCGCCACTGCGCGCCGCCGGACCAGCCCGGGCGAGAGACGCGACCGAGCACGCCTGGTCGCCGGCCCTGTCCCTGGCGCAGGAGACGAGCGCATGAGCCCCCTCCGCCACACCCGAGGCCCGGGGCCTGACAGGCCCGATGTCCAGGGCTTCCCCGCCCCTGAGCCCAGCAGCAGCCCAGGGCTGAAGCCTGAGGAGGCGGGCAAGGGACGCCCTCCCGAAGGCCCGCGATCCAGTCCCGGCCTCATGCCCCGGCCTCATGCCCCGGCCCCGCGCTCCCCGCATTGGCTGGCCCTGCTGCCCCAGGTGGACCCCGCGCAGGCCGGCCCGGGCCGGCCCAGCCCGCAGCAGCAACTGGCCTGGTGGGCGCTGCAGTTCACCCCGCGGGTCTGTCTGCTGGAGGAAGCGGTGCTGCTGGAGCTGTCCAGCTGCCTGCGTCTGTTCGGCGGCCTGCGAAGCCTGCATGAGCGCATCCAGCGCGAAGGCCGGGCCCTGGGGCTGCTGGACGCCAGTGCACCTGGTGAATCCCCCGCCATGGCCTGGGCACCAAATGCCCTGGCCGCCCTGGCACTGGCCCGCGGCGGGCGGCTCAATGGCCTGACCCGGCCGCTGTCCCCCTTGCTGGATGCCCTGCCCCTGCCCTGTCTCAGCGCCGTGCAGGTTCAGTCCGCCATGCTGGCCCGGCTGGGCTGCCGGCGCCTGGGAGATGTCCGCCGCCTGCCGCGGGCCGGTCTGGCGCGACGCTTCGGCGCTGAACTCCTCCTGGCCCTGGATCGGGCCTATGGCGAGCTGCGACAGGCGCATGAGTGGGTCCGCTTGCCCGAGCGCTTCGAGGCCAGGCTGGAGCTGCCCTGGCGCCTGGACGATGCACCCGCCCTGATGCCGCATGCCGAGAGCCTGCTGCGCAGCTGCTGCGCCTGGCTCAGCGGTCACCATGCCGGCCTGAGCAGCCTGCGCCTGGGCTGGCAGCACGATGCCATGCGGGCCCGCGACTGCCCACCCGGTGGCGAGCTGCTGCTGCGCAGCGCCGAACTCACCCGCAGCTTCGAGCACCTGCAAGGCCTTTTGCGTGAGCATCTGGCCCAGTTGGCCCTGCCCGCGCCCGTGGCCGAGCTGCGGCTGTGGGTGGATCGCATCGAGCCCCTGCGCCCGCCCAACAGCGACCTGCGCCTGGACGAGCAGGCCCGGGCGCCGGCCCGCGAACCCCTGAGCCTGCTGCTGCAGCGCTGTGCCGTGCGCCTGGGCCCGGCCCAGGTCTGCCAGAGCCGGCCGCAGGCCGACGCCCGCCCCGAAGCCATGCAGACCTGGGCCCCGTGGGGCGGCAGCACCACGGCCCCGGCCTCTACTGGCGAGGAGGCCTCGCGTGGCACGGACACATTCCTGGGCAACGCGGCATCCCCTGCCAGGATGGCCGCCCTTGGCAGCCCAGCTAGCGCCTGGCCCGGCCCCCAGCCCAGCTGGCTGCTGGAGCCCCCGCTGCGCCTGCTCAGCCAGCAGGAGCGCCCCGCCTACCAGGGCGAGCTGCAGTTGCTGCTGGGACCGCAGCGGGTCGAAGGCGGATGGTGGGGCTGGCCAGGCCGGGCGCTTGCGCAGGAGCACGGCGGCCAAGCTCCCCAGGTGCAGCGGGACTACTACCTGGCGCGCAATCCCCAGGGCCAGCTGCTGTGGATCTTTCGTGCCCGAGGAGACCTGGCCCTGGCCTCCCGAGCAGCCGATCCAGACACCGGCGGCCCTGCCCAGGACGATCCTGCCCCCTCGATGCACTGGTACCTGCATGGTCTCTTTGCCTGAGATGCACCCGCCATGCCTCCGCCCCATCACCCTCCCGGCGAGGGAGACACCCACCCACCCGGCAGCCGCAAGCCCGAGCGCCCCCTGCCGTCAGCCCTGCAACGCATGCTGCAGGGCCCTGGCATGCGCGTTTCCCAGGGCATTGCGGGGCGCTCGGGCGAGGCGCGGCCCGGCGCACGCGTCCTGCCGGGCTATGCCGAGCTTCAATGCCTGAGCAATTTCAGTTTTCTGCGCGGCGCCTCGGACCCCGAAGAGCTGGTGCTGCGCGCCCAGCAGCTGGGCTACCGCGCCCTGGCCCTGGCTGATGAATGCTCTCTGGCCGGCGTGGTGCGGGCCCATGTGGCCCTGAAGAAGCTCGTCGGCCAGTTGCGCGAGGAGGCGCCGGAGCTGGACCCCGAGCTGGAGGTGGTGCAGCTGATCATCGGCAGCCAGTTCCGGGTGGGTTGGCAGATGGACACGCCCGCAGGTGCAAGGACAGGTTCACAGGCAGGTGCACAGGCAGGCGAGCAGCCTGACAAGCGGGTGGGCGGCCAGGCCATCGGGCAGGAAAACAGCACCCAGGCATCCGCCACCACAGCTGCTGCGCTTCCCCCTGCGCCAGGCGAAGACCCTGGCGCCGGCTTCCAGCTGGTGCTGCTGGCCCGCCACCGGGAGGGTTATGGCCAGCTGAGCGAGTTCATCACCCGGCTGCGCCGCGCCTCGCCCGTCAAGGGTCGCTACCGGCTGGACTGGCCACTGCTGCAGGAGACGCTGGCGGCTGGCCAGCTCAGCGGCTGCCTGGTCCTGCTGCTGCCGGACCGCCGGATGGAGGCTCCCCACGCGCTGCTGGAACAGGCCGGCGCCCTGCAGTCCGTCTGTGCGCCCGGTCAGCTGTGGCTGGGTCTGTGCCTGCTGCGCGAGCTGTCCGACGAGGCCTGGCTGCAGCAGCTGCGCGAGATCGGTGAGCACCTGGCTCTGCCCCTGGTGGCCTGTGGCGACGTGCATTTCCATGTGCGCTCGCGCAAGCCCCTGCAGGACGTGATGACGGCCACCCGGCTCAACCGCCCCCTGCATGCCTGCGGCGGGGCCCTGCAGCCGCATGCAGAGCGCCATCTGCGCAGCCGCCTGCGCCTGAGCCAGATCTACCCGGCGGACACCCTGGCCGAGACCCTGCAGATCGCCTCCCTGTGCCATTTCTCGCTGGATGAACTGCGCTACCAGTACCCCGAGGAAGTGGTGCCAGCCGGCTACACGGCCCGGAGCTGGCTGCGCAAGATGACCTACGACGGCATGCTGGCGCGATGGCCGCAAGGCGTTCCGCCCGAGCACCGCCAGACCATCGAGGACGAGCTGGCCCTGATCTGCGAGCTGGGCTATGAGCACTACTTCCTCACCGTGGCGGACATCGTGCGCTTCGCCCGCTCCCGCCAGATCCTCTGCCAGGGCCGGGGCTCGGCGGCCAACAGCCTGGTCTGCTACAGCCTGCACATCACCAGCATCGGCCCCGAGCGCGGCAACCTCCTCTTCGGCCGCTTCATCAGCCGCGAGCGCAACGAGCCGCCAGACATCGACGTCGACTTCGAACACGAGCGCCGCGAGGAGGTCATCCAGTACCTCTACGAACGCTACGGCCGTGACCGCGCCGCGCTGACCGCCGTGGTGATCCGCTACCGCGCCCGCAGCGCCCTGCGCGACGTGGGCCGTGCGCTGGGCATCGAGGAGGCGCTGGTCGAGCGCCTGGCCAAGGACCATTCCGGCTGGAGCCAGGAGATCCTGCCCGAGGACCGGCTGCAGGCGCTGCAGCAGGAGATCCTGGAACGCCAGGGCCGGGATCTCGTGCAGGAGCTGCCCCTGCGCCAGCTGATCGTGCTCGCGCGCCAGCTGATGGGCATGCCCCGCCACCTGAGCCAGCATGTGGGCGGTTTCGTGCTGACACAGGGCCGGCTCTCGCGCCTGGTACCCATAGAGAACGCCACCATGCCCGGCCGCAGCGTCATCGAGTGGGACAAGGACGACCTCGACGCCCTGAACCTGCTCAAGGTGGATGTGCTGGCCCTGGGCATGCTGTCCGCCCTGCGCCGCTGCTTCGGGCTGGTCAACGGCCTGCGCGAGGAGTACCGGGACCGCCCCCTGGATCTGGCCAGCATTCCCGAGGGCGACGACAGCACCTACGACATGATCTGCGAGGCCGACACCGTCGGCACCTTCCAGATCGAGAGCCGGGCCCAGATGTCCATGCTGCCCCGCCTGCGGCCTCGCTGCTTCTATGACCTGGTGGTGGAGGTGGCCATCGTGCGGCCGGGGCCCATCGAGGGCGGCATGGTCCACCCGTATCTTGAGAACCGGCGCAAGGGCAAGGACGGCATCCGCTACCCAAAGGAGGCGCTGAAGCAGGCGCTGGAGCGCACCTACGGCATTCCGATCTTTCAGGAACAGGTGATGCAGGTGGCCATGATTGCCGCCGGTTTCACCCCAGGCGAGGCAGACCAGCTGCGCCGCGCCATGGCTGCCTGGAAGCGCCCCGGCGACCTGGCCCAGTTCCATGCGCGCATCCTGAGCGGCATGCGGGCTCGCGGCTACGAGGACGCGTTCGCCGAGGCCATCTTCCGGCAGATCCAGGGCTTTGCGTCCTATGGATTTCCGGAGTCGCACGCGGCAAGCTTTGCCCTGCTGACCTATGCCAGTTGCTGGTTCAAGAGGCATGAGCCGGCGGCCTTTCTGTGCGCCTTGCTCAACTCCCAGCCCCTGGGTTTCTACACCCCTGCGCAGCTGGTGCAGGATGCGCGGCGCCATGGCGTCGAGGTGCGCCCCGCCGATGTGAACCTGAGCGATTGGGACTGCAGCCTGGAAGCCGCCCCTCGTACCGGCGAACTCGAGCGCAGCTGGATGCCGCCCGCCGCAGCGACACCCCCACAGGGCCAGGCCCGGGCCTTTTCCCACACCCGCCCGCAGCCGGCCGTGCGCCTGGGTCTGCGCCTGGTCGCCGGGCTCAGCGAGGACACGGGGCGACGCATCGTGGCCCTGAGAGACGGCCAGGCCCTGCCAAGGCCGAGCGGCCGCGCGCCCCAGCGGGATGCGCCCGCGAGCACGACCTGCAGCGCGCAGGAGCACCCGCCGCTGCCTATGCATGGGCAGCGGCCCTCGGACAATGCGCCGCCGGGCACGGGCACGGGCACGGGCACGGGCATGGGCATGGGCATGGGCATGGGCATGGGCATGGGCATGGGCATGGGCATGGGCATGGGCATGACATCGTCGGGCCCCTATCTGGATGCGCAAGACCTGGCCCTTCGCGCCCGCCTGGACGGGCGCGAGATGCAATTGCTGGCCGCCGCCGATGCCCTGCACAGCCTGGCCGGTCACCGCCGCCAGCAGATCTGGGAAGCCAGCGCGCAGGGGCATACCCCGGCCCTGCTGCAGCAAGCACCCATCCAGGAAGCCCCCCTGCAGCTGAGCCTGGCCCCCGAGGGCGAGGAACTGCTGTGGGACTACCGCTCCCTGGGCCTGACCCTGCGCCGCCATCCACTGGCTTTGTTGCGCCAGCGCCTGCAGGACCATGGCCTGCGGAGTTCGGCCCAGCTGGCCCGCGTCCCGAACGGCCGCAAGGTCCGGACTGGCGGCCTGGTCACGGTGCGCCAGAAGCCTCAGACGGCCAAGGGCACGCTCTTCATCAGCCTGGAAGACGAGCACGGCAGCATCCAGGTCATCGTCTGGGCGGATGTCTATGCCCGGCATCGCAGCACCATCCTCGGCGCGCGCCTGCTCGCGGTCCAGGGCCGCTGGCAGCGCAGCCGAGAGGGCATCTGCAATCTCCTGGCAGAGAGCTTTGAGGACCTCAGCCCCTGGCTGGGGCGCATGGCGGAGGAAGCGGGGAGCCGGGATTTCCGATAGGCCGTTGGCCTGCAACGGGGGCGCCACCCAGGCACTCTTGGCCAGGTCAATAGCAACGGTATTAGCATCCATGGCGGACTCCTCTCGTTTGAAGACC
Source organism: Roseateles sp. DB2 (assembly GCF_051857535.1). Classification (NCBI taxonomy): domain Bacteria; kingdom Pseudomonadati; phylum Pseudomonadota; class Betaproteobacteria; order Burkholderiales; family Sphaerotilaceae; genus Roseateles; species Roseateles sp. DB2. Next base: position 227,713 of record NZ_JBPZGY010000005.1, on the reverse strand, counting down.
TGATCCCCACACCCATGAAGACCAGTGAGCGCATCTTGCGGCCCGAACAAACGGGGGAGTCCATCCCATCACTCAACCGGACCCGCAACGGCATGCCGCCTACGGGCCTCACTTCATTCTGGCCCTGCGGCGTCCTGCCGTCGCGGGCCGGTCAGCTCAAACGTTAGGTTCGTAAACCCACCCACCCTACCCCATGCGCGCATCAAATCTACTCGCGGGTCTTTTCTGGATCGTTCCCGCTATCGCCGTTTCCCAGGGCCTTACGGCTCACACCGCAGCGGTCGCCGAAGTTCAGGCGCTGCATGAGAAGGTGCTACGCGCTCACCGAGAGAGCAATGTCGAGATACTGCTGGAAGACGAAGCGGCCGACTATGTTGTGGCAAGTCGAGGCGAGATAACCAGACCAACGATTCAGCAACGCCGCGAGCGCCTAGGCGCATACCTCAGAGCGAGTACGTTCGCTGAATACAGAGACTTGGTCGAACCAGTAGTCTCAGTGTCGGCAGATTCAACGCTTGGCTGGGTGGTTGTTCAAGTCACTGCGCGTGGCAGGCAGAAGGCATCGTCGGGTGAGGAAGTACCCATCGAGTTCACGAGCGCCTGGATAGAGCTATACGAGAAGCGTGCGGGCAGATGGCAGCGCACCGGGAACGTCTCAAACTTCAAGCCGTAGCGCCGCAGGATGCGAGAGCCGAATATGGAGCCGCGGGCGACGTGCCCGCCATGCTTCGCCAGCTCTCAGGGTTGCCTACGTCCGAAGGCGAAAGCGAACCGTGGCTCACGTTGTGGAGTTCGCTCGCTCACCGCGTCAACACTGTCGCATTGATTCCCTCATCAAGACCTGACCCCGATTGATCTGCATTGCACACGTCGACCCGGACGAAGGGCTGAACAGCGAATAGACTGCCGCTCTACAGAAAGCCCCATTGCAGTCGCGAGAACGGTTCCGCGCGTCGTGGAGAAGCGGCTCGCTGGTCTCAAGGCCTTCTGCGAACACCAGCCCAGCCATGAAGCCCCTAGTCCCTGAGCTGTCCTGATCTTCAGACCCGCCATGCAAATCACACCCCAGGCTCCCCGATACCAGCTGAGCATCAATGCAGATGGCCTGCAGGCGGCCATTCCCGCGCGGCGCAGCACCTTCGCCCTGCTCTTCCTGCTGCTCTGGCTGGGCGGTTGGGCCTTCGGTGAGATGCAGGCCATCGAGCAGTTGCTGCATCCCTCGGACATGGCCCCCACCGCCTTCCTCGCCTTGTGGCTGGCCGGCTGGACGGCCGGCGGTCTGGCGGCCGTCGGCACCCTGCTCTGGCAGATCGCCGGGAGGGAGCTGCTGACGGTCAATGCCACGGCGCTGGCGCACCGCATCGAGGTCTTCGGACTGGGGCTCACGCGGAACTATGCCGCCCATGAGGTCAAGGCCCTGCGCGCGGCGCCGGACAGCGCCCTGGCGCAGTACCAGGCCTTGCTGCCGCCCTTCATGGGCCCGGCACGCGGCGCATTGGCCTTCGACTACGGCGCCAGGACCATACGCCTGGCTCCGGGCATCGACGAGGCCGAGGCCAGAGAACTGGCGGCACAACTGGCCAGCCGCCTGCCAGCCGCGGCGCGGGCCGCGGCCTGAACGCGGCAGTGAACGCAGCGGTACAGGCCGAAGGCAAGAACTGACCCTCACGGAGCATTCCCTTATGGGCATCTGCTGCAGCATCTACGCCCTCGACCCCGAGCAGCTGGCGCGGCTGCGCGCCGATCCACCCCTGATCTGGCGGCTTGTGGAACCCGAGGACGAGCGCCCCTACCTCGCGGAGTTCGCAGCCACGCAGCGGGTCTCCTGGCTGCAGCGGCTCTTCGGCCGCGGCAGGACGCCTGCCACGCCTGCGGTGGCCGTGCCGGATCTTCCAAAGCAGGCGCTGGACGTGCTGGACCTCGACAAGTCCTGGGACGGCCTGCGGCACTGCATAGGCCTGTGCGCCCCCGACGCGCCGGACTTCTTCGCCGGCGACGGCACCATCGGTCACATCGAGGTGGGCTATGGTCCGGCCCTCGGCGTCGACGTCAACACCCTGGCCCGCTATGCCGCGGCGCTGGAGGGGGTCGACGAGGACCGCCTGCTGCTGCAGCTGAGTGCCTCGGGCTTGCAGGACGTCTACCTCGGGAATCTCTGGCGCAGCCGGGATGCAGACGCCGAAGCCTATCTGCTGGACAATTTCCGCGAACTCCTCGGTTTCGTGCGGCAGGCCGCCGCACTGGGGCTGGCCGCCGTGATCTGCTACAGCTAGCGGCCCCGGCACGCAGCCGGGGAGCGAAACCCCGCTGGGAGACTCCATGCCCTCCTCCTTCATCCAGCCGATCTCGATCGCTGCGCTGGCCCTGGCTGCCGTCGGCGCCGCCCTCCCCGCCCGGGCGCAATCCGTGGACGGCATGGCCTGGCTGGCTGGCTGCTGGCGCGGGCATTTCGGCGAGGCCGGCACGCTGGAGCAGTGGCTGGCGCCCGCAGGCGGCACCATGCTGGGCATGAGCCGGACGGTCAAGCAGGGCAGGACCGTGGAGTTCGAGTTCCTGCAGCTGAGGCAGCTGGCGGACGGCACCCTGGCGCTGATGCCCCAGCCGGCGGGCAAGCCCGCGACGGTCTTCCGCCTGCTGAGCAGCGGCCCTCAGGAGGCCGTCTTCGAGAACCCGGCGCACGATTTCCCCCAGCGCATCGCCTACGCGCGGCCGGAGGAGTCGCGACTGCTCGCCAGCATCGAGGGCCTGCGCGAAGGGACGCCGCGGCGTATCGAGTTCGCCTTCTCGCGGGTGGCCTGCGAGGCCCCCCTCGAGCAGGACTGAAGCGGGAGCAGCCAGCCCTCGCCACGGCGCCCCTGCTGGCGCTCCGCCGCCACAGGGCCCGCGCGTCGGCGGGCTGCGGGCATCGTTCGCACCGCCCAGCCCCGGGCAGAAAGGACTGGAACGGCCCGCCCTGCACCGCCAGCAGCCAGCGCTGGCCCCCGCAGCCCTGCTTCTGGCATGCTGCACAGCGGCACTGGTGATGCGGCGCAGGCCATGGCTCCCATCCTGCAGGCCCGGTCACGCAAGCCCCGCCACGCAACACCTGGCCCCTCGAAGCACGCCACGCTGGCGCTGTCCAGCGCGCGGTGCAGAACCAGGTCCAGCACAAAGCCCAGCACAAAGCCCAGCACAAAGCCCAGCACAAAGCCCAGCACAAAGCCCAGCACAAAGCCCAGCACAAAACCCAACACAAGGGAGACCCCGTGTCCGGAGGAGATTGGAAAGCGCTGTTCCATGCGGCCTGCAGTGGGGACCTGGCCCTGGTCGGCTATCACGCCCGTAGCGGGGTGGACCTCAACGACGCCCACCCGGAGTTCCTGGGCACGCCGCTGGTGGCCTGCATCCTGGCCGGGCAGGAGGCGGTGGCGCTGTACCTGCTGGCGCAGGGTGCCGACCCGCAGCTGCGCTCCGAATTCGACGGCGCCACGCCGCTGCAGGCGGCTCGTCGAGCCGGCCTGGCCAGCGTGGAGCAGTGTCTGCTGGCGATGGGCGCGCAAGAGGCGCCGGCCACCCCGCTGCACCGCAAGGGGTTCGGCAGATGGCTGCTGCGCCGGGTCGGTCTGGCGGTCTAGGCTCGCCGGACTGCCCCGCAAGGGCTGCCGCGCCCACGCCAGGGGCCGGGTGGCTTCAGCCCCGGCCCGCAAGACCTGACCCTCGCCAGCCGGGGCCCGCTGCCGGCCCCACTTCCTCTTGAGCCAGAAGTGCTGCCTTGAGACACCTTGCCAGGCCCCTGCCGCTGGCGGCCACCACCGGGCTGGCGCACGGCCGGCTGCGCGTCCGGGTGAAGTCCGAGGCCTCCGAGCCTGCTGCCTTCGCCCCCTGGGCTGGTCCAGCGAACGGCCAGGGGCCGGGGTGGCCGGGGCATCTCGCGTCTCCTCTTGAAGGCCGGCGTCCGGCAGGGGTGCCGGGGCATTCACCTCGGCCTCAAAATCACGGCGACCTGGCCAGCGGCGCCCTGCGGCGCCGTTCCCCTCCAAGGAGACCCCATGTTCGACCACGTCAAGTTCGGCGTCAGCGACTACGAAGCCAGCAAGGCCTTCTTCCTTGAGGCGCTCGCGCCGCTGGGCGTTGCCGCCGTCGGCGAGGGCGTTCCCAGCTATGGGATCGAACTCTGCCAGGCGGGCAGCGAGATCTCGCTGTGCCTGCACCTCAGCCACGAGAAGCCGGCCCCCCTGCACCTGGCCTTCCGCGCCGGCAGCCGGGAGCAGGTCGATGCCTTCTACCAGGCCGCACTGGCCGCCGGTGGCAGGGACAACGGCCCGCCCGGCCTGCGCCCGCATTACCACGCGGGCTACTACGCGGCCTTCGTCATCGGCCCGGACGGGCACAACATCGAGGCCGTGTTCCATGAGCGCGGGGCCGCCTGAAGGCCTAGGTCCGGGTGATGGACACCCCGCCGTCGACCAGCAGGGCCGCGCCGGTGGTGAAGGACGAAGCCTCCGAGGCCAGGTACAGCACGGTGCCGGCGATCTCCTCGGGTGTCGCCAAGCGCTTCAGCGCATGCAGGCTGCCGACATGCCGGACCTTGTCCTCGGTGTCCGCAAGCTGCCGGCCCATGGGCGTGTCCGTGCCGCCGGGCAGGAGGGCGTTGACCCGGATGCCCTGCGCGCCAAACTCCGCGGCCAGGGCCTGCGTCAGGCCCAGCAGGCCGGACTTGCTCGCTGCATAGGCGGCCATGCCGGGGAAGCCCACCGTATAGCCGACGAAGGTGGAGGTGAAGATCACCGAGCCCTGCCCCCGCCGCAGCATCACGGGGATTTGGTGCTTGGCCGCCAGGAAGGCACTGCTGAGGTTGACGGCCAGGGTCTCGTCCCAGGCCTCGCGGGCGATCGAGGGGCTCTCGCCCATCGCGCCCAGGGTACCGGCGTTGTTGAAGGCGATATCCAGGCCACCGAAGGCCGACACCGCCTGCCCGACCAGGGCCTGCGCATAGGCCTCATCCTGCACATCGCCGGCACAGGCGCAGGCCTGCCCTCCGGCCTGGCGGATCTCCTCGGCCACGGCCTCCAGTCGTTCCCGGCTGCGCGCCCCCAGGACCAGGCGCGCGCCCTCCCTGGCCATGGCCAGGGCCGCTGCCCTGCCTATGCCTGAACTCGCGCCCGTCACCAGGGCCACCTTGCCTGCCAGACATGCCATCGTTCACTCCTTTGACGTTGATTGAGGCAGGGCATGCTCGCCGCCCTGACCGCAAATGGCATTCCGTTTCTTGCGGCCACGCCAGCGGCAGGCCAGGGCAGGCAGTCGGAGGGCTATCATCCCCGGCCATGCCTGCGGCCCGATCCATGGGCTGACGCCGCCCGCCTCCGGCAGCGACAGGACCCTTCGGATGTTGAACGCACACGCAAGCCCCGCGGCCCGGCCGGCCGCATCCCGCGCAGCTCCCGGCCAGGCGTCTGCGCGGCTGTGGTGCGCTGCACTGCTGCTATACGCCGCGCAGGCCGCGCAGGCCGCGCAGGCCGCAGATCGCCCCGGCTTCGCGCTCAGCTTCCACCCCGTGGGCAGTTCGGCCTTCGACGGCCCGCCCCGGATCGGCGAGCCGGGCTTCATCCCGCCCGTGGCGCTGACCATCGTCGCGCCCCAGGACGCCCGCTGCCTCGCACGCAAGCCCGCGGGCGAGTACGAAGCCCTGATCGAGGCCGACGGCCGCGTGGCCGGCGTGCACTCGCACCACGAGCCCGTGGAGGGCGATGCCTGCGAGAGGACGCAGCTCTTTCCCTACATCCGCCAGTGGCGCTTCGCACCGGCCATCTGGGAGGGCAAGCCCATTCCGGTCTACCTCTGGATAGGCATCGAAGGATCGATCGAGATCAGCCCACGGCGTCGCTGACGCCTGGCCGCAGGCAGCAAGGCCCGTGACCAAGGCCCGCTCCAGAAACGACAAGGCCCCGGGCAGGGGTGCCCAGGGCCTTGACGCTCCTCGTCCTCCAAAGGCCTGACGGCCTTTCCGGCACTCAGTACTTGTAGCTGGCGTTCACGTAGAAGGTGCGGCCCAGCGGATTGGCATAGCGCGCATCAAAGCCGATCTGGTTGCCGCCGCCTGCGGTGCGCAGCGAGAAGGGCGGCGCCTGGTCCAGCACGTTGCGGATGCCCACGGTCAGCGCGGTGGACTTCAGCAACTGCATGCGGGTCTGCCAGTCCAGTGTGCCGTAGGACTCGACGTCACGGATGACCGTGGCATAGGCGCCCAGGCTGCCGTCGGCATTGACCACGCGCACCTTGCCGTCCGCGGCGGACTGCTCCTTGTCGTGGTAACCGCTGCGCCAGTTCCAGGTGGCCGTGTGGCTGAACATGCCGTGGCTCAACGTGGCGCTGGCGCGCTGGATCACGCGGAAGGTCACGGTGTTGTAGGCGTCGAAGCGGCCCACCGAGTTCTCCACATTGCCCGCGCCGTCGTCGATCTCGGACTTGAGCATGTAAGTGCCCGACCAGCTCAGCGCCAGCCGCCCCAGGCCCTCGAGCTTGTGGGCGTAGGCCAGTTCCCAGTCCACGCCGCTGTAGCGGGAGCTGCCGAGGTTGTAGCTGGGCAGCAGTACGGCCAGCTTGTCCGAACCCCGGGCCGGGTCGTAGACGGTGCGGATCAGGCTGTCATAGGCCGTCGGGTTGCCGAAGACCAGGGTCTCGGGCAGCGAGACGATCTGGTGCTTCATCTTGACCGCCCAGTAGTCGAGGCCGGCGCTCAGGCCCTTCAGGGGCTCGAACTTGAGGCCCAGGGTCATGTTGCGGGACTCCTCCGGCTTCAGGCCGTTGGCGCCGGACAGCGGATTGCCGCCGCTGAGCAGGTCGTACTGCGTCGTGCCCTCGCAATTGACGGCGCGCGGGTCCGGCGCCTTGACCGGGCAGGCATAGGAGCCGCTGGTGTTGGTGCCTCCGGAGATGGCCCGGGTGATCAGGTCCATCTCGGGCACCTTGAAGCCCGTGCCGTAAGAGCCGCGCATCAGCAGGGTCTCCAGGGGCTGGAACTTGAAGGCCAGCTTGTAGGTTGCCTTGCTGTTGGCATTGCCCTGCTTGGCCGGCGCTGCGAGCTTGCCCAGCTCGTTCAGCACGATGTTGTTCTGCACGGCGGTGTAGTCGTCGTAGCGCAGCGCGGCCGTGGTCTCCAGGGTCTTGGTGAGCGGCAGGGCCAGCTCGGCGAAGAGGCCCCAGTTGCGGCGGCTGGCCTCGATGGGCAGGGCGCCGGTGCCGCGGCCAAAGGCGGTGTCGGTGCCGCTGTGCAGGGCATTGGGCCCCATGGCCAGGGCGCTGGGGTCGTAGTCGTACTTCTGGCGGCTCAGGTCACCGCCGGCACCCAGCATGGCCGGGCCGGCCGGCAGGCGGAAGAGCTCGCCGGACATGCGTGCGCTCACGGTGTCCAGCGCGGTGCGAGTGCTGTCGTTGCGCTCCTTCAGGATGCAGGGCGCGAAGGCACTGGCATTGCCGCCCACGGGCGCGAAGGGATTGAACTTGCCGCTGTCCAGCAGGCCCTGGTAGCAGCTCTGGCGCAGGTAGCCACCGTCGTAGTAGGTGTCGGCGCGGCTGGTGGAGTGCACGTAGCTGGCGCTGTAGTCGAAGTCGCGCCAGACGCCTTCCACGCCCACGGCGAGGTGGCGGGCATCCGTCTTGAACAGGTCGGAGCGGCCGCCGGCATCGCTGAAGCGGTTGTTGGTCGTGGCCTTGCTGACATTGGCCGGGTCAATGCCCAGCTTGGCCAGGTGGGGCTGAACGTTGGCGGCATAGAGCGGATCGCTGAGGCTCAGCGAGATGGCCTGGGCCACCGGCGCATGGCGCTCCTTCAGCTCGAACTTGGAAGCCACGGCCTCGAAGAAGGCGCTGGTGCTCTCGTTGAGCTTGACGGTGCCGGACGCGAAGAGGCTGTCGCGCTTGGTGGAGGGCAGCAGCTGTACGGTAGCGGCGTAGTCGAACTGGCAGGCCTGGTCCAGGCTCACCGTGGCCAGCACGGTGTTGGGACCGCACTTGCCGTTCTTGAGGTAGTCCGGCGAGAAGGTCACCGCGCTGACGGCGCTACCGCCCGGGCCGGTGAGCGGATTCTTGAGACCCAGGGTCACCGAGGACGGCGCCGTGTTGCGGGCCGATTCATACAGGGTGTAGGCCTTGCCCTCGTGGGTGAACGGCACGACGCCGGAGCGGGCGAAGTCCCGGTCGGATGCATTGAGCTCGTTCTGACGCTCGTGGGCGAAGGCCAGCATCAGGTTGTAGCCGTCTACGGGATAGTCGCCAAAGCCCTTGCTGAGGTTGATGCTGCTGGAGCGGCCACCGTGCTTCTGAGGCACGGAGACCGAGGCATCCAGTACCAGGTGGGTCTGGTTCTTCTTCAGGATGAAGTTCACGACACCGGCCACGGCATCGGAGCCATAGAGGGCCGAGGCGCCGTCGGTCAGCACTTCCACCCGCTCGATGGCGGCCAGGGGAATGCTGGAGAGGTTGACCGCAGAGCCCGCGTTGTAGGCAGCCAGGCGACGGCCGTTCAGCAGCACCAGGGTGTAGGAGGCGCCGATGTTGTGCAGCGAGGCGTTCTGCACGCCGCCGGGGCCGTCTCCGTTGACGGAAGCGGACGAGGTCTGGAAGCCTTGCATGGCCGGCAGGGCCTGGATCAGGTCCTCCACATTGCGGGCGCCTGAACGCTCGATGTCAGCACGGCTGAGCGTCTGCACCGGCAGCGCGCCCTCGTTGGCAATGCGCTTGATCGAGGAGCCCGTGACTTCCACGCGCTCCAGCGTCTCCTGGGCCAGCACCCCTCCGGTGGCGGCCAGCCCCAGCGAGAGGAGGATGGCCTTCGTGATCAGATTTTTTTTCAAGATTGCACCTGTGTTGCACCTCGTGGTGCAGCGGTTGTTGGGCGGCGGAACCGTGTGTCCCGGCCTGGGAGCCCTGCGTGTCCCGGTGGTTCCGCTGACCGTGCCGTGGGCTTGGCTGCACGTTGGCGATCTTGTATATCGCTCGCGCTTTTGTAATATATTGAATGTCGACTAACTAGCAGGATAGGTGTTTCCAGCAAGACAAAGCGGGCCTCGCCGTGCTAGTCACCTGCGCGCGGCACGCGTGGGCGGGCAGGTGGCACACTCGCGGCTCTGGCAGGGAGATGCGATGTTCGACACGTGGAACTACATGGGCCTGGGCGCCGTGCTGCTGCTGGCGCTGCACGCGCTGTGGCAGCAATGGCAGCTGCGCAGGCTGCGGCGCTGCGGCCTCTATCCGGCGCGCGGCCAGGCGAGGGCCGAGGATGTGCGCCGACTGGTCCAGGCCGGCGCATTTCACTGGGCCATGCGCTGCCACCGCGAAGTGCATGGCAGCAGCCTGCTCGAGGCTCGGGCCGCGGTGCAGTCGCTGCGCGAGGGCAGCGCCTCGGACGGCATCCTGGAGGTCGCCCCCCTGCAGCTGCGCCCCGGCACGGCAGGGGACTTCGAGAAGGCCTTCGCCCAGGCCCAGGCCCTGATCGAGTCCATGCCCGGCTACCGCAGCCACGCGCTGCAGCGCTGCCTGGCGCGGCCGGACCACTACCTGCTGCTGGTGCGCTGGGACAGCGTGGCCCACCACGAACAGGGCTTCCGCCAGTCCCCCGAGTACCAGCAGTGGCGCGCCCTGCTGCATCACTTCTACGACCCCTTCCCCACCGTGCTTCACTACGAAGCCGTCACCGCCTGCACCTCCCCCCAAGGCGCATCAGCCTGAGCCTGCACTCCATGCCCCGATACATCGCCCTCCTGCGCGGCGTCAGCCCGCAAAATGCCAAGATGCCCGTGCTCAAGGCCTGCCTCGAAGAAGCCGGCTACACCGAGGTCCGCACCCTGCTGTCCAGCGGCAACGTGGTCTTCGACAGCCGCGCCACGCCGCTGCCCACCCTGGAGCGGCGCCTGGAGCAGGTGATCGAGGCCGGCATGGGCCGACATTTCCCCGTCATCCTGCGCAGGCAGGACCAGCTGCAGTCCTGGCTGGCGGCAGACCCCTTCGCAGCCCACGAGCTGCCTGCCGATGCCAAGCGCATCGTCACCTTCCTGCGCTGCCCGCCCGAGACGGCACCCGCCCTGCCCTGGATCGCCGACGGGGTGCACGTCCTGGCACTCAGTGGCAGCGAGGTGCTCAGCGCCTACCGGCCCCATGAGGAGGGCCCTGTCTTCATGCGCATGCTGGAGAAGGCCTTCGGGAAGGACATCACCACCCGCACGCTGGACACCGTGCGCAAGTGCGCCCAGGCCTGAGCGCCCGAGGCGCCGCCATGCACCAGCGCCCCGAGCCCGGGCACCCGATGCCCCTTCTTGCAGCGAATCGGGGCGAGGTTCACACTGCCCCTGGTCCGTAGCCAAGGAGCCGCTCATGGCGCTTTCCCATGTCACCTCCGGCCAGCCCGTGCTGGTCCAGCCCCTGGGCCCCCGCTTGCGGGACGCCAAGACCAGCGCGCTGTTCAAGTCCCAGGACCTGGAGCTGATCCACCTGGTGCTGCTCAAGGGCAAGTCCCTGCCGCCGCACAAGGTGGCGGGCGAGATCACCGTCCACTGCCTGGAAGGGCGGCTGGAGGTCAGCGTGGACGGGCACAGCCAGGTGCTGGCGCCCGGCCAGCTGCTCTTCCTGCAGCGCAATGTCCTGCACGGCGTCACAGCCCTGGAGGACGCCTCCGGCCTGGTGACCATCGCGCTGCGCCCCGGCCCCTAAGGCCGTCCCGCCCCTGACTTGCGGCGCCCCGGCCGCGCCCGGGCACAATCGCCGGGCTGGCCGCCGCCTCCCGTGGCGGCCCCCCGGACGCCGCCGCCATGCAAGACCAAGACCCCCACGACCAGCGCCTCACCGAGCTGGAAATCAAGGCCGCCTACACCGAGGACATGCTCGACGAGCTGAACCGCGTCATCGTGCGTCAGCAGCAGCAGATTGACGCCCTGCTGCGCGAGCTGCTGCAGCTGCGCGACCGCATGCCCGACGGCGTTGGCGGCTCCACTCGCAACCTGCGCGACGAACTGCCGCCGCACTACTGAAGCCCCCATGAGCGCACCACAGCCCCAGGCCCTGCTGATCATCGACGTGCAGCAGGCCCTCTTCGAACCGCCGCCCTTCGAGGCCGCGGCTGTCATCGAACGCATCAATGCCCTGGCCGAACGCTTCCGCGCCCGGGGTCTGCCGGTCTTCCTCATCCAGCACCAGAGCGCGCAAGGCGTGCTGCAGGCCGGCTCGCCCGGCTGGGCCTTTGCCCAGGGGCTGCAGACGCAGCCCACGGACACCGTCACGCCCAAGACCACGCCCGACTCCTTCCTGCGCACCCCGCTGGAGCCGGCCCTGCGCGAAGCCGGCGTGAGCCATGTGGCCGTGTGCGGCTATGCCAGCGAGTTCTGCGTGGACACCACCGTGCGGCGCGCGGCCGCCCTGGGTTTCGAAGTGAGCCTCGTGGCGGACGCCCACACCACGCACGACAAGGCCCATGCCAGCGGCGCGCAGATCAGGGCCCACGAGAACGCCACGCTGCCCAGCATCAGCAGCTTCGGCCCGCGCATCCGCGCCCTGCCGGCAGCGGAACTGGCTCTGTAACGCCTGTAACGCGAGGCGCAGGCTCGTGAAGCCCGGACGGCATCACCACCCGGACCACAATGCCGCCGTGAGCCCCGACATCCGCCCCCTCGCCACCGATCCCGCCGGCCCACCGCTGGTGATCGCCCTCGACAGCCAGCAGCTCACGCTGAAGGAGGGAGACGCCCCGCCCCGGCGCCTGCGCAATCGCCTCCTGCCCCGCCTGCTCGCCGCTCTGCTCCTGGCCCATGCCGAGGGGCAGGCCTGCGAGGCCCGGCCCTGCAGCCGCAAGGCCCTGCAGCAGCGCCTGGGTGACCGTGCCGAGCTGCACCGCACCCAGCTGTGGCGCGCCCTGCAGGCCCTGGACGACAGCCCGCTGTGCGGCCTGATCCGCCACGGTGCCCGCTCCGCCGGCCCCTTCTGGCTGGACGAAGAACTGCTGGCCCGCTGCCGCTGGCAACGCCACGGCCTGGCCCTGGTCCAGGCGGACTGGCTGGCCCTGCTGGCTCCCTCGCCCACGGACGCCCGGATCGCAAGCCCTGCCCTGCCCCGCCAGGCCCTGCCCCTGGCCTATGTCCAGGCCCTCTCACGCGCCGACCTGGCCCTGGAACGCGGCGAGCTCTATCCCGCCCGCCTGGCCCTGGCCCAGGCGACGGACCATATACCCGTGGGCGACCTCGCCGCCCAACTGTCCTTGAGCCTGCGCCGGGCCCGCATCGCACGCCGCCTGGGCGACTGGGCCACGCTGCAGCAGGAGCTGCGCACCCTGCGCCAGGGCCTGGAGCAGCCCGGCCTGCCCCTGGGCCAGGCCCGCCAGATCGGCTGGCGCCTGGCGGTGCTGGAAGCCTGGCACTGCCATGGCAGCCTGGGCGAGAGTGCCGTGGCCCTGCAGAAGCTGGCCGGGCTGGATGAGCAAGACCTGGCCCTGGACGCCGGCCTGCTGGTCGACTACCTCAATCTGCGCGGCATGGCCGGCCGCGAGCTGGCCCTGCAGGCGGCCTCGGCCGAGCAGGCCTGCGCCGCGCTGGAGGACCTTGCGGCCGCCCTGCGCCAGGCCAGCCTGGCCGGCCTGCCGGACGCCCTGCAGGTCAGCGCCGCCAACCTTTCCAATGCGCTGTGCCTGCTGCAGGGCGCCGGCCTGCTGCCGCCCCGGCGCGGGGCCGAGGCCTGGGGCTGGCTGCTGCTCAGCGAGAGCGTCTGCGAACGCTGGGGCCTGGCCCGGCATTCCCTGCTCAACACCATCTTCCTGCTGCGCATCGCGGAGCAGCAGGGCTGGACCTTTGCCCAGGCCCAGCAGCGGGCCGAGGCCGAGGGCCTGCCCCTGGCGGGCGACAGCTTCCGCAGCCTGGCCGCCGAACGCTGGGAGACCTGCCGCCGCCTGCATTCCCAGCTGCCAGCCGAGCAGCGCTGCGCCTTCCTGCTGCTGTGGGCCCGCCATGCCTGGCGCGAGGGCGACGCCCTGTGCGCCGCCGAGCTGGTGCAGCAGGCCCGCCACCACGGACGCAAGCTGCGCGCCGAGTCCCAGCGCGAGCGCTACGAGGGTGAGGCGCGACAGCTGATGGCCGCCCTGGGCCTGAGCGCGCAACAAGCGTAACGCCGCATTGGCGCTGACACGCCGCGGCCCCGCAGACACACTGCCATCTCCCATCCACGAGGAGATTTCATGAGCTTCCCCGCAGTAGTCCGCCGCGCCCTTCCCGCGCTGGCCACCTCCGCAGTCTCTGCCGCACTCACCGCTTGTACCGCACTCGCCACCCTGAGCCTGGCCCTGTACTGCGGCACGGCCTCGGCCGGCGCCGCCGAGCAGTTCCGCATCGCGCCCGAGCTGGACCAGGGCTTCCGCGCCCTGGGCACGCACGGCGTGTTCGTGCTCTACGACGAACAGGCCCAGCGCTGGACGGTGTCCGATGCCCGCCGCGCCTACCAGGCCTTCCGCCCGGCCTCCACCTACAAGATCCCCAACACCCTGATTGCGCTGGAAGCCGGCGTCGCGCAGGACGAGACCCAGGTCTTCAAGTGGGACGGCCAGAAGCGCTGGAACGAGGACTGGAACCAGGACCAGACCCTGCAGACCGCCTTCCACTTCTCCGCGGTATGGGTCCACCAGGAGATCGCCCGCAAGGTCGGCGCCGAAGGCCTGCAGTCCCGGCTCTGGGCCTGGCGCTATGGCAATGCCGTGGCCGGCCCCCGGCACGACAGCTACTGGCTGGACGGCGATCTGCGCATCACCGCCGTGCAGCAGGTCGAGTTCCTGCGCCGCTTCGCCGAGCACCGCCTGCCCATCAGCGAGCGCACCGAGACCGTCGCCCGCCGCGTCTTCCTGCGCGAGGAAACGCCGGGCTGGCGCCTCTTCGCCAAGACCGGCTGGGACGGCAGCGGCCCGGTGGAGCTGGGCTGGTTCGTGGGCTGGACCGAGCGACGCAACGGCGCCGGCCGCTGCGTCTTCGCGCTCAACATGGACATGCAGGTCGACCCCAAGTCCCTGCCTGCGGGCAGCAAGCCGCCATCGCAGCATGAGCTGATCCGCCAGCTGGGCCCGCATCGCGAGCGTCTGGCGCGCCAGACGCTGCAGGCGCAGGGCTGCCTGGACTGAGGATCAGGCCTGGGCTGGCGAGCCAGCCAGGTCGCCCCCGGCCTGCAGCCAGGCGATGGTGTCGCCGATCAGGTGGCCGGCGATGCTGAAGCGTGGCGGCAGGCCCGGCAGGGCGTCGAGCTCGAACCAGTCGGCATGCTCGATCTCGCCGGGCTGCTCGCGGATCTCGCCGCCCGCCCACTCACAGCGGAAGGCCAGCATCAGGCTGTGCGGGAAGGGCCAGCTCTGGCTGGCGTAATAGTGCAGGTGCCGGACCTGCACGCCCACCTCCTCCGCCACCTCGCGGTGCAGGCAGGCCTCCAGCGACTCGCCGGCCTCCACGAAGCCGGCCAGGGCGCTGTAGAAGCCCGGCTTGAAATTCGGCGAGCGGGCCAGCAGCAGTTGCGGCCGACCCTCATGACGGCGCCACACCAGGGCCATCATGGCCGGGTTGATGCGGGGATAGGCCACATGGCTGCAGGACGGGCAGCGCCGCGCACGCTCCTGCGCCTGGCGCTCGGTGGGCGTGCCGCAGACGCCGCAGAAGCGGTGCGCGCGGTCCCACTCCATCACCTGGGCGGCGCGGCTGGCGAGCTGCAGCAGGGGCGCGTCCATCTGCATCATGGCGGCACGCAGGCCCTGTGCCTCCCAACCCTCGGGCACCGCGGCGGCCTGCTGGGTCCAGCAGTCCAGGCCGCCGAGCCGGCCGAGGTAGTGGCGCTCGGCAGTCGCGGTGAAGGCGTCGGGCTGCGGGCTCAGGCCTTGCCCCTCGATGTGCACCAGCAGCTGGCCCTCGACAAAGACCAGGTGCCAGCCCAGCGCGCTGGGTGCAGCCGGCGCCTCGATGCCGGGGATGAAGCCTGCGGAGTCGTCCAGGTGTGTCATGCACCGCACTGTAGAGGCATTCAGGCCGGACCGCTGCGTCGGCGTGCGCGTGGCGCGCGCGGGGCTGGCAGGGCTGCGAAGCCCTCGACCAGATGGTCCACCAGGGCCCGCACCCGCTGCGGCAGGAAGCGCTGGCTGGGCATCACGGCGTGCAGGGGCAGCTCGTCCCCCAGCCAGCCGGGCAGCACGCGCACCAGCTGCCCCTCCAGCAGCGCCCGGCGCACGTCCAGCTCGCTCTTGTAGATCAGCCCCTGGCCTTGCAGCGCCCAGCGGTGGGCGATCTCGCCGTCGTCGGTGCTCAGCCGGCCCTGAACGGGATAGCTCTGCGGCTCGGCCTCGGGTGTTTCGGTCGGCCGCAGGCGCCAGGCGCGCTCGTGGCGGTTGCGGATGCGGAAGGTGATGCAGTCGTGCCGGGCCAGGTCTTCCGGCGTGCGCGGCATGCCGGCCCGCTTCAGGTAATCCGGGCTGGCCACGATGTGCCGCCGCACCAGGGCCAGGCGGCGCGCAACCAGGCTGGAGTCCGGCAGCTGGCCGTAGCGCAGGGCGACGTCGATCTCGTCCTTGTAGATGTCCTGCAGGGAATCGCTGACGCTCAGGTGCAGCTCGACCGCCGGATGCCGCGCCATGAAGTCCTGCAGCAGGGGCAGCAGCCACTGCCGCGTGAGGTCGCTGGAGGCGCTCAGGCGGATACGACCGCGCAGCCGCTGCGCAGCCTTGCCCTTGAGGCTCAGCGGTGCCTCGCTGACCTGGGCCAGGCCTTCCTCCAGCAGCTCCAGGGCGCGCTGGGCGTAGTCCCGCAGCTGTTCGCCAGCGGCGGTGAGGCGCAGGGCGCGGGTGCTGCGCTCCATGAGGCGCACGCCCAGCCGGGCCTCCATGCGCTTGAGCATGGCGCTGGCGGCGGCGGGGCTGAGCTGCATCTCCCGCGAGGCGGCGCTGAGGCTGCCGCGGCGGGCGCATTCCACCAGCAGGCGAAGTTCGGCGGTATTTTCAATCTGCATTTGAAAGTGAATGATGCCAGAGACTCTGGTTTGAAAGTGAGCCTGGCCGCAAAGTCTGCCCCATGCACACCGCTGTGGTCTGCAACAGCCTCAACAGGAGTCCCTCATGAAAGCCGTCGGCTACTACCAGTCCCTGCCCATCAGCGCCCCCGAGTCCCTGATCGACCTGACCCTGCCCGAGCCCCAGCCCGGGCCCCGGGACCTGCTGGTCGAGGTGCGCGCCATCGCCGTCAACCCCGTGGACGTGAAGGTGCGCCAGCGCCGCCCCTCCCCCGACGGACAGGCCCAGATCCTGGGCTGGGATGGCGTGGGCGTGGTGCGCGCCCTGGGTGCCGAGGTGAAGGGCTTCGCCGTGGGCGATCGCGTCTGGTGGGCCGGCGAAATCACCCGCCCGGGCAGCTATGCCGAGCTGCAGGCCGTGGACCACCGCATCGCCGCCCACGCCCCCGCGCGCTGGACGGACGCGCGGGCCGCCGCCCTGCCCCTCACTGGCATCACCGCCTGGGAGCTGCTGTTCGACCGCCTGCAGGTGCAGCAGTCGCCCGAGCGCCCTGTGAGCCTGCTGGTGACGGCGGCTGCGGGTGGCGTGGGCTCCATCCTGCTGCAGCTGGCCCGCAAGCAGCCGCATCTCACCGTCATCGCCACGCTGGGCGACGCGGCCTCGCGCCCTGAGGAAGTCGCACGCCTGAAGGCCCTGGGCGCCCACCACGTGATCGACCACCGCCAGCCCCTGGCCCCGCAGGTCGCCGCCCTGCAGGCGCAAGGCGTGCCGCCGGTGCGCCACATCGCCAGCCTCTCGCACACGCCCCAGCATTTCGCCGACTTCATCGCGCTCATCGAGCCCCAGGGCCGCCTGGCCATGATCGACGACTTCGAGCCCGGCGCCCTGGACGTCATGCTGCTCAAGGGCAAGGCCCTGTCCCTGCACTGGGAGATGATGTTCGCCCGCCCCCTGCACCAGACGCACGACATCGCCGAGCAGGGCCGCCTGCTGGCCCAGCTGGCGCAATGGGCCGATGCCGGCCAGCTGCAGAGCACGCTCAGCGAGGTGCTGGGGCCCATCGACGCGAAGCACCTCAAGCTGGCGCATGAGCGGCTGGAAAGCGGGCATACGCAGGGCAAGTTGGTCCTCGAGTACTGACGTCCCCCCCCCTACGGCCTCCGGCCGCCCCCCCAGGGGGGCACACCCGTAGGGCCGGCGGAGCCGGACCCTCGGGTGTCGTGCCGGGGCGAGCGCCGGCTGCGCCGGGCGCTCTTGGAGGGTCGGGTGGGCGGGCGGGTGGATGGGCGGGCGGGCGGTCGGTCGGGCTTGGGCGTGACGCTTGGTTCGTGGCGATTGGCCAGGTCGGGGAAGCGCGGGGCACTTGAGCACATGGCGCCTCGCGAGCATGCCGGTAGGGCCGGCGGAGCCGGACCCTCGGGTGTCGTGCCGGGGCGAGCGCCGGCTGCGCCGGGCGCTCTTGGTTCTTGGTTCTTGGTGGAGGCAGGGTCCGCGGATAGGGGCCAGGCCCCGACCCCGCCACGTCGCTCAGGCGGGCTGCAGGGCAGCCTGCAGCGCAGGTGCCGGACGCTGGACCGTCCGGCGCTCCAGCAGCAGCAGGCTCAGCGCCGCAGGCAGCCCGCCCGGCATCACCATGGCCAGCCAGAGAGCGCGGCGGCCGGTCGACAGGGAGCTGCCGCGCAGCCACCAGAGCGTCAGCGCCAAGGCAGTCAGGTGCAGCAGCAGCGCCGCTACGACAACGCGGGCCGGCCGCGCCGGCAGCAGTTCTGCCGGCAGTTGGCGGCCCTCGCCCAAGCGATGCGGCAGCTCGCGCAGGGCGTACTGCAGGGGGGACAACCACCAGGCCACGTTCTCGTAGAGCATGCCAAAGTCCCCACTGATCGGCCGGCTGGCCATGACCTCGCTGCGGCCGTCGGGCGCCGCATGGACCAGCAGTTGGCGGATCGCCTCGCCCTTGTAGAAACCGCCGAAGGTCAGGCCGAAGAGCCAGCCATCACCGAGCTTCACGTGATCCAGTCGCGAGAGGCTGCCGTGGCCGCTGCTGGTTTGCATCGGCTGCATGAAGGGCAGTCCTGGCAGCTGCAGCTGCACAAGCGGGGCACCGGCCCGGCCCTGCGCCAGGGCATGGACGCGCAGGCCGCCGCTGCTGACGACGATCAGGTGAGCGCCGTCCGGCTCGAAGACCGGGGGCGCGATGAAGACCTCGCCAGGCGGCAGGCGCAGGACCTCCGTGCTGGCCTGGCTGGGGCGGTCGATGGCATAGAGCCGGTCGCTCGTCATCAGGAAGCGCTGCTCGATCACCAGGGGCACGGCGGGGAACGGCCTCAGGTCCCCGACCCCGCCCACACCCCAGCGGCCCTGCGCCCGGCCGCTGCGGGTGTCGTGACCGTGGAAGAGCAGATCGTCGTGGCTGAAGGTCCATTCGATGTGGCGCTTGTCGTCCACCCACTGGAGGGGGCGCCGCTGGTAGGCCTGGTGGCGCACTGGATACTCCCGCAGCCGCGTGAACTCGAGCTCGGGCCCCCAGGGCCCGTCAGCCCGGGCCAGGGCCTCGGACCAGGCCGGCGCCCGTGGGTCGGCGCTGAGCTTGAGCAGTGTCGCCAGGAGCTCACGCGGCTCCATGCGCTGCGACTCGGTGTAGCCCCCCGACGGCGGCACCGGCATGTTGAGCGAATGCCTGCCGGCAAACATCAGCAAGAACTCATAGCCTATGGCCGCCACCACCAGGGCATAGCCGATGCCGATCTGCAGCGGGAGTGCACCCAGCACGACGAGCAGCGGATGGCGCACCGGGGCCTCGCGGTCAGGTTTGAACTGCGAAACCGCAACGGCAAGCAGCCAGACGAGGCCCGTGATCTCCAGCATCAGCAGCGGCAGGCTTGCCGCGAAGGACCACATCAGCCAGACAGGGATGATGGCCACGACGATGGCAAGGGGGCGCGGGCTCAGCACCGTGCACACCCCGGCGACCCAGGCCATGCAGGCCAGCACCCAGGCGTGCAGGGGCATCAGGTAGTGGTGTGAATCGACGAGCCGCGGCGTCAGCAGGTCCACACCGGCCAGCATGAGCAGCCGGGGCAGCGTCACGGCAACCAGCAGCAGCACAGCCGCTGCGGCCACGATGGAAAAGCAGATCGCGCGATGCGGCAGCGGCCGGTGCAACAGCCACAGCCAGCGCGAGGGGCGCCTGTAGACGCCGAGCTGGTAGAGCCCCAGCGCAAAGGCGCCGGCCATATAGACCGCCATGAAGAGGCGCTCGACCTCATGAGGCTGCTGCTGCATGTCGGTCATGCGGTTGAGGAACAGCAGCACCAGCAGGTGCGCAGCAGCCAGCAGGGCAGCGAGCAGACGGAAGCGCCGCAGCTCGCCCAGAAACAGGTCTCGGTTGATGGACATGGGGGCCTCGATTCAGTGCTGGGGCGCCGCGTGATTGCGGGACAGGAAGGCGTTCACCGCTCGGTCGAGCCCAACCGGCATCGGCCTTGCGGAGCGCGCGCCCAGCCTGGTGAGGTGCTCGCCGAAGTCCTCGCCCTGCTCGAACACCAGGCAATGAGTCAGGCCGTCGATCTTCTGCAGCTGCAGCAGCCCCGGCAGCTCGCGCAGCTGGGACGGCGCCGCGAAGGGGATGTCCGCAACCCACAGCTGCACGCGCTCGCAGAAGTCGTCGGGTGCAGACATGTGCTTCAACTCGCCGCGCTCCAGGATGATGAGGTTGTCGGCCACTCGCTCGATCTCCTCCATCTGGTGAGAACAGTAGACGATGGTGCAGGCGCCCTGCAGATTGCAGAACATCAGCGCCTCCAGGAAGGCTCTCTTGGCAACCACGTCCAGTCCCAGGGTGGGCTCGTCCAGGATCAGCAGCTCGGGCGACTGCGCCAGCGCCATCGCCAGGCTCAGGCCGGCGCGCTCACCGCGTGAGAGCTCGCTGATGCGCTGGCCGGGATCGATGTGGAAGTTGCCGACGACCTCCCGGTAGCGGGCGTGGTCCCAGCGCGGGTACTGGCGCTGCTGCATGGCCACGGCATCGGCCACGCGCAGCCAGTCGGGCAGGGTGTGTTCCTCGTTGACGTAGCCGATGCGCGCGCGCTGTGCCGGCGCCAGCGCCTCGGGCGCCACGCCCAGCACGCGCGCGCTGCCGGAGCTGGGCGACTGGAAGCCCAGCAACACCCGGAACAGCGAGGACTTGCCCGCACCATTGGCACCGACGATGGCGTGGATGTGGCCGCGCGGCACCTTCAGGCTCAGCTCGTGCAGCGCACGCTTGTGGCCGTAGTGCAGACACAGCCGCTCGGTCTCGATCACGTAGTCTGACGTGGCGGGGGCGGTCTGGCCCTCGGAGGGCCCGCCGTCCCCCGTCGGCGCGGGCATTTCGACAAGGCGCAGCTGCGCCTGTTCGGACATGGCATTCATGGAGATATCCTGTTGAGGAGGCCTGGGACCCAGGGATCAGGCGGACTTCTTGGCTGCCAGCGGCGCGAGCTCCTGCTCCACGCGGGACAGCACGCTCGCGGGAAGAAAGCCGAGCCCGATGACGTCGTTGACGAAGCGCTGCACCGCCTCGTCCAGCCGCCGCTCGCGCTCACCCTTGCTGAGCCGCTGGCGTGGCGCGGCGACGTAGAGACCCAGGCCCTGACGCGCCTCCAGCCAGCCCTCTGCGGCCAGCTCGCCATAGGCCTTGGCGACGGTGTTGGGGTTGATCATCAATTGCATCGCAAGTCCGCGCACACTGGGCAGCTGCTGGCCGACCTCCAGCTCACCGGCGGCAATCGCGCGGCGCACGCCATCGACGATCTGCTTGGCAATGGGGCGCGGATCGCCGGTGGCAATCTGGATCATCAAGGGCGTGGTGCGGGACATGGCCGGCTCCTGGTGGTGTATTTACTGTACTAGTGTTCGTAGTACAGCATGAGCTTCGTAGGCCGTCAAGGGTCTTTGCGGCACACTGCACGGCATGACTGCCGTCAAGCCAGCGCTTCCAGCCCCTGCCTCACCGGCCTTGTTCGGGAATGCCCGGGCCTTCGAGGCCTGGCTGCGCAAGCATCACGCCAAGTCTGACGGCCTCTGGCTCCAGATCGCCAAGCGCGGCGCGCCCGAGCCCAGCGTCAGCTACGCCGAGGCGATGGAGATCGCGCTGTGCTGGGGCTGGATCGACGGGCAGAAGAAAAGCCTCGATGACCATCACTATCTCCAGCGCTTCACGCTGCGGAGGCCGCGCAGCATCTGGTCCAAGGTCAATGTCGAGAAGGTGGCCGCGCTGATCGAGGCCGGCCGCATGCAGGCACCTGGCCTGGCGCAGGTCGCGGCCGCCCGGGCCGATGGGCGCTGGGCGCGGGCCTATGACGGCGCGCGCACGTCCGTGGTGCCCGAGGACCTGCTGGCGGCGCTCGAGGCCGCGCCCGATGCCAAAGCCTTCTTTGCGACCCTCAATGCCAGCAATCGCTACGCCGTGCTGTGGCGCATCCAGACCGCCGTGAAGCCCGTGACGCGCGCCCGGCGCATCGCCCAGCTGGTGGCCATGCTGGCGCGCGGGGAAGCCATCCACCTCTTCAAGCGCCGCGACAAGAGCTGAGCCGCCAGCCTGCGGGCAAGCGCCCTCGACCGCACGGGCGCCAGGGCGTTGCCCATGAGCGGCTGCGTCCTCAGGCAAGACCCTCTGCCCGAGAGTCAGCGCATCGGCCGCAGCGCCCTTGACGCCTGCACGGACGATCCACGCGGCGCCTACCAGCTCGCCTGGAGAGAGCCGCCGCGGAAGCGGCTGTCGCGGGTGATGGCGCCCAGGTCCACGAACTCGAAGTCCGAGGCCTTGAGTGTCTTGAGTTGCGAGATCGTCGCGTCCTGCCATTGGGCGCTGGGCTCGCCCTGCACATAGAGGTCGGAACCGATGTCCGCCACATAGAGGCCGTAGCGCTGCATGGCCAGGGCCAGGGCCTTGGCCTGGGCGCTCCAGGAGGCGGGCGGCGTGAAGCCGGCCTTCAGGCGCAGGACGGCGCCGAAGGGCACGCCGCCCGGGGTGTCGCCACCGGCATGGTGGCGGGCCGGCCAGACGTTGCTGCGGGCCAGGACGCTGTCGCGCAGGGTGACGCGCAAGGCGTGGCGGATGTCGCCCGTGCTGGCCTCGGCGGCGCGCGCCAGCAGGGGCAGCAGAGGCAGGCCGGCTGCATCGCCCGAGGTCCAGGTGTCGGGGCGCAGGGCGTTGCTCTTCAGGTCCCATGCGGCGGTCGAGTAGGCGTACCACTGGCCGCCCAGCTGGTAGCTGGCGTAGCTCTCCCACAGCCGGCAGCGGCCCTGCTCGACGACCAGGACGTGCCGATCCCCACACAGCTGCGCATCGTTGCAGGCGCCGCCTTCGGCCTTGAGCAGATCGTCTCGCGGGTAGGGGAAGCGGCGGTTACCGGCAGGCAGCGTGGTGCAGTCGCGCACGATGTCGTAGCCGCCGGCCACGGGCGTCGCGCAGTCGCTCTCGTCAGGCGCGCTGTCGCCGCTGCCAGCGCGCGGGTCGGTCGGGTTGAAGGCCACCGTGGGCCAGCTCGTCGTGGCGGAGGCCGTGCTGCTGCCGTCCACCACGTTGTAGGGGATGCCGTAGTAGTCGGCCGTCTGCTGCGGGTTCTCGTTCGTCCCCCAGTCCGGATGGAAGGCCCGCGTGGCGCCGATGCTGGCGATCCAGCCGGCGCTGCTGGCGTGCACGGGGAAGCGCTGCACGTCGTCGATGCGGGTGTTGAAGACGGCCGAGGCGGGGAAGAGCTCGCAGCCGCCGAGCTGGGGAGCAGCGCTGGGCGTGGGCGTGGGCGTGGGCGTGGGCGTGGGTGTGGGTGTGGGTGTGGGTGTAGGCGTCGGAGTCGGAGTCGGGGTCGGTGCCGGCGAGGGCGCGTCGGCGCCACCGCCACCACCGCAGGCTGAAAGGGCGATGGAACTGGCCAGCAGGGAGGCCTGGCCCGCCCGCTTGATCTGGTTGCTACGCATGGCTCACTCCGCGCGACGAGAGGCGCCGCGTCTCCGGCTGGCATTGAAGCAGGGGCGCTGGGCACTCGCTGCAATCATTTGTGACAGCGCCGATGCGGGATCGGTGCAGGGTGCCAGCCCGCACAGCACGCCCCTCCCCTGACAATGCCCGCCAGACCCGGAGGACCGAACGATGACGAAATTCCTGATCTCCTTCCCCGCCCAGGCCATGGATGTCCCCGCTAAGGACCTGCCCGCCGTGGGCGAAGCCGCGCGCCAGGTCATCCGCGAGGCCAAGGCGGCCGGCGTGTACGTGTTCGCGGGCGGTCTCAACGGGGCCGTCCCGCCGCTGAGGGTGGCCGCCGACGGCACGGCAACACACGACACCTATCCCCAGACCAAGGACTTCGACGGCGGCTTCTGCGTGCTGGAGCTGCCCTCACGCGAGGCGGCCCTCCATTGGGCCGCGAAGCTCGCCGAGGCCTGCCGGTGTGCGCAGGAGCTGCGAGAGTTCGGGCATGACCCGGAGAGCTGATAACGGCGCCTGTGGCGATGGCCTCGCAGGCGCCCCAGGGGCGACATGACCGCCCGCCCGATTCAGGCTTTCCTGCTGCACGCCGTGGCCGGCAGGGCGACGCCGGTCCGCATCGCGTCATCAACGAGCGGCCCCGTTGCCTTGCGCATGATGTGCATGTCGGGGAACTGCACATCCCTGCCCCTGTCGACCCAGCCATGCCTGGCATAGAACGCGAGGGCACGACCGTTGGTGGAAGACACCCGCAGCCACGCGCCTGACAGGCCGCAATCCCGCAGCAGCGTCAGCGCATAACCCTCCAGCTGGGCGCCCAGACCGCACCCTCGGCGGTCGGCCCGGAGGTAGAACAGGTTCACCTTGCCTGCCGAGGGCTCCTCGGGGTCGCGAATCAGCTCGATCTGCCCGACGATCTCATCGCCCAGCCAGGCATGGACACAGCTCCCGGGTAACGCTGCCATGTAGCTCGCCAGCCGCTGGAGATAGGCCTCGCCTGCGGGACCGGCCGTAGCCCAGAAGCGGCGATCATCGCCATCTCCGCAGACATAGGAGTCGGCGCGGAACTCGACGCACAGGGCGCCGTGGCGATCGAGGTCGATCGGACGGAAAGTGAGCAGTGGCGTCTGCATGGACATGCACAGCGGCCCCTATCAGAACTCAGCCCGCCATCAGAAGTGAATGCCCCGCATCATCTGCTGCAGCGCAATCGCCTCCGGCGAGAGCTGCGGCTTGCCGCCCTTCTCGCCCTTGGCCGCATCGCTGTCGGGGAACATGCGGAAGCTGGTGTTCATCACGATCTGGGCCACACGCGGCATCAGCGCATGCAGCAGCTCGCCAGTGATGCCCAGGCGGGTGGCGATGCGCACGGGCTTGGCGATGCAGGCCTGGGCGATCATGTCCGCGGCTTCCTCGGGGGCCAGCGTGGGCACATTGTTGTAGATCTTGGTAGGCGCGATCATGGGCGTGCGCACCAGGGGCATGTTGATGGTGGTGAAGGTGATGCCCAGGTCGGCGTACTCGCTGGAAGCGCAGCGGGTCCAGGCGTCCAGCGCGGCCTTGGAGGCCACGTAGGCCGAGAAGCGCGGTGCGTTGGTCAGCACGCCGATGGAGGAGATGTTGACCACATGCCCCTTCCTCTTCGCGACCATGCCCGGCAGCAGGCCCATGGTGACGCGCAGGCAGCCGAAGTAGTTCAGCTGCATGGTGCGCTCGTAGTCGTGGAAGCGGTCGTAGCTGGACTCGATGGCGCGGCGGATGGAGCGGCCGGCGTTGTTGATGAGGAAGTCGACGCCGCCGAACTGCTCGTTGATCCAGGCGATCATGCCGGCGCAGCTCTCCTCGTTGGCGATGTCGGCCGAGTAGCTGTGCACCTGAGCACCCTTGCCGGCGTGCTCGCGGATCTCCTTCACGGCCTCGTCCAGCTTGCCCTCGTCGCGGGCGCAGATGATGGTGATGGCGCCGGCCTCGGCAAACTTCTTGGCCGCGGCCAGGCCAATGCCGGAGGAGCCGCCCGTCACCAGCACGACCTTGCCGCCGGTCGCGCCGCGCAGGCTGCGGTCGATGAAGAGGTCCGGGTCGAGATGGCGCTCCCAGTAGTCCCACAGGCGCCAGGCGTAGTCATGCAGATTGGGGCAGGCAATACCTGACCCCTTCAACGCCTTGTCGGTCTCGCGGCAGTCGAAGCGCGTGGGGTAGTTGATGAAGGTGAACATGTCCTCGGGCAGGCCGAGGTCCTTCATCACGGCCTGGCGGATGCGGCGCACCGGCGCCAGCGCCATCAGGCCCTTCTTGACGCTCTTGGGGATGAAGCCCAGCAGGGCCGCATTCACGAAGAGGTTCATCTTGGGCGCATGCGCGGCCTTGGAGAAGATGTCCAGCACATCGCCCACGCGGTAGCCCACCGGGTCCACGAGGTGGTAGCAGCCGCCGCCCGCCTTCACATGGTGGCTGATGTGGTCCAGGGCGTTGACCACGTAGTCCACGGGCACGATGTTGACGCGACCGCCTTCCAGGCCGATGGAGGGCATCCAGGGCGGCAGGATCTGGCGCAGGCGCTGGATGGGCTTGAAGAAGTAGTAGGGGCCGTCGACCTTGTCCATCTCGCCGGTCTGCGAGTCCCCCACCACCATGGCGGGGCGGTAGACGGTCCAGGGCTTCTTGCAGTCCTTGCGCACGAGCTTCTCGCTCTCGTGCTTGGTCATGAAGTAGGGGTGATCGAGGTTTTCCGCCTCGTCAAACATGTCTTCGCGGAACACGCCTTCGTAGAGGCCGGCCGCGGCGATGGAGGACACATGGTGCACATGCCCGGCGTCGATGGCCGCGGCAAAGTCCAGCATGTTGCGTGTGCCCTCGATGTTGGTGCGGACCTGGCTTTCCTCGTCCGCCTTCAGGTCGTAGACGGCGGCAAGGTGGTAGAGGTGGTCGATCTGACCCTTGAGGCTCTTGATGTCCTCGCTGCTGACGCCCAGCTTGCGCCCGGTGAGGTCGCCGTAGACCGCAATCGCCCGGCTCTTGCTGACGCCCCAGTAGGCCAGCAGCTCGGGCAGCTTGTCGCGGCTTTCCTCGCGCATCAGGAAGTACACCGTGCTGCCGCGCCTGGCCAGGAGCTTCCTGACCAGCCGCTTGCCGATGAAGCCTGTGGCGCCCGTGACGAAGTACTGCATCGTGTCTCTCCTGTGTTCTTGATTGGCCTGTGGGAGGGAGGTGTCGGCTGATTCTTGTCCAAACCCCGGGTTTCACCGCTGCGCGCTTTCCCCAGGGCCGACTCTAGAGCATAGAGACCGCACACTAGGATTGGGCAAGCGGCGCCGTGTGGCCGGGCCTATAGTGGTTCCATCCCTGCTGGAGGGCCTGCGCTGGCGCCACAATGCCGCGTGGAAAGTTTCAGCGACTCTCGCGTAGTTCCACCTCAAGAAAAGGACTCAACAATGGTCAAGAAGCTGCAGAAAATGGCTGCCAAGAACAAGGCCTCCGCCAACAGCGCTTTCGGTGGTGCACTGCCCGCCGGCCTGCTGGACAACCAGGTGGCCCAGACGATCAAGGATTCCGCACAGCAGATCTGGGCGGCCGGCCTGGGCGCCTTCTCCAAGGCTCAGGGCGAAGGCGGCAAGGTCTTCGAAACCCTGGTGAAGGAAGGCATGAAGCTGCAGAAGAAGACCCAGTCTGCCGCCGAGGAAAAGCTCGGCGCCGTGGCCAACAAGATGAGTGGCATGGCCGGTGAAGTCGGCGCCAAGGCCGGCCAGCACTGGGACAAGCTGGAAACCATCTTCGAGGAGCGCGTGGCCCGCGCCCTGAACCGCCTGGGCGTGCCCAGCAGCAAGGATGTGGAGCAGTTGATCGCCCGCATCGACGCGCTGAGTGCCGCCGTGGGCATCGTCCCGGCCAAAAAGCCAGCCAGGAAGGCGTCCGCGGCAAAGCCTGCAGCCAAGGCTGTCGCCAAGCCCGCGGCCAAGCCCGCAACCAAGGCTGCCGCCAAGCCCGCGGCCAAGGCTGCTCCCAAGGCTGCGCCCAAGAAGGCTGCCGTGAAGGCGGCTGCCAAGCCTGCTGCAAAGAAGGCAGCTGCCAAGCCGGCCACCAAGCCTGCGGCGAAGGAAGCCGTGTTCAAGTCCGCCGCCAAGCCCGCCCGCAAGGCGGCCGCCAAGCCGGCTGCACCGGCACCGGCAGCCCCGACCGCCGAGGCCACCCAGGCCTGATTGCCACGGCAAGCCACATCAGGGCCCGGCCATGACCGGGCCCGCAAGGCGCCCACAGAGCGCCCCCAGACCAGCCGCCTCGCGCCAGTCCCGATCCAACGGGGCGAGGCTCATCGAGGCGGCTTGTCCATTTCTTGAGCGAGACAAACAGGATCCGCCATCGCATGAACGCCCGTTCCCGCACCAGCACCCCGAAGGTCCCTGCCGCTCCTGCGGCGCCCCGGCGGCGGCGCGCTGACCAGCCCAAGGGCGGACCGCGCATCGGCCTGGCGCTGGCCGGCGGCGGGCCGCTGGGCGCGATCTACGAGATCGGCGCGCTGTGCGCGCTGGAAGAATCCATCGAAGGCCTGGACCTGCGCAATTGCGACAGCTACATCGGCGTCAGCGCAGGCGGCTTCATCGCCGCGGGCCTGATCAACGGTCTCTCGCCGCGCGATCTCTCCGAGGCCTTCATCGAGAACAGCGCCCGCTCGCCCGACAGCTTCGACCCCTCGGTCCTGCTGCATCCGGCCTGGGACGAATACTGGCGCCGCCTGCGCACGGTGCCAGAGCTGGTCGGCACAGCCCTGTGGCAGACCCTGGTGCAGGGCCGCTCCGTGCTGGGGGCCTTCGAGCGCCTGGGCCGCGCCCTGCCGGCGGGGCTGCTGTCCGGCGAGGCCCTGGCCGAGCAACTGCACGCGCAGTTCAGCCGCCCTGGCCGCAGCGACGACTTCCGCGAACTGCGCCACCGCCTGGTCCTGGTGGCCACCGACCTCGACAGCGGCGAGGCCGTGCCCTTCGGCCTGCCGGGCTGGGACCATGTGCCCGTCTCCAAGGCCGTGCAGGCCAGCGCCGCCCTGCCCGGCCTGTTCCCGCCCGTGGAGATAGACGGCCGCTTCTACGTGGACGGCGCCCTCAAGAAGACCATCCACGCCTCCGTGCTGCTGCAGGAAGGCCTGGACCTGCTGCTGTGCCTGAACCCGCTGGTGCCCTACGAGGGCGAGCCCGGCGTGCAGGAACACGAGCCGCACCGCAGCAGCCGCCCCAAGGGCCAGCGCATCCCGCGCCTGGTCGACGGCGGCCTGCCGGTGGTGCTGTCCCAGACGCTTCGCTCGCTGATCCATTCCCGCCTGGAACTGGGCATGAAGGGCTATGCGCGCAGTCATCCGGGCACCGACATCCTGCTCTTCGAGCCCAGCAAGCGGGATGCCGAGCTCTTCATGGCCAACACCTTCAGCTACTCGCAGCGCCGCCATCTGGCCGAGCACGCCTACCAGGCCACGCGCCGCCAGTTGCTGGAGCGCGCGCAAGACCTGACCCCCCAGTTGGCGCGCCACGGCCTGACCCTGCGCATCGATCGCCTGTGCGACAGCAAGCGTGAACTAGTACCGGGGGCGCTCAAGCAGCCCAGCCGCGCGGCCATCGCCATGGCACGCCTGGATCAGGCCCTGAGCCTGCTCGAATCAAGGCATGGCGTGCGCACGCCCTGAACACAGGATGTCGAAAGGCGAGGTCCGCGTGAAGGGCTTCACAGCCCACAAGGCCTGACCCCACAGGCTGAGGGGGCCTCCGGCTGAACAACTCAAAGAACAATGGCGCCATCGCACCGCTGGTGTTTCTTTCAGCTGTTGAATCCGTGTCCAAGAAGTTCCTCATCGCCCTCGGCCTGAGCGCCGCCTCCCTGCTGGCCCAGGCCACGCCGGTCAACCTGATCAGCAATGGCAGCTTCGAGTCCGTCTCGCTGGCCAATGGCAGTTGGACCACCCTCGGCAGCCTGAGCGGCTGGACCATCGGCCCGCAGAACGTCGAGGTGCGCCACAACGTCGCGGGGTCGGCCTTCGCCGGCCTGAACTTCGTCGAGCTGGACACCAGTCGCAACAGCTGGATCTCCCAGACCTTCACGACCACCGTCGGGCAAACCTACCACCTGAGCTTCATGTGGGCCAACCGTCCTGACCAACTGGGCGCCAGCAGCAATGGCATCAGCTGGCAGGTCGATGCCCTGAATGGCGTGGTCGGCAACAACACCGTCACGGCCTGGACCCAGTTCGAGCAGGACTTCGTGGCCACCAGCACCAGCACCACCCTGCGCCTGGGCGCCTCGGGCAGCTCCGACGGCATGGGCACCTCGCTGGACGCCGTGTCCATCACCCAGTTGCCGGCCGCTGCCAGGAGCACCGTGCCCGAGCCCGGCAGCCTGGCCCTGCTGGCCATGGCTGCTGGTGCCCTGTTCGCGGCACGCCGCCGCAAGGCTTGAATTTCAGGACAAGTACAAGAGACGTCGTTGGGTAGATAGAGCGGGCCCCACCCGCAGCCTGCAGCTCCGAGCTGCTGTTCCATTAGAAGAAGCGAGAAGAGGCCCCGTGTGTGGGGCCTCTTCTTGTTTTCGGCGCAGGTTCTCAGCCCAGGTAGCGGGCGCGCAGATGAGCCTGGAAGTGCGTCGGGTTGAGCGGCTCGCCGCTGGCGCGACGCACCAGCTCCGGGGTCTCCCAGCGGCTGCCTTCGCTCCAGATGCGGCTGCGCAGCCAGTCGAAGACCAGGCCCAGCTCGCCGCGCACGATGCGGGCGTCCAGGTCCGGGGTCTCGCGCCGCATGGCCGCGAAGAACTGGGCGGCGTACATGGCGCCCAGGGTGTAGCAGGGGAAGTAGCCGAAGAGGCCGGCGCCCCAGTGCACGTCCTGCATGGGGCCGTCGCTGAAGTTGCCGCGGGTGTCCAGGCCCAGCAGCTCCTGCATCTTGGCGTCCCACAGGGCGGGGATGTCGTCCACCTCGATCTGGCCCTCGATCAGCGGGCGCTCGATTTCGTAGCGCAGGATCACATGGGCCGGGTAGGTGACCTCGTCGGCATCGACGCGGATGTAGCCGGGCTTCACACGGGTCAGCAGGCGGTGCAGATTGCCCACCTCGAAGGCCGGCTGATCGCCCAGGTGCTTCAGCAGCAAGGGGCGCAGCAGGCCGGCGAAGCCGGGGTGGCTGCCCAGCTGCATCTCGAAGGAGAGGCTCTGGCTTTCGTGCAGGCCCATGGAGCGCGCATTGGCGATGGGCAGGCCCAGCCAGTCGCGCCGCAGGTTCTGCTCGTAGCGGCCGTGGCCGGTCTCGTGGATGGTGCCCATCAGGCTGGGCAGGAAGTCGTCCTCGCGATAGCGCGTGGTCATGCGCACGTCCTCGGGCACGCCGCCGCAGAAGGGGTGGGCGCTCTCGTCCAGGCGGCCGGCCTCGAAGTCGAAACCCATCAACTGCATGGCGTCGTGGCCCAGGGCCTTCTGGGCCGCCTGCGCGAAAGGCGGCACCGGGCGGACCACCGCCTCTCGCGATTGTTTCTCCAGCACGTCGCGGATCAGGCCAGGCAGCCACTGGCGCAGATCGCCGAAGACGCGATCCACCTCGGCCGAGCGCATGCCGGGCTCGTACTGGTCCATGAGGGCGTCGTAGGGGGCAAGACCTGTCACCGCCGAGAGGCAGCGGGCCTCCTCGCGGGCCAGGCGCACGACCTCGCGCAGGTTCTCGGCATAGCCAGCCCAGTCATTGGCGGGGCGCTGGCTGCGCCAGGCATGCTCGCAGCGCGAGTTGGCCAGGCTCTTGGCCTCGACCAACGCCTGCGGCAGCGCATTGCTGGCGCGCCAGGCGCGCTGCATCTCACGCAGGTTGGCGCGCTCGATGTCGTCGAGTTCCTCCTGCGCTGCAGCCTCCAGCAGGCGCTGGAGTTCGGGCTCGGTGGCCAGTTGGTGCAGGAGCCCCCCCATCTCGGCCAGAGCCAGAGAGCGGGCCTCGTTGCCCTTGACAGGCATGTTGGCTGACTGGTCCCAGGACGCGATCGAGTGCAGATGGGACAGGCGGTGCATGCGCACATGGCGTGCGCACAGCGTTTGATAGGCGGTCTTGCTCATGGTCTTGTCTCTTGTCCGATGGCAGCGCGGCCATCGTCATTCATGAAAGGGCGCTTCCTCGACGCCCGGCCGGCGGCATCCAGGCGGCCGGCCACTCGTGGCTGCGATTGTGGCCGCCTTTGAGCCGCATCAAGCGCCCCACTGGCCCGGGAAAACCCACAGCAGCAGGGCCGTCATGCAGAGATAGCGCAGGAACTTGCCCATGCTCATGTAGAGCAGGCAAGGCCAGAAGGGCAGCTTCAGCCAGCCTGCCACCGCGCACAGGGGATCCCCCACCAAGGGCAGCCAACTCAGCAGGCAGGCCCGCGGCCCGAAGCGCTCCAGCCAGCGCAGGGCCTTGTTGGCCGGGCTGTGGTGGGATCGCCCTTCATAGAGCCGCTCCGCGCCATAGCCCATGCCCCAGGTGATGGCACCGCCCAGGGTATTGCCCGCCGTGGCCACCAGCACGGCCGGCCAGAACAGGGCCGGCTCCAGTTTGACCAAGGCCAGCACAGCAGGCTCCGACCCCAGCGGCAGCAGCGTGGCCGACACCAGGGCAATCACGAAGATCGCCGGCAGGCCCACCTGAGGCAAGGAGAAATAAGCCAGCACAGCGGCCAGCGCGTCCATCACCGATTGCTCCATGCGGGCCATTATGCGAGGGACGCCACAGTTCCCTGATCCATCGGCTTGCAGCCATGACGGAAGGCATGCACACTCAGCGGTTCAGGGAGCGCACAACTGGACCGGGGCAGTACGACCCTGTCCGGGCTTGGCCATCAAAGAGGTCACGGGCAATGCTGAATTTCGCAAGGACTGGGTTCGTCTGTTTCGGGCTCTTGGGCTCGACGCTGGGTCTGGTCCACCCAGCCATGGCACAAGACAGCTGCAAGCACCTGCTGGCCTCCGGCAACCCGCAGTACCCGCCCTATCTGTGGCGCGCCCCGGAAGACGAAGGCAAGCTCGTCGGCGCCAACGCCGAGATGATGCAGTGGCTGTCCAAGGAGATTGGCATCCCCATCGAAGTCCGTTACGTAGGCCCCTGGGGCCGTGTGCAGGAAGAGGTGCGGGCCGGCAAGGTGGACCTGATCGCAGGCGCCTTCTTCACCGTGCCGCGCACCGAGTACATGGATTACTTCCACCCGCCCTTCCGCGACACCCGCTCGGCGGTCTGGACCAAGGACGGCAGCAAGCTCAAGTACCGCCGTTGGGGCGATCTGCAGGGCCGCCAGGGCGTCACCGTGATCAACAACAGCTTCGGTGAGGAGTTCGACCGCTACGCCCGCGAGAACCTCAAGATCACGCAGGTGGCCAGCCTGGAGCAGGCCATCCAGATCCTGCAGAAGGGCCGCGCCGACTACCTGGTCTACGAGGACAGCCCCGGCGACGCCTTCCTGGCCAAGATGGCCATCACCGACGTCAAGCAGCTCGAGGGTGCTGTGGCCAAGGAGCCGCTGTACCTGACGCTCTCGCACAAGTCTGCCTGCAACACGCCCGAGCTGCGCGGCAAGCTGGCGCGGGCCGTCTACAAGCTCTCCAAGACCACGCAGATGAACGACTGGATCAGCCAGTCCATCCAGCTCTGGCGCAAGCAGAACGTGCCGGCGCAATGACCGCGCGGCCGGCATGAGCCTCGGCCAGCGCGCCTGTGCGTGAAGGTTTGCGCGCTGGACGTCATCCGCTGGGGCCTCATGCCGGGCCCGCACCGGCCCTGCGCGGACCTCCGGGGTGGCGGGCGTTATAATCTTGCCTCTTTTTTGAGCAGCCGCCAGCCCCTCCCCATGCCCTCCATCCTGCCCACACCGCTGCGGCTAGGCGCCCATGTGCTGCCGAACAATCTGTTCGTGGCGCCCATGGCCGGGGTGACGGACCGCCCTTTTCGCATGCTGTGCAAGCGTCTGGGCGCGGGCTATGCCGTCTCCGAGATGGTGACTTCGCGCAAGGACCTCTGGAACAGCCTCAAGACTTCGCGCCGTGCCAACCACGAGGGTGAGACAGCCCCTATCGCCGTGCAGATTGCCGGCACCGAGGCCCAGATGATGGCCGAGGCCGCGGTCTACAACATCCAGCGTGGCGCTCAGATCATCGACATCAACATGGGCTGCCCCGCCAAGAAGGTCTGCAACAAATGGGCCGGCTCGGCCCTGATGCAGAACGAGCCCCTGGCGCAGGAGATCGTGCGCGCGGTGGTCGAGGCCTGCCGGCCTTTCGACGTGCCCGTGACGCTGAAGATGCGCACCGGCTGGAGCGCCGAGGCCCGCAATGCCCTCGTCCTGGCCCGCATGGCCGAGGACGCCGGCATCGCCATGCTGACCATCCACGGTCGCACCCGCGAGCAGGGCTACAAGGGCCTGGCCGAGTACGACACCCTGCGCAGCGTGAAGGCGGCGGTGGGCATCCCCGTGGTCGCCAACGGCGACATCGACAGCCCCGAGAAGGCCCTGCAGGTGTTGCAGCACACCGGCGCCGATGCGCTGATGGTGGGCCGCGCCGCCCAGGGCCGGCCCTGGATCTTCCGCGAGATCGCCCATTTCCTCGCCACCGGTGAGCAGCTCCCCGCACCGCGGGTGCTGGAGGCGCGCGACTGGCTGCTGGAGCATCTACAGGACCACTACAGCCTCTACGGCAGCGACAGCGGCATGCGCAGCGCGCGCAAGCACATCGCCTGGGCCGTGAAGGCACTGCCCGGCGGAGAGGATTTCCGCCAGGCCATGAACCGGCTGGACAGCTGCGAGGCGCAGGTCCGGGCCCTCTCCGACTGGTTTGCCGCCCTGGCCGACCAGCACGAGCGCCTGCCCTACCTCCCGCCCGCCCTGGACGCGGCCAACGACGACGACGCAGAAGAACAAAGGCTATCGGCATGACGCCCAAACCCATCGACCAGTGCATCCGCGAGAACCTCGAGGCTTACTTCCGCGACCTCGACGGCGAGGTGCCGCACTCCATGCACGACATGCTGATCAAGCTGGTCGAGAAGCCCCTGCTGGAAGTCGTGATGGCCAAGGCCGACGGCAACCAGAGCAAGGCCGCCGAATGGCTGGGCATCAACCGCAACACCCTGCGCCGCAAGCTCAGCGACCACGAGCTGCTCTGAGCGCCCTGGCCCGCGCTGCTCCACCGAACCCCCACCATCCCGAGTCCACCATGACGCAACTGACTGCCCTGATCTCCGTGTCCGACAAGACCGGCATCGTCGATTTCGCCAAGGCCCTGCACGCCCTGGACGTGCGCCTGCTCTCCACCGGCGGCACCGCCAAGCTGCTGGCCGACGCCGGCCTGCCGGTGACCGAAGTCGCCGACCACACCGGCTTCCCCGAGATGCTGGACGGTCGCGTCAAGACCCTGCACCCCAAGATCCACGGCGGCTTGCTGGCCCGCCGCGATGTGCCCGAACACATGAAGGCCCTGGCCGACCATGGCATCGCCACCATCGACATCCTGGCCGTCAACCTCTACCCCTTTGAAGCCACCGTGGCCAAGGCAGGCTGCACGCTGGAAGACGCCATCGAGAACATCGACATCGGCGGCCCGGCCATGGTGCGCAGCGCCGCCAAGAACTGGAAGGACGTCACCGTGCTGACCGACGCCTCCCAGTACGCAGACGTGCTGGAAGAGCTCAAGGCCGCCGGCAAGACCAGCGACAAGACCCGCTTCGCCTGCAGCGTGGCCGCCTTCAACCGCATCGCCCAGTACGACGCCGCGATCAGCAACTACCTCAGCGCCCGCCAGGACGACGGCAGCCTGGCCACCTACCCGGCCCAGATGAACAGCACCTTCGTGAAGGTGCAGGACCTGCGCTACGGCGAGAACAGCCACCAGACCGCCGCGCTGTACCGCGACCTCTTCCCCGCCCCCGGCTCCCTGGTGACGGGCAAGCAACTGCAGGGCAAGGAGCTGTCCTACAACAACATCGCCGATGCCGACGCCGCCTGGGAATGCGTCAAGTCCTTCCAGGCCCCGGCCTGCGTGATCGTCAAGCACGCCAACCCCTGCGGCGTGGCCGTGGCCGCAACGCCGGCCGAGGCCTATGCCAAGGCCTTCAAGACCGACCCGACCAGCGCCTTCGGCGGCATCATCGCCTTCAACCGCGAGGTGGATGGCGCGGCGGCCGAGCTGGTGGCCAAGCAGTTCGTCGAGGTGCTGATGGCCCCGGGCTTCACCGCCGAGGCCCGCGAGATCTTCAAGAGCAAGGTCAACGTCCGCCTGATGGAGATCGCCCTGCCCCCGGGCGGCGACACCCCGTGGCTGCAGGGCCGCAACCTGGGCGACAGCAAGCGCATCGGCTCGGGCCTGCTGCTGCAGAGCGCCGACAACCACTTCCTGCAGAAGTCCGACCTCAAGGTCGTGACCACACTGCAGCCCACGGCCCAGCAGCTCGATGACCTGATGTTCGCCTGGACCGTGGCCCAGTACGTCAAGAGCAATGCCATCGTCTTCTGCGGCGGCGGCATGACCCTGGGCGTGGGCGCCGGCCAGATGAGCCGCGTGGACTCCACCAAGATCGCCGCCATCAAGGCCGCCAACGCCAGCCTGGACCTGAAGGGCTCCGTCGTGGCGAGCGATGCCTTCTTCCCCTTCCGCGACGGCCTGGACGTGCTGGCCGATGCCGGCGCCAGCTGCGTCATCCAGCCGGGCGGCTCCATGCGTGATGAAGAGGTGATCGCCGCCGCCAACGAGCGCGGCGTGGCCATGGTCTTCACCGGCGTTCGCCACTTCCGGCACTGAAGGCTCCCCCCCTACCGGCTTCGCCGGCCCCCTCGAGGGGGCACGCCTGACGGCCCGGCAAAGCCGGATCCGCAGGCGTCGCTCTGAACGAAGCCCACCGGGTTGCACCGGTGGGCTTCTTCACTTGGGCGCTGGTGTCGCGAAGAACAGCTCGTGCGGCGCGCTCGCTACGTTGCAACACCTCAGTCATCGAGTCAGTACTCCCTCGTGCAAGAGCCGGGATGCGGGGGCGGGATTGCGTAGGTAAAGGAGGAGCCGGCGCCGCAGGCGCCGGCGGGGGACACGGAGCAATCGCGCCCCCGCGTCCCGGCGATGCTCAAGTCGGCGCAGACATACCGACACCCACTGTCACCTCCGCGACTAGACCCGTCTCTCTAGCCCCGGGTCGCCACGCTTGGTGGTCGGGCGGTTTGGCCTTAGCCTCCCGGCAGGAGACACACCGCCATGGAACATTCGACCCAGGAAGCCCTGCAGCTGGCCTTCGAGACGCAGCGCGCCGCCTATGCACGCGAGCCCATGCCGACCCTCGCGGTGCGCAAGGACCGCCTGCAGCGCCTCATCGCGATGACGCGGCAGCACGAGCAGGCGCTGTGCGAAGCCATCGCGCAGGACTTCGGCCACCGCGCCCACCAGGAAACCCTGCTGGCCGAGATCTTCACCACCATCACCGGCGCCGAGCACGCCCTCAAGCACCTGCGCGGCTGGATGAAGACCCGCCGCATGCCCACGGCCCTGCACTTCATGCCCGGCCGCAATGCCCTCATGCCCCAACCCCTGGGCGTGGTGGGCATCATCGCGCCCTGGAACTACCCCTACTACCTCACCACCGGCCCCGCCATTGCCGCTCTGGCCGCCGGCAACCGCGTGATGATCAAGCCCTCGGAGCTGACGCCCGCCACCTCGGCGCTCATGGCCCGCATGGTCGCCGAGCACTTCAGCCCCGAGGAGATGACGGTGCTGACCGGCGACGCCGACCTCGCCCGCGCCTTCTCCGCCCTGCCCTTCGATCACCTCTTCTTCACCGGCTCCACCGCCGTCGGCCGCCATGTGGCCCAGGCCGCGGCCAAGAACCTCACCCCGGTCACGCTGGAGCTGGGCGGCAAGTCCCCCGCGATCTTCGACCGCAGCTGCGACCTGGAGCTCAGCGCCTCGCGCCTGGCCTACGGCAAGCTGCTCAACGCCGGCCAGACCTGCGTCGCCCCCGACTACGTGCTGGCCCCGCGCGACATGGTCCGCCCCCTGGCCGAGGCGGTGCTGCGCCACTGGCGCCGCATGACGCCCACCGTGCACGCCAACCCCGACTACACCAGCATCGCCACGCCCCGCCACCGCGCCCGCCTGCAACAGCTGCTGGACGACGCCCGGGCCCAGGGCGCCGAGCTCCTGCCCAGCCACCCGCAGGAGCTGGACCCCGGCGCCGGCCGCAAGCTCACGCCCCATGTGGTGCTGGAGGCCAAGGCCTCCATGCAGCTGATGCAGGAGGAGATCTTCGGCCCCATCCTGCCCATCCTCCCCTATGACGGCCTGGACCAGGCCATCGCCCAGGTGAATGCCGGCGACCGCCCCCTGGCCCTCTACTTCTTCGGCGAGGACCGTCAGGCCCGCGAGCAGGTGCTGAGCCAGACGCACGCCGGTGGCGTCACCATCAACGACTGCATCTGGCACCTGGGCCAGGAATCGCAGCCCTTCGGCGGTGTGGGCGCCAGCGGCATGGGCGCCTACCACGGTGAATGGGGCTTCGACACCTTCAGCAAGCTCAAGCCCATCTTCATCCAGTCCCGCTTCGCCGGCAGCCGCCTGTTCCAGCCGCCCTATGGCGAGACCTTCAAGACCCTGCTCGGCCTGCTGCGCAAGATTGCCTGAGCCACCGGGGGTCTAGGCAAGACCTGACCCCATGTCCCGACAAGGAGCCAGCGCATGATCTTCGACCAGAGCCATGACTACCTGATCGTCGGCGGCGGCTCCGCCGGCTGTGCCCTCGCGGCGCGCCTCAGCGAGGATCCGACGGTCGACGTGCTGCTCATCGAGGCCGGCGGCCCCGGCAACAGTTGGGTGGTGAACACGCCCACGGCAGGCGTCTTCCAGATCCCCACCTCGCTCAACAACTGGGCCTTCGAGACCGTGCCCCAGGCCGGCCTGAACGGCCGTCGCGGCTACCAGCCCCGCGGCCGAGCCCTGGGCGGATCCTCGGCCATCAATGCCATGGTCTATGTGCGCGGCCACCGCGCGGACTACGATCACTGGGCCGCCCTGGGCAACCCCGGCTGGTCCTTCGAGGAGCTGCTGCCGCTGTTCATCAAGAACGAGTGCAACGAGCGCCTGAGCGCCCCCTGGCATGGACAGGACGGCCCGCTCAAGGTCAGCGACCTGCGCACCGACAGCCCCCTGCACCAGGCCTGGCTGGACGCCGGCCGCGCCATGGGCCTGAAGATCACCGACGACTTCAACGGCCCTGATCAGGAAGGCATCGGCGTCTACCAGGTCACGCAGCACCAGGGCGAGCGCTGGAGCGCCGCCCGCGCCTACATCGAGCCCAACCGCCACCGCCCCAACCTGCGCGTGATCACCGGCGCCCAGGTCGAGCGCGTGCTCTTTGAAGGGCGCCGCGCCGTGGGCGTGCAAATGCGCCTGGGTGGCCCCCGCGTGCAGATCCAGGCCCGGCGAGAGGTGGTGCTCAGTGCGGGCGCGCTGCAGACGCCGCAGCTGCTGATGCTCTCCGGCATAGGCCCGGGCGCACATCTGCAGGACCTGGGCATCCCCGTTCTGCACCACCTGCCAGGCGTGGGCGAGAACCTGCAGGACCACCCCGACTTCGTCCACGGCTACCTCAGCGACAGCCTGGACACCGTGGGCATCTCGCTCAAGGGCGGTGTGCGCCTGGTGCAGAACATCGCCCGCTACCAGCGCGAGCGCCGGGGCATGATCAGCTCCAACTTCGCCGAGTGCGGCGGTTTCCTCAAGACCCGGCCGGATCTGGCCCTGCCCAATGTGCAGCTGCATTTCGTCGTGGCCCTGGTCAACGACCACGCCCGCGAGCTGGGCCTGGGCCATGGCCTCTCCTGCCATGTGTGCCTGCTGCGCCCCAGCAGCCGCGGCAGCGTGCGCCTGGGCGGCCCGCGCGTCGAGGACCGGCCCCTGATCGACCCAGCCTTCCTGGCTGACCCGGCCGATGTGGACGAGCTGGTCGAAGGCTTCAAGCTCAGCCGCGAGCTCATGCGCCAGCCCTCGCTGCGCGCCTTCTGGACCCGCGAGCTGTGGCAGGCCCAGGCCGAGACCGATGACGAGATCCGCGCCCTGCTGCGCCGCCGCGTGGACACCGTCTACCACCCCGTAGGCAGTTGCCGCATGGGCCGCGATCCCATGGCCGTGGTCGATGCAGAGCTCCGCGTGCACGGGCTGCAGGGCCTGCGCGTGGTGGACGCCTCCATCATGCCCACGCTGATCGGGGGCAACACGAACGCGCCCTGCATGGTGATCGGGGAGAAGGCGGCCCTGATGATGCGCGCCATGAACTGAGGTGCCCCGGCCACGCCACCGCATGGGCCCTCCTTTCCGACCCGTCCCTCAGACATCCGCCTGACTCCCCTCAGCGTCCTCCGCGCCCCTCAGCAAGGACTGAAAGGAAGAGGGTCTCCATGCCCAGCTGCTCCGGGCACTCCGCGCGCTGCCTGAAAGCACCGCTCAGCATGACCCGCCGACGCCCGGTCGACTGCACCAGCTCCCGGGAGGCCTCGACGCCATGCACCCCCACCGCGGCCTGTGCATGCCACCGTTGCGCCAGCTCACCCCAGGCTCGCGGGAGGGATGCATGGCAATTGGCGGACAGGCTGAATTCAAGTCTGAACAGGAGAGGCTTTCCATTGAGGTTCGAAAACGGGCGCTTCGTGTACGAGAAGCGCTGCACCAGCCCGGGATTCTGAATCTCGCACGAGATCTCGGCATCCGTGCCGGCCTGATCACAGGAGAAGGAAAACTGCTCGCGCAGCGCGGCCAGCAGATAGCCGCGCGAGACGCCGTCGTGGCGAAGCATGGCTTGCGCCAGGCGATCAATGCGTTCGAAGTCCGGATCTGCAGTGGCGTACGCAGGCAGCACGACCTGCCATGCCAGCGTTGCAAGCGGCAGGCAGCGCAGCGCGCGCACCATCCCCGGACCCTGACAGGCTCGGCTCATCTTCCCTCCTTCAACGCCCACCTCTCGATCACCCCCTTCTGCACAGCCCTGGACCGCCCCATCGGGCGCGCCGGCAGGCAAGACCTGGCCCTCGTCATCGCAGACCGGCCTCAGTCCTCGGTCTTGTGCACCGCCAGAGATTCCAGGGGCGCACCGATCTGCGCCAGGACCTGCACGGTGACGGTCTGCGTGCGGGCACCAGCGGCCGGCACGGGGCCCACCGGCGTCCGGCGGATCTCCGAATGATGGCTGCAGGCGAGCAAGGGCGCCGGCTCGCAGCGCAGACCGACGGCCTCCAGGTCAGCCCGCGAGGGAAGCCGGGCGCCATCTCCCAGGCGCTCCCGCAGCAGCCGCCGCGCCTGCTCCGCCAGGCCGCGATCCGTGCTCATCCACTGATCGCGGACCAGCGCCGAGAGCGGGCTGTCATTGGGCAGGCTGAGGCTCACCCGCACCCCCGGGAAGGGCGTGCATCCCGCCTGCGTCCCCAGCATCACCGCCAGGGGCAGGAGGAGCCGACAGAGGACAAGGACTCGCCCGCCCGGCCCTGGCCGCCAGCGTTGGCATCGACGCATCTCAGTAGCCCGGCTGCCGTTCCTCTGACACCGGCTTGCGCGCCCGGGCCTCGATGGCGGTGGCGAGCTTCACCATCCCGCCCGCGCCGCTGACCTGCACCGCCTGCGGCGCGCCGTCCACCAGCTGGTCCACATGCCAGACGCGCACCCGGGCCGGGCCCTCGGGGACGCCGGAGAGCAAGACCTGACCCTTGTCGTCGCTCACCGCCGCCCAGGGGGTGTCGCTGACGTAGACATGGCCCCGCATCGAGCCGTGCAGATGGCAGCCCAGCAGATAGGGCCCGGGCTGGCTCAGCTGCTGGGTGGCGGTGGCCAGAGGCTGGCCTTCGCGCTTGGCCGAGAGCTTGAAGCTGAAGCCCTGGGCAGGGTCCAGGTAGACGCCGCCCGGACCGCTCAGGCCACCGCGCACATGGTGGTTCCATTTGTCCATATTGGTGAAGACCACCTTGGCGCCGGGCGAGACCACGCTCACCTGCGGCTGGAAGCGCATCTGCTGCTGGGTGATGGTCTGCTCCAGGCGCGGGGCGGGGCGCGGGCCGGGCTGCTGACTGTCCAGGAGCACCACCGCTTCGGGCAGGGGTCTGCCGTTGCGGTCCAGGACCTGGATCTGCATGTCGGCCGCCCACGCGGCCGCAGAGACACTCATGAGGCCGGCCAGCAGCGCCGGCCTGGACAAGGGGGAACAAAGCATCGCCTGAATCTCCTGAAGGGCTGGGGCGGCATGCCACGGCAGGGCGCCGCCTGGGGTTTCCTCTCCATCCTAGGGCCGTCGGGTGCGCCGTCAGCCCCCTAGAATCCCGCCCATCATGTCCATTGCCGACTCCACCGGCCTCTTCCTGGCCTTCCTGGCCCGCCTGATCACGGGCGCCCAGGGCCACTGGAAAGGCTGCCCGCCCATGGCGGAGCAGCGCATCTACTTCGCCAACCACCAGAGCCATTTCGACTGGGTGCTGATCTGGGCCTCGCTGCCGCGCGAACTGCGCGCCGCGACCCGGCCCATCGCCGCACGCGACTACTGGACCTCCAGCCCGCTCAAGACCTGGCTCACCTCCAATGTCTTCAATGCCATCTACGTCAGCCGCACCCGCAGCACGCCGGACGAAGACCCGCTGGAACCCCTGGTCGAGGCCCTGTCCAAGGGCGACTCGCTGGTGATCTTTCCCGAAGGCACGCGCTCCAACAAGGGCGAGCCCCAGGCCTTCAAGGCCGGGATCTTCCACCTGGCCGAGCAGTTCCCGCAGGTCAAGCTCATCCCCACCTGGATAGACAACGTGCAGCGCGTCATGCCAAAGGGCGAGGTGGTGCCTGTGCCCATCCTGTGCACCGTCACCTTCGGCGCGCCCATGCAGCTCAAGGAGGGCGAAGACAAGCGCGCATTCCTGGAGCGCGCCCGCGCCGAAGTCATGGCCCTCAAGCCTGGAGGGTGGCGCGAATGACCTGGCTGCGCTGGCTCAAGTCCCTCAATCCCAGCGAGCAGGTGGCCTTCCTGTTCGTGATGCTCTTCGGCGCACTGATGCTCACCAGCATCGGCAGCTTCCTCTTCTCGCTCAAGAAGCGGGCGGAGGACGAGGACGACAGCGAATGGCACCACGGCTGGAGCCGTTTCCGCCATGAACTCAACATGCTGTGGCTCTTCGCCAGCCTGTTCTGGGCGGCCTGGATCTCCGGCCCGGTGGGCGCGACCCTGCTCTTCGGCGTCTTCAGCTTCCTGGCGCTGCGCGAGTTCATCACCCTGATGCACACACGCCGGGGCGACCATCGCAGCCTGATCCTGGCCTTCTTCGTGATCCTGCCCCTGCAGTACGTGCTGGTGGGCACGCGGCAGTTCGACATCTTTTCGGTGCTGATCCCGGTCTACGCCTTCCTGGCCATCCCGGTGGCCAGCGCCCTGGCGGACGACCCACGCCGCTTCCTGGAGCGCAACGCCAAAATCCAGTGGGGCATCATGGTCTGCGTCTACGGGCTGTCGCATGCGCCCGCCCTGCTGCTGCTGGACTTCCCCGGCTTCAAGGGCCGCGGCGCCTTCCTGCTCTTCTACCTGGTGATCGTCGCCGCCTGCGGGCAGATTGCGCAGTACCTCGCCGCCAAGCGCCTGCGCCGCCGCCCGCTGGCGCGGCGCATCAGCCGCAGCTTCTCCATGCGGGCCTGGTGGGCAGGCACACTGACCGCCGCTGTCGTGGGCACCCTGCTCTACTGGATCACGCCCTTCAAGGCGGGCCAGGCCCTGGTGATGTCCTTCATCGCGGCGGGCGCTGGCAGCTTCGGTGCCCTCGTGATGAAGGCGCTGAAGAAGGACGCAGGCGTCGAGTACTGGGGCAACCGCAGCAACATCACCGGCGCGGTGGGCCTGCTGGATCGCATTGCCGTGCTGTGCTTTGCCGCGCCGGTGTTCTTCCATTCGGTGCGCTGGTACTTCAAGCTGCCGCTCTGAAGGCAGTGAAGGAGGCCCTCAGCCGCCGGGTGGCCCAGGCTGGACCAGCAGCGCCATCAGCAGGGCCACTGGCAGCAGTTGCTCTCGCTCCTGGGCTTCACGCGGCAGGTACAGCCGCGGCTGCCAGTGGCTCACGTCCACGAGCGCCACGGTGCGCCCCTGGCGCACGATGGAAAAGCCCAGGGGTCGCCCCATCAAGCCACCTGCCGGGTTCTGGTGCAGCGAGTGGACGAACAGCCGCTCCCCATCAGCCAGCGTCCACTCGCCTCGCAGTTCCGCGCCCTGATCAGGCCGGCCCGTGGCCTGGGTCCACAGCCGGATCTGCGTCTGGACCTCGCCCTGCCGAACCTGGCATTCGGTGACCAGCGGCCGCTCCAGCTGGAGGCCGAAGAGCTTCAGCTGCTCCCGGCTGCTGCGGCAATCGCCGCCCAGGGCGGGCTCACCCTCCAAGGTCACCGAAAGACGGCCGCTGCCGCTGGCAAACACGCCGAACCACTCTGACGTCGATGCCGAGCGACTGAAGCTCAGCACCCGCCCATCCAACTGGCTGCGGCCGCTGCGGCTGACCCCGATGTCAGGAAGGTCCACCCGCGCAAGCGACTGCTTCAGCTCGTCGGGCACCCACAGCCGGGGCTCCATGCGGGCGCATCCCGCCAGCAGGCTCCCCGCCAGTCCGGCCAGCAACAACCGTGTCCATGCCGGTCCGGCCTTGGGCTTGCTCATCCTCGTCTCCTTGTGTGCTGATGAAACGCCATCGTGCCCGCCGGCCTGCGGCGAAGGAAGCGGCCCAGGCCTGCCTGCACAATGGCGGCACAGTGGCCACACACAAGTCACACCAAATTCGTGCCAGGAATGGGTGCCGGGACGGCGCCGACGCTGCTGAACTTGGGTATTCTTGGCCTCCCGCCGAACCGCCCCTCTCCCCGAGCTTCCCGCCCTCATGCGCATTCTTGGCATCGACCCCGGCCTGCAGACCACCGGCTTCGGCG
This sequence comes from Roseateles sp. DB2, assembly GCF_051857535.1. Classification (NCBI taxonomy): domain Bacteria; kingdom Pseudomonadati; phylum Pseudomonadota; class Betaproteobacteria; order Burkholderiales; family Sphaerotilaceae; genus Roseateles; species Roseateles sp. DB2. Next base: position 183,832 of record NZ_JBPZGY010000005.1, on the reverse strand, counting down.
TGATCCACGCCGACGGCCCGCGCCTGAGCTACGTGGCCAGCGGCACCATCCGCACCACCGGCGTGCCCACGGGTGACCTGCCGGGGCGGCTGAAGATCCTCTACGACGGCATTCGCGAGGTGCAGCAGCGCTATGAGGCCCAGTGTGCCGCGGTGGAGATCGTCTTCGTCAACGTGAACCCGCAATCCACCCTGCTGCTGGGCCAGGCCCGCGGCGCGGCGCTCACCGCCCTGGTTTCCTGCGACCTGCCGGTGTCCGAGTACACCGCCCTGCAGATGAAGAAGGCCATCGTCGGCCATGGCCATGCCAAGAAGGACCAGGTCCAGGCCATGGTCCAGCGCCTGCTGAACCTGCCCGGCCTGCCCGGCAAGGACGCGGCCGATGCCCTGGGGATCGCCATCATGCACGCCCACGCCCGGGTGTCCTTCGAGGCCATGGGCAAGCACACCGAGCTGCAGCGCAAGCAGCATGCGCAGTTCAAGGGTGGGCGGACATACTGAGCCCTCGCGCGGCGGCGCAAGCCCCGCGCCAGACTGAACCCTTAGCATGGGCTCTCATTGACCAGGAGCCGTTCATGCTGGGCATCGCCGACTACCCCGCCTTCGTCATCGCCGTGCTGGTGTTCCTCGCCATTCCGGGACCAGGCAACCTGGCCCTGGTCAGCGCCACGGCGCAGGGCGGCGTGCGCGGTGGCATGGCGGCGACGCTGGGCGTGATCCTGGGGGACCAGATGCTGATGTGGGCGGCGGTGGCAGGTGTGGCGGCGCTGCTCGCCGCCTCGCCCACGGCCTTCAGCGTCGTGCAGTGGGGCGGCGCGCTGTACCTCGGCTGGCTGGGCTGGCAGATGCTGCGCGCCAGGCCCGGCGAGGCCGCGGCACTGCAGCTGCGTCCCGGTCACTTCCTGCGCCAGGCGATGCTCATCACGCTGCTCAACCCCAAGGCCATCGTCTTCTACATGGCCTTCTTCCCGCTCTTCGTCGACCCGGCGAAGCACCGCGGCCTGCTCACCTTCGCCGTGATGGCCGCCACCATCGCCGCCCTCACCTTCGCTTACGGCCTGGTGGCGGTACTGCTGGCGCACCGCCTGGGCGAGCGGGTGCGCGGCAGCCCGCGCATGGGCCTGTGGCTGCGGCGGGTGGCGGGGATGTGCCTGATCGGCTTCGGCGTGCGGCTGCTGAGCCGCTGAAGGGCTGGCCTCGGCAGGATTGCTTCGCGCGTCCTGCACAATCGAGCCGCACTCGCAGCCCGGCTGCCGAGGGCTCACCCGGCCGAGGCGATGTGCAGCCCAGGGGGTGAGGATCCGTCCCATCCCATGGCTCCCCAGATCGCATTCATCGACGGTGTCGGCGGCAAGCGCTACATGCGCGGTCGCCTGATCCGCTACTTCCAGGGCAAGGGGCAGGCGGTCCACTGCTTCGACTACACCCCGTCCCGCCAGTCCGTGGATGAGATTCGCGCCCGGCTGCGGGACTTCCTGCGCCAGGTGGCCGCCCGGGGCGAGTTCCACGCCGTCGGCTATTCCTTCGGCGGCGTGCTGCTGCGCCTGGCCCTGGCAGACCTGCGCGCCGAGGGCATACAGCCGCTCAAGGTGGCCCTGCTGGCCTCCCCGCTGACGGCCATGCGACTGAGCATGCGGCTGCGGCACTGGCGGCTTTACCGCGGGATGTCCGGTGAATGCGGGCAGTTCGCGGCCCAGCAGGCGCTGATGGCCCAGGTGCCCTTGCCCGAGGTGCCGACGGCCTGTATCTACGGCACCTGGCCCTGGCTGGGTGTCTTCGGCTGCTTCTTCGGCAATGGCATAGGGAACGACGGCATGGTGGCGGTTGATGAGGCCGTGGCGCCGCAGCATCGGCATCTCCCGGCCTTTCCAGTGGCCGCCAGCCACGCCTTCATCCCGGCCAACGCCCAGGCCCTGGAGGTCCTGCACGGCTGGCTCCAGGGCCCGGCAGCCTGAGCTTCCGGCACTGCAGCACGGACTTCGGGCAGCGCTCACCGCCGCAGCTTGCAGGGTCCGGGCCCGCATGACCGACAATCACGCATGACCCGCAGCACCCCCAGCAGCCCGACGGCTGCCCCCACCGCTGGCGCTTCCGCCACCACCACCTCCTTCTCCACACTGCCCCTGCCGCCCGCCATGCAGGCGAACCTGGCGCAGCTGGGCTACCTCTCGATGACGCCCATCCAGGCCGCCAGCCTGCCCCTGGCCCTGGCCGGCAAGGACCTCATCGCCCAGGCCAAGACGGGCAGCGGCAAGACGGCCGCCTTCACCCTGCCCCTGCTGATGAACCTGAACCCGCGTCGCTTCGCGGTGCAGGCCCTGGTGCTGTGCCCCACGCGCGAGCTGGCCGAGCAGGTGACGCAGGAGATCCGGCGCCTGGCCCGCGCCGAGGACAACATCAAGGCCCTGACCCTGTGCGGCGGCGTGCCCGTGCGCAACCAGCTGGCCAGCCTGGCGCATGGCGCCCACATCGTCGTGGGCACGCCCGGCCGCATCCTGGACCACCTGCAGCGCGAGACCCTGGACCTCTCCGCCCTGAACACCCTGGTGCTGGACGAGGCCGACCGCATGCTGGACATGGGCTTCGCCGAGGACATCGCCCAGGTGATCGCCTGCGCCCCCAAGGCCCGCCAGACCCTGCTGTTCTCGGCCACCTATCCCGAAGGCGTCAGCTCGATGGCCTCGCGCTTCATGCGCGACCCGCAGGAGGTGCGGCTGAAGGAGGCTCACGCGGCCACCAAGATCCGCCAGCGCTTCTACGAGGTCAGGGACAGCGAGCGCCTGCACGCCGTGGGCCTGCTGCTCAACCATTTCCGCCCGGCCAGCACCCTGGCCTTTTGCAACACCAAGCAGCAGTGCCGCGACCTGGTGGCCGTGCTGCGCGCCGAAGGCATCGCGGCCCTGGAACTGCATGGCGACCTGGACCAGCGCGACCGCGACCAGGTGCTGGTGCAGTTCGCCAACCGCAGCTGCAGCGTGCTGGTGGCCACCGACGTCGCCGCGCGCGGCCTGGACATCGCCCAGCTGGAAGCCGTGATCAACGTTGACATCACGCCCGACGCCGAGGTCCACACCCACCGCGTGGGCCGCACAGGCCGGGCGGATGGCGAGGGCTGGGCCTTCAGTCTGGCCAGCCTGGACGAGATGGGCGCCGTGGGCCGCATCGAGCATGCCCAGGGCACGCCCTTCACCTGGCACCCGCTCTCCGAGCTGACGCCGGCCGAGGGCGGCGAGCCGCTGCACCCGCCCATGGTCACGCTGCAGATCCTGGGCGGACGCAAGGAAAAGATCCGCCCCGGCGACGTGCTGGGCGCGCTGACCAAGGACCTGGGCTTCCCCGGCGCCCTGATCGGCAAGATCAACGTCAACGAGTTCTCGACCTACGTGGCCGTGGACCGCAGCATCGCCCAGCAGGTGCTGCGCGGGCTCAACGCGGGCAAGGTCAAGGGCAAGTCGGTGAAGGTGCGTGCGCTGTGAGCACGGCCATGGACACCGGCGCTGACAGCTTCGCCGCCCTGGGCCTCTCGCCCGCGCTGCTGAGGGCAGCCCGCGAACTGGGCTTCGAGACCCCCACGCCGGTGCAGGCTGCAGCCATTCCCGCCGCCCTGGCCGGGCGCGATGTGCTGGCCTCGGCCCAGACCGGCTCGGGCAAGACGGCGGCCTTCGCCTTTCCCGTCCTGCAGCAGGTCGAGGGCCAGAACGGTCGCACTGCCGCGGGCGCCGCGCGCCACCCGCAGGTGCTGGTGCTGGTGCCCACGCGCGAGCTGGCCGCGCAGGTGGGCGCACTGCTGCGGGCCGCGGCGCGCTGCCTGGCGGTGTCGGTGAAGGTATCCATCCTCTATGGCGGCGTGTCCATCAACCCGCAGCTGATGGCATTGCGCGGCGGGGCGGACATCGTCGTCGCCACGCCCGGCCGCTTGCTGGACGTGGTCGAGCACAACGGCCTCTCGTTGTCAGCCCTGCGCTGCCTGGTGCTGGACGAGGCCGACCGGCTGCTGGACGCCGGATTCGCTGACGAGCTGTCCCGCGTGCTGGCCTTGCTGCCGGCGCAGCGCCAGAACCTGCTGTTCTCTGCCACATTCCCGCCTTCGGTGCAGGCGCTCTCGGAGCAGTTGCTGTGCGATCCCGTGAGCGTGGAGATCGGGCAAGACCTGACCCTCGATACCGCTCAGGGCGAGCGCAAGCTCACCGAGCGCGCCATCGCCGTCGATGCCGCGCGGCGCACACCGTTGCTGCGCCATCTGATCGAGCAGGAGGGCTGGCCGCGCGTGCTGGTCTTCGTGGCTACGCGCTATGCCTGCGACCACGTAGCCGACAAGCTGCGCCGCGCCGGCCTGGCCGCCGCGGCCTTCCATGGCGATGCCAGCCAGGGCGCACGTTCGCAGGTGCTCGCTGCCTTCAAGTCGGGCGAGCTGCGCGTGCTGGTGGCCACGGACCTCGGCGCGCGGGGCATCGACATCGCCCAACTGCCCGTGGTGCTGAACTACGACCTGCCTCGCTCCACGGTGGACTATGTGCACCGCATCGGCCGCACGGCGCGCGCAGGGGCCGAAGGGCTGGCCGTGAGCTTTGTCAGCGCGGCCACCGAGGCGCATTTCCGACTGATCGAGAAACGGCAGGGTTACCGGGTGTCCCGCGAGCAGCTTGCCGGCTTCGAGCCCACCGAGACGGCGCCCCCGGATGCTGCCACGGGCGGCATCAAGGGCAGACGGCCCAGCAAGAAGGACAAGCTGAGGGCGGCAGGCGGCTAGCGGTGGGAAGGCCGGTGGCCGGCCTGCGGACACTGGCGGTGCAACGCCCTGTCGCCGCCCCGCTCGCCCGCAGGCACGGGACGCACTGGCAAAAAAAGGCCCCGCTCGAGGCGGGGCATCAAGGGACTGGCATGCAGGTACCAGAACCGAAGAGCCGCTGATGAGCTCAGCAGCAGAGACAAGGGTTTCGCAGGCTCAACGCAGGGTGTAGCGCGCGGCCAGCTGGATGGTCGGGCCGTAGCGGTCGTCGTAGAAGCCGCCATAGCCGGTGGAGAAACGCGGCTTGATGTCGAAGACGTTCAGCACAGTCAGGTTGAGCTTGAGGTCCTTCCAGCCGGTATAGCCCACCGACAGGTCCCACACCGTGCGGCTGGGCATGCGGCCGGGGTCCACGCCGGGCTGCAGCACGGCAGGGCTGCTGACGTTGAGCACGCCGGCATAGGTCAGGCCGTTGAGCTGCACGCGCCAGGCGCCTCGCTCACCGCCCACACGCAGGGTGTTGCGCCACTTCTCCTGGCTGTAGCCGCCCACGCGATCCTGCAGCTCGCCGTCGGGCGTGAAGGCCGACTTGTAGCGCAGGATGGCGTTGTACTCGTTTTCCAGCCAGAAGCGGATGCCGGCCCATTGCTGCTCGAGGCGCAGCGTCCAGTCCACGCCGCCGGTCTCCACGCCGCCCACGTTCATGTAGGGCAGGGTCAGGTACTTCAGACGGCCGTTCTTCAGGCCCGGGTAGCGCTGCTCCAGCACGGGATTGCGCGGATCGCGGGTGACGAGATCGGCGTAGCCGGGGATGTCGAACTCATGGTCGATCAGGTACTGACCGTCCAGCAGGTTGATGGAATCCTTCTGCTTCAGGTAGTACAGGTCCACCGTGGTGTTCAGGGCCTTGGACGGGTTGAAGGCCAGACCGGCACTCCAGATGGAGCTGCGCTCGGGCTTGAGGTCTGCATTGGGCACATAGGTCAGGCGCGGGTAGTAGGCGCACTGGTCGTAGTTCAGGCCCATGGGCTTGCAGCGGATCCAGTCACGGATGCCCTCGCCGGGGTAGGCATTGGTCGAGCCCATGTGCATCTGCGGCAACGAGGGCGCCTTGAAGGCCGTGTTGTAGCCCGCGCGCAGCAGCCAGTCGCCGCTGGGGCGGAAGGCCACGGCGATCTTGGGGTTGGTGGTGGTGCCGAAATCGCTGTAGTGGTCGCTGCGCAGGGCCAGCTGGATCTCGGTGGCCTTGTTGGGCTGGAGATTGAATTCCACGAAGCCCGAGGTCACCTTGCGGCTGCCATCCGAGGAGGTGCCGCTCCAGTTCTCGATGTTTTTGGCGGCCACCTGAGGGTCGGCCACTTCCTTCATGCGTTCGTGCATGAGCTGCAGGCCCGCGGCCATGCCCAGGGGGCCGCCCAGGAAGCGAGTCACCTCAGGGTTGCTGACCTTGGCATCCAGGGTGTTGAGGGTGGAGGTGGCCTGCTTGGTGACGTCGGTCAGCAGGGCCTCGGCGGCGGCACGGCTGTTCACCGGCACGAAGGGGTTGTAGCCCCCCTTGGCCAGGGCGTTCAGCACGGCGTCGCGCTTGAGCATATTGAATTCGGTCTGGTCGCCACGGCTGCGGCTGAACATGGCGGCTGCTTCCCAGTCCCATTCGCCCTTGACCCCACGCACGCCGGCCAGGGCGCGGCTGCTGCTCACCAGGGAGCGGGTGCCGCGCTGACCCGCCTCGTCCACCGAGCGGTAGGCCTGCAGCGGGCTGTTCTCGTGGACCACGCCCTTGTCGTCCACCCAGCGCCCCAGGGCCGGCACATAGGCGGCCATGCCCGGCGTCACGCGATGGTCGACGCCCGATTCCATGGTGGGATACCCGCCACGCCAGTCTGTCTTGTTGTGGCCCAGCACCAGCTCGCCAAAGAGGCTGGTGTTGCTCCCCAGGGACTTGCTACCCATCAGGGCAGCGTTGACACGCTCCAGGGTGGGCGTCAGCTCGGCGTCCGCCGCGACGTCGGTGCGGCAGTATTCGTCACCGATGTCGTCCACGGCCACCTGGGCCGACGGGCAGGCCGGATGTGCCTTGCGGTAGCCCTCATCGATGCGCTGGATGGAGCCGGGACTGCGGCTGGTGTCGCGCAGGTCCAGGCCGCCGTAGGGGCGCAGGTCGCTGCTACGCGTGAAGGCGTGCTTGCCCGCCAGGACAGGATCGCGGCGCGAAGCCGCCACCATGGCCAGGAGGTTGTAGCCGTCGCGGTCGAGATCCCCCCGACCGGCGGTCAGGCTGAACTCGCCCCGGCGCTGGTCGCCTGCCGTGCGCTGGCCCAGCTTGCCGGCCAGCTCCATACCCTGATAGTCGGTCTTGGTGACGAAGTTCATCACGCCGGCCACGGCGTCAGAACCGTAGAGCGCCGAGGCGCCGTCACGCAGGATCTCCACCCGCTCCACCGCCGCCAGCGGGATGGTGTTGAGGTCCACGAACGGCGTGTCGGTGCCCGCGGCAAAGGCGTAGCTCGCCAGGCGCCGGCCGTTGAGCAGCACCAGCACGTTCTGGGCGCCCATATTGCGCAGGCTGGCGCTGCTGGCCCCGGCCGAGAAGGAATTGCCGTTGCTGCCGTCGTCAAAGGCCGTCACCGCGGCCATCTTGGACAGCAGTTCCACCGTCGAGGTGGCGCCGGTGGCTTCGATGTCGGACCGCTTGTAGACGGCGATGGGGCTGGGACCCTCGGCACTGATGCGCTTGATGCTTGAGCCGACGATCTCGACCCGCTGCAGGGTCTGGGGCGCCTTCTCGGCGGCGGGCTCCTGGGCAGGAGCCTGTGCCTGGGCCTGTGCGGCAAGCGCGGCCAGGGCGCAGGCAAGCAGGCTCAGCCGGGCCGGTAGCGGGCGCTGGGGGGGGCGTGTCATGGAGTCTCCTCGGGGGGTGTTCTGTGAAGCTCAGGGGGCCGTCATGCGGCCAAAGGACTCATATCCTTCACAAATAATTCTGGCATTTCGCCAATATATTTATCTAAGGACTTGCCCCAGGGCCTCGAGTGCCCCGGATTGGCACAGATTGGGACAAGCCTGCCGCGGAGCGCACCCCCGCCTCGGTGTTTACGGCATATTGTTCATATATTTGTAGCATTTTTATTGGATGCATCTTGAAATGTGCGCAGCACGCCCGGCGGCGTGCACAACACCCCCTCAACGGAGACCAAGATGTCCGAAACCTCAAGAAGTGCGTGGCCCTCCCTGCGTCCTGCCCTACCTTGGCTGACGCTGGCCCTGGGCCTGGGCGCCCTGTCCGGCGCCCAGGCGGCCGACACCGCCAGCCTGCGTGCCCGCCAGGCCCAGCAGGCCCACAGCACCCTGCCCGGCGACCCCCTGCAGGGCGAACATGTGGGCAAGAAGGGCCTCCACCCCTCCCAACTGCCCCTGCGCAACGCGGACAGCCTGACCCCGCCCGAGCAGCGCGCCAGCCACAAGCCCGAGAACAGCAACGCGCGCCGCCGCAGCCTCGCCGTGAAGACCCTGGCTTCCGGCACCACCGCCTGCACGGGCAACGATTTCGTCGGCAAGAGCGGCAGCACCCTGCTGAGCTTCATCGACAACGCCGCCCTGCGCGAGTGCATGTACCAGCTGTACGTCGGCTCGGCTGCGCAGTACCGCACCGTGTTCAGCGACGCCAACATCATCACCGTCGCCGATGAGCTCAAGCGCCGCGCCGTGAGCTACAACGGGACCGACAGCAACAAGGCCATGAACCTGCTGTCCTTCCTGCGTACGGCGGGCTACTGGAACTATTTGTCGGTCCGTGGCGACAGCTACAACGGCATCCCCGCCGGCAGCGCCGCCATGCTGAGTGCGGCGCGCGGCGCGCTGAACCAGCTCATGAGCGCCCCGGCCTTCATGAACCAGACCGAGGACAACAGCTACTTCGTCAGCGAAGTCTTCAAGACCGCAGCCTCCGGTTTTGCCGCCAACATGGCCCCCACCGCCAAGCGCTGGATCGACCAGACCCAGGCCAGCACCTTCGCCCTGGGCTACTGGACCAACGAGGCCATCCTGGCGGCGATGAACGTGCTCTTCTACGGTGACGGCCAGGACGACTTCGCCAGTGCCGCGGCCAATGACGCCAGCTATGCGCGCTCGCTGGATGCCTTCCTGACCCGCAACCGCGCGCAAGCCGGCACCAGCTACGCCTACCACCTGAGCAATGCCATGGGCGAGATGCTGCGCTTCCTGCGCTATCCGTCCCTGACGGCCACGGTGCGCACCCTGGGCGTCAACCAGATTGCCGGCTACAAGGCCACGGATGACGCCACCATCGACGTCTGGATGCGTGCCGCCACCATGGTCGACCAGTACGACAGCGCCAACTGCGGCAGCTACGGCACCTGCAATGCCTACGACACCGTGGCCCGCATCAAGCTGCCGATCAGCCATGCCTGCGGCACCCAGTACGTGATCCGCGCCCAGGCCATGACCGCACAGCAACTGGCCGACACCTGCACCAGCATCACCAACCAGACCGGCTACTTCCATGGTCTGTTCGGGACCAATGCCTCGCAGCCGGTGGCCAATGACACCAACGCCAAGCTGGAACTGGTGGTCTTCGACAGCTACGCCCAGTACTCCCGCTTCTCCGGCTTCCTGTTCGGCAATGACACCAACAACGGTGGCATGTATCTGGAAGGAGACCCCTCCCAGCCCGGCAACCAGGCCCGCTTCCTGGCACACCGCGCCGACTGGCTGGGCAGCTTCGAGATCTGGAACCTGAACCACGAGTTCACTCACTACCTTGACGGCCGCTACAACCTGTGGGGCGGCTTCGGAGCCTACCCGCTGGAGCTCAACGGCGCCGTGAAGAACTCCTCCGTCTGGTGGATCGAAGGCGTCGCCGAATACGTGTCCTACAGCTATCGCCGCGCCTACAACGCCGATGCGACCTCGCGCGCCCAGACCGCCCCGGTGGCCCTGAGCGAAGTGATGCGCAACACCTACAGCAGCGGCCAGACCCGGGTCTACAACTGGGGCTACCTCGCGGTGCGCTACATGCTGGAGCGCCAGCCCAGCCAGGACCAGGCCTTCCTGCCCCTGATGCGCAAGGGTGACTACGCCGGCTACAGCAGCCGCATCGACGCCATTGGCACCAGCCTGGACGCGGACTTCAAGTCCTGGCTCACCCAGTGCATCGGCAACGGCGAGCTCGCCAGCCCCAACTGCACGAGCCGCCGCGCGAACACCCTGCCGCTGCTGAATGCTGACGCCATCGGCGCCTGCAATCTCTCCAGCACCAGCGTGCTGGCCAACGGCTGCAGCCGCGCCCTGAGCGGGACGGGGCCCTTCAGCTTCTCGATGAACGCCAACAGCTGGCAACTGGCCATCTTCCGCCTCTCCAACCTCAAGGGCGGCGCGGACATCTACGCCAAGGCCAGCGGCTGGCCCAGCACCACGGACTACGACTTCAAGGTTGGCGGCAGCAACACCGACCTGCGCCTGCCTCTGCAGACCCGCGGCGCTGGCTACGTCTACGTGATGGTGGTGCCCCGCAGTGACTTCGTCTCCGGCACCCTGCGTGGCATGTTCAGCGACCTGCCCCTGCAGCCGGCCGCCCCGGACTGGAGCCAGGGGCCCGTCTGCACGGACACCAGCGGCTACGCCCTGAACACCAACGGCTGCGTGCGCACCGGCCTGACGAGCAATGGCAGCAACCCCGGCTGGTATGCCGTGCTCGTGCCCACCGGCAAGAGCGCCATCACCGTCAAGACCACGGGCGGCACGGGCAATGCCGACCTCTACCTGAAGCACCAGGGCTGGCCGTCCACGACGAGCTATGGCTGCCGCTCGGTCGCGTCCGGCAACACCGAGACCTGCCGCCTCAGCGGCCTGGCCTCGGGCACCTGGGTCTATGTGATGCTGACGCCCACCTACGGCAACCTCAGCATCGCCGCCACGGCGGACTGATGGGCAGAGGGATGCAGCGCTTGCGCTGATGACAGGAAGGGCCGGCGCTTGCCGGCCCTTCTTCTTTTTTTCAGGGCGATGGAATATTCGGCCTGGCCCAGGTGTTCTACGTTCACCTCAACCGGAGACGCCCATGAAGCACCCTCGCCTCGCCCCCTCCCTGATCGCCGTGATCACGCTGTCGCTGGCGGCCTGCGCCAGCACCCCGCCCGCGCCGGCCCGCGCGCAGGACGGCGCTCTGGTCGGCGCCAATGGCATGACGCTGTACACCTTCGACAAGGACAGCGCCGGCAAGAGCGCCTGCAACGGCCCCTGCGCCAGCAACTGGCCGCCGCTGATGGCCGCGGCCGATGCCAAGGCCGGTGGTGACTGGACCGTGATCACCCGCGACGACGGCAGCCGCCAGTGGGCCTACAAGAGCAAGCCGCTGTACTACTGGGTCAAGGACCAGAAGCCCGGCGACCGCACCGGCGACGGCTTCAACAAGGTCTGGCGCCTCGCCACCCCATGACCCTGGACGACACGCTCCCCCACCTCCCCCGGCTGCGGCGCCATGCCCGCCTGCTGACGGGCGATGCGAGCCGTGCCGACGACCTGCTGCAGGACACCCTGGAGCAGGCCGCGCGCAAGTCCCATCTCTGGGAGGCTCCGTCGGTAGAGCGTGTCCCTGGTGCCGCGTTGCGGGCCTGGCTGCTGACCCTGATGCACCGACGCTTTCTCAACCAGTGGCGCGAGGAGCAGGCCCACCGCCAGGAAAGCCTGGACGAGTCCCACGAGCTGCAGGTCTTGCATGCATCGCAGGAATCGCGCTGGCAGCATCGCCCCCACGAGCAGCTCCAGCTGCGCCTGGACCTCGAACGAGGCCTGGCCGCCCTGCCCCTGGCGGCACGCGAGGTGTTGCTGCTGGTCTGCGTGGAGGAGCTGAGCTACGAGGCCGCTGCGCAGGTGCTGGAGGTGCCTGTGGGCACGGTGATGTCCCGACTGTCGCGCGCCCGCGAGCGCCTGCGCGTACTCATGAACGAGCCGGCCCGCCCCGTGACCGGCGCGCCCGCCCTGCGAGTCGTCAAATGAGCCCGGCCCCGCTGCCCCAGGAATCCGCATGAGTGCCCCCCACGACCCCCACGGCCCCGGCAATGCCGGGCAAGACCTGACCCCCACGCCGCCGCCTGACGAAGCCAGCCTGCATGCGCTCGTGGATGGTGAGCTGACGTCCGACGAGGCCCAGGCCCTGCGCCGCCAGCTGCAGGACTGGCCCGAACTAGCGGCCAAGGTGCAGGACTGGCAGGCCCAGCGCGAGGCTCTGCAGGCCCTGCACGCCGACGAGCTCCAGCAGCCGGTGCCCGCACGGCTGCTCGACGCCTGGCACCGGGCAGCGCCGGGCAGCCCGGCCGGCGCCGCCGCGCCCCCCGCCGACGGCGAAGCGCCAGGCCACACGGGCGTTTCCAGCGCGACCGCCGCCTCGATGCCATGGTGGGCCCATCGCCAGGTCGCCATGTGGCTGCTGATGGGTAGCGTGGCGGTCTCCGGCGCCGCCGGCACGGGCCTGGGCTGGTACTGGGGCCAGCGGGAGGCTGGCACGGCGGGCTCCCCCCATGCGTCGCAGGCCTCGCTGCGCCAGGCCGCGCCCCCGCCTTTCGTGCGCGACGCCGCCATCGCCCACGCCGTCTACCAGGTCGAGCGCCGCCATCCCGTCGAGGTGGCCGCCACGGAGCAGGACCACCTGCTGCAGTGGCTCTCCCGCCGTCTGGGCCAACCCCTGCGCGCACCGGACCTGCAGCCCGAGGGCTACCGCCTGATGGGCGGCCGCCTGCTGCCGGCCGGCGAGGCCGTCGCCGGCCACACGCTGGCGCGCGCCCAACTGATGTACGAGAACGCCCAGGGGCAACGCCTGACCCTCTATATCGCCGTCGACGGCAGCCCGGCCGGCCGCCAGGGCGGCACCGCCTTCCGCCGCAGCGAGCAGGGCCAGGGCGAGCAGCTGACGCGTAGCATCTACTGGATGGACGGGCCGCTGGCCTATGCGCTCAGCGGCTCGCTGGAGGCGGGGCAGCTGGATCGGCTGAGCCAGCGGGTGTATCGGGAGTTGCGGGGGTGAGGGGTTTGCGGAGAGTTGGACTGCGGGGGGTGGCTGTTGCAGGCTGGATGCAGATCTTTGGATTCGGCTCGTGAATGTCTGCGCCGACGGCAAGCTGACTTTCGCCTCTGGGCAGCTCTACTGGCGGATTCGCTCTGGAACCCGCTCCTCGTCAGTAGCGTTAATGACGGGCCGCGTGAGATCAATCGCGGGAACCTCAATGCCCGTTTCGTCATTTTCTTGCTGCCCGGAGCCTGGCCCGGTTCGCGCATCCCAGGATGCAGTCGTCAGCGGCAGGCCCACACGAACGACGAGAGCGGACTTCCTGGGACGCCAAAGCGCTGCCTAGTCAACCGACTTCTTGTTACGGTATAAGCAGCCCAAAGGGAGAATGGGCATGTACATACAGTCACCCGATGAGCGGGCTTACCAGATCGCCGGTTTGCCTTCCGGCAATGCCACCTTCGTGGGGCGTGAGGCTCTTCTGAACGATCTCGACCGCTGGTTCGAAGACCACCACAACCGGTTCATGCAGGTGACTGCGGATGGCGGCACCGGCAAGACCGCGTTGGTGCATCACTGGCTCAGCCACGGCCGTTGCTTCCAGATTTCCGGCGCCCAACGGCCGCCGACCATCGCGGTGCACTCGTTCTATCTGCAGGCCAAATCCGGAAGAACTTCGGTTGAAGAGTGTCTCGAGAACCTGTTCATAGGAGTCTGCGGCAAGGGTCAGGCATCACCAAGATCTAGCGATCAACTGGTTGCAAGCATCGCTGACGCCTGCGCATCCGGGCCGACCTTGCTCGTGCTGGATGGCTTTGAAACCCAGCAGAACCGCGACGGACTGATCGAGGCCGAGTACCTGCTGCTGGCGGAACTCTTCCTTCGGCTCGAAGAGATCACGACATGCAAGATCCTCGTGACGAGCAGGCGCAGGATCGTCGAGAGCGGCATCCCGACTACCTACTCGCCTTCTCTCGTCGAGCTACCCGGCCTCGAAAGGCCGGACTTGTGCGGCCTTTTTGAGCAGGCCTTTCCGGGCGCAGACCCCGGTGCAATACACGGAAAAATTTCTGCGTGCTTCCCTGAGAGAACCCCGGCGCTGGTGGCTGTTCTTGCGCTGAACGCGCTGTCAGAGACCGGATCAGCGGACGCGCTGCATGAAGTCATACCATCGCCGCGCGATGTTGAGTTGCGCAACGCCGATGGTGTTCCGACGATCGTTCCACAATTGGTGGCGCGGTCCTACGAAAAGCAACCAGAGGATGGCCAGTTCATCCTGCGGCTGGTGGCGCTCTCGGACGCGGAGGTTGGGGTTGGCCTAGGGAGCGAAATCGCGGCCAAGCTCGGACGTCGCTGGTCCCAAGCGGAATACGACCGCCTCTCCAAAATGCGCCTAGTCATCGCCAGGTACACCGGGCCTGATCTGACAGGACTGGACATGCACCCGCGCGTGCGGGACAGCCTGTCGTCACTCGCCAAGCAACTGAACGAAGCCGACTTCAATGCCATCGGCAGGTCGCTTGCGGAAGTGTGGGAAGCCCGCGCACGAGCGTGCGGCCCTAATGATCGCAAGCGGGCCCTCGAAGACATGCTGAAGGCGATCGTGTACCGTCTTCGCATTGGGGACCTGCAACACGCGCTCGTTAACAACTACTTGGACTTCTTCTCGGGCGAACCGAATCCTGCCCGCCCCAAGGAGCCCCCCGAGTGGCGGTCGGTCAGGAAGGATCTCGCCTACACGCTTGAAGACCGTGCGCTGGACACACTGGAGGATGCGCTGGTCAAAGAGTTGCATAAGCCTTTGCGAGAGGAAGAGGCTATCTTGTACCGCGAGGCGCTCAATGGACTGAAGCGTCGGCAGTTGTACGTTCGACGCTCCATCGGCCTCATCGACAAGGCAGATGTACTGGGTATGAGCCTGGCCGGCGACGAGGCTACAGCGCAACCGCCACTGGAAGGGGCGATGACGGCGCAGACGGTCCTGACCAAGCTGATCCGCGGTGAGGTCAACAACACCGCGAAGGACGCGAGCGGCGCGGCCTACTGGTCCGCGAAAGCGGAACGCCTGGCTGGACTCGCCGCGCCCAGCTTGGGCACTTTTCCGACGATCAGGTCACTCGTCTACAAGGGCGCATACCTTCACCGGCTCGACAAGAATGAAGAGGCGCTGGAGGTCTTCGAGACCGCCTGCTCCTTACAGAAGAAGCTTCATGAGGACAGGCCTGACACACCGTCCTGCTTGATCGGTCTGAACGCATTTCTATTTTTGTGGTTCTTGATCGAGACCGGTCGGTTTGAGCGGGCCCAGGAACTGGTCGGTGAGGTCCATGGGGTCCTGGCCTTCATGGACAGATCACCTGCGCTTGCCGGCCAGACCCAACAGTGGCTGCTGATGCTCGTCATCCCGGAGGCGTGGCTACTACAGGAACGAGCCCTCGCTGCGGTGGAGCAAGGCCGGCACACCGATGCACAAACCTGGATGGTGGAGTCGGAGCGGCTCATCTGGAAGCTCAAGGACGAGGATCGCAAGAATCGTTGGGCGATTCCCTACGACATGCGATCAGTCTTCGTCCGCACCAGTCTGCGCTCGAGGATCATCCAGAAGCAAATCGATGTTGCGATCAAGGAACTGAGACACCAGATCAAGGTCTACAAGCTGTCTAAGGCATTCCTCTTCGCGGCCGATTGTCAGGGAGACCTGCTGCGCTTTTACGCCTCGGCACATCGGTTTTCTGACGGCACCTGGACCCGACCGAATCCGTCCGTGGCGCTGGCCGCTGCACACGAACTTGCGGACCTGTCGACGAAGTATCCGTTCGTGCAACAGAACTGGCGTCGTATGGCGCCGTTGCAGCACATCCGGCTCAACCCGCTTTCCTAGGAGAACTGTTCGCCATGCTCGATCGCTACAAGTGCTTGGACCGGTTGTCGGAAGGACTCGCACAAGGTAAGACCCTGCGAGAGGCGCTGGAGACCGTGAAGCTGTTTCGCTTTCTGATCCTCGGCACCGAATGGGCCTCCGGCAATGGGGGGCTCAGCACCTTCAACCGGAAACTGTGCATCGCCCTGGCCGAACTTGGACACGAGGTCGTTCTGTATCTCAGTTCGACCCCTGGCAGCTCGCGCGCAGACGAGATCGCGGACGACGCGGAGGCTGCCAAGTTTGGCGTCAAGTTGGTGCGAACGCAGGGCAAGTGGCGGGATGTCGTGCCTCCAGCAATCAAGAACCTTAAGCCGGAATTCATCGTCGGGCATGACCGTCATAGCGGTGGCGACGCGCAGCGGCTGCAGAACGACTACTTCCCGAACGCGCGCAACGTTCTCTTCATCCACACCGATCCGGCGATCGAGATGTTCAAGGGCGACGACCCGATAGAGCAGAGCAGGAAAAAGCATGAACGCGAGGGTATTCAGCGCGCGCTGATAAAGAACGCCGATGTGGTTGCTGCCGTGGGGCCGCGCCTCCACACGCACTGCGCAGAAATCGTTAGGGGCTTCCTCAGCCCGAATCAGTGGGTGCTGATTGAATTTATTCCCGGATTCGTTGCCCGGGAAGAAGAACCCTGCCCTGAGTTACAAGACGGAAGAAAGGTCACGCACAAGGCGCTCTTGATTGGTCGCGCCGAGGATGCCTACCTCAAGGGGCTCGACATCTTCCAAGCGGCCGTGGAGAAGCTCAAGGACGAGAATTTGCCCACCACGGGGACAGTGTTCGGCGCCCCAATCGATCAGATCTCTCGCCTCTATAACGACGAAGACTTCGGATCGACCGGCGACGTCCTTGGGTACAGCTCCGACCCTGAGCTGATTGGTGAGCAATTCAGGTCGAGTCATTTCGCCTTGCTGCCCTCGCGCGAGGAGGGCTTTGGCTTGGTGGCGCTTGAAACGCTGGAAGCCAACCGGCCTGTGGTTGCGACGGAGCGCAGCGGCTTCGCGGAATGGCTGGTGCGGGAGATCGAAGAGCGGGCTCCCCACCTCCGCCAAGTGGCCCAGAGCTGCGTGTTTGCAGCCCCAAAGAAAATGAAGGGCGCCGACGAGGAGGATCTCCTTGCGGGTTGGGCCGATGCGTTGGCTGCCAAACTGCGACCGCTGATCCTGAACTATCCCGCTTGCGTCGAGAACGTCCGCCAGTTGCGAGAAGTTCTCCAGCCGTTGAACTGGACCTTCCGCGCGTCGGAGTTCGTCAACAGCCTGCCGGCCGCAAGCAAAGCAGCGAACCTCACTGTCCCTCGTCGTGGAAACTAGGATCATGGCCTCCACGCAAGTCATCAATTCCCCAGCCGGTAGAGCTGCCGCCACCCCTGTCGAGCTGCGCAGTTCGATTGATCTCGTGCCTCACGCAAAGGGAACACTGCTGGTGCTGGGGGGGTTGCTGGCGGACCAATTGGCCGACGCACCCAGCCGGGCCGACGTCGTGGCGCAGGTTGGACGATCTAACGGTTGGTCAACTATTCGCTTCAACTATCCTGGCCACGGCAAGACGCACGCGACCAGATCTGGAGGGTCTCTTTCGGACATTAGCCTGACGTCGATGCTGAACTCGGCGCTCGATGTGCTCGGCTACTTTGCTCCCACGACGGTGGCATTCGTGGGTTCGTCGATCGGGGCAGGGTTGATGCCCTTCCTGGCGGTTCGAGCGGCCGGGCTCGGCATGAATGTGGTCGGAGCATTCGGGGTGTCCGCCGTGCCTGCGGCAGCATTGGCGGCCTTCATCTACCAGCAACTCGACCAAGACGCGCGACGGCGATTCGACGAAGGCTATCCTGTCGAAATCAAGAGTCCGACGCTCGACGAGCCGTTCACGTTGAGTCGGACCCAGATTGCCGATCTCCCGAGCTTTGGTTACAACGGCCTAAATGGGCGGCTCGATGGCGCCAGCGTCAAGTTGCTCGTCGGCACAAAAGATCCAATCTCAACGCAGCCCTTCAACGTCACACTGGCGGGTGCTCTCGGCGGTACGCCAGACAGCGTGACCGTCCTCGACAATGAAGGCCACGAGATCTCGTACTCGGCGATGGAGCGAGAGCTGCGTCGCTGGACTTCCCGCCTGTAGTGCCAAGATCCCGCTACGAAGGCGAGCGTCAGCTTGAAGGCGCTTACCGGAAGCTCGCGCTTCGACGACGACTGACTGCAAGCGCTGCAAAGCCGCCCCCCGCAGTCGCAAAGAAAAAGGGCGCCGCAAGCGGCGCCCTCCAGGCAATCCTCGCAGTCAGCTGACCGGATCAGCCCTTGCGCCGCCTCACCAGCGCCACGCCTCCCAGCGCCAGCAGGCTCAGCGCCAGGCTGGCCGGCTCAGGCACAGCCGAGGCCGCGCCCTTCACCGTGTAGGCGCCGCTGCTCTCCACACCGCCGGTGAGGCTGTAGTGAAGGTAGGCGTCGCTGCTGTCAAACGACCCGGAGGTGAAGCTGAGGGTCCAGTCCGGCGTGCCGTCCAGGTAGCTCAGGCCCAGGAAGATGCCGTCCTGGAAATCGGCCATGGCCGTGGCGTTGAGGCCGTGGCTGGCGCCGAGGAAGTCCAGGCCGAAGCTGCTCAGCGCCACGGACTCGAAGCCGCTGAAGCTCAGGGCAGCATCGTCGTAGCTGAAGAAGCCGGTGAAGGTTTCGTTCAGCAGCGGGCCGGCATCGATCAGGCCCTCGAAGGTCTTGCTGACAGGCGCGGCCTGCGCGCCCAGGCTCAGGCCAGCCATCAGCGCGGCGCCGGCAACCAGTGATGCGATTGTTTTCATGATGGATCCCTCAGGGTTCAAAACTTGAAGATGGCAGGCACCACGGCGCTGCAGCCCAGGCCCTTGAGCAGGACCACGGGGCGCGACTTGGCCGTGCCCAGAGCGCCGTCGGGGTCGTAGCCGACCAGGGCGCCGCCGGTGGACGGCGTGCAGGTGACGAAGCCCTGCCCCAGCGGATCGGCGCTGCTGATGCCCACGTTCTTCAGCAACTCGGCAAAGACCAGCAGGTCCTCGCCGGGCGTGAAGTCGTTGATGGTATCGATGCCGTCCGCGCCGCTGCGGTAGACGAACTGGTCACGGCCCTTGCCGCCGGTCAGGGTGTCGCGGCCCAGGCCGCCTTCGAGGACGTCGTCACCGGCCGTGCCCACCAGGGTGTCATTGCCAGCGGTGCCGACGATGCTCTTGGTCAGGTCCAGGCCCATCACCATGGGGTCGTGGTCCGAACTCTTGTAGGCCGTGGCCGTGTAGTAGTCCGGGCCGCAGCTGGCGCAGGCAGGTTGCTTGAACTCCAGGTTGTAGTCGATGAAGGTCGGCTCATCGGCGTTGATGTGCCAGGACGTGGCGTACACGACCTTGGGGCTGAGCTCCGCGGTGCTGAAGCCATGATCCAGGCGGCCGGCCATGGCGTCGAAGACGTAGGAGTAGTCCGCCGGGTCGAAGCGGCCGACCTGGTCGACGATGCTGCCGTCGCTGGTCAGCGCGAGGATGGGGTCTTCCTTGGCGTAGGCATTGAAGTCACCCAGCATCACCACTTGCGGCGTGCCGAAGCTGCTCTTCACCGTGCCCACGAAGGTCTTCAGGCGCAGCGCCTGGCTGACGCGCGTGGCCGTCCAGCAGCCCTGCAGGCCGTCGTCCACGTCCGGGCCCGAAGAGGGGCAGCCGCCCTTGGACTTCAGGTGGTTGACGATCACCGAGAACTTCTCGCCATTGGGCAGCAGGAAGCCTTGGGCCAGCGGTGGGCGGTTGTTGATGCTGTCCGGATCCGAGATTGGCACGCCGTTGAGCGTCAGCTTGCCCGGCTTGTAGATCATGGCCACGCGGATGGCATCGTCGCCCGTGCCCTGGGCGGGGATGGGAACGGGGGCGTAGGTGCCCGCGCCGACTTGCGCATTGAGCGAGTCCACCAGGTGCTGCAGCGCCGTATTGCCGTTGTTCTGGATCTCCATCAGGCCCACCACGTCGGCATTCAGGCCAGCCAGGTTGGCGACGATCTTGGCGCGCTGGCGCTGGAACTCCGCCAGGCTGTCCGCACCGCGGCAGTTGCTGGCCGAGACCGAGCCGCCCATGGCGCAGCCCTGGCCGGTCTTGCCGTCGAAGGTCTGGCCGTTGGTGAAGGTGGTGAAGAAGTTCAGCACATTGGCGCTGGCGATGCGCACATTGCCGCCCGTCACCTGCGGCGTGGCCGTGCGCGGGTTGGTGCGCGCGAAGTCCGGAGCCGTCAGCGGGTGGACCTTGTAGGAGCCGGCGCCACCGCTGCTGCTGGTGGCCAGGCCGTAGTCCACCACGCCGGTGAGCGCGGGCAGGGTGTCACCCGCACGCACCGTGCCGTCCGCGGCCATGAAAGGCGTGGGATTGGGGTTCTGCAACGAGGTGCTGTCGTCCAGGATGATGGCGCGGCGCAGGTTGTCGGCCTTCAGCGCACGGGCATCGGGGCCCGCGGGCAGCACGTTCGTCGGCGTCAGCAGGCGGCCACCAGCGGCCAGGGTCAGTTGACCGAAGCGGCCCAGGAAGTAGTTCTGCTGCACGGTCAGCGGGCCGCGCAGGGTCACGACCATGCCTTCATAGGCTTCCAGGCCATCGGCCGGCAGCGTGGCCAGGTCCACCTCCACGGGCGTGACGGCATAGCCGCTGCCCTGCACCACGATGGCCGTGGGCGAGGTCAGCTGGGTCAGGGGGCGAGCCAGGGTGCCGGCATTGCCCGCAGAGCCGACGTTGAACTCGGCCACCTTGGCATTGAGCTGGATGAGCTGGCCCACGCTCACGGTAGGCGCAGTGCTGGTGAAGACGAAGATGCCGTCCGAGGTCGTCGGGTCGCCGTCGCCCACCGGGTCCTGCAGGAAGAAGCCGTTGCTGTTGAGCTTGGTGACCACGCCGCGGGTGGTCAGCGTCTGGCCCTCGTAGGGGCTCTTGGCGCCATTGCCCTGGATCTTGTAGATGGGCACGGGGCCGCTGACATTGATCTTGAAGCTGCAGCTGGCGTGCTGGCCGCCGTCGTTGCTCCAGTCCAGGCTGAGGCTGTAGAGACCAGGCAGCACGCTGCTGTCCACGCGCACCGCCTGGCTGGCCGTGCCGCCGACGCTGCCGGCAGTGCTGAAGCCGTTCAGGGTGATGCCCGCGGGCCAGGTGCCCACGATGCTGGCGGCGTTGACGATGCTGTCGGCGTCCGCTGCCGTCACGGTCACGGTGCTGGTGGCGCCCGAGGTGGCGTTGCCATCCGGGCAGCTGGGCACGATAGGCTGGACCACCGGCACGCCGCCGCAGGCCTTGAAGGCGCTGGCTCTGTTGCGCGGCAGGGGCGCGGCCAGGCTGAAGTCGGCGCTGTTGTTGTTGCTGTCGGTGCAGCCGTCGGCCGCGCGGAAGGCGGCGTTGCTGACGCTCAGGGTGGGCGTGGGCGAGCCCTCGGTGGGCGTGGCAGCAGTGCCGAAGCTGACGATGTCCTCGACACCGGCCGGGTTGGTGCCGCTCAGCGCCGCCGTGCTGCGCACCAGAGCGACCTTGCCCGCACTGGCAGACATCGGGATGTTGCCCGTGACGTCACCGGGGACGTCCACGGTGCCACCCGCACCCGCCTGCTGCTTGATCAGCAGGTACTGGCCGGCCTGAAGCTGGGTGCCGGCGGGGATGCCGGTCACCTGCCAGCTGCTGCCGCCCGAGGAGGCGTACTGGACCGACCAGCCGCCGATGCTCACCGCGGTGGCGCCTGCATTGAAGATTTCGATGTAGTCGTTCTTGTAGCTGGCGCCAGTGTTGCCACCTGCGCCGTAGATCTGGCTGATCACGACGCCGCTGGGCGAGGCCAGGGCCGTCGGCGCGGCGAAGGCCACGGCCAGCAGGAATGCCAAGGGTTTGAGCTTCATGGTTTGCATCTCGAGTGCTGCTAGGGGTAGGACTCCGTGTGCAGGGAATGGCGCCCGATGGACCAGGCCCTCGCCCGGTGGCAACCAGGAGATCGCAGGAGCGGCGGTCGGCACGGCAGCAGCCCGGCAAAGGCGCAAGCCTTTGCCATCACCGGAAGCCGCAAAGGTTTGCGTCGTCCTGCCCACGCCTGATGGCGCCCTGCTCCTGCGTTCCCTCGCTGCGCGATCCCATGGCGGCGACGAATGTGCTCATCTCCGCTGCACGGTTTGCGCCCCGGCCCACGACCTCTGCCACGGCGCACGCGCATGCTAGCGAGCGCATGTGACAAATTCACGCGCCGGAACAAGGGGGGTCGGTTCTTGCCAAAGGCTCCGGGCACGCCCCATGCATCAACTTGACGCACCGACGCTGGCCGCCTGGCGCCCTTGTCCACGGGGCGACCTCGCATGCCCGGTGCCGGCAGCGCCCAGGCCACAGGCGCGGCAGCCCCTTGTCGCCCTGGGGCAAACCATGTGGAAGGCAGGCAACAGCCTGGCCCTGCTGCTGCAGCACGACGGCCCGCAGCAGGCCATGGGAGGGCGGTAGATGCCAGGATCGCGCGGCACGCGGCGTCACCTTTGGATGCGTCTGAGCGGCCTTGGCACAATGAATGGCGCTGGCTACCGCCGGATGCGCTTAAGCTCCGCCCCCCATGACACTCACCCGCCTTCTTTCGGCCTTCGTGGCCCGGCACTGGCGTGCCTACGCCTCGTCCGCCGTGATGCTGGCCATCATCGCCCTGCTGACCGTCTGGATCCCTCGCCAGGTGGGCCATCTGGTCGATGGTCTGGCCCAGGGCCGGCTGCAGGGGTCGGCGCTCTTGATGCAGCTGGGCCTGCTGCTGCTGGCGGGCCTGGTCATCTACCTGCTGCGGGTGGGCTGGCGGCTGCAGCTCTTCGCTGCGGCCTATCGCCTGGGCCGCGAGCTGCGCACCCGCCTCTATGAACGCATGACCCTGCAGGGCCCCGCCTTCTTCCAGGCCCAGCGCAGCGGCGACCTCATGGCCCTGGCCACCAACGACATCGACGCCGTCGAGATGGCCGCCGGCGAGGCTCTGCTGGCCGCCTTTGACGGCAGCCTGACCCTGATCCTCGTGCTGAGCATGATGACCTTGGGCGTGGACTGGCGCCTGGGTCTTGCAGCCCTGCTCCCCTTCCCGCTGATGGCCCTGGCCTTCTGGTTCATCTCCAACCATGTGCACAGCGCCTGGAAGGATTCGCTGGCCCGGTTCTCCAGCCTCAACCAGCATGCGCAGGAAAGCCTGGCCGGCGTGCGCACGCTGCGCGCCCTGGGCCTGGTCCCGCGGGCCGGACGCCAGTTCCACGAGCTGGCCGACCATGCCGGCGAGGCCGCTTTTCGCGCCCAGCGCTGGGAGGCGGCCTACGAGCCGGCGGTCGGCGTGGCCCTGACCAGCGCCAGCGCCATCGCGCTGGGCCTGGGCGGCTGGCTGGTGGCCCGGGAGGAACTCAGCATCGGCCAGCTCACCAGCTTCACCATGTACCTGGGCCAACTGATCTGGCCCATGTTCGCCGCGGGCTGGGTGCTGTCCCTGCTGGAGCGTGGGCGTGCCGCCTGGAACCGCCTGCGGCCTGTGCTGGACGAGCCGCTGAGCCTGCAGGATGGCGGCAGGCTGGCCATGCCCACCGAGGTTCCGGTGCACCTGCAAGGCCTGGGCTTCAGCTACCCCGGCAGTGACCGCTCGGCCCTGCATGACATCAGCCTGAGTCTGACGCCGGGCCACACCCTGGGCATCGTGGGCCCCACTGGCGCGGGCAAATCCACGCTGCTGAAGCTGCTGCTGCGCCAGTTCGAGCCCGATGAGGGTCAGGTCTTGCTGGGCCAGCTGCCCCTGGTGGACGTGCGCCTGGAGGCGCTGCGCCGCGGGCTGGCCTGGGTGCCGCAGGAGCCCTTCCTGTTCTCGGCGTCCATTGCCGAGAACATCGCCCTGGCCCGCCCCGAGGCCGGTCGAGAGGCCATCGAGCAGGTGGCCCGCCTGGCCGCAGTGCACGAGGACATCGTCGCCCTGCCCCAAGGCTACGAGACGCTGGTGGGTGAGCGCGGCGTGACACTCTCGGGTGGCCAACGACAGCGCGTGGCGATTGCCCGGGCCCTGCTCAGCGAGGCGCCGCTGCTGATGTTGGACGATGCACTCTCTGCCGTGGACACCGGCACCGAGACCCAGATCCTGGCCCATCTGCGCGAGCTGCGCCAGCAGCATCCGGAGCGCGGCCTGGTGGTGGTGAGCCACCGCCTCAGTGCGGTCATGGAGGCAGACGAGATCGTGGTGCTCAAGGCCGGCCGCGTCGTCGAGCGCGGCACGCACGAGGCCTTGCTGGCCCTGGGCGGCTGGTATGCCGCGCAATGGCGCTATCAACAACTGGAGGCCTCGCTCGATGCAGCCTGAGGAAAAGAACACCACGGCCAGCCGCTGGCAGGCCGTGGGACTGCTGCTGGAGGCTGCGCGGCCCGAGAAGCGCAGCCTGCGCTGGGGTGCGCTGTGGTTGCTGATGGCCGCCGGCCTGGAGGCCATGGGCCCGGCCCTGGGCAAGCGCTTCATCGACGAGCACCTGCTGCCGCGGCAGTTCGAGCTGCCGGCCATGGCGGCATTGCTGTGCGGCCTGCTGGCCTGCGGCTGGATCGCCTCCTGGGTGCGCTATGCCCAGCTGACACGCATGGCCGGCGTGGCC
The DNA here is from genome assembly GCF_051857535.1 of Roseateles sp. DB2. NCBI lineage: Bacteria > Pseudomonadati > Pseudomonadota > Betaproteobacteria > Burkholderiales > Sphaerotilaceae > Roseateles > Roseateles sp. DB2. Next base: position 159,554 of record NZ_JBPZGY010000005.1, on the reverse strand, counting down.
CGGCGCTCAGTGCTGCGCCTGCGCGACCGCGTCTTTGCCCACGTCATGGGCCTGCCCATGGCCTTCTTCGACCGCTCCATCTCGGGCCAGCTGCTGAGCCGCGTCACCAACGACACCGAGGCGGTGAACCAGCTTTACCGCCAGGTGCTCTACGTGATGCTGGATTCCGGGCTCGTCGTGCTGGGCGCCCTGGCTGCCATGGCCTGGCTGGACTGGCGGCTGATGCTCATCGTGCTGGCGCTGGTGCCGGCCAGTGTGCTGATCATCTGGCTCTACCAGCGCTGGAGCGCCCCGGCGGTGCAGCGGGCACGAGAGCTGCGCTCCGACATCAACGCCCAGATGGCCGAGAGCCTGGCCGGCATGGCCGTGCTGCAGGCCACCGGCGCGGCCGGGCGCTTCGCCCAGCGTTTCGAGCAGACCAACGGCAGGCACTGGGAGTCCCGCATCGCCGAGCTGCGGGCCAATGCCTGGCTGCTGCGGCCGGCGCTGGACCTGCTGAATGTGCTGCTGATCATCACCCTCATCTTCGGCTTCGGCCAGCGCGAGGCCCTGCATGTGGCAGGCCTGGGCGAGGCCATGGAGGTCGGCCTGCTCTATGCCTTCCTGAGCTACATCTCGCGCGTGGTGGAGCCGCTGATCCAGATCACCATGCAGTTCGGCCAGCTGCAGCAGGCCATGATCGCGGCCTCACGGGTGCGGACGCTGCTGCAGGAGCCCGCCGAGCTCAACCAGCAGCAGTCCGAAGCTCGCATCGAGCGGGGCGAACTGCGTGTGGAGCGCCTGCGCTTCGCCTACAAGGACAGCCCCGCGGGCCAGCCCCTGTGGGTGCTCAAGGACCTGGACCTGCACTTCCCCGCCGGAAGCTTCACCGGCATCGTCGGTCACACAGGCTCGGGCAAGAGCACCCTGCTGGCCTTGCTGCTGCGCTTCTACCAGGCACAGCAGGGCGGCATCCTGATTGACGGGCAGCCCCTGGCCCACATCCCGGACGCTGCCTTCCGCGACGCCGTGGGCCTGGTGCCGCAGGAGCCCTACCTGATGGCCGCCTCGGCGCGCGAGAACATCACCATGGGGCGCGACATCTCCGAGGACGCCATGATCCGCGCAGCCCGCCAGGCCCGCATCCACGACTACATCGCCAGCCTGCCCCAGGGCTATGACACCCTGCTGGGCGAAGGCGGCGCGCGCGTCTCCACGGGACAGAAGCAGTTGATCGCCATGGCCCGCGCCCTGGCCGGTGCGCCGCGCCTGCTCTTCCTGGACGAGGCCACCGCCAGCATCGACAGCGCCACAGAGGCCTTGATCTCCGAGGCCCTGCGCGAACTGCACGGCGAGGTGAGCGTGATCGCCATCGCGCACCGGCTCTCGACCATCCGCGAGGCGGACCAGATCCTGGTGCTCAACCACGGCCGCCTGGCCGAGCGCGGCAGGCACGAGGCGCTGATGAACGTCGAGGGCGGGATCTATCAGCGGCTCGTGCAGTTGCAGGCCCTGGAGGACTGAGCGAGGCGGCCTGCCCCACCGCCTGCACTCAGAGCATCACGGCCAGGCGTTCCAGCAGCAGCACGCCGAAGAAGCCGAAGGCCGCGAGGATCGTCCACTTGACCAGCAGCTGCCCGCGCCGCCGCCACAGGGGCTGGCGCGTACCGATGTACAGCGCGAAGCACAGCAGCGCGCCCAGCAGGAGCAGACCGAAGACGAGGCGGAAGAGCATCATGGGTGCGATGCCTCCGCCCTTTCAGGCACGGGGCGCAGCAGCTCTTCCAGAGTCTCGAAGTAGCGCCGATGGGTATGACGGACGTCCTGCTCGCTGTCGGCCTCCAGCAGGATGATCTCGAACTCGCCACCGGGCTCGCGCAGCTGCGCCAGCTCACAGTCCAGCCGCGCGCGCTCGGCCTCCTGCCGCTGCTCGTCGGCATAGGTGAGGAAGTCGACGAGGGTCGCTTTCCGGCGGTCGTAGCGGACAAGGAAGATCATCGGGGGCGGAATTGTTTCAGCTCGGCAGCAAGACCTTCGAGCAGCAGTTTCAGCTCTTGGCGCTTCAGCTGGGCCTCGATGAAGCGTTGGTCAAGCTGCGCCTTCCAAGCGGCCCGCCTATTTTCCAGCATTCGGTAGCGCTCCAGGAACTCCTGCTCTTGCGTTGTCAGAGTGTCACTTGGCCGACAAAGAAAGTCAGTCAAATCGGGCAACGGCGGCTCCGCGCTGGCCAGTTTGAACAGACGCAAATCCCTGTCCTCCATTGCGGCGATGCCCTCGGCGGTGTTGTGCAAGACTTTCTGCACAGGGGTGGGGCCTCCTCCGTACTTCACTTCATTGCCAAAGATGTCCGCCAGCATCTCGGAGAGGCTTGCCCACAGGTGCTGCAATTCTGTACGAACCTGGATCTCGACCCAACGCTCCAGCACCTTGACAACCAGGTGCACGGCTCGATAGCTATGGCTAGGCACTCTCCTTCGATCATGCAACTGCACATGGAGGAATGCTGCGGAAATCCTCGAAACCGCGGATTCCTGCGCTTGCAGGTCTCCGACCACCAGCCGGCACCCCGCAATATCCTGAATCTGCCCCAGTCGACACGACTGCCGGCGCAGCTTCTCCACGATCGCCTGCGTCGACTTCGCGCCGCGCACCGTCACCGGCACATCCATCGTCTCGCGCAAGGTCGCCAGCACCCGCTCGCTGGCCGGCCCGAAGGACCGACGGTACTCGTCCAGCATCCGCAAGTCCGCCTCGATCAGGGGGCCGGCGCGCAGCCGCTCCCCCAGTCGGGTCAGTTGCGAGCCGCTGATGCTCATCGCATGGGGCCAGGTCTTGCCAAGGCCATCACCACGCCGGCGCCAGCGCCGCAAAGCCCTGCGGCGCCTCGCGCTCGTCTTCGAAGCTGACGATCTCGTAGTTGGCCTCGTCTGCCAGCAAGGCGCGCAGCAGCTGGTTGTTCAGGGCGTGGCCGCCCTTGAAGGAGGTGTAGGCACCCAGCATGGGATGGCCGGCGACGTGCATGTCGCCGATGGCATCGAGGATCTTGTGCTTGACGAACTCGTCGTCGTAGCGGAGGCCATCGGCATTGAGCACGCGGTAGTCGTCCACGACGATGGCGTTGTCCATGGCGCCGCCCAGGGTCAGGCCGCGGGAGCGCATCAGCTCGATGTCCTTGGTCATGCCAAAGGTGCGGGCTCGGGCAATCTGCTTCTTGTACTGGCCCGAGCCCATGTCGAAGGTGAACTGCTGGCCCGTAGCGGCAACGGCGGGGTTGTCGAATTCAATCTGGAAGGACAGGGTGTAGCCATGGAATGGCTCCAGCCGCGCCCACATCAGGCGCTTGCCCTCGCCCTGGCGCACCTCGACGGTCTTCTTCACCCGCAGGAAACGCTTGGGCGCGTCCTGCAGCTGGATGCCGGCGCTCTGCAGCAGAAAGACGTAGCTGGCGGCCGAGCCGTCGAGGATGGGCACCTCGTCGGCGTTGATGTCCACGTAGAGGTTGTCCAGGCCCAGGCCGGCACAGGCGGACAGCAGGTGCTCGATGGTCTGCACTCGCGGCGCCCCAGGGTCGCCGCCGGGACTCACTGTGGTGGCCATGCGGGTGTCGCAGACGGTGCTGGCGCGCACGGGAATGTCCACCGGCGTATTGAGATCGATGCGGCGGAACACGATGCCGGTGTCCGGTGCTGCGGGCCGCAGGGTCATCTCGACCTTCTGGCCGCTGTGGATGCCTACGCCGACGGCGCGGGTCAGCGACTTGAGGGTTCTTTGCTTGAGCATCCGCCTATTGTCGGCGATCAGGCTCCGCCCTGCCCGCCCGGGGCCATGGAAGGCTGCGCCGCATCGGCCGGGGCAGCGCCATCCGCCCCCTTGCTCACCGGCAAGCGCAGGCTCAGGCGCGTGCCCAGGCCCGGCGCGCTCTCCACGTGCAGGGTGCCGCCCAAGCGCTGCACCCGCTTGACCTGGTTGCGCAGTCCCCGGCCCTTGCGTGCCCTGGCCATGTCGAAGCCCTGGCCGTCGTCCTCGACGCGGATCTCGATGCGATCACCCAGGTCCCGCGTGGCAATGCGCACGCGCTGGGCGCGGGCATGCTTGAGTACATTGTTGAGCGCCTCCTGCAGCAGGCGCAGCACGTGCAGCGCATCTGGCGGCTCCAGCCATGCCAGCGGGGGCAGGTCTTGCACGTCCCACTCCATCACCAGGCCGGAGCCCTGCAGGCGCTTGGCCAGGCGATAGCGCATGGTGGCCAGGAGGGAGACCAGGTCATGGCCCACGGGTTCCAGCGAATCGATCACCAGGCGCAGGTCGTCCACGCATTCGCGCAGCACCTCCACCACCGTCGTCTGCTCCATGCTGCCCTGCTCCACCGCCACCATGGCCGAGAGCAGGGAGGAGCCCAGGCCGTCGTGCATGTCCTGCATCAGGCGCTGGCGTTCCAGCAGCAGGGCCTGCTGACGTTCGGCCTCGCGCAGTTGCTCATGCTGGGCCGAGAGCTGGCGGCTCTGCTCGGACAGGCGCAGTGCGAGGTGCTCGTTGGCCTGCTCGACCTGGTTCAACGCGCCCAGGTAGCGGCTACGCACGGCGTAGAGGAAGCTGGCTACGATGATCAGGGTGCTGAAGGGCATCAGGTAGATGTGCTCAGGCCAGCCCCAGCCGGCCAGCAGGCCCAGGTCATGCACGCCCAGCACCAGGCCGATGACCAGTGCGATGACGATGGCCCACAGCTCGCGGCTGCGTGCCTGCCAGGCCACCCGCAGCATGAAGCCCGTTCCGAGGAGGCCCACGACGCCGTTGGCCAGGTGCTGGGCCACCACGGTGTCGTAGAAGCGGCTCCAGGTCGGCAGGGTCAGCAGACCGGTCACCACGATGAAGCCCAGACCGAAGCGCTCGAAGTGGCGGTAGCGGGTGGGCACGAAACGAAGCGCGAACATGAAGGTCAGCAGCATCACCCAGGACATGGAGGCGTGCGTCAGCCACCAGAACCAGTCCAGGGCGTTGAGGCTGCGCGGCATGTCCAGGTGGTAGTGCAGGTTGCGCAGCAGCCAGGCCAGGCTGGCCAGGGTGAAGAGCAGGTAGGCCGGCTCCTGGCGGCGGCGCCACCAGAGCGTCATCGAGAACACAGCCAGCACGACCAGCGTGAGACCCGTGGCCTGCGGCACGCCGATCTGCAGGGCCCAGCGCCGTTCGACCATGGGCTCCAGGTCCTCGCGGGCGCCCAGCCAAGCGGTGGTGACGGTGTAGAAGCCCTTGCTGTGCACGGGCACGGCCAGGATGATCTCCATGTCCTGCCCCTCGTGCAGGGCTGTCAGGGCGCCGGGAATCAGGGCCCACAGCGGCCGCACCCACTGCTCGCGGGCCCCCGCCTGGTTGTCGTAGATGGGGCGCCAGCCGTCCTCGGTGCGTACCAGCACCGCGGTGGCCAGGCCCACGATCTTCGGGCTGTACAAGGCCACGCTCGTGGGCCAGCGATCGTCCGGCGCACGGTAGCGGAAGCGGTACCAGCGCATCTGGTACTCGGCCGGGCCGGAGAAGTCGGTGCTCAAGGCACGCTGGCGGATGTCAGGCAGGCTGACCTGCCGCCAGGCAGACGCGCTCTCTGGCGGTAGCAGGGCTGCCGGCAGTGCGGCATTGCTGCCGTCGATACGGCGCAGCGCGGCCCACCAGGCCTTGAGGTCTTCACGGCTGAGCGCCGTCAATGCCAGCTCGGCCGTGCGGGCCTGCTCCCCCGCCCGCATGGCGGGCAGCTCAGGATGCAGGCGCGGCGGCACCTGGGCCTGGAGCAGGACGGGGCACAGCAGCACCGCCACAAAGCCCAGGACCACCCAGGAGAAATGCAAGAACCTGTTCGGCCAACGACGCCGCCCAACAACAGCCATGAGTTATTGAAATGATGGCGGCATGCATGCCGCGAAGCGGCTGCAGTCTGCGCCGAGCAGCAGAGACTGCCAAGACGGGAGTCCCGCACAAGCAAGGGGAACGTCGCGTAAATACGAAGCAGGCCCCGGTGCGTTTACAAACAAAAACACCCGTCCGCGCCTGAAGGAGGTAAGGCGCGACGGGTGAAGTCAGCAAGGCCCACCGGCGGGCACAAGTCGCCGGGGGCGGCGGGCTTGTTCAGCCCGAGGGAGACTCAGTCTGCCTGCTTGCGCAGAAAGGCCGGGATCTCGATCTCGTCCATGCCATTGGAGGACAGAGCCTCGACCTTGGCGGCTGCCGTGCGGCCATGACGCCAGACGCTGGGCACGCTCATGCCGCCGAAGTCCTGGGCCACCGACTGCGCGGTGGGCACAGGAGCGCCCATGGCAGGATTGCCCATCATCACGGGGTTGGTCAGCACTGGCATGTTGTCGGTGCCGGTGCGCAGCTGGGTCTGCTGCTGCACCACCTGCAGCGGCTGCTGCTGGGCGGCACGGCGCGACAGGCCGGTGGCGATCACGGTGACGCGCATGGCGTCGCCCAGGCTCTCGTCATAGGCGGTGCCGTAGATGATGTGGGCGTCCTCGGCCGCGTAGCGCTTGATGGTGTTCATCGCGTTGCGGGACTCGCTGAGCTTGAAGTTGCTCTTGCCCGCGGCGATCAGCACCAGCACGCCACGTGCGCCGGAGAGGTCAATGCCTTCCAGCAGCGGGCAGGCCACGGCGGCCTCGGCGGCCTTGGCGGCGCGGTCGGGGCCAGTGGCTTGCGCCGTGCCCATCATGGCCTTGCCGGGCTCGCTCATCACGGTCTTGACGTCTTCGAAGTCGACGTTCACCAGGCCGGGGATGTGGATGATGTCCGAGATGCCGCCCACGGCGTTCTTCAGCACGTCATTGGCGTGCGCGAAGGCCTGGTCCTGGGTGACGTCCTCGCCCAGCACGTCCAGCAGCTTCTCGTTCAGCACGACGATCAGGGAGTCGACATTGGCTTCCAGTTCGGCCAGGCCGCTGTCGGCCGCCTTGATGCGGCGCGAGCCTTCGAACTCGAAGGGTTTGGTCACCACACCCACCGTCAGGATGCCCATCTCCTTGGCCACACGGGCGATCACGGGGGCCGCGCCGGTGCCGGTACCACCGCCCATGCCGGCGGTGATGAAAAGCATGTTGGCACCTGAGATGGCCTCGCGGATGCGGGCCTCGGCCTCCTCCGCGGCAGCCTTGCCGGCCTCGGGCTTGGCGCCTGCGCCCAGACCCGTGGTGCCCAGCTGCAACAGCTGGTCGGCCTTGGAGCGGTTCAGTGCCTGTGCATCGGTATTGGCGCAAATGAATTCCACGCCTTGCACGCCCTGATCAATCATGTGATCGACCGCGTTGCCGCCGCCGCCACCGACACCAATCACCTTGATTTGGGTGCCCTGATCAAACTCTTCGATCATCTCGATCGCCATAACATACCTCCTTCAGCAATTGTGCAGTTGCCAGCAGAAAAAAACGAGAGGGATCAACCCTTTTTCTTGGGTACCCCCCTTGTTTTTTGGGGGTTTGTATCCCTTTACACCACATTCCCGGGCCCTTGCGGGCTCATCCCGGTCCCATATTCACCAACGCGTCCTCTTCGAATGCCTCAAACCCGGCCCATACCCTTTGGCCGGGTGGCCTCAGAAATTCCCCAGAAACCAGTCCTTGGCACGGCCAAACAGGGTTTTCACCGAGCCCGCCTGCTGCGCGGCCTTCAAACCGCGGGTGCGCGACAACCTCGCCTCTTCCAGCAGCCCCATCACCGTGGCGGAGCGCGGGTTGGCCACCATGTCGAACAGGGCGCCGCTATAGGTCGGATTCCCCCGGCGCACGGGTTTCAGGAAAATGTCCTCGGCCAGTTCGACCATACCCGGCATGACGGCAGAGCCACCGGTCAGCACAATCCCCGAGGACAGCAGCTCCTCATACCCGGATTCCCGGATGACCTGCTGGACCAGGGAGAAGATTTCCTCGACTCGGGGTTCAATAACGCCTGCAAGTGCTTGTTTTGAAAGCATCCGCGGGGCCCGATCCCCCAAACCCGGCACCTCAACCTGATCCGAGGGGTCGGCCAGCAATTGCTTGGCCACGCCATGCTCGACCTTGATTTCCTCGGCATCCTTGGTGGGCGTGCGCAGGGCCATCGCAATATCGCTGGTGATCAAATCCCCTGCGATGGGAATCACGGCGGTATGGCGGATGGAGCCGCCGGTGAAGATGGCGACATCCGTCGTCCCTGCGCCAATATCCACCAGGGCCACGCCCAGGTCGCGCTCGTCCGCAGTGAGACCGGCCAGGCTGGAGGCGCTGGGGTTGAGTACCAGCTGGTCCACCTCCAGGCCGCAACGGCGCACGCACTTGACGATGTTCTCGGCCGCGCTCTGGGCACCGGTCACGATGTGGACCTTGACTTCCAGGCGGCCGCCACTCATGCCGATGGGCTCCTTGACCTCGTGCCCGTCGATCACGAACTCCTGCGGCTCCACCAGCAGCAGGCGCTGGTCGTTGGGGATGTTGATGGCTTTGGCCGTCTCGACCACCCGGGCCACGTCCACCGGCGTCACCTCCTTGTCCCGCACGATGACCATGCCGGTGGAGTTCTGACCGCGGATGTGGCTGCCGGTGATGCCGGTGAAGACGCGGCTGATCTTGCAGTCCGCCATCATCTCGGCCTCTTTCAGGGCCTGCTGGATGGACTGCACGGTGGCATCAATGTTGACGACCACCCCACGCTTGAGCCCATGCGAGGGCGCCACACCCAGGCCCGCGATGCGCAGCTCGCCGTTGCCCATGACCTCGGCCACCACGGCCATGATCTTGGCGGTGCCGATGTCCAAGCCGACGACCAGATCCTTGTATTCCTTGGCCATGTCAGTCCTTCGTCAATTCTTCTTGGCGCCGGGCTTGCCCGGCGTCGCTGCTGATGTCGAGATGCCGCGCAGGCGGACCGCATAGCCATCGACATGGCGCAGGTCCGCGCTGAGCACGGCGGTATGGAAGCGGGCCGTGACCTGCGTGATGCTGGTCACGTACTGCGTGTAGCGGGCGAGCACCTCGGCATCCGTGCCGCGGCCCAGTTCGATGACCGTGCCTTTTTCGAGGGTCGCGCGCCAGGAGCCGCGGCCGGAGAGATCCAGGCGGCTGATGCTGTCCTCCAGGCGCGCGGTCTGGGCCTGCAGCTGGCGCCACAGCTGCAGCATGTGGGCCGAACTCTTCTCGGGCCCCGAAAGCACCGGCAGTTCCTCGTCCTCCACGTCCCCCAGATTGGCCTGGAAGACCTCGCCGTGGTCGTTCACCAGCAGCCGCTCGACGCTGGCATCGCTGTCGGCATCAGCCCCTTCTGGCTTGGTTTCCCAGTAGGCGGCGGGCTGGTGCTCCTCCAGCGTCACCAGCAGGCGAGCCGGCCACAGGCGCTGCACGGTGGCATGGCGCACCCAGGGCACGGCCTCAAAGGCAGCGCGTGTCTGCTGCAGATTCATGCTGAGGAAGCTGCCACTCATGCGCGGCAGGGCGTTCGCCCGCAGCGAGGCGGCGCTGTTGCGGTTGACGTCACCTTCCACCGTGATGGAGCGGATGGCGAAGACCGGCTGTCGCACCAGCCATTGCAGGCCCAGGCCCAGGGTCACCAACAGCACACCCAGCACCAGCAGCGCCGACACGCCGTTCATCAGGCGGATGTCCGGCGGCAGCGGGGTGTGGAGGCTGGGGGAGCGCATGGCGTCGGCTTTGGGATGGCGCCTGGCTCAGGCCTTGAGCCCGGACGGCTGGCGCTCGGTCTGTGCCTGTGCCAACAGCCACAGGCACAGCTGCGGGTAGGCAATGCCCACGGCCTGCGCGGCCTTGGGCACGAGGGAGTGCGAGGTCATGCCGGGGCTGGTGTTCATCTCCAGCAGGAAGGGCTTCATGTCGGACTTGCGCAGCATCAGGTCGGCGCGGCCCCAGCCACGGCAGCCCAGCAGGCGGTAGGCCTTGAGCACCAGCAGCTGGATCTCGGCCTCCAGTGCCGGCGGCAGAGTGCCAAAGCAGTACTGCGTGGTGTTGGTGATGTACTTGTTCTCGAAGTTGTAGTCGCCGCGCTCGGCACGGATCTCGACCACGGGCAGCACCACCGCCTCCGCCCCCTGCCCCAGCACGGCGCAGGTCAGCTCAGGGCCTTCGATGCATTCCTCGAACAGCAGCTCGTCGTCGAAGCCCAGGGCCAGCTCGACAGCCTCCTGCATCACCGAGTAGCCCATGGCCTTGCTGATGCCGATGCTGCTGCCCTCGTGCGGCGGCTTGACGACCACGGGCAGGCCCAGCTCGTCGGGGATGGTGCGTATGCGCTCGCGCGTCAGCTCCTCGCGGGTCAGCGCGATGTACCTGGGCGTCGGCAGGCCTTCGGCGGCCCACACGCGCTTGGTCATGGTCTTGTCCATGGCCACGCCGGAGGCCGTCACGCCAGAGCCGGTGTAGGGAATGCCCAGCCATTCGAGGGCGCCCTGCAACGAGCCATCCTCGCCGCCGCGGCCATGCATGGCCACGAAAACGCGATCGAAGCCCTCCTCCTTGAGTGCCTGCAGCGGGCGCTCGGCCGGGTCGAAGGGATGAGCGTCCACGCCCACCGACTGCAGCGCCGCCAGCACGCCCTGGCCGCTCATCAGCGAGACGGGCCGCTCGGCGCTGTGCCCGCCGAAGAGCACGGCGACCTTGCCCAGGGCCTTGGGATCGATGTTCAGGTCCAGGCTCATGCGGCCGACTCCTTCAGCAGTTCAACGGTGCGGGCCGGCACGGCGCCGATGGAGCCGGCGCCCATCACGATGACGACATCACCATCGCAGCTCTCGCTGGCGATGGTGGCCGGCAGCAGGTCCACGTCCGGTACGAAGACAGGCGTGCCGCCCGCTTTCTCGATGGCGGCCACCAGGGCCTGGCCGTCAGCATCAGCGATGGGGGCTTCACCAGCGGCATAGACCTCGGTGAGCAGCACCGCGTCGGCCTGCCCGATGACGCGGACGAAGTCGGCGAAGCAGTCGCGGGTGCGGGTGTAGCGATGCGGCTGGAAGGCGAGTACCAGGCGGCGGCCGGGGAATGCGCCACGCGCGGCGGACAGCACGGCGGCCATCTCCACGGGGTGATGGCCGTAGTCGTCGATCAGCGTGAAGCGGCCGCCGTCACCGGCCTCGAGCTCGCCGTAGCGCTGGAAGCGCCGGCCCACGCCGCCGAACTTGGCAAGTGCCGCAACGATAGGGGCGTCCGGCAGCTCCAGCTCCGTGGCCACAGCGATGGCAGCCAGCGCGTTGAGCACATTGTGCTGGCCGGCGAGGTTCAAGGTGATGTCGAGATCGGCCAGCTGCACGCCATCAAATCGGCGCTGCACTGTGAAGCGCATCTGGCCGCCGGCCAGGGCCTGCACATCGACGGCGCGCACGGCGTTGTGCTCGCCCAGGCCGTAGCTGACGATGGGGCGGGACAGCAGGGGCACGATGGAACGCACGCCCTCGTCGTCGCCGCACAGGACGGCTGCACCGTAGAAGGGCATGCGGTGCAGGAAATCCACGAAGGCCTGCTTCAGCCGCGCGAAGTCGTGGCCGTAGGTGTCCATGTGATCGGCGTCGATGTTGGTGACGACGGCCATCACGGGCAGCAGGTTCAGGAAGGAGGCATCGGACTCGTCGGCCTCGACCACGATGTAGTCGCCCTGCCCCAGCGCCGAATTGGCGCCGGCCGAATTGAGCTTGCCGCCGATCACGAAGGTCGGATCCAGGCCGGCCTCGGTCAGCACCGTGGTCACCAGCGAGGTGGTGGTGGTCTTGCCGTGCGTGCCGGCGATGGCGATGCCCTGCTTCAGGCGCATCAGCTCTGCCAGCATCACCGCGCGCTGCACCACGGGGATGCGGGCGGCGCGAGCGGCCAGCACCTCGGGGTTGTCGGCCTTCACGGCGGTGGAGGTGACGAGGACCTGAGCGCCCGCGATGTGCCCGGCCGCGTGGCCGATGTGCACCTGCAGGCCCAGCTGCGCCAGGCGCTGGGTGGTGGCGCTCTCGCCCTGGTCGGAGCCCGAGACGGTGTAGCCCAGCTTGTGCAGGATCTCGGCGATGCCGCTCATGCCGGCACCACCGATGCCGACGAAGTGAATGTGCTTGATGGCGTGTCTCATGGCTTTGTCAGGGCTTCACCAGCCGCTCGATTTCATCGGCCACACGCGAGGCCGCCTGGGGACGGGCCAGGGCCCGGGCATGGGTGGCGAGCTGCAACAGGCGCTCGCGGGTGAGGGTGGCCAGCAGCTGCTGCAGGCGCTCAGGCGTCAGCTCGGCTTGCGGCAGATGCAGGGCTGCGTTCTTCTCGGCCATGTAGGCCGCGTTGTCGCGCTGGTGCGAGGTGGTCTTGACGACCAGGGGCACGAGGATGGACGGCACGCCCGCGGCGCACAGCTCGCTCAGCGTCACGGCGCCGGCGCGACAGAGAATGAGGTCGCACGCGGACAGCTCTTGTGCCATGTCGTCGATGAAGGGCCGGACGTCAGCCTCCACGCCGGCGGCCTTGTATGCGGCCTGCACCGCCGCCTGCTGGCCCTGGCCGGTCTGGTGCACGACCAGGGGCCGTGACTCGACAGGCATGCAAGCCAGGGCCTGCGGCAGCACGTCGTTGAGCGCCTTTGCACCCAGCGAGCCGCCCACCACCAGCAGGCGCAGCGGGCCGCTGCGGCCTGCATAGCGCTCGGCAGGTGCCGGCAGAGCCTCGATGGCGGCGCGCACCGGGTTGCCGCTGACCAGGGCCTTGTCGCCCAGGGCCTGGGCAGCCTCGCCCTCAAAGCCGAAGGCGATGCGCTGCGCAAAGGGCTTGAGCAGGCGGTTGGACATCAGCGGCGCGGCATCGGCATTGACCAGGACCAGGGGCTTGCGCATCAGCCAGGCCATGAAGCCGCCGGGCACGCAGACATAGCCTCCCATGCCCAGCACGGCGTCGGCGTCGCGGGTGACGTAGACCATGCGCGACTGCACGAAGGCCTTGACCAGCGTGAAGAGGCCGGTGACGGTATGGCGCAGGCCCTTGCCGCGCAGGCCGGCAAAGGCCAGGCGATCCAGAGGGATGCCGGTGGGCGGCACGAGGCGGTTCTCCATGCCCGTCTCGGTGCCTATCCAGCTGACGCTCCAGCCGCGGCGCTTCATCTCCTCGGCCACGGCCAGGCCCGGGATGATGTGGCCGCCGGTACCGGCCGCCATGATGACGAGGTGGCGGGTGCTCATGTACGCCCCCCGCGCATCAGCTGCCGGTTCTCGATGTCGATGCGAAGCACGATCGCCAGGGCCACGCAGTTCATGAGGATCGCCGAGCCCCCGAAGCTCAGCAGCGGCAGCGTCAGCCCCTTGGTTGGCAGCGCGCCCAGGTTCACACCCATGTTGATGAAGGACTGAGCGCCCACCCAGATACCTATGCCCTGCGCATAGAGCCCCGCGAAGACGCGGTCCAGCGCGATGGCCTGGCGGCCGATGTGGAAGATGCGGCGGGTCAGCCAGAAGAAGCCGAAGATCACGATGGCCACACCAACGAAGCCCAGCTCCTCGCCGATCACGGCCAGCAGGAAGTCGGTGTGGGCCTCGGGCAGGTAGTGCAGCTTCTCCAGGCTGCCGCCCAGGCCCTGGCCGAAGAACTCGCCGCGACCGAAGGCAATCAGCGAGTGGGTCAACTGGTAGGCCTTGCCCTGGGCGTACTTCTCGTCCCAGGGGTTGAGGTAGGCAAAGATGCGCTCGCGGCGGAACTCGCTGAAGGTGATCATCAGCACGAAGGCACCGATCAGCACCGCCACGATCAGGAAGAACATGCGCCCGTTGACGCCGCCCAGGAAGAGGATGCCCATGGCAATCGCCGCGATCACCATGAAGGCGCCCATGTCCGGCTCGGCCAGCAGCAGCACGCCCACCACCGCCAGCGAGACGGCCATGGGCCAGACCGCCTGGAAGAAGTTCTCCTTCACATCCATCTTGCGGACCATGTAGCTGGCCGCGTACATGGCGATGCCCAGCTTGGCCAGCTCAGAGGGCTGGAAGTTCATCACCCCCAACGGCAACCAGCGCCGCGCACCATTGACGCCCTTGCCCACATGCGGGATGAGCACCGCCACCAGCAGCACCAGGGAGGCCACGAAGAGCCAGGGCGCCACCTTCTCCCAGGTGCTCACCGGCAGCTGCACCGTGATCAACCCGGCCAGCAGGCCCAGGCTGATGGCCACGATGTGTCGGGTCAGGAAGTGCGTGGGCAGGTACTTGGCGAACTTGGGGTTGTCCGGCATCGCGATGGAGGCCGAATAGACCATCAGCAGACCCAGGGCCATCATGGCCAGCACCACCCACAGCAGGGTGATGTCAAAGCCCTGCAGGCGCGTGGGCTGGCCGGCCGAGGTGGAGACCCAGTCGCGCACGGGCACGGTCTCGGCGGCGCCGGTGTCGTGAGCTGCGCTGCGACCAAGGAGGCCGCGAAGCTTGGCGCCCAGGCCCAGGAGTGCGTCGGCAGCCATCAGGCCAGGCCCTCCTCGTTCGCCAGCTCCTGCACCGTAGCCACGAAGACCTCGGCGCGATGGGCATAGTTGCGGAACATGTCCAGCGAGGCGCAGGCCGGGCTCAGCAACACGCTGTCCCCCCCCTGGGCCTGATCCAGACACCAGCGGGTGGCGGCTTCCAGGCTCTCGTGCGTCTGCAGGGGCAGGTCCAGGCCGTCCAGCACGGCGGTCAGTTCGGGCGCATCGCGGCCGATCAGGGCAATGGCGCGGGCGTGCTCGGCCAGGCCTTCACGCAGGGGAGAGAAGTCCTGGCCCTTGCCGTCGCCGCCCAGGATCATCACGAGCTTCGCAGGCGCACGATCGGCCCCCAGACCCTTGATGGCTGCCACAGTAGCGCCGACGTTGGTGCCCTTGGAATCGTCATAGAAGTCCACACCACGCACAGTGGCCACGTACTCCACGCGATGTGGCTCGCCACGGTACTCGCGCAGGCCGTGCAGCATGGGGGCCAGCGCACAGCCGGCCGCGGAGGCCAAGGCCAGCGCGGCCAGGGCGTTGGCTGCGTTGTGGCGGCCACGCACGCGCAGGGCGTCGGCAGGCATCAGGCGCTGGAGCAGGATTTCCTCGGGCTCGTCCTTGCGCCGTTTCACGGTGTCATCGGACTCGCGGGCGCGCACGAGCCAGGCCATGCCGCCCTCAACCACCAGGCCGTAGTCGCCGGGCTTCGTGGGCGCGTTGAGGCCGAAGCGCACCACATCGCGTGACACCAGCTTCGTGGGACGACCGCGCCCCTGCTTGACGGGTACGGGGGCCGGCACCATGGCCTCGACCTCGGGGTCGTCGCGGTTGATCACCATCAGCGCCTGCTGGCCAAAGATGCGGGCCTTGGCACGGCCGTAGGCGGCCATGTCGCCATGCCAGTCCAGGTGGTCCTGGGTCAGGTTCAGCACGGCGGCGGCGGTGGGCTCGAAACCCACCACCGTGTCGAGCTGGAAGCTGGAGAGTTCCAGCACCCAGACCTCGGGCAGGTGCTCGAAGACCGGCGGCTTCGGCGGCGGCGGCTTGATGGGCAGGGGCTGCTCGTCCAGCAGGGCGGCGACGGCCTCGAGGGCGGTGGGCTCCTCGGCCGGCAAGAGCGGGACCTCGGCCTGAGCCTCGGCACCGGCGATCTCAGCGATCTCGGCGGCCGCTGGCGCGGCGTCATCGGCCAGCATCTCGCCAGGAGCGGCTTCGGCGACGGCTTCGGCGGCGGCTTCGTCCGGATCCTCGCCCTCCTCCGCCACCGGCAGCGCCTCGGCCTGCGGGGCCTCGGTGCTCAACTCGCTGGCGGCTTCCAGCGGCAGCGTGTCCTCCTCGGCCGATGCCTCGGGTCCCTCAACGGCCGCCGATGCCGGCTCCAGGTCCATGGCCGCACCCAGCAGGCCCAGCATGCTGGGGCCGATATTGCCGGCCACGGCCACGCGCTTGCCCGCGCGCTCAGCCAGCAGGGCCGTCATGCAGGTGGTGGTGGTCTTGCCATTGGTGCCGGTGATGGCCAGCACAGCGGGCTCGTAGCGGCGCTCGGCCTTCAGATCGGCCAGGGCACGGGCGAAGAGATCCAGTTCGCCCTGCACCGGGATGCCGGTGGCCTTGGCCAGCGACAGCAGGGGCACGAGGCGGGTGTCCAGCGGCGAGAGGCCGGGGCTCTTGAGCATCAGCTGCACGCCCTGCAGCGCCGAGTCCGGCAGCTCGCCATGGAAGAACTCGGCCGCGGGCAGTTGCTCGCGCAGGGCGGCCAGTTGCGGCGGCTGCGCGCGCGAGTCCCAGACCTGGATACGCGCCGCGCCATGCTTCGCGCCCCAGGCGGCCATGGCCAGGCCGGAGTCTCCCAGACCCAGGATCAGCAGGCTCAGGTCCTTGAGGTGTCGCATGGCCTCAGCGCAGCTTCAGGCTGGACAGGCCGATCAGGCACAGCAGCATGGTGATGATCCAGAAGCGCACGACGACCTGCGTCTCCTTCCAGCCCGACTTCTCGAAGTGGTGGTGCAGCGGCGCCATCTTGAAGATGCGCCGGCCCTCGCCGAACTTCTTCCTGGTGTACTTGAACCAGCTCACCTGCAGCATCACCGAGAGCACCTCGGCCACGAAGACGCCGCCCATGATGCCGAGCACGATCTCCTGGCGCGTGATCACGGCCAGGGTCCCCAGGGCGCCGCCCAGCGCCAGGGCGCCGACATCGCCCATGAAGACCTGGGCCGGGTGGGTGTTGAACCACAAGAAGGCAAGACCTGCCCCCGCCAGTGCACCGCAGAAGATCAGCAGCTCGCCGGCCCCGGGGATGTAGGGCAGCAGCAGGTACTTGGAATAGACGGTAGAGCCGGTCAGGTAGGCGAAGATGCCCAGGGCCGAGCCCACCAGCACCACCGGCATGATGGCCAGGCCGTCCAGGCCGTCGGTGAAGTTCACCGCATTGCTGGTGCCCACGATGACGAAGTAGGACAGGCCGATGAAGCCGAAGACGCCCAGCGGATAGCTCACCGTCTTGAAGAAGGGCACCATCAGGTCGGCCTTGGGCGGCAGCTCGGTGGAGAAGCCACTGGAGATCCAGCGGAAGAAGAGTTGCACCACGCCCAGGAAGCTGGTCTCTGAGACCGAGAAGGCCAGGTACAGCGCTGCGATCAGGCCGATCAGGGACTGCCAGAAGAACTTCTCGCGGCTCTTCATGCCCTCGGGGTCCTTGTAGACCACCTTGCGCCAGTCATCGACCCAGCCGATGGCGCCGAAGCCCATGGTGACCAGCATCACCACCCACACGAAGCGGTTGGACCAGTCGAACCACAGCAGGGTGGAGATGCCGATGCCGATCAGGATCAGCACCCCGCCCATGGTGGGCGTGCCGCTCTTGGCCAGGTGCTGCTGCACCCCGTACTCGCGGATGGGCTGGCCGATCTTCATCTCGGTCAGGCGGCGGATCACCCAGGGCCCGAAGGCCAGGCCGATCAGCAGGGCCGTCATGGCCGCCATCACCGCGCGGAAGGTGATGTAGTTGAAAAGCCGTAGGAAGCCCCACTCGGGGAACATCCCGGTCAGCCATTGCGCCAGACTAAGCAGCATGTGCGCCTCCTTGGTCCTGCGTGCCGGCCAAGGCCGCCACCACCCGTTCCATGCGCATGAATCTCGATCCCTTGACGAGCACGTTCTTGACTTCCGGTGCGGCGTCCAGCGCCGCGATGAGCTCGTCCACCGTCGCGAAGGCGCGGCAGCCCCTGTGGCTGCCTGCGCCCTCCGACGCCTCAAAGGCCGCCGCCGCATGGGCCGCCGCCGGCCCCGCACACCACAGCGCGGCCAGGCCCCGCTGGGCCGCATAAGCCCCCACCTCGCGGTGGAATTCCGGGCCCTGGTCACCGACCTCGCCCATGTCGCCCAGCACCAGCCAGCCGCTGCCGGGCAGGTCGGCCAGGACCTCGATACCCGCCCGCACGCTGTCCGGGTTGGCGTTGTAGCTGTCGTCGATGAGGGTCAGGTCTTGCCCGGCCCGCTGGATCCGGCGCAGGGCCGAACGACCCTTGACCGGGCGGAAGGCCTCCAGGCCCTGCACCACGAAGGCCAGCGGCACGCCCGCGGCCAGGCAGCAGGCGCTGGCGGCCAGGGCATTGCGCACGTTGTGCAGGCCGGCGACCGACAGCACGACAGGTGCCTCACCCGCGGGCGAGTGCAGCTCCAGGGCCCAGTGGCCAGCGTCCACCCATTGCGCGCGGCCGGTCACGTCGGCCAGGCCCTGCAGGGCGAAGCTCAGCTGCGCGCGCGCGCCGGCCAGCTCATGCCAGACGGGCGCGCAGGCGTCCTCTGCCGGGAACACGGCCACGCCGGTGACGGGAAGGGCGCGGATCACCTCGCCGTTCTCCCGCGCGGCGGCCTCCACCGTGCCCAGGAACTCCTGGTGCTCGCGCTGGGCGTTGTTGACCAGGGCCACCGTGGGCTGGGCCATGGCGGCCAGCGGAGCGATCTCGCCGGGGTGGTTCATGCCCAGTTCGATCACCGCGGCACGGTGCCAGCGGGTGTCGTCCTGGCGCAGGCGCAGCACGGTCAGGGGCACGCCGATCTCGTTGTTCAGATTGCCTTGCGTGGCCAGGGCGTCCTCGCCCAGCCAGGCCGTCAGGATGCTGGCGATCATCTGCGTGACCGTGGTCTTGCCATTGCTGCCGGTCACGGCGATGACGGGCAACTGCAGGCGCGCACGCCAGGCCTGAGCCAGCAGGCCCAGGGCCACCTTGGCGTCCGGCACCTCGATGCCGGGCAGGCCGGCGGCCTCCAGACCGCGCTCGGCCAGTGCCGCTGCCGCACCAGCCTCGCAGGCCTGGGCGAGGAAGTCGTTGGCGTCGAAGCGCTCGCCGCGCAGGGCAACGAAGAGGTCGCCGGGCTTCAGGCTGCGGGTGTCGCTGTGCACGCGCTGCAGCAGGGTGGCACCGTCGCCCACCAGCCGGGCCTGCGGCAGCAGGGGCTGCAGCAGGGCGTGGGCCTGGGCCAGGGTCATGAGGCAGGCAGTGCTCACAGGCCGGCCCTCTCGATCAGGGCGGCACGCGCCTCCTCCACGTCGGAGAAGGGTTGGCGCTGGCCCTGGATCTCCTGGTAGTCCTCGTGGCCCTTGCCGGCCACCAGGATCACGTCGGACGGCTGCGCGCCCAGCACCGCCTCACGGATGGCCACGCGGCGGTCCACCAGGGCGCTGTGAGCGGCGCCTGCAGGCAGGCCAGCCACGATGTCGGCGAGGATATGCGCCGGGTCTTCAGTGCGGGGGTTGTCGCTGGTCACCACCACCTGGCCGGCCAGGCGGGCAGCGATGGCGCCCATCTGCGGGCGCTTGCTCCGGTCGCGGTCGCCGCCGCAGCCGAACACGCAGACCAGTTTCCCGCCACGGGCTTCGGCCAGGGGCGAGAGTGCGGCCAGGGCCTTCTCCAGGGCGTCGGGCGTGTGGGCGTAGTCGACCACCAGCTGCGGCAGCTCGCGGCCGTTGCCCACGCGCTGCATGCGGCCGGGCACTGGCGTCACCAGGCCGGCCACCGGCACGATGGCGTCCAGCGTGTGGCCCAGGGCACGCAGCCCGCCGATCACGGCCAGCAAATTGGCCACGTTGTATTCGCCGATCAGGCCGGTCTCGACCAGGTGCTCGCCGCCCTCCTGCTCCCTCAGCGTGAAGGCCAGGCCGCCGGCGCGGTAGTGCAGCTCATGGGCCGAAAGGCGCACATCGCTGCGGTTCAGGCCGTAGGTCCAGAGGTCCAGCGTGCCTTGCGACTGCAGCTCAGCCGCCAGGGCCGCGCCCTGCGCGTCGTCGGCATTGATCACCGCCGCCTGCAGACCGCTCCAGCCGAAGAGTTCGCGCTTGGCCTCCCAGTAGGCGGCCATGCTGCCGTGGTAGTCCAGGTGGTCCTGGGTGAAGTTGGTGAAGAGCGCCACGCGGACCTGCGTGCCGTCCAGGCGGTGCTCCTTGATGCCGATGGACGAGGCCTCGATGGCGCAGGCGCCGAAGCCCTCGTCGCGCATGCGGGCGAAGGCCTGCTGCAGCATCACGGGGTCAGGGGTGGTCAGGCCGGTGTACTCGATGACGGCGCCTTGTGCTGTGCCCGGGATGGGCGGCACGCCCACGCCCAGGGTGCCGATCACGCCGCAGCGCTGGCCCAGCAGGGTCAGGGCTTGCGCGGACCACCAGGCGGTGGAGGTCTTGCCATTGGTGCCGGTGGTGGCGACCACGGGCAGCGCCTGGCTGGGCTGGCCGTAGTACTGGGCAGCGATGGCGCCGGTGCGGCTCTTCAGGCCGGGCAGAGAGGCCACGCGGGCGTCCACGAAGCCGAAGGCCTCGACGCCCTCGTCCTCCACCAAGCAGGTCGCAGCGCCGGCAGCCAGGGCGGCGGCCACGTAGGCACGGCCGTCGCGCGCGTAGCCGGGCCAGGCGATGAAGGCATCACCGGGCTGGACCAGGCGGCTGTCGGTACGCAGGGCGCCCGTGGTCCATTCCTGGAGCCAGCGGGCGGCAGCCTCGGGGGATTTGAGACGGGTCAGCATGCTCAGAAGCTCTCTTCCACCGCCTCGAGCTTCTGGCTCGCGACGATCTGTGTTTTGACATCCAGGTCCGGCTGGACGCCCATCAGGCGCAGGGTCTGGGCCACGACCTGGCTGAAGACCGGGGCGGCCACGGCGCCGCCGAAATAGACGCCGTTGCTCGGCTCGTCCACCATCACCGCGACCACGATGCGCGGTTTGCTGATGGGCGCCAGGCCCACGAACCAGGAGCGGTACTTGTGGCCGGCATAGCCCTTGCCTTCCTGCTTGTGCGCGGTGCCGGACTTGCCGCCGATGCTGTAGCCCGGGACCATGGCCGCCGGTGCCGTGCCGCCCGGGGCGGCGGCCGTCTGCAGCATGGCGCGCACCTGCTGGGCGACCTCGGGTTTGAAGACGCGCAGGCCGCTCACCGGCTCGCTCGTGGGCCGCTTCATGATGGTGATGGGGATCACCTCGCCGTCCCGCGCGAAGGTCGTGTAGGCCCGGGCCAGCTGGAACAGCGAGGCCGAGAGGCCGTAGCCGTAGCTCATGGTGGCCTGCTCGATGGGCCGCCAGCTCTTGTAGGGGCGCAGCTTGCCAGTCATCGCGCCGGGGAACTCCAGCTGCGGGCGCTGGCCCAGGCCGATGGCGGTGAACATCTCGTGCATCTCGCGGGCCGGCATCTGCATGGCGATCTTGGCCGTGCCCACGTTGCTGGACTTCTGGATGACCTGGGCCACCGTGAGGTCGCCATAGGGGTGGACGTCGGTGGGCGACCAGCCGGCGATCATCACGGCGCCGCGGGCGGTGTTGATGACGGTGTCCGGGCGCACGCGACCAGTCTCCAGGGCCAGACCGATGGTGAAGGGCTTCATCGTCGAGCCGGGCTCGAAGACGTCGGTCAGCGCGCGGTTGCGCAGCTGCTCGCCCAGCAGGTTCTGGCGGTCGCCCGGGTTGTAGCTGGGCCAATTGGCCAGGGCCAGGACCTCGCCGGTCTGCACGTCCAGCACCACCACGGAGCCGGCCTTGGCCCGGTGCTCGGCCACGGCGTCGCGGATGCGCTGATAGGCGAAGAACTGCACCTTGGCGTCGATGGAGAGCTGGATGTCCCGGCCATTGCTGGCCGGCACGCGCTCGCCCATGTCTTCCACCACGCGGCCCAGACGGTCCTTGACCACGGCACGACTGCCGTCGCGGCCCTGCAGCGCCTTCTGAAAGGCCAGTTCGATGCCTTCCTGTCCACGCTCTTCCAGGTTGGTGAAGCCGACGATGTGCGCGGCAGACTCGCCCTCGGGGTACTGGCGCTTGTACTCGCGGTCCTGGAAGATGCCCTTGAGGTTGAGCGCCTTGATCCGGGCGGCGGTGTCGTCGTCGGCCTGGCGGCGCAGGAAGACAAAGCGGTTGGACGGGTCCAGGCGCTTGTCCAGCTCCTGCGGGCTGATCTTGAGGATGCGGGCCAGCTCGCGGCGCTTGTCGGGGTCGGTGTCGACGTCCTTGGGGAAGGCCCAGATGGAAGGCACAGCCACGCTGGAGGCCAGCACCTGGCCGCTGCGGTCCTTGATCTGGCCGCGGCTGGCGGGCAGCTCCAGGGTGTGGGCGTAGCGGGCCTCGCCCTGGCGCTGGAAGAAGTCCTGTGCGATCAGCTGCACATAGACGGCGCGCCCCAGCAGCCCGGCAAAGGCCAGGCCCACCAGGGCGACGAGGAAGCGCGAGCGCCAGGGCGGCGTCTTGGCGGCCAGCAGCGGGCTGGTGGCGTAGTTGACGCCACGCGGGCTCAGGGCATTGCCAGCCGGGCGCTTGGTGCTCATGGCTGGCCCCCAGCGGCGGCCGAGGCCGGACGTCCACTCAGCTCCACGGTCTGGGTGATGGCGGGCGAAACGGCGCGCATCTTCAGGCGCTCGCGGGCGACCTGCTCCACGCGCAGGTTGGTGGCCTGGGCATGGCGCTCGGCCAGCAGGCGCTGGTGGTCGGCCTCCAGCTTGCGGCCCTCGTTCTGGGCGCGGTCGACCTCGGTGAAGAGACGGCGCGCCTCATAGCTGCTGCGCACCAGGTAGTAGCCCGAAACCATCACCGCAGCCAACAGCACCAGCGTGATGCGAGACCACATCAGCGGCCTCCCTTGCGCCTGCCCGGCTTGGTGGCGGCCGGCGCTTCGACCAGGGGCGCGTCCGTGCGCTCAGCCACCCGCAGGATGGCGGAGCGCGAGCGCGGATTGGCCCGGACCTCGGCCTCGCTGGGCTTGATGCGGTCCAGGGCCTTCAGGACCAGGGGCTTGGGCGCGGCGAACATCGCGCGGCGGTCGACCACGTCCTTGCTGTGCTGGGCGATGAAGTTCTTGACGATGCGGTCTTCCAGCGAGTGGAAGCTGATCACCGCCAGGCGGCCACCCGGGCGCAGCAGGCGCAGGGCCGACTTCAGCCCCTGCTCGAGCTCCTCAAGCTCGGCGTTGACGAGTATCCGTAGAGCCTGAAATGTGCGCGTTGCAGGGTCCTGGCCCGGTTCGCGGGTTTTGACCGCACCAGCCACGACTTTGGAAAGCTCGGCGGTTGTTCGAACAGGGCTCCCGCCTTCCCGGCGAGCAACAAGCGCCTTTGCAATCGGGAGAGCAAACCGTTCTTCGCCATAGTCGCGTATCACCTCAGCAATCTGGCGCTCGTCGGCACGGGCCAGGAAATCCGCGGCACTCTCGCCGCGGGTCGTGTCCATGCGCATGTCCAGCGGGCCGTCGAAACGGAAGCTGAACCCACGCTCGGGGTTGTCGATCTGCGGACTGGAGACGCCCAGGTCCAGCATCAGGCCGTCGATGGCGTGCACGCCCAGGCGCTCCAGCTCCTCGCCCATCTGGGCAAAGGGGGCGTGGCAGATGCAAAAACGCGGGTCCTCGACCCGCGTCTCGCCTGAGGTGGCGGCCGCGATGGCCTCGGGGTCCCGGTCGATGGCGATCAGCCTGCCGTCCGGGCCCAGCCGGCTCAGCAGCAGGCGTGAATGCCCGCCACGGCCGAAGGTGCCATCCACATAGATGCCGTCCGGCCTGTGAAGCACACCTTCGACCGTCTCATTCAGGAGGACGGTGGTGTGCTTGAAGGGCTCGGGGGCGGGGGCGGTGGTGGCGCTCATGATCAGAAGCTGAAGTCCTTGAGCGCGTCCGGCAGCTCGGATTGCATGACCTGGGCCTCGTGGGCGGCATAGGCCGCGGCGTCCCAGAGCTCGAAGTGGCTGCCCATGCCCAGCAGCATCACGTCCTTCTGGAGGCTGGCGCTGGCACGCAGTTCAGGGGCGATCAGCACGCGGGCGGCGCTGTCGATCTCGACGTCCTGGGCATTGCCCAGGAAAACACGCTTCCAGCCGGCCGCCGACATGGGCAGCGCGGCGATGCGGTCACGGAAGGTTTCCCAGGCCGGGCGGGGGAAGACCATCAGGCAGCCCTCGGGGTGCTTGGTGATGGTCAGCTGGCCGTTGCACAGGCCCTGCAGCAGCTCGCGGTGGCGTGTAGGGACGGTCAAGCGCCCCTTGGCGTCCATCGCCAAGGCACTCGCCCCTTGAAACACGTAATTCGCCACAGCGACCCACAATCTGACAATTTCTCCCACTTTACTAACCGACTTCAGCCAGGTCAAGGAAAATCGGAAAAAAGTTCAATGAAATCAATCACTTACAGTTGATTTCACCACCACGCCGCAGAAAAAAAGTCGTTCAAAAATAAGGACTTGCGGATCGCACTAAAAGTGCTGGATGAACTGCGGGGGCAGGGATTGGGGGCTTTCCCGGAGCCCCCCCCCCCCGAGGAGCGCGGAGCCGCAGAAGCAGTCGGCGAAAGCTGCCCTTACACTCGCCCCCAACGTTCACGCAAACGCTTTCATACCGCTACGCCCATGGCTCGAACCCCCGCACCGCCCTCGGCCCGCAAGTCCGGCCCCGTCACGCTCGGCATGGTGGCCGAGGCCAGCGGCGTGTCGCCCAGCACGGTCTCCCGCATCCTCAACGGCACGGCGGTGGTGAGCGCGGAGAAGAAGGCGGCGGTGGACCGCGCCATTGCAGAGCTGGGCTTCGTGCCCAACCCCATCGCCCGCGGCCTGGCCGGCGGGCGCACGATGAGCATCGGCGTGATCACCCAGTTCATTGACAGCCCCTTCTTCGGCGTCGCCATGCGCGGCATCGAGGAGACGCTCAGCGAGGCGCACTACAGCGCCCTCTTCGTCAGCGGCCACTGGGACGTGGAGGTGGAGCAGCGCTGCATCGACACCCTCATGGGCCGCCGCGTGGACGGCATGATCATCCTCAACGGCCGGGTGGGCGACACCGCCCTGCGCCAGTTGGCCAAGCAGGTGCCCACCGTGGTGACGGGGCGCAGCATCAAGGCGCCCAATGTCTACGCCATGGACTACGACCACCGCGAGGGCGCGCGCCTGGCCACCCAGCACCTGATCGCGCGGGGGCACCGGGACATCGCCCACATCGGCGGCGACCAGAGCCATTCCGACGCCCGCGAGCGCCTGGCCGGCTACCAGGCCGCGCTGGAGGCGGCCGGCATCCCCTTCCGCCCCGCCCTGGTGGAATGCGGCAACTACCTGGAGGAAGGCGGCCGCCAGGCCGCGGAGCGCCTGCTGGCCAGCCCGCAGCGCTTCAGCGCCCTCTTCGCCGCCAATGACCAGATGGCCATGGGCGCCGCCGTGGCCCTGCACAAGGCCGGCCTGCGCGTGCCGCAGGACGTCTCCCTGGTGGGCTTCGACGACCTGGCCCTGGCCATGCACATGACCCCGCCCCTCACCACCGTGCACCAGGCCAGCCTGGAACTGGGCCGGCTCACCGCCCAGGCCCTGCTGGAGATGCTGGCCGGCGGCAAGCCCACCCTCAAGCTGCCCGAGCCCCGCCTCGTGGAGCGCGACTCCGTGGCCGCCCTGGCCCGCGGCGCCAGCCGCTGAAGGCGCCGCCAGAAATCGGTTTCACTCCGCTGCAGCCTGCCCTGGCGGGCCGCTGTTGCTTTGTTGCCGGGCAGCACATCCGTATTAGGGTGATGCCTAGGTCACATCGCTTGGTGGCTGGCGCTACTATTTGAAAGCGCTTTCAATGCAGCAGGGTTAGAAGCGCCCCTGCTGCCACACCAATACCACCAGGAGACAGACCCATGACCCGCAACCCGCGCCGCCGCCACGTCGTGCCCCTGAGCCGGCTGGCCGCTGCCTGCGCCGTTCTCATCGCCCCGAC
Organism: Roseateles sp. DB2; assembly: GCF_051857535.1. NCBI lineage: Bacteria > Pseudomonadati > Pseudomonadota > Betaproteobacteria > Burkholderiales > Sphaerotilaceae > Roseateles > Roseateles sp. DB2. The sequence continues at coordinate 133,946 of NZ_JBPZGY010000005.1, read as the reverse complement.
CCTGCATGCCCAGCAGGCCGAGCCCGCCAAGAAGGACGACAGCGCGCAGCTGGACACCGTCGTGATCACCGGCATCCGCAAGAGCCTGGACAGCTCCCTGGACCTCAAGCGCAAGGCGCAAGGCGTGGTGGACGGCATCGTGGCCGAGGACATCGGCAAGTTCCCGGACACCAATCTGGCCGAGTCCATGCAGCGCATCGCCGGCGTGTCCATCGACCGCGCCAACGGCGAGGGCTCGCGGGTGACGGTGCGTGGCGTGGGCCCCGACTTCAACCTGGTGCTGCTCAACGGCCGCCAGATGCCGGCCGCCAACCTGGCCGACACCACGGCCTCCAACGCGCGCTCCTTCGACTTCGCCAACCTCGCCTCGGAAGGCGTGGCGGCGCTGGAGGTCTACAAGACCGGCCGCTCGGAGAACCCCACCGGCGGCATCGGCGCCACCATCAACATCAAGACGGCCCGGCCGCTGGACAACCCCAAGACCGTGGCCAGCCTCGGTGCCAAGCTGGTCAGCGACGACTCCAACAAGCGCCTGCCCGGCCTGATCGCCGGCTCGCAGACCACGCCGGAGCTCTCGGGCATCTACAGCCAGGTCTTCGCCGACGGCACCTTCGGCATCGCCCTTAGCGGCAGCCTGCAGAAGCGCAATTCCGGCTACAACCAGGCCGGCGTGCCCAATGGCTGGTACAGCAAGCCCGGCAACCTGGCCAATGCCAATGACTGGACGGCCCTGCCCCTGCCCACCGAGCCGGGCGCCAGCAAGATCACCAACCGTCCCAAGCTGACCGACCTGTACGAGGTGCCCCAGAACCTCATGTACAGCATGAACGGCATCGAGCGCACCCGCACCAACGGCCAGTTGGTCCTGCAGTACCGCCCGATGAAGGACCTGACGCTGACCCTGGACAAGACCTACTCCGAGAACAAGATCCACACCAAGCGCAGCGAGCTCTCGGCCTGGTTCAACTTCGCCTACGACAAGACCACCTGGGCGGACGGCCCCATCGCCTCACCCCTGATCTTCTCGGAGCTCTACACCAACGGCCCGGCCGACGTGGCCATGGGCGGCGCCTACTACGGCACCAAGAACAAGAACGACTCCACCGGCTTCAACGCCGCCTGGCGCGCCTCGGAACGCCTGAAGCTGGAGCTGGATGCCCACCACTCCGTCGCCACTGCTGGCGCCGACAGCCCCTACGGCACCAACAACGCCCTGGGCGTCTCCATGCAGAACCGCGCCAGCGACCGCGTGGACTTCTCCGGCAAGTTCCCCGTGCTGGGCATCGGCCTCTCGGGCAATCCGGCGGACAGCGCCAGCCTCATGCAGGTCACGGGCTCGTCCTTCCGCAACGCCTACATGCGCAATGCCATCGACCAGGCGCAGATCAAGGGCAAGTACACCCTCTCGGACGCGTCCAATCTGGACTTCGGCGTGGGACTGACCAAGGTGAACAACCGCACCGCCTTCGCCAATGTCCAGCAGAACGACTGGGGCGGCCACAACAAGCCCAGCGACTACGCCGACACCCTCTGGCAGGCCGACACCATCCAGCAGTACTTCAGCCGCGCCATGGGCTCGGTGGACCGCTCGGCCATGGTCAACAACTTCTTCGTCTGGGACTTCAATGCCGTGCGGGACGCCGCCGTGAAGGCTGACGGCAGCGACAAGTGGTTCAAGTCCAGCGACAACTTCGACGACGACCGCCGCACCCAGGAGCGCAGCACCAGCGCCTTCGTCCAGTACAGCGCCGACTTCGACTGGGGTGTGCCCATGAGCGCCGCCCTGGGCCTTCGCTACGAGCGCACCAAGGTCGAATCGCAGGCCCTGGTGCCCATCGCCACGGGCATCCAGTGGGTCTCGGCCAACGAGTTCGCCATCCTCAAGGGCGCGCCTGGCTTCACCAGCCTCTCCGGCAAGTACAGCTACGTGCTGCCCAGCATCGACTGGGAGGCCGAGCTGAGCAGCCAGTGGAAGGTGCGCGCCAGCTTCGGCGAGTCCATCGGCCGCCCCGGCTGGGACAAGATCCAGGGCGGACAGACGCTGACCGAGTACCGCGCCGGTGGCGGTTCGGGCAACCAGGGCAATCCGGGCCTCAAGCCCCTGCTGTCCAAGAACTTCGACGTCTCGGCCGAGTACTACTACGCCAAGAGCAGCTACGCCGCGATCGGCATCTTCCGCAAGAACATCAGCAACTACATCGGTACCAGCGTGGTCCCGATGACGCCCTTCAGCCTGAGTTCGCCCATCAACGGCGCGCTGTTCAAGGAGGCGTCCACGGCCTGCGGCGGCGCGGACCTGACTTGCGTGCGCAACTACCTGCTCAACACCTACAACGGCCGCATGGGCATCGTGAAGACCGGCGTGGATGGCTCGGGCAACGCCCTGGGCACCATCGCCGGCCAGGCGGGCGACCCGCTGGCGGTGTTCAACATCAGCGTGCCCACCAACCAGCGCAGCGACCACATCAACGGCATGGAGCTCAACGTGCAGCATGCCTTCGGCCGCAGCGGCTTCGGGCTGGCCGCCAACTACACCTATGTGCGCTCGGGCCTGAAGTTCAAGAACGAGGACCTGAAGGACCAGAACGCGCTGGTGGGCCTCAGCAACTCGGCCAATCTGGTGGGCTTCTACGAGGACGACCGCCACAGCGTGCGCATGGCCTACAACTGGCGCGGCGAGTTCCTCAACAGCACCAATGCGGCGGTGAACGGCGGCTCCGGCCCGTCCTACACCGAGCCCTATGGCCAGTGGGATCTGAGCATCGGCTACAAGTACAGCCCACGCTTGAGCTTCCAGTTCGAGGCGATCAACCTGAACGACGGCGTGATCCGCACGCACGGCCGCACCCACCTGGAGGTGCAGTCGGTGACGCAGACCGGCCGCCGCTTCATGGTCGGTGCGCGCTACACCTACTGAGCGCCGCACTGGGGAGCGCCGCCACGCGCCCCTCGCTCAGGGATCCTGCCCTTCCCGGCGGGATCCCTGTCTCTCTACCATCGGCCCACGCCAGCCTCGGATCCGCCATGCGCCCCGCCCTGCTCGACAACATCAGCCACCAGGCCCTGCGCCTGGACCCCGCGCCCTCGCGCGCCCTGGGCGATGACCTGCCGGTCGTGCCCACGGTGCCGGCGGAGTTCCGCCTGCTGCAGGCCTGCTTTCCCATCGTCTTCCAGGCTGGCACCGGGGAGCTGCCCTTCCAGCCCGTGGCCCTGATGAGCCTCAGCGGCGCCGGCAACCTCTTCCTGGGCCCACAGGGCTGGGAGGCGCCGCATCTGCCCTGGGCGCTGGAGCGCCAGCCCTTGATGGTGGGCCGCGATGCCTCGCAATGGGTCGTGCACATCGACCTCGACAGCCCCCGTCTGAGCGAACAGGGTGGCGAACCCCTCTTCCTGCCCCAGGGCGGCCTCTCGCCGCTGCTGGAGCATCGCATCAGCGTGCTGCAGGCCCTGCACGAAGGGCTGCAGACCCTGCCGGCTTTCATCGATACCCTGCTGCAGCTCGAACTGCTGGAGCCCATGGCCCTGGACCTGCCGCTGCCCGGTGGCGGCACGCGCCGCATCGGCGGCTTCCATGTGATCCACGAGGAGCGCCTGGACGCCCTGTCCGGCGCCGTGGTGGCCGACCTTCACGAGCGCGGCTACTGGCTGCCGCTGGCGATGGCCGTGGCCTCGCTCTCGCGCTTTGGCGACCTCGTGCAGCGCGAGCAGCGCCGCGCCTGAGACGCCTGCGATGCGCGAGCTGCCCTGCATCCCGGGCCAGGTTCCCGCCACGCTGACAGGCAGCGGGCCGGACAGCGAGCAGCCCTGCGTACTGCGCGGCCTGGTCTCGCACTGGCCCCTGGTGCAGGCCGCCCGCCGCGGCCCGCACGAGGCCGCATCCCTGCTGCGCCGCCACTGGCAGGACGCCACGGTGGGCGTCTACCAGATGGCGCCGGAGACCGCCGGCCGCATCGCCTACACACCCGATTTCAAGGGCTTCAACTTCAGCCGCGCCCTGCTGCCCTTCGGCACGGTGCTGGACCAGCTGATGGCCGCGCTGGACGACCCCGCGCCGTCCACCGTCTACATGGGATCGACCACGGTCGAGACCTGCCTGCCCGGCCTGCTGGCGGACCATCCGCTCGCCTTCGAGGCCGAGGAGTCCCCCTTGGTGAGCCTGTGGCTGGGCAACCGCGTCACCGTGCCGGCCCACCAGGACTGGCCGGCCAACATCGCCTGCTGCGTCAGCGGCCGGCGCCGCTTCACGCTCTATCCGCCGGATGCCGTGGGCGATCTCTACATCGGCCCTCTGGACCTCACGCCCGCCGGCCAGCCCATCAGCCTGGTCGATGCCGCCGCGCCGGACCTGCAGCGCTTCCCCCGCTACGCCGCCGCCCAGGCCCGCGCGCAGAAGGTGACGCTGGAGGCCGGTGACGCGCTCTACATCCCCAGCCAGTGGTGGCACCAGGTCCAGGCCCTGGACCCCTTCAGCGGCCTCGTCAACTACTGGTGGCGCCGCACGCCCGCCTGGCAGGATTCGCCCATGAGCGCCCTGTGGCTGGCCCTGGCCACCGTGCGCGACCTGCCGCCGGCCGAGCGCGACGCCTGGCGCGCGCTGTTCGACCATTACGTCTTTGACGCCGGCCCCGAGACGGCGGCGCATCTCCCGCCCGAGGCCCGGGGCGTGCTCGGTCCGCTGGACGAGACCGCCCACCGCCGCCTGCGCGCCCTGCTGCTGAACAAGCTCAACCGATGAGCGACCATCCCACGAGGTTCCCCATGACACCCTTCCACACTTCGCAAGCCGTGCGCCGCGTCGTCATCGCCGGGGGCGGCACCGCCGGCTGGATGGTCGCGGCCCTCATGGGCAAGCTGCTCGGGAAGCAGCTGCAGATCCGCCTGGTGGAGTCCGAGGAGATCGGCACCGTGGGCGTGGGCGAGGCCACCATCCCGGCCCTGCACGCCTACCACGAGCTGATGGGCATCCAGGAGGCCGAGTTCATGGCCGCCACCCAGGCCACCTTCAAGCTGGGCATCCAGTTCGAAGGCTGGAAGGCGCCGGGCGAGTCCTACATCCACGCCTTCGGCCGTACCGGCCAGGACCACTGGAGCGCCGGCTTCCAGCACTTCTGGCTCAAGGGACAGCGCCAGGGCCTGGCCCGGCCCTATGGCGAATACTGCCTGGAGCTGCGCGCCGCCGAGGCCCAGCGCTTCGCGCACCTGCCGCGCAACGGGCTGAACTACGCCTACCACCTGGATGCCTCGCGCTATGCCCGCTTCCTGCGCACGATCGCCGAGCAGCACGGCGTGCAGCGCCTGGAGGGCAAGATCGCCGAGGTGCTCGCGGACGGCCCGGACGGCGCCCTGAGCGCCCTGCGCATGCAGGACGGCAGCCTCGTCGAGGGCGACCTCTTCGTCGACTGCACGGGCTTCCGCTCCCTGCTGCTGGGCGAGACCCTGGGCGTGGCCTACGAGGACTGGACCCACTGGCTGCCCTGCGACCGCGCCGTGGCCGTGCAGACCGCCGCCGTGCGCGAGGCCCCGCCCTACACCCGTTCCATCGCCCACGACTTCGGCTGGCAGTGGCGCATCCCCCTGCAGCACCGCGTGGGCAATGGCCTGGTCTACAGCAGCCAGCTGCTGGCCGATGCCGACGCGCCGGAGGTGCTGCGCCAGCACGTGGAAGGCGAGCTGCTGATCCAGCCGCGGGTGCTGCGCTTCACGCCGGGCCAGCGCCTGCGGACCTGGGAGAAGAACTGCATCGCCGTGGGCCTCTCGAGCGGCTTCATCGAGCCGCTGGAGTCCACCAGCATCCACCTGATCCAGCGCGCGGCCATCCGCCTGCTGCAGATGTTCCCGGCGGGCGGCATCCAGGCCTGCGACATCGAGGAATTCAACCGCCAGACGCAGAAGGACCTGGAGCACATCCGTGACTTCATCGTCCTGCACTACCACCTCAATGCCCGCAAGGGATCGGCGCTGTGGACGCATTGCCGCGAGATGACCGTGCCGGCCAGCCTGCGCCACCGCCTGGACCTTTTCGCGCAGACCGGCCGCGTGTTCCGCCCTGCCGACGAGCTCTTCGCCGAGAACTCCTGGATCCAGGTCATGCTGGGCCAGGGTCTGACGCCCCAGGCCTATCACCCCGTGGCCGACCTGATGGGCGAGGCCGAGCTGCGGCAGTTCCTGGGCAGTCTCCATGAGCAGGTGGCACACACGGTGCAGTCCCTGCCGGCCCATGAGGCCTATGTGCGGCGATTCTGTGCGGCGGCCCAGGCCAAGGCCGGGCACGCCATGGCCTGAGCCCTGGAAAGGCGGGGTCCACCGGGCCTGCGCCATTGACATCGGCATCTGGCTTCCCTATAGTTTGAAAGCGCTTTCACGATCAATGGCGGCAGCCAGCTGAATCGACCGGCGCGGCCTTCCGGCCCACGACACCGAGGCGCCATGCAGCGCCCGAAAAAAGACGAGAGACAACGTGGACGCACAGCGCGTGGATGCACAACAGGTAGATGGACAAAGACGGGCCGGCCTGGGGCTGGCCCTGGGCCTGTGGGCCGGCGCCGGCCGGGCGGCCACGCCGCAGCGGCTGAGCGTCGCGGCCTATCCCAAGCTGGACGCCATCGTCCGCGCGGCCGTGCCGGCCTGGACGGCCCGCCACCCCGGCGTGGAGGTGGAGGTCATCAGCCGCGAGATGAACGACCACCACACGGCCATGATCACCGCGCTGTCCACCGGCAGCCACCTGCCGGACCTGATGGCGCTGGAGGTGGGCTATGTGGGCCGCTTCGCCCAGGGCCGCGGCCTCTTCGACCTGCGCCAGGCGCCCTGCCAGGCGGACCGCCTGCGCGAGCGCTTCGTGCCCTACACCTGGGGCCAGGCCAGCAACCGCCGCGGCGAGGTGGTGGCCCTGCCCTCGGACATCGGCCCCGGCACCCTGCTGTACCGCCAAGACCTGCTCAGCCGCGCCGGCCTGCAGGCCTCGGACCTCAACGGCAGCTGGGCCGGCTATGTGGCCGCCGGCCGCGAGATCCGCCGCAAGACCGGCGCCTACCTGCTGGCCCATGCGCGGGACATGAAGGACATCCTCATCCGCACCGGCGTGGCGCCCGGCGAGGGCCTCTACTTCAGCGAGGACAACCGCGTGCTGGTCAACGGCCCGCGCTTCCGGCGCGCCTTCGAGCTGGCCCGCCAGGTGCGCGCCGAAGGCCTGGATGCCAAGGTCTACAACTGGTCCAGCGACTGGACCGAGGGCTTCCGCCGCGGCCTCATCGCCACGCAGATGATAGGCGCCTGGCTGGTGGGCTTCATGGGCTCCTGGCTGGCGCCCAAGACCCGCGGCCTGTGGCGCGCGGCCCAGCTCCCCGAAGGCGCCTTCGCGGCCTATGGCGGCAGCTTCTACGCCCTGCCGGCCAAGGGCGATCCGGCCCGCCGGGCCCTGGCCTGGGACTTCATGCAAGACCTGACCCTCAACAAGACCCTGCTGCTGGACGCCTTCCAGACGCACGACATCTTCCCCGCCCTGGTCGACACCTTCGAGGACCCCTTCTTCGACGAGCCGGTGGCCTTCCTCGGCGGCCAGCGGGCCCGGCACCTGTGGCGCGAGGCCGCGCGGCGGATCACGCCCGTGGCCGTGCACCGCCAGGACGCCTTCGCCGACGAGGTCATCAACACCGAACTGGACAAGGTCCTGACCCGCGGCAAGGACATCGCCAGCGCCCTGGGTGACGCCGAGCGCCTGCTGCAGACGAGGGCCCAGCGATGAAGCGCCTGCGCATCCGCCCCTCCGGCGCGCCCTACCTCTTCCTGGCGCCCTTCCTGCTGCTCTTCGCCGTCTTCGGCCTCTTCCCGCTGCTGTTCTCGCTGTGGCTGGCCCTGAACCGCTGGGAGCCCACCAGCGGCCTCGCGGCCATGGAGTGGGTGGGCCTGGAGAACTTCGCCTTCGCGCTGAAGGACGCCTGGTTCTGGAAGTCCCTGGGCAACACCGTGTGGCTGGGCGTGGCCAGCGCCGTGCCGCAGCACCTGGTAGCCCTGCCCCTGGCCTGCGGGCTGCAGGCCCTGGGCCAGCGCTGGCGCAATGCGCTGATGGGCGCCTACTTCCTGCCCTACATCACCTCCACGGTGGCCATCGCCATCCTGTTCAGCGCGCTGTTCTCGACCGACTACGGGCTGATCAACAGCGGCCTCGGCGCCCTGCGCCAGCTGCCAGGCCTGGGCCTGCTGCTGCCCGCACAGGCCATCGACTGGCTCAACGACCCCGACCGCCTGCGCCCCGCCATCGCCCTGGTCGTGTTCTGGCGCTACGTGGGCTTCCACACCGTGCTCTACCTCGCCGCCCTGCAGACCATCCCCAAGGACCTGTACGAGGCCGCGACCATGGACGGCGCCAGCCCCTGGCAGCGCTTCCTGCACATCACCCTGCCGGGGCTGCGCAGCATGATGCTCTTCGGCTTCACCCTCTCGGTGGTGGGCAGCCTGCAGCTCTTCGAGGAGCCCTTCGTGCTGACCAACGGCCGCGGCGGCAATGACCAGGCCGGCATGAGCAGCGCGGTCTACCTCTACCGCCTGGCCTTCGACTTCAACGACTTCGGCGCGGCGGCAGCGATGTCGTGGCTGCTGTTCGCGGTCCTCGCGGCGGCCACGGCGGCCCTGCACCGAGCCTTCGGCAAGGAGCGTGCGTGATGAGCACCTGGCCTGTTGTGAACACCTCGCGGTGGCTGGCCTACGCCCTCGTCGGCGTCGGCGCCCTGCTGATGCTGGCGCCCTTCTACGTGATGTTCGTCTTCGCCACGCAGTCGCGGACCGACATCTTCAGCGTGCCCCCGCCCCTGTGGTTCGGCGATGACCTGCTGGCCAATCTGCGCCTGCTGGGCGAGCGCATCCCCTTCTGGCGCAGCGTGGGCTGGAGCCTCTACGTGGCGCTGATGTCCACGGCCCTGACGCTGCTCTTCTGCGCCATGGGCGGCTATGCCTTCGCGATGTTCGAGTTCCGCTTCAAGCGCCCGCTGTTCGCGCTGGTGCTGGGCACCATGCTGCTGCCCAGCTTCATGAGCATGATTCCCAGCTTCATGGTGATGGACCTGCTGGGCTGGATCGACGAGCCGCGGGCCCTGTACCTGCCCGGCGCGGCCAATGCCTTCGGCATCTTCCTGATGCGCCAGTACGTGCGCAGCGCCGTGCCCCGTGAACTGGTCGAGGCCGCCCGCATGGACGGCTGCGGCGAGTTCGGCCTCTTCGTGCGCATCGTGCTGCCCCTGCTCAAGCCGGCCCTGGGCACGCTCGGGCTCATCAGCTTCATCGGCAGCTGGAACAACTTCGTGGGCCCGCTGATCGTGCTGCGCAGCCCGGAGCATTTCACCCTGCCCCTGGCCCTGCGCCTGCTGCAGAACCCGGTGGACACCGAATGGGGCGCCCTCATCGCAGGCGCTGCCGTCGCCACCCTGCCCCTGATCGCCCTCTTCATGCTGGCCTCACGCCAACTCATCGCCGGCCTGACGGCCGGTGCCGTCAAGTGAGCCGGCCCCTTTCGACACCCGCCCTTCCTTCGCTCACCCGACCCATGACCGACCCGACCACCGCCCTGCACTTCCCGCCCGACTTCGTCTGGGGCGTCTCCACCAGCGCCTTCCAGATCGAGGGCGCCGCCGACGTCGACGGCAAGGGCCCCAGCATCTGGGACACCTTCTGCCGCCAGCCCGGTGCCATTGCCGACGCGAGCGACGGCCGCGTGGCCTGCGAGCACTACCAGCGCTGGGCCGATGACCTCGACCTGATCCAGAGTCTGGGCGTCAACGCCTACCGCTTCAGCGTGAGCTGGCCGCGCGTGCAAGCCACCGGCCAGGGCGCCTGGAACGAGGCCGGCCTGGCCTTCTACGACCGCCTGGTGGACGGCATGCTGGCCCGCGGCCTGCAGCCCCACCTGACCCTCAACCACTGGGACCTGCCCCAGGCCCTGCAGGACCGCGGCGGCTGGGCCAACCGTGAGACGGTGGACCATTTCGTCGACTACGCCCTGGGCATCCAAGGCCGCCTGGGCGACCGCCTGGCCTCGCTGTGCACGCACAACGAGCCCTGGGTCGTGGCCGTGCTGGGCCACCAGAACGGCGTCTTCGCCCCCGGCCTCAAGGACGAGGCGCTGGCGCTGCAGGTCTCGCACCATCTGCTGCTGAGCCACGGCCGCGCACTCAAGGCCCTGCGCGCCGCGGGCGCAAAGGAGAAGCTGGGCATCGTACTCAACCTCGCGCCCACCCATCCGGCCACGCCCTCGGCCGCGGACAAGGCCCGCGCCGTGCTGGAGGACGGCCGCCTGCTGCGCTGGTACATGGACCCGCTGTGCCAGGGCCGCTATCCGGTCGACATCTGGCTGGACCTGGGCGACAAGGCACCGAAGATGCACGATGGCGACCTCGCCGAGATCCGCCAGCCCCTGGACTTCCTGGGCGTCAACTACTACTCCCGCTCGGTGCAGAGCGCCGACAAGCCCTGGGACCCCAAGGCCGCGGGCAAGGAGGTCAGCGAGATGGGCTGGGAGGTCTACCCGGAAGGCCTGACCGAGCTGCTGCTGCGCCTGCACCGCGACTATCCGCAGCTGCCCAGCCTGTGGGTCACCGAGAACGGCGGCGCCTTCCCCGACCCCTGGGTGGACGGCCGCGTGCAGGACGAAGCGCGCACCCGCTACCTCCAGCGCCACATCGCCGCCGTGCATGCGGCCCTGCAGGAGGGCGTGCCGGTCGATGCCTACATGGTCTGGAGCCTGCTGGACAATTTCGAGTGGTCCTCGGGCTATGCCAAGCGCTTCGGCATCGTGCACGTGGACTACGAGACCCAGCAGCGCACCCCCAAGGACAGCGCCCGCTGGTACCGCCAGTTCCTGGCCGCGCAATCCAAGGGAGCCTGAGGTGGCACGACTGAGCCTGCAAGGCATCCACAAGCGCTACGGTGAGCAGGACGTCATCCGCGGCATCGACCTGGAGATCGAGGACGGCGAGTTCCTCGTCTTCGTCGGCCCCTCGGGCTGCGGCAAGAGCACCACGCTGCGCATGATCGCGGGCCTGGAGGACATCTCCGAGGGCACGCTGCTGATCGACGGCCAGCGCGCCAACGGCCTGCCGCCGGCCGAACGCGGCGCGGCCATGGTGTTCCAGAGCTACGCGCTGTACCCGCACATGAGCGTGGCCGAGAACATGGGCTTTGCCCTCAAGATGGCCGGCGTGCCCAAGGCCGAGCGCGAGGCCCAGGTCCGCAGGACGGCCGAGACGCTCAAGCTCACCGCGCTGCTGGACCGTCGCCCGGCCCAGCTCTCGGGCGGCCAGCGCCAGCGCGTAGCCATCGGCCGCGCCATCGTGCGCAAGCCCAAGGTCTTTCTCTTCGACGAGCCGCTGTCCAACCTGGACGCGGCCCTGCGCCTGGAGATGCGCATCGAGCTGGCCCGCCTGCACCGCGCGCTCGGCGCGACCATGATCTACGTCACCCATGACCAGACCGAGGCCATGACCCTGGGCGACCGCATCGCCGTCTTCCACCAGGGGCGCATCGAGCAGCTGGGCACACCGCTGAGCCTGTACGAGGACCCGGCCACCGAGTTCGTGGCGGGCTTCATCGGCGCGCCGGCCATCAACCTCGTGGACCGCCCCGCGGCCGGCGCCAGCGCCGCCCACCAGGCTCTGTGGTCGCGTTGGGCCTGCGCCCTGCCCGCCCCCGCCCAGCGCCTGGGCGTGCGCCCCGAGCACCTGCAGCTGGCGCCCGCCAGCGAAGGCGTGCCGGCCCAGCTGGACTTCGCCGAGCACCTGGGCGACACCCACCTGCTCTACGCGCGCGTTGACGGACTGGACAAGGCGCTGACCCTCAAGATCAACGGCACGGTGCCGGCCCTTCAGGCGGGCGATCGCATCGGACTGACGGCCTTGCAGGCGCGGGTCCTGGGTTTTGACGAGCTGGGGCAGCGCGTGCGGGGCTGAAGGAGCGCTGAGCCCGCGCCGCTAGCCTCCCCTGCCCAGGCTCTCACCCTGCATGGGGCCACAGAATGTGGGTGCCATGGCGTCGCGGGATTCGCCAGCCTGGCGAGCGCAGGGCGGGCCGCCAGATCTGTCCCGCTGGAGTCGCATGAGAAGAGCGTATGCTCAGCGTCGGGCCGTCAAGGCCTTCGCCGGTGCAGGATGCCGGCAGGCAGCCGCCGGAGCGCTGGCAGCGTCCGGAGGGGCTCAACCCCGCTGATGAAGGAGTTGGCGCGCATGACTGCCACTGACGGCCTGGATGCCGAACAGCAAAGGCTTGTTGCGCTGCGGCAGGAGATTGCGGCGGCAGAGGCCACCCTCCTCTCGCTTCAGGCGGCAATCCAGTCCGCGCAGGCCGAGCCTGGACAGGAAGCGATGCACGGCATGGCAGCCGAGAACCAGCGCCTGACGGCCGCCAACCTTGTCGCCCACCAGGAAACCGCCACCGCGTATGCAGCCCTGGAGAAGGCCGTCCATGCCTCCCGGACGGATGCGCTGACCGGTCTGTTGAACCGTCTGGCGCTGTGGGACCGCCTGGAGCATGACCTCGACCTGGCCCGGCGCCATGGCTCCATGCTGGTCGTCTGTTTCGTCGACATCGACGGCTTCAAGCATGTCAATGACACCCTGGGCCATGCCATCGGCGACCAGCTGCTGCAGGCCATTGCCCGGGCGCTGGTCGGGGCCGTCCGTGCCAGCGACACCGTCTGCAGGCTGGGGGGCGACGAGTTCGTGGTGTTTGCGCAGATCAGCTCGCACGAGGACGGCATCCAGCTGGCAGGAAAGCTCGCCGATGCCATCTGCCGCCCGCTCCAGCTTGAGCAGCGCCAGCTGATGGCTTCTGCCAGTGTGGGATTCAGCATGTTCCCCGAAGACGGCGACACCGTGAGCACCCTGCTGAGCAAGGCGGATGAGGCCATGTACCGCATCAAGAAGGCCAGGGACGTGCCGCCGGTCTAGCAGGCGGGCGCTGGCGGTCCGCTCAAGGCTGCTTCTGGTAGACCCTCACATGCTCGATCTCGTAGCTCAGCGGGAAGATGCTGTCGTCTACCGTGCCGCCCAGATCACCGCCGATGGCAAGGTTGAGGATGAGGATCTGCGGCGCATCGAAGGGCCACTGGGCCGGGCCGGTGCCCAGGTTGTCGTAGCGGGCGTGCTCGACACCGTCGACGCCGAAACGGATGCCCTGCGGCGTCCAGAGCATCTGGTAGTCGTGGAAGGCGCTGCAGGCCGTCGGCAGCTGCACGGCCCCGCCCTTGCCGCTGCCGCCTGAACCGCTGGTGGTGTGCACGGTGCTGAAGACCTTGGCGGGCTCGCGGCCGACCTGCTCCATGATGTCCAGCTCGCCCTGCGCGGGCCAGCTGCCCTGGGCACCCAGCATCCAGATGGCCGGCCAGCTGCCGCGGCCGCAGGGCAGCTTGGCGCGGACCTCGAAGAAGCCATAGGTCCACTGGGCCTTGCCCGCGGTGAGCAGGCGGGCGGAGCTGTAGCGCTGGCCGCCCCAGTCGGGCTGGTCGGAGCGGCTCTCCAGCCGCGCGGTGATCACCAGGCGGCCTCCCCTGACCTCACTGTTCTCCAGCCGCGCAGCGCTGTAGTACTGCAACTCGTGGTTGAACCAGCCGCTGGCGTTGCGGCCGGTGTCGTAGGACCAGCGACGCGCATCGGGCAGGCCAGGCTGCTCGAACTCGTCGGCCCAGACCAGGATATGGTCCGCGGGGCGGATCAGCGGGCTGGGCGCAGGCGTTGGCGCAGGTGTTGGCGTTGGCGTGGGCGTGGGCGCAGGGGTGGCTGCCGGCGCGCCGCCGCCGCCGCAGGCCGCCAGGGCCAGGCCGGCGACAGCAGGCCAGCGCCTCATGGACTGCAGGAGGACGCAACGGCGGGGTGCTGGGGCCGGCACTGGAGGAAAGGTCGGGGGCATGGAAGTCTCCGCCCGGCACCTGTGCGGCCCCCGGCGCCGCAGACGGGGTCGGGTGGCAGGGGTGGCCATCGCAGGCACCGATGGTTAATTTATGAAAGCGGTTTCATTATCTGGATGTCAGCGCCAAGGTCGTTGAGTGGAAACACCGATGCTCGAGAAAATTTGCCCTCTTGCGGCTTGAAAGCGTTTTCAATCACAATGCTGACACCCCAGATAGCACCGCACCAGGAGACTTCCATGAGCCAGGCTTTGCCTACACAGGCCCCGTCCACCCAGGCCCTGTTCCCGCGCCTGCTGGGCGACATCGGCGGCACCCATGCACGCTTCGCCTGGATGGACAAGCCCGGCGCCGCGCTGAGCCATGTGCAGACCTACCGCTGCGCCGAGCACGCCACCCTGGGCGACGCCATCCGCCAGTACCTCAGCGACCAGGACCAGGCCCGCCCGGCCGCCTGCGCCCTGGGCATCGCCAATCCGGTGACCGGCGACGAGGTGCGCATGACCAACCACCACTGGGCCTTCTCCATCACCGCCCTGCAAAAGCAGTTGGCCCTGCAGCGGCTGGAGGTGATCAACGACTTCACCGCGCTGGCACTGTCCCTGCCCAGCCTGGAGGGCAGCGCCCTGCAGGATCTGGGCGGCGTACGCCCGGCACCGGCGTGTCTTGCCCGACCCCAGGCCCCCCTGGCCCTGCTGGGGGCGGGCACAGGGCTGGGCGTGTCGGGCCTGCTGCCCTCGGCCCAGGGACCCGTGCCCTTGTCCGGCGAAGGCGGCCACGCCACCCTGAGCGCCATGGACGAGGAGGAGGCCGCAGTGCTGGCCATCCTGCGCAGAGGCTTCGGCCATGTGTCGGCGGAGCGGGCGCTCTCGGGCCCGGGGCTGCTCAACCTCTACCGGGCCGCTGCGCAGCTGCGGGGCAAGCCTGCCGATCCATCAATGCAGCCTGAACGCATCCTGCCCGGCGCCCGTGCCGGCGATCCTCTGTGCCGTCGCGCCGTGGACCTTTTCTGCAGCTTCCTGGGCAGCACGGCCGGCAACCTGGCCTTGACCCTGGGCGCCACTGGCGGGGTCTACATCGGCGGCGGCATCGCGCCGCGCATGCTGCCCGAGTTGCGGGCCTCGCGCTTCCGGGAGCGCTTCGAGGGCAAGGGCCGCATGCAGGCCCTGCTGGCCCCCATCCCCTGCTTCGTCATCGACAGCCCCACCTCGCCCGCGCTGCTGGGCGCCGCCCGAGCCCTGGACCGCGTCCACTGAATAGCGGCCTGCCTTTCCCAGCTTGTCGCGACTTTTGCCACGCCTGATTTGGTACAAACAAGACAGCGCGCGCGCCTGGAAGCAGCAGAGGCTGCGCGAAGGCGTGCACAATCCCCGCAGGTGGCTGGCACCGACCTTGCTGAGGCCTTGGCAGACCACCGCCCGGCGCTGCCTGCGCCGGACATGGACGGTCCAGGAGTCTTTGTTTGAGTCGCAAGCGCACCAGTTCGCTCTTCGTGGCCCTTGCCATCGGTATCAGCACCGGCCTCTTGCTGCCGGCGCTGACGGTTGGCGGCCTGCTGATCGGCCTGCGCGAACCCCAGGTGGCCCAGCAAAACCTGGAACGCGACCTGCAGGCCAAGCTCGATGTGCTGGCCAGCAGCCTGCCCGAACTGCTCTGGAACCTGGACCAGGTCGCCGCCCGCGAGGTCGCTGCCGCCATCATGAAGTCCCCCGACGTGGTGCGCGTGGCCGTCAGCGATGCCTCCCAGGGCCTGCCCTTCATCGAGATGCGCTACCCCGAGCGCCAACTGGGCCAGCTGATCAAGGGCGAGCGGGACATCTTCCGTGGCAGCACCCGCATCGGCCATCTGCAGCTCGAGATCGATGACCACCTGGTCGCTGCCGCACTGACCCGCCAGCGCTGGCTCTATGCCGCCACCGTGGGCGGCCAGCTGCTGATCTCCGTGGCCCTGGTGCTGCTGGCCCTGAACTCCCGCGTGATGCGCCCGTTGCGCGCGCTGGGCCGCTTTGCCAACGACATGGCACAGGGCCGCTTCAGCACCGAGCTGGAAGGCGGGCGCAATGACGAGATCGGCCGCCTGGGCAAGCACCTGCAGGACATGCGCGACGCCCTGCAGCATCAGTTCGAGGCCCAGCGGCAGCTGATCGAGCGACTGCGCGGCATGGCCGAGACGGTGCCGGGCGTCGTCTACCAGCTGCGGCGCAGCCCGGAGGGCCAGTTCAGCTTTGCCTATGTCAGCGAGGCGGTGAAGGACTACTTCCGCGTGCCCGCCCAGCTCCTGCTCAGCGAGGCCGAGGCCCTGTTCGAGCGCATACACCCCGAGGACCGCGAGGCCGTGCGCGAGGCCCTGGCCTCCTCGGCCCGGCACCTGAGCCCCTGGCAGCAGGAGTTCCGCACGGACAACGCCGATGGCAGTGAACGCTGGCTCTATGGCAATGCCATCGCCCAGCTGGAAGACGGTGGCTCAGTGCTGTGGCACGGCTTCCTGACCGACATCTCCCGCCAGCGCCGCGACGCCCTGGAGCTGGACCGCTATCGGCATCACCTGGAAGAGCTGGTGGAGGCCCGGACCCAGGCCCTGGCCACCGCCACGCAGGCCGCCGAGGCCGCCAACCTCGCCAAGAGCGCCTTCCTCGCGAACATGAGCCATGAGATCCGTACGCCGATGAACGCCATCATTGGCCTGACGTACCTGGCGCGCCGGGACAGCACCGAGCCCATCCAGCAGGACCGGCTCAAGAAGGTGGCCGACGCCGCCGAGCACCTGCTCAGTGTGATCAACAATGTGCTGGACATCTCCAAGATCGAAGCTGGCAAGCTGCATCTCGAGGCGGGCATGTTCTCGGTCAACCAACTGCTGGACAACATCGCCAGCATGATGGCTCAGCGTGCGGCCGAGAAGCAGCTGCAGGTGCAGCAGGACGTGCCCGACGAACTGCAGGACCGTGTGCTGATGGGCGACGCCCAGCGCATCACCGAGATCCTGATCAACTTCGCCGGCAATGCGATCAAGTTCACTGACCACGGTTTCGTGCGTCTCAACGCCCGCGTGCTGGCAGAAACGCCCGGCCTGCTGCGCTTGCGCTTCGAAGTGCAGGACAGCGGCATTGGCATCAGCGAGGAAGCGCAGGCGCGCCTGTTCCAGGACTTCGAGCAGGCCGACAGCTCCACGACCCGGCGCTATGGCGGCACCGGCCTGGGCCTGGCCATCTCGCGCCGCCTGGCCCGACTGATGGGCGGCGAGGTGGGCGTGCAAAGCACGCCCGGCGAAGGCAGCCTGTTCTGGCTGGAGCTGGAGCTGCCGCTGTCCGACCAGCCCCTGGCCGCTGCAGGCCTGCAGCGGGGCCAGGCCGCACGCGAGCTGCTGGCGCCCTTCCTGGGCCGGCGCGTACTGCTGGCCGAGGACAATGTGGTCAACCAGGAAGTCGCCGTGGCCCTGCTCCAGAGTGCGGGGCTGGAGGTGGATGTCGCCAATGACGGCGTCGAGGCCTGCGAGATGGTGCAGCAGGGCGACTACGGTCTGGTCCTGATGGACGTGCAGATGCCGGCCATGGACGGTCTGGACGCCACCCGCGCCATACGCGCCACCGAAAAGGGCCGGCAGCTGCCCATCCTGGCCATGACGGCCAACGCCTTTGCGGAGGAGCGCCAGCGCTGCCTGGATGCCGGCATGAATGACCACGTGGCCAAGCCGGTGGTGGCCGAACAACTCTTCCTGACCCTGCGCCGCTGGCTCCACGCCAGCACTGGCCACTGATCCAGGCCAGCGCTACAGTCCGTACGCAAGGCTGCCAGACTCAGCCTGCAGGAGGGCCTCGTGAAGATCTGGATGCTCTGCCTCTGGCTGCTGTGCTGTGGCGCCAACGCACAGGCCCAGCAGCGGCTGATCCTCACCACCGAGGAGTACCCGCCCTACAACATGAGCGACCCCCAGGGCCGCGTCACCGGCGTGGCCACGGACATCGTGCGCAGCCTCCTGGACAGCGCCGGCATCGAGTACGAGATCACCGTCTATCCCTGGGCGCGTGCCATCGCCATGGCCCGTACCCAGGTCAATACCTGCGTGTTCTCGATGTCCCGCACGCCCGAGCGGGAAGAGCTCTATCGCTGGATCGGCCCACTGGTAAGCAATGACTGGACACTCTTCGCCCGCAGCGGCGCGAGCCGTCCCAGCCACCTGGAGGAAGTGCAGAACATGCGCATCGGCAGCTACCAGGGCGACGCCATCGTCAGCTATCTGCAGGCCCGGGGCTATATCGTCGAGGCCGCCCCCAGCGACGACGCCAATCCGCGCAAGCTGCTGGCTGGCCGCATCGACTACTGGGCCACAGGGCGCCTGATCGGCCAGTACCGGCTCAAGCAGCAGGGCATCAGCAATATCGAAGCTGTGCTGAACTTCAACCGCACCGAGATGTACCTGGCCTGCCACCGACAGCTGCCGGAGGAGACCGTCAGGCAACTCAACAGCCAGCTGCAGGCCCTGCACCAGAAGGGCGTGATCAAGAGCATCTACGCCCGCTTTGGCTACACGCTCTGAATCCGCGGCCTGCGCCGATGGCGCTCATTGCGACTCCTTGATCAACCGCCCCGAGCCCGCCTGCACAGGCCGGGCATTCATGGGATAGAGCTTGCCGAAGATGTTCAGCTGATTGGCCGAGAGCTGCACGGGCTGGCGCATCACCATCCACAGCACACCCTCCGAGCAGGGCGGCGTGGTCAGCGAACCCATGTAGGTGTAGTAGGCCCGGTCCTCAGGCAGCAGCTGACTGAGGTCCATCTGGCCCGGCGCTGGCAGGGCCTCGCCCTTCTCCAGCGGCAGGTTGTTCCAGACGGTCTGCACCAGCGGATGATCACGCCCGCGCTCCAGCAGCACGGCCACCACGGCCAGCCGGCCGTCCGGGTCCTTGTGCACCAGGTGGGCCACCATGTCGAACTGGCGGCCGTTGATGCGCTCCTCGCTGGGTCTGTGGAAGTGGAACTGCAGCAGCTCGTAGCGGCGTCCCATCACCTGGAGGCTGTTGCCAGGCGCGATGTTCACCTGGATGGTGTGGCCGTTGTCCAGCACGGCAAAGCTGCTGGGCTGGTAGTCGAACTGGATCTTCTCCAGGTCCACGCGGATGCCATCCCGGATGTCGATGGGGCTCTGGCGCTTGCCGGTGGCGCAGAGGCGGTACTCGGGCTTGAGTTCCCCCCAGTGCTCGGGCCCACCCTCGCCCTCGTAGGCCCAATGCAGCTCGCCGCCGTGGCCCCTGGGTTCTGCGCGCTTGCTGGCTTTGGGCTCGGGCCTGGGCTCGGCTTTGGGCTCCGGCCTGCCCGAGGCGGGAGCTGGCTCCTGCCTGGTGGACAGGCGCTCAGCCAGGCGCTGGCGCAGCAGGCCCAGGTTCTCGGTGGCGCCCTCGTCCTTGCCCGTGCCGTCCTTGGCCGGCCCTTTCTCGGCGGCGGACTTGTCCTGCCTGTCGGACTTGTCGGACTTCGACTCGCTCTTCTCAGCCGGTGTCGAGCGGGCCTGCACAGGCCCGGACCAGGCCAGGCACAGGGAGGCCGCCATCAGCCAGGTCAGCAGCCAGGCCAGCGCCGGGCGATGAAGGGGAGACAGGGGCAAGGCAGCGGTTCGATGGTGCATGGATGGCTCCTGCGCATCCGCAGCCATGCCCGGCGACAGGTCTGGCCGGCTGGTGACGCGCCTGTTTCTACATCGGCCGGATGACAGGAGTCTTGAGCCCTGCGCCCTCCGGAGCGCAGCCGCTCAGACCTCGCGCTTGACCCATAGCCATGCCAGCAGGCCGATGGCCATCATGCCGGCCGAGGCCAGGGCCAGGGCCAGGGTCGAATGCATGACCAGGGGCACGAGCACGCCCGCCACCAGGCCATTGGCCGCGCTGCTGATGCAGGCCTGCAGGGAGGACGCCATGCCGCGGCGCTCGGGCACTTGGTCCAGCACCATCAGCGTCACTACCGGCACCATGAGGGCCCAGCCCAGGGCAAAGGCCCCGATCACCGGCAGCGCCCACCAGGCACTGGGCGGCAAGGCCAGGTTCAGCGCCACGTTCAGCAACGCCATGAGCAGCATGATGAAGAAGCCGCGCCGGATCTGTGCACGAGGCTTGATCTTGCCGGCGAGCCGCCCGCTGAACCAGGCGCCGCCCATGATGCCGCCAATGCTGAACAGGAAGAACAGGAAGAACTGCGTAGGCGCGAGCGCCAGATGCTCACCCAGGAAGACCGGCGCGGCCAGCACATAGAGGAACATGCCGTTGAAGGGCACGCCGCTGGCAATGGTCAGCAGCAGGAATTTGCGGCTGCCGCAGAGCTGCCAGTAGCCCCGCATCAGGTCGCGCGGATGGAAAGGCTGGGCCAGGTCCTTGTGCAGGGTCTCGGGCAGCAGGCGCCAGTTGGCCAGGAACAGGGCCGTGCCCACCAGCACCAGGAACCAGAAGATCGCGTGCCAGTCCGCATGGACAAAAAGGAAGCCACCCACCATGGGCGCCACCGCCGGGGCCACGCCGAAGAACAGCGTCACCTGCGACATCACCCGCTGCGCCTCGGAGGGCGGAAACATGTCCCGGATGATGGCCCGCGACACCACCACGCCCGCGCCAGCCGACATGCCCTGCACCGTGCGGAAGAAGATCAGCTGGCCGATGCTGGCCGAGAGCGCGCAGCCCAGCGAGGCCAGGGCGAAGATGGCCGTGCCCACCAGCACCACGGGGCGGCGGCCGAAGCTGTCGGACAGTGCCCCATGAAAGAGGTTCATCACCGCGAAGCCCAGCAGATAGCTGGACAGGGTCTGCTGCATCTGCACCGGGGTGGCGTCCAGCGCCCTGGCGATGCCGGCGAAGGCCGGCAGGTAGGTGTCGATGGAGAAGGGGCCCACGGTGCCCAGGCAGGCCAGCAGGACGGCCAGTGTCCAGCGCGGACCGCGCCAGAGGGTGCCGGCATCAGGATTCATCGGGAATGTGCGTTGTGCGCCTGATCCGCGGGCGAGGCCCGGGCGACGCATGAAAAGGAGCGGGTCAGTGTAGCGGGCAGCGTCGGAATGCGCTGCCGACTGCCCTAAACTCCGGCGCGCTTGCGTGAATCCTCAACATGCCCGAACCCTACGCCATTGGCATCCTCGGACTGGGAGTCATGGGCCAGCGAATGCTGGACCGGCTCCACGGCCATCCTCGCTTTCAGCCCTTGTGCGCCTGGGACCCCGATCCCGAGCGGCGTGCCGTGCTGCGCACCCGCCATCCCCGGCTGCAGATCCCTGACGAGCCCGAGCGCTTGCTGGACTGGCCTGGCCTGCGCGGCATCTACATCGCAAGCCCACCCGCCTCGCACCTGTACTGGGCCGAACGCGCCTTCGCCCTGGGCCTGCCGGTGCTCTGCGAAAAGCCGCTGGCCGTCGACGCTGCGGCTGCGGCCCGCACGCTGCAGCTGCAGCGCCAGGGGCGGCACCGGGCGGCCGTGAACTTCTCGCTGGCCTCCAGCACCGGCCTGGCCCAGCTGCAGTCCTGCTTCGGGGCGGCCTCGCGCCATCCCATGGGCGAGCTGGAGTCCGTGCAACTGACCCTGCGTTTCGCGAGCTGGCCCCGCCCCTGGCAGCGTGAGGCAGGCGCCTGGCTGGCCGGTCGTGCAGAAGGGGGTTTCTGCCGCGAAGTGCTGTCGCACTTCATCTTCGTGCTGCAGCGGGTGCTGGGCGCTGCCGAGGTGGTGCACAGCGAGCTGGTCTACCCGGCTCAGCCGGAAGCAGCAGAAATCGGTCTGCGCGCCCGGCTGTTCGCTGCCGGCGTGCCCATTGACATCGACGCCGCCGTGCTGGGCCAGGAGGCAGACGTCAACGAGATGCGCTGGCGGGCGCGCGGCGGTGAGGTCTGGCTGGGGGACTGGTTCCGCCGCATCCGCCTGCGCAAGGACGAGGACTGGCGCGAGCTCGGTGAACGCGACCTGCGCCCCGACCTGACGGAGGCCGACCTGCTGGAGCACTGGGGCGCCCTGATGGACGGGCGTTCACATGCCCTGCCCAGCTTCGCCGAGGCCCTGGCCGTGCAGCAGACCATCGAGGCCCTTCTGCGCGAAGGCTGCCGGTCGGCGCCCCTGCCGGTGAATATGGGTGAAGCAGATCGATAGGCCGGATTCTGTGCAAGACCTGCCCCTTTCGGGCCAGGTCTTGTGACCGCCATTCCTCTGGGCCGGGCATCACTGCCCGGCTCGGTGCCACCTACCCGCCAGCTCTGCGAGCCGCATCATCGCTGGCCTACTTGGTGTTGCTGCGCGTAGAGATTGCCCGTTTCACCCAGGCCGGGCCTTGCCCAACCTGGGTGCTGTTCGGCTCGGGCTTTCGCCCGAGGTCCCGTGGCTTGCACCACGGTCCCCGCCGGCTTGCGCCGACGCCTCACAGACCACCTGAGTTGGGGCCCGATCTGACTCGTCTCTGTTGCTCTGATCCTCGGCTTTCGCCGGGCAGCCGTTAGCTGCTACGCCGCTCTATGCAGTCCGGACCTTCCTCCAGTGCCGTGTTTCCACGCTTGCACCAGCGGCGGTCTGATCTGCTTCACGCCGCGCATTATCCCTGAAGCCAGGACAGTGCCTGACAGTTGAGACCGCCCGAGCCGGTCGACGGAGCATCAGGCGCGCGGCACGATGGCGTAGCGCGGGTCGTGGTTGAAGTAGTAGGTGTTCCTGGACCAGGGCCCCACGACCCGCCAGGCTTCCGCCTGGTCCGGGCTGCCGTTGGTCAAAGCAATGGCAGCCGCGGCGATGGCGCCATAGCCCTCCACCGTCACCTGGTAGGTGCCCGGTGCACCGCCGCCCGGGAAACCGCTGCTGCTTTCCGCAGGCATGCCCGTGGGGGTGTTGCCCTCGGCCAGGAAGGGGAAGCCGTCGTAGAGGTCATCCAGGGTCTGGTAATAGCTGCCATCCTTCTTGTTCTGCGGGAACACGTAATCCGCCAGATGACGGGGATGGGCGGACTTGGCTATCGTCATGGCCTGTGACGCCACCCAGTTGGCCAGGGGCTGTGCGGCAGTGCAGCCCAGCTCCACCGCGTGGTTGATAGACAGGGTGATGAAGTTCTGCATCCACGGCGCCGTCGCTGCACCGCCCCAGTCGTCCGGCGGCGTGCCGACGGAACTGATGAACTGGTCGCGCGTGTAGCCGCCGTTGCCTTCCCAGTAGGCCAGTGCATTGGGACGCGGCTTGGCGGGCCCGTTGGAATACCAGGTCATGTGGTTGGCATTCCAGCTGACGCGAACGGGGTGCGAGTCCAGCGGGCTGCTGATGGCATAGAGGCCGTAGCGTTGGGCGAGCGCTTCGGTGAGGCTTTGCTCCAGCAGCGCGCGTTCCGGGCTGCCATCCAGCGCGGCCCACCAGGCGCGGGCGCGGTTGCGGAACTGCCAGCCCCAGCCCCGCACCTGCACGCCGTTGATGATCATGGACTTGTTGGACGCGCCGCTGCCTACCGAATTGAAGGACAGCCCCGGATTCACCACGAACAAGGACCAGGCCGCCAGCTGCAGCAGCTTCTCCTGCCAGAAGGCCTGACCGGTGCTGAGATACATCCACCAGAAGGTGCCCGGTGTGTGGGCCACATCGTGCTGCCAGCCGTCCCGGGTGGTGCTGAGGGTGCCGTCGACCTTGAAGCGATCGACCACGCCCGCCTGACTCCAGTAGTTGTTGTTGTCATGCAGGAAGACCGTCGGCCGTGACAGCTTGGAGAGGATTCGCCCCTGCCCCGAACTGCTGCCGAAGATGGTCTTGGCACTGTCGCCCTCCCGGAAGAAGAAGGCCCAGGAGCCGGCCAACTCGGCCTGCCGCTCGCAGATGGCATGCATGGAGGCCGCGCCCGAGTACATGGCGACGCAGTCCCATTTGGGCATCAGCCCCAGGTCCTGGCGGCCACCGACGCTGGACATGGCCACCTGCCAGTAGCCCCTTGCTCCCAGGCCCTGCGGGCGCGCCGCAAAGTCGCTGGCATAGCTCGACACCGAACCGGCGTGGATGACGATGCTGCTGTCGAAGTTGGGCATGGCACGCGTCTTGGCCAGGTAGGCCACGCCGTGCTTGATGTTGGCACGCGGGATGTCGCGTCCGCCCCAGTAGGCGCGCGACTGCCAGGTCCCGGCATAGAGGTTGACGCTGGACTGGGACAGGCGCACGGCAGGGCTGGACTTGCCGGTGGCGAAACTGACGGAGAGCGTCAGCTCGTCCTTCAGCCGGGTCACGTCAGCCACCTCGATGATGTGGCGCACGTGGTAGTGGCCGAGGGTAGGCCAGAACTGCACATGGAACATGGGGCGCACGGCTCGCGTGGCATTGCTACCGATGTCGAAGGCCTTGGTCTTGTGGTCGCACAGCAGCACCGTGGTGCACAGCGGCCCTTGAGTCCAATAGCGGCTCTGCACGCCACCGGCAGCGGTCTCGGCAGCCAGGCCGGCGTCGGTCTGGGCTGCCAGCATGTCGCGGGCGGACACCTGCTGTTCTGTCGTCCCCGTCTGCCCGAAGCGGAGGCTGATGGTCGCGTCGAAGTCGAACTTCTCCAGCATGTCCGCGATGGACAGGGGTGTGACGGCCGGCCTGGGCTGGTTGCCAAAGCTCAGCACGCGCTCGGTGGTGCCCAGGCTGGGCAGGACCACCGAGATGACGGCGAACTTGACAGAGCCGTCGGCATGGCGGCTCTTCACATCGGCCTGGGAGGCCACGAGCACGCCGTCCAGGAAGACGCTGGGCGTATCGGCGATCTCGCCTGCAGCGAAAGGCCGGCCGAACTGCAAGGGGTAGTTGATCTCGCTACCGGTAGACAGGCTGACACGCAGCTGGTTGTCGTTGCTGGCAGGCCCGCCCCCTTCGATGGGCGTGGTGCCGGCCGGGCTGCTGGTGGGTGTGCTCGCGGGGCTGCTCTGGGAAGACGTGGTACCGCCGCCGCCGCAAGCCGTGAGGTGCATGCCGCCGAGCATGCTCAGGGCCGAGCCCAGCATGAACTTCCGGCGGACAACCTTCACCTCTTTCCCATTTGAATCATTCATCGTACTGCCCTCTCATGTGAAGCCGCCAGGACGCCAGCCCGGCTTGGCGTAACTCTGCGCGCGATTGTGAGACCGGCCGGGCAGTCAAAGAGTAAGCAGCTGTCCCAGAACCTGGTATCAAATGCCTCACGCCTGACGCGCAGTTACTTAGAACATCTTGTCATAAGGCTCGGCGCTACCATTGACGGCCTAGCACAGGAGCGACCATGCCTTTCGACAACGTTCTGGCCACCATCGGCAACACCCCGCACATCCGCATCAACCGTCTGTTCGGCAATGCCCAGGTCTGGGTGAAGTCCGAGCGCAGCAACCCGGGTGGCTCCATCAAGGACCGCATCGCTTTGTCCATGGTCGAGGACGCCGAGGCGCAGGGCCTGCTCAAGCCCGGCGCCACCATCATCGAGCCGACCTCCGGCAACACTGGCGTGGGTCTGGCCATGGTGGCGGCGGTCAAGGGCTACAAGCTCATCCTCGTGATGCCGGACAGCATGTCCATCGAACGTCGGCGACTGATGCTGGCCTACGGCGCCAGTTTCGACCTGACCCCCCGCGAGAAGGGCATGAAGGGCGCCATCGCTCGCGCCGAGGAACTGGTGGCGAGCACGCCCGGCGCCTGGATGCCCCAGCAGTTCAGGAATCCCGCCAACGTGGCCGTTCACGTGCGCACCACGGCTGAGGAGATCCTGCGCGACTTCCCCGGCGGCCTGGACGTACTGATCACGGGTGTGGGCACCGGCGGCCACATCAGCGGTACCGCCCAGGTGCTCAAGAAGGCCTGGCCGCAGCTGAAGGTGTTCGCGGTGGAACCGGCGCAGTCGCCCGTGATCAGCGGCGGTTCGCCCAGCCCCCACCCCATCCAGGGCATCGGCGCTGGCTTCATTCCCGACAACCTGCACACGCAGCTGCTGGATGGCGTGATCCAGGTCGAAGCCGAGGAATCGCGTGAGTACGCCCGCCGCTCGGCCCGCGAGGAAGGCCTGCTGGTGGGCATCTCCAGCGGTGCGACGCTGGCCGCCATCGCCAAGAAGCTCGCCGAGTTGCCCGCTGGCGCCCGCGTGCTGGGCTTCAACTACGACACCGGCGAGCGCTACCTCTCCGTCGAAGGCTTCCTGCCTGCCTGAGGGCGCGCAGCGGCCGCCGCCAGGCCCAGCATCCTCCATGAGAAGGGCCCCTCACGAGGGGCCTTTCTACTTGCCAGCCAGCAGGGCCGCATGGTGTTCAGTGCGGACTCATTCCTCCGCACCATCCTGGCTGGGCACGTCATTGTCCCGGGCGGCCTGGCGCTTGAGCTGAGCCTCCAGCGGCGCCAGCGACTGCACCAATGCGTCCACCGGCTTGGGCGAGGCCAGGCGCACGGACGGTGGCGGCAACACGCTCAGGTAGGCTGGGCCGAACCAGTGTTGCTGCTCCCATCGCTTGCCCACCATGAGGCCCATGCTGACCACCAGCAGGCCGAGCAGCCCACCCGCCAGCATGCGCCGCGCCCGCGGCCAGACCAGCGTGGCATGCCACCACAGCAAGGTTGCCAGGCCCAGGGGGAAGACCAGCGCCTCGACCACCATCAGCCGTGGCCACGAGAAGGCATAGGCCACCACAGGCAGGCCCATGCCCAGCAGATGCAGGCCCACCAGCACGACCAGCACCCGGCGCAGATGCGGCAGGAAGGCAAACCAGCGATGGAACAGCATGCTCACCAAGGCCCACACCCCCGACCAGACCAGCACCAGGGCGAAGGGCAGCAGCAAGGCCGGTGCGTACTGGATCCAGGGCGTGCCGGGGTCCGAACCCAGCCACTGGTCCAGCCACAGCAGCACGGCCCACAGCAGGGCAAGACCTGGCACCAGCAGATGGCGCAGGCGGCTGCGCGCGAACTCCGGATGAGCCAGGGGCTTCTCGGGCGCCAGCGCGGTGCGCGTGCTGCGCAGGCGCAGGCGGGTGTTGCCCAGTTGCCAGACAGTGTCGTCAGGCAGCTCGCGAGCCTCGCCCGGCGCCAGACGATGCCGGCCCAGCCAGCCCCCGTTGAGGCTGGGCAGCAGGCGCAGCTGCAGCCCGGCCGCATCCCAACTCAGCTCGGCGTGCTCGCCGGCCACATGGGCATCGTCCAGCACCAGCCCGCAGGACGGCGAGCGGCCGATACGCAGGGGCCATGCCTGCACCTTGTGGACCGAGCGCACCTGGCCGTCGCGGTCCAGGACTTCGATCACTGCGGCCTGGTCCATGCGAAGCCTTTCAGGTAGTGACGGGTGAGGGTCTGGGCGTTGGCGAAGCTGACGCCCTTGGCGTCGAAGCGGCCCAGCGCGCCTTCGGTGTTGGCATCGACCGTGGTGACCAGCACACTGAGATCATGCAGGCCCGGCAGCTTGCGGTAGGCCCGCAGGCAGACCACCGCACGCAGGGGCAGGCCCTGCTGCTCGACGAAGTCTTCGCGGCAGTAGGGGGCGGTGCGGTCGCGGTCGTCGCGGCCCAGGCGTTCGTTGCGGAAACTGTTGCCGTACTGGCGTGCAAAGCGCAGCGAGCCCAGCTTGCTGCCGTCATAGGCCTCGTGGGCCATGTCCAGGTAGCCGGTCTGCATGCCGCCGTTGATGTAGATGGCGTGCTCCATGCGGCATTGCGAGCGCTGGAACTCCAGACCTTTGGTATCGGCCCCCGTGCCGCGACCCCAGCAGCGCATGTACTGCTCCTGCGGCACCGGCAACTGGTAGCGGGCATGGCCTGCGTCGCGCCAGGGCTGTTTGACGAAGGCCTGCACGAGTTCGTCCTGATAGGCCATCAGCTGCGCGGTGAGCTGAGGCCAGACGGGCTTGTCCAGGGGCTTGGCGTCGCGGCTGCGGGCGAGCAGCTCGGCCGCAAAGGGGCCCGGCACCAGGAAGCTCATCTGCTGAGCGAGGAACATGACCGAGACATTGATGCCCACCACGCGGCCGTCTTCGTCGACCACCGGGCCGCCGCTCATGCCCGGGTTGATGGCGCCAGAGTAGTAGATCAGCGGATCGAAGCTGCGCTCGACCAGGCCGTTGTAGGTGCCCTCCACCACGGCAAAGGCCACGTCGTGCGGATTGCCCATGGAGTAGATGCGGTCGCCCTTGGACAGCGGCTGCTCGGGCGGGCGGAAGCGCAGCACGCCATCGGGCTTGAAGTCCTTGATGCGCAGCAGCGCGAGGTCGCGGCGGACATCGATGTCCAGCAGCTCGATAGCCCCGCTCTCGCCTTCGGTGGTGCCGTAGCGCAGGCGGTAGCGGTCGGGCTCCAGCGCAAACTGGCTGATCACGTGATAGTTGGTGATCACGTGGCCCTGCTCGCTGACCACGAAGCCCGAGCCCACCGAGGCCTGGCTGTCCTGGCTCTTGAGCAGGGTGCGGATCTGCATCAGCTGGCCGCGGGCACGCTCGTAGACGCGGCGGGCGACGGCTGAGACTGGCACAGGCTTCTTGGCCTCGTCCTGCGGCGCAGACGCGGCTGGGCGTGCGCCCGACTGAGCCCAGGCCGCCGGGGCCGACCCAAGGCTCAGGGCCAGCGCCAAGGCCAGGCCCCAGGCGGGGCGATGGCGGCGTTTGGAGATTGGATTCAAAGAGACTCCCTTGCTTGACTTTGCCGCGATGCTAGCTGCATTGCGGGCCCTGTGCCGGACGAAACACGCGGACGAAACACCCGGGCATCGTCGTAGAAGCCAGCCTCGGCATTGGCGGGCCACCAGCCCGGCACGCCCAGCACGGGCAGCGGGGCAAAGGGCTTGCCGGACCAGGCCGCTGCGTCCAGGGTCAGCGGGTCCTGCAGCAGCACATGGGCGCAGATGGGCGTACGCGGCTGCATGAGTTTCTCCATCAGCGCGTGGCCCAACAGGTGCAGGCGGGCCTGGGACCACAGCGGGCGCAGCTCGATGAAGAGCCTTCGCCAGTCCCGTGCAAGCAGAGCCTGGCCCAGGGCCGGTGGCGCCTGCAGCCAGGCGCCGTTCTCGTCGAAGAGGGTCAGGGCATCGCGCAGCGGGCCGCGCCGGCCCTCGTCCTGAGCCATCTGCAGGCCCTGCTGGTGCAGTGCGTTCAGCCGAGCCTTGAGCACGGGCCAGCGCAGCCAGACCAGGCCGTTGAGGGCGTCATGCCAGTGCTCGCGCGTGGGGACGGCGGCCTCGCGGGCGATGAAGCACTCGTAGCCCTGGCCCTCGTCCAGGGCCGACTGCGGCACGAAGCGCAAGACCTGACCCCGCACCCGCGGCCTCGCCGCTGCGGGCTGCTCGTCCACCAAGGCATTGAGCGCCTGGGCCACCGTCTGGCCGGCTTCCAGGCGCTGCTGCAGGGCCAAGCCTGCGGCGCAGTAGTCGGCCAGCCAGGGCGCAGTCCAGTCCGGGTCCGGGCCCGGCAGCACGGCCTCGCTCAGGGACAACTCCTCAGACCAGTTGCCAGGCCAGGGCCTCGCCGCCACGCAGAGGCTTAAGCAGGGCATCGCCGAAGGGCACGCTCTCCGGCAGGGTCCAGGCCTGCTTGCGCAGCGTGACGGTGCCGCTGTTGCGCGGCAGGCCGTAGAAGGCCGGGCCGTTGAAGCTGGCGAAGGCCTCGAACTTGTCCAGGGCGCCCAGGGCCTCGAAGGCATCGAGGTAGAGCTCCAGGGCCGACAGCGCCGTGAAGCAGCCGGCGCCGCAGACGGAGTTCTCCTTCATCTGCGAGGCGTGCGGCGCGCTGTCGGTGCCCAGGAAGAACTTGGGGCTGCCCGAGGTCGCGGCCTTGATCAGTGCCTGGCGGTGCTCCTCGCGCTTGAGCACGGGCAGGCAGTAGTAGTGCGGGCGCAGGCCGCCGGTGAAGATGGCGTTGCGGTTGTAGAGCAGGTGCTGGGGCGTGAGCGTGGCGGCCACGTGTTCGTCGCTGGCCATCACGTAGGCGGCGGCTTCCTTGGTGGTGATGTGCTCGAAGACGATCTTGAGCTCGGGGAAGTCCTTGCGCAGCGGCGTCATGACGCGGTCGATGAACACGGCCTCGCGGTCGAAGACGTCGATATCCGGGTCCGTCACCTCGCCATGCACCAGGAAGCGGATGCCCTCGCGCTGCATGGCCTCCAGGGTCTTGTAGCACTTGCGCAAGTCGGTCACGCCGGCATCGCTGTTGGTGGTGGCGCCGGCCGGGTAGAGCTTCAGCGCGACCACGCCCGCCGCCTTGGCCGCGGAGATCTCTTCGGGCGGCGTGTTGTCCGTGAGATAGAGCGTCATCAGCGGCTCGAAGCTCACGCCCGCGGGCACGGCGGCCAGGATGCGCTGGCGGTAGTCCGCGGCCTGTGCGGCGGTGGTCACCGGCGGGCGCAGATTCGGCATGATGATCGCGCGGCCGAACTGGCGGGCCGTGTAGGGCACCACACTCTGCATGGCGGCGCCGTCGCGCACGTGCAGATGCCAGTCGTCGGGGCGGGTGATGGTGAGTTCGGTGAGGGGGGCGGGGGTGCTCATGGGGGCGTATTGTCCCAAAAGCGGGAGGAAGCCTCCTGGCTCACCGAAGTCGTGACCGATGATCCAGGGCGATGGCGTTCGGCGGCGCCCGCGCAGTGGGCCTTACGGTAGACACCCGCGGCCAGCTTGGTGAGCGGGGTGTGTGGAGGTGGGTGCTGTGCAGCTGTCTCGGTCGGTCAACGCCATGTGCCATATGTCCGATCATGAGCCTAATGCAGACGTTTGGCCCATGCATAGCGCGGTCTTTCTGCTGGCGTGCAACGGTGCCTTCGCTCGGCTTGTTCAGGCTTGCTTCCGCTCGAGCCCCATCGTACGCAGCGCCTTCGGAGTGGGTAGCGATGTACGTTCAATGTGCAAGCTGTCTACATCGACTCAAAGAACTTTCCGAGGTCCGTTGCAGCCAGCTCAGCCTTGGTCATGTGTTTGGCTGCTCGCCAGCTCTCGCCTTTGCCCCAGAAGGCCACCCCCTGTTCGGCGTACGGATCGAGCGCTTTGTACCGGTCTGGCGCGAAAGCAGCATCGAGTGACTGCTGCGTCAGGTAGTTCTCGATTGCTCGACGCTCGGTAATGCAAACGTTGATCTCCAGCATGTCGCAGCTGTCGCTGAAGCGCTGCCTAGCCTTCAGCGCAGGACCGCCAGCCTCTTTGCGTTCGCTGTCTACCAGCGCGAATACCTTTCCGTCTGGGCCGGCAAGACGCTTCACCTCGCTCAGTTCCTCGTCCCTCCTGCCGTTTGCCATCGCATCGCCACCCAACGGCAAGACCACGGTGCAATGATCTTTGTCGTAAAGGCGAAGCAATGCCTGAGCGGTGCGGACGTCGTTGACGCCCTCAACGAGCAGGATGGTGTTCCAGCCCAACTCTTGCAGCCCGGCTATGCCCAGCGAACCAAGGAACTCGGCCAACTGAGGCGTGCGCTGATATGGACGGACCGTTGATCCATGGCCTTGTCGCTGCACCGTGAAACACTGGTCGGCCGCTTGGCGGGCAAGACCAATGGAGTGCGTTGCGAACATCACGCCGTGCGCCGAGTAGTTGGCCAGCGTGGTCAGGAACTCGCTTTGGAGGCTGGGATGCAGGTGCAGTTCTGGCTCGTCGATGACGATCATCGAAGGCTTCTTGATGAGCGCATTGGCCAGAATCAAGACCATTTGAGAGAAGCCGGCGCCAAGCTCTTGCAGCTTGTGAGGGCGCCCGTCCACAACGACCTGCAGTGACTTGCCGTCGGCCGTGGCGGAAATATCGAGTGAGCCGGCTCCAATCAGCCGTTTGACGTCTTCAGTGACCTCTTGACTAGCTCTATTTTGGCTCCGGTTGGGGCCAGTCTTCCATTGATTCCACTGGGCGATGAAGCCCGTTCCGATGTAGGCATCGAAGTGCGTCCCAGCACCTTCGTTGATTGCGTTTCGGAAGGGGCCGACGTATTGGATTTCGCGCAGAAACTGGAGGAACTTTCGTATCGGGCCGACGGCATACACCGTATTGCCAACCGTCAACCGATTGTCTGTATGAGACGTTCTCTGGTTCAACGGAGGCAGCTCGCTGCCGTCTGAGTCGAAAAGGGCCACGCGATAGAAGGATGCTGTCTGATCAAAGATGACACGCATCTTCGCCACCGACAGGACTTTCTCTCCCTCATTCAGTGTTGGCTCGAAATCAATCGAGCACTCCGGATACCTCCGCTCGCACAGAATCTCGGCGGGCTCGTACAGCCCGTGGTTTACGTTCCATCCCATTTGGTGCGCGAGGCCCGTCCAAGTGCCCTGCGCCATCTGGTCCGCAATGCCCACGATGACACCGCGCATCTCATACGGGAACCGGATGAGCGCGGATTTGCCTGAGTTGTTGGGGCCGACGAAGGAGGTGAAGCCTTTGCTGAACTCAAGCGTGGCAGGCGCCTCGCGGCGAAAGCAGCGGTAATCGTAGAGCCGAACCTTGCCAGTCATTTCTGCCTCCCTTGAACTTGTCGCGTCATCCTACCGGGCGCAGCGAGCGCGACGCGACTTACCGCAACGTGTTGAGTGTGGTGAGTGCGAAATGGGGAGGCGGTCAACGAGCTGCACGGATACCAAAATCAGCACCAAGCAGAAGGTTGCGGGGAGGGGGCAAAGCTGCCGGCCGAGCTTGCGGACGCCCACTTGGCAGCTTCGGGCGAAAGCGGTCGCTGATGTCCCGAGCTGCGACCGCCGCACATCAGCCCAAAGCCGCCTCCGCTCCCATCAGCACACAAACAAAAAAAAGGCGGCCCCTCCGGACCGCCCTTCCAATCAGACCGAAGCCCCGATCACTTCTTCGCCGCGTACTCCTCCATCGGCTTGTCATTCGGATTCGCCCAGGCGTTCTTGGTGGCCTCGTTGAGGGGCATGCCGATCTTGGCGCCTGCGGGCGGGATGGGCTGCAGGAACCACTTGTCGTAGGTCTTGGCCAGCTCGCCGGACTTGATCATGCCCTTGATGCTGTCGTCCACGGCCTTCTTGAAGGCAGGGTCGTCCTTGCGCATCATGATGGCGATGGGCTCGACGGAGAGCACCTCGCCGACGATCTTGTAGTCGGCCGGGGCCTTGGAGGTGGCGATGTTCTTGGCCAGGATGGAGCCGTCCATCACGAAGGCATCGGCGCGGCCGGATTCCAGCAGCAGGAAGCTGTCGGCGTGGTCCTTGCCGAAGACCTCCTTGAAGTCCACGCCGGTGGCGCGCTCATGCTTGCGCAGGGTCTGGACCGAGGTGGTGCCGGTGGTGGTGGCCACATGCTTGCCATTGAGCTGCGCAATGGAGGTGATGCCCGAATTGGCCTTCACGGCGATGCGCACTTCCTCCACGTAGGTGGTCACGGCAAAGGCCACATCCTTCTGGCGCGTGGCGTTGTTGGTGGTGGAGCCACACTCCAGGTCCACATTGCCGTTCTGCACCAGCGGGATGCGGTTCTGCGAGGTCACGGGCTGGTACTTGATCTCCAGCTTGGCCAGGCCCAGCTGCTTCTTCACGTCTTCCAGCACGTGGTGGCAGACGTCGATGTGGAAGCCCACGTACTTGCCGTCGCCAATGGTGTAGGACAGGCCGGAGGACTCGCGCACGCCCATGGTCACGGCACCGGAATCCTTGATCTTCTTCAGCGTGTCCTCGGCATGGACCGCCGTGGCGGCCAGCATGGCCAGGCTCAGCACAGTCAGGCTCTTCTTCATCGGGTTCACTCCTTGATGACAGGGGATGGGGTTGGCGCGGCCGCGGGCAGCGCACACGTGACGAGCTTGTACCGCAAAAATAGGCGCGCCGGGCAGCGGACCCTCAGCCGCCCTGGGCCGCGCCCTGCTCTTCCTTGAGGTAGTTCCACAGCGCCAGCGCCGCGGGCTTGCTGCGCTTGGCGATGGCCGGACGCTCGCGGTAGATGCGCAGGTCCATGCTCAGCTCGAACTGGCCTTCCGGCGCGGCGCGCACCAGGCGGCCGGACTTGAGCTCCCGCGCCACCGAGCTGGCCGGCAGGAAGGCCAGGCCGTGGCCCTCGATGGCCATGGCCTTGAGGCTCTCGGCCATGTCGGTCTCGTAGAGCGCATCGAGGTTCAGGGGCGTGGGCGAAGCCTTGACGATCAGCTCCACGAGCCGGCCCAGGTAGGCCCCCGCGGCGTAGCTGAGGAAGGGGATCTTCTGGCCCGGGTGGCCGGGCAGGCTGAACAGGGGGCGGCCCTGCGCATCGGAGCGGGCGTAGGCGGCCAGGGTCTCGTGGCCCAGAGAGGCCATCTCGTAGCGCTCGGGGTCCAGCTGCAGGGGCTGGCTCGCGTGGTGATACACCACCAGCAGGTCGCAGTTGCCTTCGCTGAGCTGCAGGGTGGCGTCGTGCACGTTCAGGGCATTGAGCCGGCTCTTGACCGCGCCGAAGCGCTGGCGCAGCTCCATCAGCCAGTGCGGGAAGAAGCTGAAGGCCAGGGAGTGCGGCACGGCGAACTCGATCATGTCCTGCCCGGCCGACTGGTGGCTGCGCAGCATGTTGCGCGTGGCCTGCAGGTTGCCGAGCACCTCCATCGCCTGCCCCAGCAGCGTCTCGCCAGCGGCGGTCAGGCGCGTGGGGTAGGACGAGCGATCCACCAGGTCCACGCCCGCCCAGGCCTCCAGCGCCTGGATGCGGCGCGAGAAGGCCGGCTGGGTCACGTGACGCAGCTGGGCCGAACGCGAGAAGCTGCGCGTCTCGGCCAGGCTGACGAAATCTTCAAGCCATTTGGTTTCCACGGCGGCAGTGTAGCGAAGGGGTCGAAGGTGTGATCACGGGGATCAATGGGCGGCCTGCTGCAGGGCCCACATGCGGGCATAGCGGCCGTTCTGCGCCAGCAGCTGGGCGTGGGTGCCGCGCTCGATGATGCGGCCCTGCTCCATCACCAGGATCTCGTGGGCGTCCACGATGGTGGAGAGGCGGTGCGCGATCACCAGCACGGTCTTGTCCTGCGCCGCGGCTTCCAGCTCGGCCTGGATGGCGCGCTCGTTGCTGGAATCGAGGGCCGAGGTGGCCTCGTCGAAGATCAGGATGGGCGGATTCTTCAGCAGGGTGCGGGCGATGGCCACGCGCTGCTTCTCGCCGCCCGAGAGCTTGAGCCCGCGCTCGCCCACCGTGGTCTCGTAGCCCTTGGGCGTGGCCGCGATGAAGCCGTGGATGTGGGCCGCCTTGGCTGCGGCCTCGATCTCGGCCTGCTTGGCGCCGGGCCGGCCGTAGCCGATGTTGTAGGCGATGCTGTCGTTGAAGAGCACGGTGTCCTGGGGCACGATGCCGATGGCGCGGCGCACGGAGCCCTGCTGCACGGTGCGGATGTCCTGCCCGTCGATGCGGATGCGGCCGCCGTCGACGTCATAGAAGCGGTAGAGCAGGCGGGCCAGCGTGCTCTTGCCCGAGCCGCTGGGGCCCACCACGGCTACCTTCTTCCCCGCCGGGATCTCGAAGCTGATGCCGTGCAGGATGGGCCGCTCGGGGTCGTAGGCAAAGCGCACGTCCTCGAAGCGCACCGCGCCGCTGGACACCTGCAGGGCCGGCGCGCCCGGCGCATCGGCCACCTCGCGGTCGCGGGCCAGCAGCTGGAACATCTTCTCCAGGTCGGTGAGGCTCTGCTTGATCTCGCGGTAGATCACGCCCAGGAAGTTCAGCGGGATGTAGAGCTGGATCATGAAGGCGTTGACCATCACCAGATCGCCCAGGCTCATGTGCCCGGCCACCACGCCCTGCGTGGCGCGCCACAGCATGGCCACCAGGGCCAGCGCGATGATCAGCTGCTGGCCGGTATTGAGCATGGACAGCGTGCTCTGCGACTTCAGCTGCGCGCGGCGCA
Source organism: Roseateles sp. DB2 (assembly GCF_051857535.1). Taxonomy (NCBI): domain Bacteria; kingdom Pseudomonadati; phylum Pseudomonadota; class Betaproteobacteria; order Burkholderiales; family Sphaerotilaceae; genus Roseateles; species Roseateles sp. DB2. Next base: position 98,319 of record NZ_JBPZGY010000005.1, on the reverse strand, counting down.
GCTTCTCCAGGCTCTCGTTGTAGCGGCTGGCCTCGAAGTCCTCGTTGTTGAAGTACTTGACGGTCTCGTAGTTCAGCAGGGAGTCGATGGCCTTGCTGTGCGCCACCGAGTCCAGCTCGTTGAGCTGCTTGCGGAACTGCGTGCGCCATTCCGTCACGTAGACGGTGAAGGCGATGTAGATCACCAGCGCGGCGATGGTGATCAGCGCAAAGACGGCATCGAACTTGATCCCCAGCAGGCCCAGCACCAGCACTACCTCGATCAGCGTGGGCAGGATGCTGTAGAGCGAGTAGGAGATCAGCGAGTGCACGGCGCGGGTGCCACGCTCGATGTCGCGCGTCATGCCGCCGGTCTGGCGCTCCAGGTGAAAGCGCAGGGAGAGGTCGTGCAGGTGGCGGAAGACCTGCAGGGAGATGGCCCGCGAGGTGCCCTCGGTGGCCTTGGCGAAGACCAGCTCGCGCAGCTCGGTGAACAGCGAGGTCGAGAGCCTCAGCAGGCCGTAGGCCACGAGCAGGCCCACGGGCACCGCCAGCATCGCCTCGGCCGAACCGGGCTTGAGGCTGAGGCTGTCCACCAGCTCCTTCAGCAACAGCGGCACGCCCACATTGGCCAGCTTGGCAGCCAGCATGAAGCCCAGGGCCAGGCTCACCCGCCAGCGGTAGTGCCACAGATAGGGCATGAGCTTGGCGACGGTGCCCCAGTCGCCCTTGACGGTGGTGTCCAGGCGGGGCGCGGCGCCACCCTGGGCCGAGCCTGCGTGCGAGGAGGAGGCAGAGGTCGTGACAGAAGGATGACGGCGCATGGTGATAGGGAGAGAATGGGCCGCATTGTCACTGCAGTCCCGATTGCCCATCATGTCCGACACCCAAAGCCCCCTGGCCCCCGCCCCCAGCGCCGCCCCCGCCCCTGACGCCCGCGTCTGGCCCCGCGAGCTGGTGCTGCGCGTGATGCCCATGCCGGCGGACGCCAACCACAACGGCGACGTCTTCGGCGGCTGGATCATGGCTCAGGTGGACATCGCCGGCTCCATCCTGCCGGCGCGCCTCAGCCGCGGGCGCATCGCCACCGTGGCGGTGAAGGAGTTCCTCTTCAAGCAGCCGGTGTCCATCGGCGACCTGCTCTCCTTCTACGCCCAGGTCGTGCGCGTGGGCCGCACCTCGGTCACGGTGCAGGTGGAGGTGATCGCCGAGCGCAACCCGGCCAGCCCGCATGTGGTCAAGGTCACCGAGGCGCAGCTGACCTACGTGGCCATCGACAAGGACGGCAAGTCCCGCCCCTTCAGCATCGAGGATTGAGCTCGGCTCCATGCAGGACGGCCTGCTGATCCTCGGCGGCGGGGCGCTCGGCAGCGCCGTGGCCGCCAGCCTGGCCGAACGCCCCGGCTGGCGCGGCCGCATCACGGTGCTGGAGCGGGACCCGGCCTACGAGCAGGCCTCCTCGGCGCGCTCGGCGGCCTCCATCCGCCAGCAGTTCTCGACCCCGCTGAACATCGCCCTGTCCCTGCACGGCCTGGAGGTGCTGCGCGCCGCGGGGCCGCAGGCCGCGCTGGTGGAGCAGGGCTATCTCTACCTGATCCCGCCCTCGGGCGCCGCGCAGCAGGAGGCCCTGAACCGCCTGCAGCGCCAGCAAGGGGCTGATGTGGCCCTGCTGGACCTGCCCGAGCTGCAGCGCCACTTCCCCTGGCTCGCCACGCAAGACCTGGCCCTGGGCAGCTGGGGCCGCAGCGGCGAGGGCTGGTTCGACGGCTGGGGCCTGCTGCAGTCGCTCAAGCAGCGGGCACAGGCCGCGGGCGTGCAGTACCTGAAGGACGAGGCCCTGCGCTTCGAGCTGGACGGCCAGGGCCAGGTCTGCGGCGTGCAGGCCACCAGCGGCGGTCTGCTGAAGGCGGACCGCTTCGTGCTGGCCTGCGGCGCCTGGTCCGCTCCGCTGGCGGCCACAGCGGGCATCGCCCTACCCGTCAGCGCCCGGCGGCGCAGCGTCTATGCCTTCCGCACAGACGAACAGGCGCCGGGCTGCCCCCTGGTCATCGACCCGTCCGGCCTGTGGTTCCGCCCCGAGGGCGCGGGCCAGTTCATCTGCGGCGGGCCGCCCTTTGGCGAGGATGCGCCGGACCTCCCGCTGGATCCCGAGGACTATCTTTTCGAGGAGCGCCTCTGGCCCGCACTGGCCGAGCGGGTGCCAGGTTTTGCCAGCCTGCGCCAGGAGCGCAGCTGGGCGGGCTACTACGAGATGAACGACGTCGATCACAACGGCCTCGTGGGCCCCTGGCCGGGCCAGGAGCGCCTGCTGATGGCCTGCGGCTTCTCGGGCCACGGGCTGCAGCATGCGCCGGGCGTGGGCCGCGGCCTGGCCGAGTGGATCGCCAGCGGCCGCTACGAGACCCTGGACCTCTCGCCCTTGGGCCCGGACCGCCTGCTGCGCGGCGAGCCCTATCGCGAGCTCAACGTGATCTGAAGGCCGCTCAGTCTGCGGGCGACCAGATCCGGCGTTCGCGCACCAGGCGCTGGCTCAGGGCCTGCGCCCAGACCTCGTAGCCGGCCGGCCCCGGGTGAAAGCCGTCCTCGGCCATGTGCTGGGCGGCGGCCGGGCCGTGCAGATGCGCCGGCAGGGACTGCAGGCCGCGGTCACGCCGGCCCATCAGGTGGCGGGCCAGGCGGCGGTTCAGGCGCTGGGACTGCGCGCCCAGCATCCATCGCAGGGGCTGGGGCAGCAGCGGAAAGGCATGCATGGGCGGCACGGCGCTGTGCAGGCTGTAGCGCACACCGCAGCGCTGGCGGGCCAGCTCGTGGATGGCGTCGAGGTCACGCAGGCAGTGGCCGGCGCGGCGCTGGCCGACGACGTCGTTGACACCCAGGGCCGTCACCAGCACGTCGGCCGGCTGCAGCTCGGCCTGCGCCAGGTGCTGGCGGGCATCGGCGCTGTCATGGCCGGTGCGGGCCACCAGCTGCCAGTGCACGCGGCCGCCCAGGGCCTGGGCCAGGTGCGCGGCCAGGCGGCCGGCGAGGGCCAGGTCTTGCGTGGGAGCGCCCACGCCCGCGCCGGAGGAATCCCCGACGATGAGCAGGCGCAGCTGCAGCGCGCCCTCCCCGGCCTGCCCGGCCCGGGCGCCGGCAGCCTCGGGCAGTTGCAGGGCGCGTTTGCGCACCTGCCGGCCCTGCCACAGCAGCACCGGCGCCAGCAGCAGCTTGGCCGGGCCCAGCATCAGTCGAACTGGGAGAAGTCGGGCTGGCGCTTCTGGAAGAAGGCCTGGAAGGCCTCGGTGGCCTCGGGCGAGCGCAGGCGGGCACCGAAGATCTCGGCCTCGGTCTTGATGGCTTCCTGCAGCTGCTCGATGCTGTGGCGGCGCATCAAGCGCTTGCTCTCGCGCACGGCGCTGGGCGCCAGGCTGTTGAAGCGCTCGGCCACACGGCGGGCCTGGTTGACGACCTCGCCGGCCGGCAGCACGGCGTTGGCGATGCCGCATTCCACGGCGTCTGCGCCGGTGAAGGGGTCGCCCAGCAGCAGCTTCTCGGCCGCCTTCACATGGCCCATGAGGCGGGGCACGACCAGGCTGGAGCCGAACTCGGGCACCAGGCCCAGGCTCACGAAGGGCATGGCCAGACGGGCGTCGTCGGCCACGTAGACGAAGTCGCAGTGCAGCAGCAGCGTGGTGCCGATGCCGATGGCGGCGCCGTTCACGGCCGCGATCACCGGCTTCTCGCAGCCCAGCAGGGCGCGCATGAACTGGAAGACCGGCGCGTTCTCGTCCCGCGGCGGGCTGCCCATGAAGTCCTCGATGTCATTGCCCGAGGTGAAGATCTGGGGCTGGCCCTGGATCAGCACGGCGCGCACGGCCTTGTCGCCATTGGCGGCGATCAGGGCATCGGCCATGGCCTGGTACATGGCGCGGGTCAGGGCATTCTTCTTCTCGGGGCGTGCGATCTCGAGGGTCAGCACGCCGTTGACGGTGGCGGTCTTGATGGTCACGGCATTCTCTCCAGGCAAATTCCTTGGGGGCGGATGATGCCAGAGCAGGCGCGCTGCACTGGCGATTCAGAAGGTCAGGCCGCAGCAGGCTGCAGCCGCTCCCAGTGGTGGGCGAGGTGCATCAGGTGGGCCCGCTGGTACTCGGGCTTGCTCAGCGGCCCGTAGGCGAAATGGGGCTTCAGCGGGCCGGTCCAGGCGGCGAAGGCGTCCATGGCGTCCAGCAGGCGCTGCACGCCGTGCTTGAGCGTGGCCTCGGCGTCCAGGGCCGGGGCGCCGGGGATGGGCTCATCGCGGTCGTGGTTCATCTTGCCGCGGGCGTCGAAGAGCGCGAAGGCGGTCTTGCCCAGGGTGGACTGGAACCAGGCCGGCTTGGGCGCCGGATAGCCGCTCATCGAGTACTCGATGCTCTGGGCCAGGTGCTCCAGCAGCTGGGGCACGGTCCAGGCGCCCTCGTGCTTGCGGGCGTGGAAGCGCAGCTCCAGCACGGCCTTCTGGGCCTGGGCCCAGCCCTGGAAGCCCTCGGGCAGCTGGCCCTGGCAGCCGCTCAGCAGGCCGGTGCCCGAGACCAGCGCCGCGCCAAGCACCAGGCGGCGCGAGGGTTCGGCGGCGCGATGGGGGTCAGGTCTTGCGTCCATGCTCAGGCGCCTTGCAGCCACAGACTCACGCGCGGCCAGAGCTTGGCCTCGAAGCGGGCGCGGAAGAAGCCGAAGTGGCCGATGCGGCGTTCGCCCACGTCCTTCGGGGCGATGTGCTGCAGCTGCGGCTGCGCGCCGGCATAGAAGCTGTGCAGGTGCTCGATGCTGTAGCGGGACATGAACTCGTCGTCCGTGAAGGACAGCGACAGCATGGGCGTCTGCAGGCTCGCGTAGCGCTGGCGAAGCGCCTCGCCGCCCTCGCCCATCATGTACTGACGGTCCAGGCACCAGCGGCGCCACTGCGCCATGACGCCGCGCGGCAGGTCCCCGACCTTGCGCAGGCGGCGGCCCGGGAAGTAGCCGAACAGCGGCAGCGTGAGCGGCACCACCACGTACCACAGCCACCAGACATAGCGCTTGAGCTGGGCGGCGTTGCGGCGCCAGTAGCCGCTGCCGCTGCCCACGGTCACCGCCTTGGCGATGCGCTCGCGGTTGGGCAGCAGGCCCAGGATCTGCCCGCCCAGGCTGTGGCCCAGCCAGTGCAGCGGGCGGTCGGGACCCAGCAGGCGCGAGAGCTCGTCCACTGCGCCGGCCGCGTCCTGCTCGGCCCAGGTGCGGATGTCCGCGTCCAGGCCCTTGAGCGAATGCCGCATCTCGGCCGGGCGCGAGGCGCCCATGCCGCGGTAGTCGAAGCTCATCACCAGCCAGCCCTGGGCGGCCATCCAGTGGGCGAAGTCGGCGTAGTAGCGCTGCTCCACGCCCATGGCCGGGGCGATCAGCAGGCCGGCCCGGGCCGTGGCGGGGTCGCCGTAGAGATGACCGCTCAGCGCGAAGCCGTCGCGGGCCTTGAAATGCAGCATGGAGTGCTCCTTCCTCGACAGATGCGGACCTGCAATGAAAAACGCGGCCCGCAGGCCGCGTTCTCAGCAGTGAATCACAGGCGTTCCAGGATGCCTGCGGCACCCTGGCCGGCGCCCACACACATGGTCACCATGCCGTACTTGCCGCCAGTGCGGCGCAGGCCGTGGATGACCGACGCGGCGCGGATGGCACCCGTGGCGCCCAGCGGGTGGCCCAGGGCGATGGCGCCGCCGTTGGGGTTGACCTTGGCGCGGTCCAGGACGATGCCCTTGCTGTCCAGGTCGTTCAGCACGGCCAGGGATTGGGCGGCGAAGGCCTCGTTCAGCTCGACCCAGTCCAGGTCAGCGGCCGTGATGCCAGCCAGCTTCAGGGCGGCGGGGATGGCCTCGATGGGGCCGATGCCCATGATCTCGGGCGGCACGCCGCGCACGGTGAAGGACACGAAGCGGGCCAGCGGGGTCAGGCCGAAGCGCTTGACGGCGGCTTCCGAGGCCACGATCAGGGCGCCAGCGCCGTCCGAGGTCTGCGAGCTGTTGCCGGCGGTGACGCTGCCCAGGCCGGTGGCCTTGCCCGTGGGGTCCTTGGGGGCTGCGAACACGGGCTTGAGCTTGGCCAGGCCTTCCAGCGAGGTGTCCTTGCGGGGGCCTTCGTCGATGTCGACCGTGCGCTTCTTCAGGGTGATCTCGCCGGTGGCCAGATCGGGGATGCGCTCGAGGATCTCAAAAGGCGTCATCTCAGCCTTGAAGTGGCCGGCCTCGATGGCGGCCAGGGCGCGGCGGTGGGACTCCAGCGCGAAGGCGTCTTGATCTTCGCGGCTGACCTTCCACTGCTGGGCGACCTTCTCGGCGGTCAGGCCCATGCCATAGGCGATGCCGATGTTGGCGTCGCGCTCGAAGATGGCGGGAGACAGCGAGGGCTTGTTGCCGCCCATCGGGACCATGGACATGGACTCGACACCGGCGGCGATCATCACCTCGGCCTCGCCCACGCGGATGCGGTCAGCGGCCATCTGCAGGGCGGTGATGCCCGAGGCGCAGTAGCGGTTGACCGTCACGCCGCCCACGGAATTGGGCAGGCCGGCCAGCACGGCGCCGACGCGGGCGATGTTCATGCCCTGCTCGCCTTCGGGGAAGGAGCAGCCCACGATGGCGTCTTCAATGGCAGCCGGATCCAGGCCCGGCACCTGGGCCAGGGCGGCCTGCATGGCGCGCACCAGCATCTCGTCCGGACGGGTGTTCCTGTAGTAGCCGCGGCCGGACTTGCCGATGGGCAGGCGCGTGGCGGCGCAGATATAGGCTTCTTGCACTTGCTTGGCCATGATTTCAACCTTTCAGTTCTTGGCGGGCGCTGGGGCGTTCTTGGGAACCCAGGCCCAGACAAATTCACATTCCACCGGGTTCAGCCCGGCCTCGTCGGTCACCGTCACCTGCACGCTCACCTCGCCCTTGGGCTCGGCCTGCATCAGCTGGCGCTGCTGCTCGGTCAGCACGGCACGGGCGCTGAGGCCGCCCGTCGCGCGCTTCCTGAAGGCCAGGTGCATGGACTTGCACAAGGGCAGGCAGTCGTCGCGCACGTTCATGCCCACCACCATGCCCGTGGCCGTTTCGGCCAGCAGGCCCATGGCGGCGGCATGCACGCCACCGATGTGGTTCTGCACCGGGCGGCGGTTGGCGATGGCGATCTCCGCCACCGCCGGCTCCAGCCGCAGGAAGTCCAGCTTGGCCGTGCCGGTGAAGGGCACGGCGCGGCGCAGCACCGCATTGCGCGCCAGAGGGCGCAGGGCGGCGGGCAGCGCGTCCAGTTTGGACAGGGTGCGGGCGAGGCGGTTGGCAGCAGTCATAGGACGTATGTGGGCTATCACCGGGCGTAGCGAGCGGACGTCAGGCTAGGCGGACGGAGCGCAGGAACCGGAACGTACTGGAGGTACGTGAGGATTCCGAGCACCGCCCAACGACGCATGACGTTCGCGCAGTAGCCCCACTCAGTTGCGCACCGGCTTGCCGGTCTGGAGCATGCCCATGATGCGCTCTTGCGTCTTGGGGTTCTCCAGCAGGCTGCAGAAGTGCTTGCGCTCCAGGGTCATCAGGTATTCCTCGTCGACCACGGTACCGGCTTCCACTTCGCCACCGCAGACCACGTCGGCGATCAGGCTGGCCAGGTGGTAGTCGTGCTCGCTGATGAAGGCGCCGTCACGCATATTGGCCAGCTGGCCCTTGATGGTGGCGATGCCGGAGCGGCCGGCCACGGGGATGCGGGCCTTCATCGGGGCGCGATAGCCGGAGTCGGCCATGGCCTTGACCTGGGCGCTGGCCACGAAGAGCAGCTCGTCCTTGTTCGGAACGATCAGGTCGGAGTCCAGCAGGAAGCCGTTCTTGCGCGCTTCCACGGCCGAGGTGGCGACCTTGGCGGTGGCCGCGGTCGTGAAGCCGTCCTTCAGGAAGGCGAAGATGTCGGCACCGGAGTTGCCAGCGGCCGCCATTTCAGCGGCACGGCGGGCGATGTAGGTCAGGCCGCCGCCGCCGGGGATCAGACCCACGCCGACTTCCACCAGACCGACATACGACTCCATGTGCGCCACGCGGCGGGCGCAGTGCACGGCGAGCTCGCAGCCGCCGCCCAGGGCCAGGCCGCGCATGGCGGCAACCACGGGCACCTGTGCATAGCGCACGCGCAGCATCATGTCCTGCAGCTTCTTCTCTTCCGGGGCGATGCCCTTGGCGCCCTTGGTCATGAAGACGGGCATCAGGGCTTCGAGGTTGGCACCGGCCGAGAACACATCGTCCGGCGACCAGATCACCAGGCCCTTGTACTTCGCTTCGGCGATCTCGACAGCCTTGAGCAGACCCTCGGTCACGGTCGGGCTGATCAGGTGCAGCTTGGCGGTGATGGAGGCGATCAGCACCTCGCCGTCCAGGCTCCAGACGCGCACTTCCTCGTTCTTGAACTCTTCCGTGCCGGCCTTGAGGGGCTCGACAGCGCCCTCGCCCACCAGGGACTCGGGGAAGGCCTGGCGCTCGTACACCGGCAGCTTGGCGCGGGGCTTGAACTTGCCTTCGGCGGCGCTCCAGGAACCGTTGGCGCTGTGCACGCCACCGTTCTCGGCCACGGGGCCTTCGAACACCCAGGCGGGCAGCGGGGCGCTGGCCAGGGTCTTGCCGGCTTCGATGTCTTCCTTGATCCACTGGGCGACCTGCGTCCAGCCGGCGGCCTGCCACAGCTCGAAGGGACCTTGTTGCGAGCCGAAGCCCCAGCGCATGGCGAAGTCGATCTCGCGGGCGGTGTCGGCCACGGTGGCCAGGTGCACGGCCACGTAGTGGAAGCTGTCACGCAGGATGGACCACAGGAACTGGGCCTGCGGGTTGCTCGATTCGCGCAGCAGCTTGATGCGGTCAGCCGCGGGCTTCTTCAGCATGCGGGCGACGATCTCGTCGGCCTTCTTGCCGCCGGCCACGTACTCGCCCGTGGCGAAATCGAGGCGCTGGATGTCCTTGCCCACCTTCTTGTAGAAGCCGGCGCCGGACTTCTGGCCCAGGGCGCCCTTCTCGATCAGGCCGGCCAGCACCTTGGGCGTGGCGTAGGTCGAGAAGAAGGGGTCGTCCTTCAGGTTGTCCTGCATGGTCTTGACGACGTGGGCCATGGTGTCCAGGCCCACGACGTCGGCCGTGCGGAAGGTGCCGGAGCTGGCGCGGCCGAGCTTCTTGCCGGTCAGGTCGTCGACCACGTCGACGGACAGGCCGAACTTCTCGGCCTCGATCATGGTGGCCATCATGCCGGCGATGCCGACGCGGTTGGCCACGAAGTTGGGCGTGTCATTGGCGCGCACGACGCCCTTGCCCACGGCGGTGGTCACGAAGCCTTCGAGCTGGTCGATCACTTCCGGACGGGTCGTCGGGGTGTTGATCAGCTCCACCAGGTACATGTAGCGCGGCGGGTTGAAGAAATGGATGCCGCAGAAGCGCGGCTTGATCTCTTCAGGCAGAACTTCGGAGAGCTTGGTGATGCTCAGGCCCGAGGTGTTGGAGGCCACGATGGCGTGCGGGGCGATGAAGGGAGCGATCTTGGTGTACAGATCCAGCTTCCAGTCCATGCGCTCGGCGATGGCCTCGATGATGAGGTCGCAGTCCTTGAGCAGTTCCAGGTGCTCTTCGTAGTTGGCCTGCTGGATCAGCGCGGCGTCCTCGGGCACGCCCAGGGGAGCAGGCTTGAGCTTCTTCAGGCCTTCGACGGCCTTGGTCACGATGCCGTTCTTGGGGCCTTCCTTGGCCGGCAGGTCGAACAGCACCACGGGCACCTTGACGTTGACCAGGTGCGCAGCGATCTGCGCGCCCATGACGCCAGCGCCGAGCACGGCGACTTTGCGAACTTGGAATCGACTCACGGAATTACTCCTCTTTCAATTCAGGGGGTGGACGCCGCCTTCGGCAGGCTGCGTCCGCTTGAGGCCTTACTCGACGCGGACCCAGACCTGGGTGCGGTAGAAGAAGCCCACGTAGCCGCGCATCTCCAGCTTCTTGCCACCTTCGATGGGCTTGAGCCGGGTGCGGTAGGTCTTGCCGTTGTTGGGATCCAGGATCTCGCCACCGGTCCACAGCGCCTTGTCGTCGGCGTCGTGCTTGACGCCGCGGATGATCTGCAGGCCCAGCACCGGCTTGTCCTTGCGATCGTCCTTGCAGAGATCGCACTTGGAGTCCTGGTGCGTGGGGTCGAAGATCTTCTCGATGTTGCCGACCAGCACGCCATTGCTTTCGCTGATGCGCACCAGGGACTTCTCGGTCTTGCCGTCGTCATCGATGGTCTTCCACAGGCCCACCGGCGAGCTCTGGGCCCAGGCGGGTGCGGCGAGCAGCACGGTGGCGATCAGGGAAGTGGCAAGGGCACGTGTCATGGGCGAGTCTCCTGTGTTTTATGTGAACGCCCCACCTTCTCCGAGGCGGGGCTTCGGGAGCGCCAGCATCGCAGAGCCTTTCCTGCTCTGCAATGCCAGGTCCTTCATTGACCCTGTCTTCAGAACAGGGCTTCGTCCATGGCCATCAGCGGCTGCAGGCCGGCACGGGCGGTGCGGATCAGCGAGGCCGTCTCGGGCAGCAGCTTGGCGAAGTAGAAGCGGGCGGTGTGCAGCTTGGCGGTGTAGAAGGGGTCGCCGCTGCCCTGCTTCTCCAGGGCGATCTTGGCCGAACGGGCGAAGAAATAGGCGAAGCACAGATGGCCCACGACGCGCAGGTAGTCCACCGCGGCGGCACCCACTTCATCGGGGTTCTGGAAGGCCTTCATGCCGATCTCGGTGGTCAGCTTGGTGACCTTGTCGCCCAGGTCGGCCAGCGGGTTGATGAACTCCTGCATGGCTTCACTGGTGCCCTCTTCCTCGACGAAGCTGGCGATCTTCTTGCCGAACTTCTTCAGCGTGGCGCCGTTGTTGCCCAGCACCTTGCGGCCCAGCAGATCCAGAGACTGGATGGTGTTGGTGCCCTCGTAGATCATGTTGATGCGCGCATCGCGCACGAACTGCTCCATGCCCCACTCGTGGATGAAGCCGTGGCCGCCGAAGACCTGCATGCAGTGCGAGGTGGCGATCCAGCCGTTGTCGGTCAGGAAGGCCTTGATGATGGGAGTCAGCAGGGCGACTTCGGCCTCGCATTCCTTGCGCTCGTCCTCATCGTCCGAGGAGAGGGCCTTGTCCAGCTGCAGGGCGACGTAGGTCGACAGGGCGCGGCCGCCTTCGGCATAGGCGCGGGCGGTCAGCAGCATCTTGCGCACGTCGGGGTGCACGATGATGGGGTCGGCAGCCTTGTCCGGTGCCTTGGGGCCCGAGAGGGCGCGCATCTGGATGCGGTCCTTGGCGTAGGTCACGGCGTTCTGATAGGCCACCTCGGTCAGGCCCAGGGACTGGTTGCCCACGCCCAGGCGGGCGGCGTTCATCATCACGAACATGGCGGCCAGGCCCTTGTTGGGCTCGCCCACCATGGTGCCGATGGCGCCTTCCAGCACCATCTGGCAGGTGGAGTTGGCATGGATGCCCATCTTGTGCTCCAGGCCGGCACAGAAGATGCCGTTGCGCGCGCCCAGGGTGCCGTCGGCGTTCACCAGGAACTTGGGCACGATGAACAGGGAGATGCCCTTGGAACCGGCAGGAGCGTCCGGCAGGCGGGCCAGCACCAGGTGGACGATGTTCTCGGCCAGGTCGTGCTCGCCGGCCGAGATGAAGATCTTGGCGCCGGTGATCTTGTAGGTGCCGTCAGCCTGGGGCTCGGCCTTGGTGCGCAGCAGGCCGAGGTCGGTGCCGCAGTGCGGTTCGGTCAGGCACATGGTGCCGGTCCACTCGCCGCTGGTCAGCTTGGTCAGGTAGGTGGACTTCTGCTCGGGCGTGCCATGGGCGTGTAGGGCCTCGTAGGCGCCGTGGCTCAGGCCGGGGTACATGGTCCAGGCCTGGTTGGCCGAGTTCATCATCTCGTACATGCCCTGGTTCACCAGCACCGGCAGGCCCTGGCCACCGTAGGCCGGGTCGCAGGACAGCGCAGGCCAGCCGCCTTCCACGTACTGCTTGTAGGCTTCCTTGAAGCCCTTGGGCGGGGTGACCTCATGCGTGGTCTTGTCCAACTTGCAGCCTTCGGCGTCACCGCTGAGGTTCAGCGGAGCGATGACCTCGGCGCAGAACTTGCCGCCCTCTTCCAGCACCGCGTTGATGGTGTCGGCGTCGATGTCGGCATGGGCGGGGAGCATCTTGAGCTCGTCAACCACATTCAGCAGCTCGTGCATCACGAACTGCATGTCGCGCAGGGGAGGGGTGTAGGTGGGCATGGTCGGCTCCTGTGTGGACTTGTGGTGAGAGATCAGGCGCGCTTGCGCGAGGCGGCAGCGCCGCGGGACTTGGACCCCGTGTCGGGGGCATCGGTTTCGGGCCCCTGCCCCCGGTCGACCTGATGGCCAGCCGCGGTGATGCAGGAGGCGATGACGCGCTCGAAGCCCTTGCCGGCGCGCTCCAGGGCGCCGGGGCTGCGCATGAAGCGCGCATCGTGGTGAAGGGAGAGGATCAGGCCGTGCAGCTCGAAGAGGATCTGCAGGGCGTCGGTATCGGCGGCCAGATGGCCTTCTTCCTTGGCCAGAAGAATGGCCTTGTGCAGGGCCGCGTGCCAGGCCTTGACCATGGACACCAGCGCGTCGCGCACCGGGCCCGGGCGGTCGTCGAACTCGACGGCACCGGAGATGTAGATGCAGCCCGAGTCGATTTCCACCGACACGCGACGCACCCAGCGCTCGTACAGGGCGCGCAGGCGCGGCAGGCCGCGCGGTTCGCGGATCGCCGTGAAGAAGACCTCTTCCTCGAATTTGGCGTGATACTCACGCACCACCGCGATCTGCAGTTCCTCGCGCGAGCCGAAATGGGCAAAGACGCCGGACTTGCTCATCTTGGTCACATCGGCCAGGGCGCCGATGGACAAGCCCTCCAGGCCCATGTGCGAGGCCAGTCCCAGGGCCGCCTCCAGAATGGCGGCGCGCGTCTGCTGCCCTTTTTGCAGGGAGCGGACGGCACGGCGCGGAGCCCGGGTCTCGGGCTTGCTGGCGGGCGTGGTGGCGGTGGGCACGGTGGTCTTTCGTGAGCGCTGAGGGCGTCAATAATAAAACGAACGATCGTTCTATTTTTGCCCAAAAGACCGCCCCCTGTGCAAGCCTCGCACCGGGCTTTCTAGGGGCATCCGCCTAGAAGCGCACGCTGGGCCGCTGGATTCCAGGGTGAACCCTGATATTTGCTGCAATGCAGCAGATGGCCAGACAAACCCAACAACGGACGGCCTGAGTCCGCAGCGGGGCAAGAGGCAGACCTGCCAGTCTGAGTGGCCTCGATGACAGGCGCTTGACGGGTGGCCAACGGCCCACAGTGCCCCGGATCGCGGGCCCTGCCCTCGTCGGCGCCTTGAGTCCGTCGGCGGACCTGCAGTACCCTGAGGGCTTGGAGGTCAGCGCCGTGGATGTTCTGCAACTGGATGTCTCGGGGCGACCGCAGGCCTGGATCACCACCCGGGACGCGGCCGCCCTCTATGCGAATGACGGCATCGCCTGGACCCTGGGCGAGCCCTGCCAGGTCCTGCGCGGCGGGCTGCAGCGGCGCACCGGGCTGCAGTCCCGCATCGAGGTCCACCCCATCATCGCCGTGCGCGGGGCCGTGCCCTCGCGGGCCTGGCGCCAGGAACCGGCGCTGTCCAACCACAAGCTCTTTGCCCGCGACCGCTACCTCTGCGCCTACTGCGGCCGCGCTTTCCCCGAGGACGACCTCACCCGCGAGCACATCGTGCCCAGCTCGCGCGGCGGGCGCGACAGCTGGATGAACTGCATCACCGCCTGCCGCAGCTGCAACGGCCGCAAGGCCGACCGCCTGCCCGAGGAGGCCCGCATGAGCCTGCTCTACCTGCCCTATGTGCCCAGCCTCCACGAGGACATGATTCTGCGTGGCCGCCGCATCCTGGTCGACCAGATGGAGTTCCTGCTGGCCAGCGTGCCGAGGAGCAGCCGGCTGCATGGGTGACACGGCGGGATCGCCGCCGTGAATGCAGCCCTCAGAGTGGGGACACCGGCCGGATTCGCTCTGCGTTCAGCAGATGAGCAGGATTCGTCGACTGATGGGCCGCGTCGGCGAACTTGCCATCCATGAGGTCCAGCGTAGGCACGCTTCCAGCGACAGGAGCGCGCCCACGCAATCGGCAGCCCTTCTGGCTCGCTCAGCTTCATTCGGATCCACAAGGAGCAGCGGGCGCGGGCATGACATTTCAGGGTTTTGGCCGCCGCCCCCAACGCTGGTACATGCATTGCGTCCTGGAGGAACTGTGATGCCCTCTTTCAAGCTCAACGCCCGTCGTCAGGCCAGCGTTGATGCCGCTGGCGAGTCGGCACGCCAGGCCAGCCCCGGGCCGGCCGTCACGGAACGTACACAAAACTCCGACCCAGTCGTCACGTACGGTGCTCCGTCGAGCCGCCCTCGCTGGGTAAAGTAGCGTCAAGGCGTCAACGCCGCTGCCTCCACCACGTTTGTGGTGGCAGACACCACCAGGAGAATCCTCACCATGAACAAGACCTTCACCCTTTGCGCCAGCGTCCTCGCCCTCAGCCTGCTGGGCGCCTGCTCCACCAGCAACCCGGACGTCGTCCAGCGTCATGACGCCCAGCGCATGTCCCAGGTCGTGGACGCCACCGTGCTGAGCGTGCGCCCCGTCACCGTGGACGGCAGCCAGAGCGGTGCCGGCGCGGTGACCGGCGGCGTGGTGGGCGCAGTGGCCGGTTCCTCGGTGGGCGGCCGCCGCGAGGGTCAGGTCGTCGGCGTGCTGGGCGCCGTGGCTGGCGCCGTGATCGGCAACGCCATCGAGCGCAGCGCCACCCGCGAGGAAGCCCTGGAGATCCTGGTGCAACTGCGCAATGGCGAACGCCGCTCCGTCGTACAGGCCAAGGGCCAGGAGAACTTCATCCCTGGCGACGCGGTCATCCTCGTGACCACCGGCGGCAAGACCCGCGTGAGCCGCGCACCCGTGGTCAGCCAGCCGGCGCCTGCTCCGGCGCACTGAGCCTCATGAGGACCGGCCTCGTCTCACCCAGGCTGGGAAGCGGGGGATGCAGGACATGCGGGGCACATGGGGACCCCTGAGGCTGTCAGTCCGCCAGGCTTGGGCTGAGCCCAGGCCGGCATCGAATGCGCACGCCCGGCTCAGCCCCTGAACCCGTGAGGCTGCCTCTGCCAGGCGCGGCAGCCCGCCGGCTGCCATGTGGCGCCATGCGCCCGAGGGCAGGGCCGGCAAGAATGGAAAGGTTCCTCACGGAACGAGGGGGGGTGACAACCGACCCCCCGCGTCCCGGGGACGCCCTTCGGGGGGGGCTGCCATCAGGCCGCCAAGCAGCGATGCTTCGGCCCATAGAAAACGTCGTGAGTCCCCGACATGCCCAGCCTCAGTCTCGACTTCTACTTCGCCCCCTACCAAGTCCGCCCGGTCAGCCATCCGGAGATCCAGGAAATGCCCGCATCCCTGGATGGGCTGGAGGTGCGGGACAGCACCCTGGCGGAATGGCTGGAGGTGGGCACCGGCTTCGACCATCTGACGCCTCTGGAGTCCCTAGACACCGACCAGCTGGATCAGCTCCCGGCCAACTGAGGACACGGTCTGCCTGCCGTCAAAGGTGCCAGGGCAGACCCGGCAAGGCCCGGCACGGCGGGTGGAGCCAGTCCACGGGCCAGGCAAGGGACAGGGCGCCTCGGCGCCCTTTTCCATGAGTGGCCGTGCGCCCGGGATAGGCCGCCATGGCCGGATCGATGGCCGGGCTCCCGCCACGGCCCGATGCTCAGCGCAGCAGGCCGACCGAAATCTCCGTCTCCGGCAGATTGGGCATGAAGGCATGGCGCGTGGTCTTGTAGGGCAGCAGCTGCTCGCTCTCCACAAACCCCATCAACTCGCTGTAGGAGTAGCCGCGGCCCGAGGCCCAGCAGCGCACGTCAATGCGCTTGTCCCCGTACTGCAGAGGGATGCAGGGCAGGCGGCGCAGGCCCAGCAGGCGTGCCGCAGCCAGGCGGTGGTTGCCGTCCATCACATAGCCGCTGCCAGCCTCCACGGGCAGGGCAGAGGTCCACAGGCCCAGTGCCGCAATGCGGCTCGCCAGCTCCTGCACATGGGCGGGGTCGATGATCTCCGATTGCCTGAAGAACTCGATGGGGCGCACGGCCACGAGGTAGCGAACCTGGCTGCGGACTGCGTCGGTATTGGCCTGTTCCAGATCGCTGGCCGCCTCGGCGGGCGGGGCGAAGATGCGGTGGACTGTCTCCGTCATGGTGTCAGCTCACTCTGCAAAGAGGCGGTGCGAGAAGAAGAGGGCGGCGGGTCAGCAGGACCTGCGGCTTGCGGTTCGGACTCATTCTGGGCTCCCTGGCCCGACAGCTGCTAACGCGCTGCCGGTGCGCCTGGATTTTCGCCAAAGCCACGGCAAAAGTCCCGCCCAAAAGCCGGCCGAAGGATGTACGAACGAACAGGTTTCCCGGCTTGCCTCCTTCTATATCCTTCGGCCCGGTCGACGCCAGCCATGCATGGAACGCCCTGCGTGCTGGATTCCCCAGACCCCGAACTCCCGCAGGCCCCTCATGATCGCCGTGCACCTCCATGCCGTCGCCAAGACCTACCACCTGGATGCCGTGGGCGTCGCAGCGCTCCAGGACATCAACCTGGAAGTGCGTGCCGGCCTGCTGACCGTCATCAGCGGCGCATCCGGCAGTGGCAAGACCACGCTGCTGAACCTCATCGGCGGCCTGGACCGCCCTGACGCCGGGCGCATCCACGTAGCGGGCCACGACATCGTCGCGATGGACGACGACCAGCTCTCCGACTTCCGCGCCCGCCACCTGGGCGTGGTCTTCCAGAACTTCAACCTGCTGCCCGTGCTCAATGCTGCGGAGAACGTCGAATACCCGCTGGTGATGCTGGGCATGGACAAGGCCGAGCGCAAGGCGCGTGTTGCTGACATGCTGGCTGCCGTGGGCCTGTCCGAGCAAGCGCGTCGGCGCCCGGGCGAGCTCTCGGGCGGGCAGCGCCAGCGCGTGGCCATTGCGCGAGCCCTCGCGGCACGCCCCCAGCTGGTCCTCGCCGACGAGCCCACGGCCAACCTCGACAGCCAGACCGGCGCCAGCATCATCGAGCTGATGCGCCAGCTTCAGCGCGAGCAGCAGGTCAGCTTCGTCATCTCCTCCCATGATCCCCAGGTCCTGGCGGCCGCTGACGACACAGTCCGCATCAAGGACGGCCGCATCGTCGAGCTGCGCCGTGCCGACGCCCTGAAGGTGGCCGCATGAACACACTCTCCCTGGCCTGGCGCAATCTGCTGCGCAACCGCCGCCGCTCCATCACCACGCTGCTGGCCATGATCGTCGGCGCCAACGCGGTGCTGCTCTTCGGCGGCTACAGCCGCAACATCACCTATGGCCTGCAGACCGACTACGTGAAATACGGTGGCCACCTGCAGATCCAGCGCGAGGGCTACTACCGCTACGGCAGCGGCAACCCGGCCGCCTACGGCCTGGCGCAGTACCGCGAGATCATCGCCGCCATCCAGCAGGACCCGGTGCTCAAGCCCCTGGTGCTGGTGGCCACGCCGACCCTGCAGTTGCAGGGCATCGCAGGCAACTTCGGCGCCGGCGTCTCCCGCACGGCCCTGGGCCTGGGGGTGGTCGTCGAGGACCAGAACCGCATGCGCGCCTGGAACGGCTACAACTTCCCCGTGCAGGTGCCCCAGATGGCCCTGACCGGCACAGGCCCCGAGACCGCCGTGCTGGGCACCGGCCTGGCCCGCGTGCTGCAACTGTGCGGACCGCTGAAGCTGCAGGACTGCCAGCCCGCTGCGGCCGCCCCCAAGCCCAGCCCCAAGACCTCCGCCGCCCCCGCTGCGGATCTGCCCTCAGACATCGCCGCCCTGGGCAGTCTGGCCAATGGCGCCGAGACAGCGCCGCAGGCCACGGCCGCCGCCATCGAGATGCTGGCCGCCACTGCGCAGGGTGCGCCCAATGTCGCCCGCTTGCAGGTGGTCAAGGCCGAGGAGCAGGGCGTCAAGGAGTTCGACGACGTCTACGTGGGCCTGCACCTGGCCCAGGCCCAGCAACTGGTCTTCGGCAAGGAAGCCCCCAAGGCCACGGCCATCGTGCTGCAGCTGCAGCACACGGACCAGATTCCGGCCGCCAAGGCGCGACTGGAGCAACTGCTGGCCGAGCGCTTCCCGCAGGAGCCGGTCGAGGTGCTGGACTTCAGCGCGCTCAATCCCTTCTATGGCCAGGCCCTGGCCATGTTCGCCACGCTGTTCGGCTTCGTGGCCCTGCTGATCGCAGCCATCGTGCTCTTCACCGTGGGCAACACCATGAGCATGGCGGTGATCGAGCGCACCGTGGAGATCGGCACCCTGCGCGCCATGGGCCTGCGCCGCGCCAAGCTGCGCCGCCTCTTCATGCAGGAGGGCCTGCTGCTGGGCATCGTGGGCGCGGTGCTGGGCGTGAGCATCGCCGCCAGCCTGGCCGGCCTCATCAACCACAGCGGCCTGACCTGGACGCCGCCGGGCCGCTCGCCGGTGCCGCTGATCATCCGCGTCTGGGGCGAGACCGGCCTCATCGCCGGCACGACCCTGGGCCTGATCCTGGTCGCCTCGCTCTCGGCCTGGCTGCCCTCGCTGCGCGCCGCCCGCCAGAACATCGTGGATGCCCTGCGCCACGTCTGACCGCCCTTGTCCCCTGCCCCTAAGGCCTTTGTTCCTCATCGCGGAGCTTTCCCATGAACACCGTCCACCGTCTGCTGCCCCTGCTGATCTCCGCCCTGGCGCTGGGCGCCTGCGCCCCGCACGGCGACATGAGCCATGCGCGCATGGAATCGCACCCCGCCCCCGACCTCAACCTCGCCCTGCAGCGCAACACCGATGCCGGCACCTACCGCATCGAGCTGAGCCCGCCGGCCGAGCCACTGCGCGTCAACAAGATCCACAGCTGGAACATCCGCCTGCTGGACGCCCAAGGCCAGCCCGTGCCCGATGCCCGCATCGCGGTGGACGGCGGCATGCCCGAGCATGGTCACGGCTTTCCCACGCAGCCGCGGGTCAGCGCCGCGGGCGTGCCGGGCGCCTATGTGCTGGAGGGCATGAAGTTCAACATGACCGGCTGGTGGGAAATCAAGCTGGAGGTGCAGTCCGCCCGTGGCGCCGACCGCATCACCTTCAACACCGTGCTGCCGCCCTCGGCCTCCTGAGGCCAGGTACTCGTCATCCGCAGGACGCCCCATGCGCCTCTTCCAGACCACCCTGATCCTGCTCTTTGCCCTGGGCACGCTGGCCGGT
Source organism: Roseateles sp. DB2 (assembly GCF_051857535.1). Taxonomy (NCBI): domain Bacteria; kingdom Pseudomonadati; phylum Pseudomonadota; class Betaproteobacteria; order Burkholderiales; family Sphaerotilaceae; genus Roseateles; species Roseateles sp. DB2. The sequence goes on along the minus strand of NZ_JBPZGY010000005.1, from coordinate 79,027 downwards.
GCGCAGGCCGGTGCGCAGGCCCAGAGCGCATCGGGCACCGGCGCTGCGCCTGGCCTTGTCCGGCCCTCGGCTGCAGCCGAGGCCCCGCAGCAGACGGCTGAGCGCCTGAGCCCCTACCGCCCCCGGCACGGACGCAGCAAGCCCCTGGTTGCCATCGTCGCCGAGAACTACTACACCGAACTCACCGACTACGTCCTGCCCTACGGCGTGCTGAGCGCGGCCGGCGTGGCCGAGGTCCAGGCCCTGGCCACCCAGCCAGGGCCCATCCGCATGTTCCCCGCTCCCATGAATGTGGAGCCGCAGGCCACCACCGCCCGCTTCGACCAGGAGCACCCGGAGGGCGCGGACTACGTCATCGTGCCCGCCGTGCACAAGGACGACGACCCCGCCCTGCTGGCCTGGGTCAAATCCCAGGCAGCCAAGGGCGCGACCATCGTCGGCGTGTGCGACGGCGTCTGGGTGCTGGCCCGCGCGGGCCTGCTGGACGGGCGCCGAGCCACCGGCCACTGGTACTCGCGCGACGATCTGCGCAAGAAGTTCCCGCAGGTGCAGTGGCAACAGCATCTGCGCTACGTCGAAGACCGGCGCGTGATCACCACCACGGGCGTCAGCGCCACCATCCCCGTGTCCCTGGCCCTGGTCGAGGCCATCGCGGGCACCGAGCGTGCCACGCAGCTGGCCCGCGAACTGGGCGGCGCCGGCATGGCTTGGTCGGCCCAGCACCCCGGCGAACGTTTCCAGATGAGCTGGAAGCACAAGCTCACCATCGGCGGCAATGCCATCGCCTTCTGGTCCCACGAGGACGTCGGCATTCCGGTGGACCAGGGCGTCGACGAGATCGCCCTGGCCCTGAAGGCCGAGGTCTACTCCGCCACCTACCGCTCCACGGCCCTGACCGTGGCGCCCCGCCCCGGCACGATCCGCTCGCGGCGCGGTCTGACCCTCATCCCCGACCGCGTGGTGGGTGCCGACGCGCCGCGACGCATGTTGTCAGCCCCCGATGCCGTGGAGCCCTTGCTCGCCCTGGACCAGGCGCTCAAGGGCATCGCCGCCGACTACGGCCCCCGCACCGCCGCCTGGGTGGCCCTGCAGATGGAATACCCCGGCTACTGAAGCCCCGGCCGTCCGCCCACCGCTCCCCGCAGGCGGCGCCGCGGCGCCCCGGCTCACCACGCCACGTCCCCACGTCCATGACTGAGCCCATGTCCGAGTCACCGTCCACCGCCGTCCCGTCCGACCCCGCCCTGCCCTCCTGGGTGGCGCTGCTGCGTGCCCAGGCCGCGCGCAGGCCGGATCATGCCGCCCTCGTCTTCCTGCCCGATGGCGAGCGCGAGGGCGCAAGGCTGAGCTATGCCCAGCTGGACCTGCGTGCCCGCGGCCTGGCCGCGGCCTTGCAGTCGCAGGGCCTGCAGGGCCGCCATGTGCTGCTGATGCTGCCCTCCGGCGTGCATTACGTGCTCAGCTTCCTGGCCTGCCTCTACGCGGGCGCCATTCCCGTGCCGGGCTACCCACCCAGCAACAGCATGCATGCGCGGCGCATGGCCCACATCGCCGGCGACTGCGAGGCCCGCGCCGCCCTGGTCAGCGCCACGCAGGACGGCAGCGAGGCCCTGCGCGAGGCCTGCGCCGGCTTGGCCTGCCCAGTGCTGCGCATCGACGACGATGGCCGGCTGCAAGGCCCGGCAGGCGAAGCCTGCGATGCGGACTCCTGGCAGCCGCCCCTGCTGGACCGCGACAGCGTGGCCTACCTGCAGTACACCTCAGGCTCCACCAGCCAGCCCCGCGGCGTCATCGTCACGCACGGCAATCTGCTGGCCCATGCCGCCGGCTGGCATTGCGCGCCGGGCCTGGGCGAGGACGATGTCTTCGTCAGCTGGCTGCCCCTGTTCCACGACATGGGCCTGATCCTGGGCCTGCTGCAGATGTTCCATGAAGGCGGCACCGTGGTGCTGATGCCGCCCCTGGCCTTTGTGCAGCAGCCCCTGCGCTGGCTGCAGGCCCTCAGCCACTACGGCGGCACGGCCAGCTATGCGCCCAACTTCGCCTACGAGCTCTGCTGCCAGGCGGCACAGGCCCAACCCACGCTCGCCCTGGACCTCTCCCGCTGGGCCGTGGCCGGCAACGGCGCCGAGCCCGTGCGCGCCGAAACCCTGGCCCGCTTCCACCAGCAGTTCGCCCGCTTCGGCCTGCGCGCCGAGGCCCTGAGCCCGGGCTACGGCCTGGCCGAGGCCACGCTGACCGTCACCCGCCAGCCCCGCCTGCAGGCGCCGCCCGTGGTGCACGCCAGCAGCGCCGCCCTGGCCCGCGGCCTGCTGCAGCAGGCCGAGGCCGGCCAGCCCTGCACCGCGCTGGTAGGCTGCGGCCAGGCCTGGCCCGGCGCCGAGGCCGTGATCGCCGACCCGCAGCGCGCTGAAGCCTGCCCGGACGGCCGCATCGGCGAGATCTGGGTGCGCGGCGCCGTCGTCGCCCAGGGCTACTGGCGCCAGGCCGCGCTGAGCGAGCAGGCCTTTCTGGCCCGCCTCGCCGATGGCAGCGGCCCCTGGCTGCGCACCGGGGACCTGGGCGCCTGGCACGAGGGCCAGCTCTTCATCACCGGGCGGATCAAGGACGTCATCGTGATCCGCGGCCAGAACCACTACCCCCAGGACCTGGAGCGCAGCGCCCAGCAGGCGCACGAGGCCCTGGCCGGCGCGCAGGGCGCCGCCTTCGCCATCCAGAAGGACGGGCAGGAGCAACTGGTGCTGCTGCAGGAGGTGCGCCGCGCCGAGCGCCACCGCCTGGACGGCGAGGCCGTCACCACCGCCCTGCGCGAGGCCATGGCCGCCCAGCACGGCCTGCACCTGCATGCCGTCTGCCTGCTGCGACCGGCCAGCCTGCCCATGACCTCCAGCGGCAAGATCCAGCGCCATGCCTGCCGGCAGCTGTTCCTGGAAGGCGGGCTCAAGCCCCTGCACCAGTGGCAGGACACTGCCCCGGCCACGCCCGCTGCACCGCCCATTGCCCCAAGCACAGCCCCAAGCACAGCCCCAGGCACTGCCGCAGCCGCACGCCCCGCCAACCCCGAGCTCTCCCGCTGGCTGCTCGCGCGCTGCGCCGTGCTGAGCCACCTGCCACAGGAGCTGCTCAGCACCGAGCAGAGCTTTGCCAGCATGGGACTGGACTCCCTGGACCTGGTGACCCTGTCCGGCGAGCTGTCCGCACACCTGGGCCGCCGGGTGGAGCCCACCCTGCTCTATGCCCAGCCGCGCATCTCGGCACTGCTGGCAGCCCTGGGCAGCGAGGGGTCTGCCCTCACCGACAGCCCCCGCCCGGCCCAGGCCCAGGACGAGCCCATCGCCATCATCGGCATGGCCTGCCGCCTGCCGGGTGCCGACGGCGCCGAGGCCTTCTGGCAGTTGCTGGACCAGGGCCGGGACGCCATCACCGAAGTGCCCGCCGCACGCTGGGACGCCCAGGCCATCACCAGCGCAGAACCCGGCCAGCCCGGGCGCAGCTGCAGCCGCTGGGGCGGCTTCATCGAGGGCATCGAGCAGTTCGATGCGGCCTTCTTCGGCATCTCCGCCCGCGAGGCCGACGCCATGGACCCCCAGCAGCGCCTGCTGCTGCAGACCTGCTGGCATGCCCTGGAAGACGCCGGCCTGCGCGCCGAGCGCCTGGCGGGCAGCGACACGGGCGTCTTCATCGGTGCCATGACCCACGATTACCAGCTGCTGCAGCTGCGCCAGGGCCAGCCCCTGGACGCCTACTTCGGCACCGGCAACCAGGCCAGCATCCTGGCCAACCGCCTGTCCTATGTGTTGGGCCTGCAGGGCCCGAGCTGGACGGTCGAGACCGCCTGCTCCTCCTCCCTCGTGGCCCTGCACCAGGCGCGCCGCGCCCTGCTGGACGGCGATTGCGGCCTGGCCCTGGTCGGCGGCGTCAACGCCCTGCTGGCGCCGGATCTGTACGTGGCGCTGTCCCAGGCCCAGATGCTCTCGCCGGACGGCCGCTGCCGCGCCTTTGACGCCAGCGCCAACGGCTATGTACGGGCTGAGGGCTGCGCCATGGTCGTGCTCAAGCGCCTGTCCGAGGCCCAGCGCGACGGCGACCGCGTGCTGGGCCTGCTGCGTGGCTCCGCCGTCAACCAGGACGGCCGCAGCAACGGCCTCACCGCCCCCAACGGCCCAGCCCAGCAGGCGGTGATGCGCAAGGCCCTGGCCGGCGCCGGCCTGCAGGCTCAGTCGGTGAGCTACCTGGAGGCACACGGCACGGGGACCTCGCTGGGGGATCCCATCGAGATGGAGTCCATCCAGCAGGTCTACGGCCGCACGGCCGGCGCGCCGCTGTGGGTGGGCTCGGTCAAGAGCAATATCGGCCATGCCGAGCCGCTGGCCGGCCTGGCGGGCCTGTGCAAGGTCCTGCTGGCCCTGCGGCATGAGCGCATCCCGGCCAGCCTGCACGTGCAGCAGCTCAACCCCCTTCTGCGCCTGGAGGGCGGCGGCTGCCAGGTGGCCCGCGAGGCGCAGCCCTGGCCCCGCGGCGCCGCGCCGCGCCGGGCGGCCGTGAGCTCCTTCGGATTTGGCGGTACCAATGCGCATGTGATCCTGGAGGAGGCGCCTGCCTGCCCTGCCCCGCCGCGGCCAGCCGCCGCGCAGGGCCCGGCGCTGCTGCTGCTGTCCGCCCGCAGCGAGCGTGCGCTGCAGCAGCTGGCCCGGGCCTATGCGCAGCAGCTTGATGACGCGCAGGCCCCGCTGCCCTTGATCTGCCAGGCCGCAGCCCTGCGGCGCTCCGCCCTGCCCCATCGCCTGGCGGTGGTGGCCGAGGATGGCGCCACCGCGGCCGCCGCCCTGCGCGCCCACGCCCGCGGCGAGGCGGATCCGGCGCTGTTCACCGCTGAGCACCCAGTGGGCCCGGCGCACCGCACGGCCTTCCTCTTCACCGGCCAGGGCAGCCAGTACCCGGACATGGGTCGCGGCCTTTACCGCAGCGAGCCGGTGTTCCGCCGAAGCATGGACCACTGTGCCGCGCTGCTGCAGCCCTGGCTGGGCTTCTCGCTGACCGAGGCCCTGTACCCCGAGCCCCCTGGCGCCGTCACGCCCCTGCAGCTGGACGACACCGCCCATGCCCAGCCCGCCCTCTTCGCGCTGGAGTGGTCCCTGGCCCAGCTGTGGGCGGCAGCAGGCGTGCGGCCCGATGTGCTGCTGGGCCACAGCCTGGGCGAGTACGTGGCCGCCTGCGTGGCCGGCGTCTTCAGTCTGGCCGACGGCCTGCGCCTGGTCGCCGAGCGCGGCCGCCTGATGCAGGACCTGACCCCACCCGGCGCCATGCTGGTGCTGCAAGGCCCCGCACCCGCTCTGCAGGCCCTCTGCCAGGACGCACTGGCCGGCAGCGAGCTGGCCCTGGCCGCCCGCAATGCGGTCGACTGCCTGGTGCTGGGCGGCGCCCCCGAGGCCGTCGAGCGCTGGCAGGCGCGGGCCCTGCAGCACGGCCTGGAGGCACGGCGCCTGACTGGCCAGCGCGCCTTCCATTCGCCCTCGATGCGGGCCATGCGGACCGCCTTTGCCGAGGTGCTGGCCAATGTGTCGCTGCAGCCACCGCGCCTGCCTCTCATCAGCAACCTCGACGGCCAGCTCCGCGGCGAGGCCCTGGCCTGCACCGACTACTGGCTGGACCACGCCTGCCAGACCGTCGAGTTCGAGGCCGGCCTGCAGACCCTGGCCACCCAGGACTGCAGCCGTCTCATCGAGATCGGCCCGGACCCGGTACTCAGCAGCCTGGCCCGCCGCCACCCCCTGCTGGACAGCGCCGGCCGCCTGTGGCTGAGCAGCCTGCGCCGCGGCCGGGACGAGGCCCGACACTGGCTGGAGGCCCTGGCGCGCTGGAGCGTGTCCAGTGGCGAGACCGATTGGCCGGCTTGGTACGCAGCCCGTGGTGACGACGGCGCGCAGGCCTGGCAGCAGGTCCAGGGCCTGCCTGTCTATCCCTTCCAGACCGAGGCGCACTGGTTCCAGCCCGCCGCCCCCGGCTCGGCAGGCGGACACCTGCCGGCAGGCACCCTGGGCCAGCGCAAACCCGCCGCGGCCCCAGTCCCCGTGGAACCGCCCACCCGCCCCGCCCTGCCCGCCACCCTGCTGCAGCTGCCGCCCGAGGCCGCCCGCCAGGCCCTGCTGGACCATCTGCGGCAGCAGGCCTTCCAGGTCCTGCGGCTCAGCCCGGCACGCAGGCAAGACCTGACCCCCAGCTTCCCCGACACCGCACTGAGCCAGCTGGGCTTCGATTCCCTCATGGCGCTGGAGCTGCGCAAGCAGCTGGCCCATGACACCGGCATCGAGCTGCCGCTGCGCCAGCTGCTGGCCAACACCACGGCGCGTGAGCTGGTGGCCGTCCTGCACCGCCTGCTGCTGCTGCAGGACATGCGCCCCGTCGACGCCACCCCCAGCGCCGAGCAAGGCCTCGAGGAGATCCTTCTGTGAACACCGACTTCAGCATCAGCCAGCCCCCGGCCCTGGACGACGAGGCACCCGCCGCGGCCCCGCAGGACAGCATGGAAGCCCTGTTGCTGCGCTTGCGCCAGCGCGGCATCCAGCTGCAGGCCGAGGGCGCGCAGCTGCGCATCTCGGCCCCCAAGGGCGCCCTGGACGAGGAGCTGCGCGCAGCGCTGAGCGCCGGCAAGTCCGAGATCCTGCGCCTGCTGCAGAGCCAGGACCGCCGCAGCGCCCTGCCCCAGGTCCAGCCCCGGCCGGCGCAGCGCCACGAGCCCTTTGCACTGACCGACGTCCAGCACGCCTACTGGATGGGCCGCCAGCCCTTCGTGGAGCTGGGCGGCTTCTCCACCCACTGCTATTTCGAGTTCCAGCGCGAAGGGCTGGATCTCGCTCGGCTGGAGGCGGCGCTGCAGGGCCTGATCCGCCGCCACGACATGCTGCGCGCCGTGATCAGCGAGGACGGCACCCAGCGCGTGCTGCCCGAAGTGCCTCTCTACCGCATCGAATGCCTGGACCTGCGCCAGCAGGCCGATGCGCAGGCCGAGGCCGCCCTGCTGGCCCAGCGCGAGCAGCTCTCGCACAGGCGCGGCCCCGTCGACCAGTGGCCGCTGTTCGCCATCCGCGCCGCCCGGCTGCCGGGGGAGCAGCTGCGCCTCTTCGTCAGCCTGGACATGCTGATCATCGACGCTTCCAGCATGTTCCTCTTCTTCCAGGAATGGCGGCAGGCCTACGAGGACCCGCAGCACCTGGCCCCGGCGCAGACCTTCAGCTACCGCGACTACGCCCTCTTCGAGCAAACCCTGCACGAGCAGCCCGAGTTCCAACGCGCCCGCGACTACTGGACAGCCCGCCTGGACTGCCTGCCCCCCGCGCCGGCCCTGCCCCTGGCCCGCCAGCCGCATGAGCTGGCCGAGGTGCGCTTCGCGCGCCGCGAGCAGCGCATCGCCGCCGCGGACTGGGCCCGCCTCAAGACCCTGGCCGCCCAGCACGGAGCCACGCCCACGGTGCTGCTGATGACGGCCTTTGCCGAGGCCCTGCGGCGCTGGTCCGCCACGCCGGACTTCAGCCTCAACGTCACCCTCTTCCACCGCTTCCCCATCCATCCCGAGGTGGAGCAGCTGATCGGCGACTTCACCGCCACCAGCCTGCTGGCCTCGCAGGCGCAGGCGGGCGACCGCTTCACCGACCGCCTGCAGCGCCTGCAGGCCCAGCTGGCCGAAGACCTGGACCATCGCGCCTACAGCGGCATGCGCGTACTGCGTGACCGCGCCCGCCACCTGGGCCATGCGCCGGGCGCGGCCATGCCCGTGGTCTTCACCAGCACCCTGGCCCTGGACGGCCGGCAGTCCACCACCGGCGGCCTGAGCTTCCTCGGCAACATCGTGCACGGCGTCAGCCAGACCCCGCAGGTCTGGATGGACCACCAGATGGCCGAGTTCGACGGCGAGCTGCGGCTCTTTCTAGACGCCATCGAGGACCTCTTCCCTGCCGGCCTGCTGGACGACTGCTTCGGCGCCTACGCCCAGCTGCTGCGCACCCTGGCGGCCGATCCCGCGGCCTGGACGCAGCACCCCCTGCCCTCGACCCTGCCTGCGAGCCACCTGCCCCTGCTGACGCAGTTCAATGCCACCGACGACCCCGTCATCGGCCACGGTCTGCTGCAGGACGGCCTGATCGCCCAGGCCCGCCGCCAGCCCGAGGCGCTGGCGGTGATCGCCGCCGACGGCCAGCTGTCCTACGCCCGCCTGGCCCGCGAGGCGCAGGCGCTGGCCGAGGCCCTGCAGGCCCTGGGCGCCAATCGCGAACAGCCGGTGGCGGTGATGATGGACAAGGGCTGCGAGCAGGTCCTGGCCGTCTACGGCGTGCTGATGGCCGGCGCCGCCTACCTGCCCATAGACACCCGCCTGCCGGCCGAGCGCCGCCGCCACCTGCTGAGCGCCAGCGGCGCCCGCCTGCTGCTCACGCAGCGCGTGCACGCCCCCGTGCCGGACGTTCCGCCCGGCGTGCAGGTGCTGTGCCTGGGTGACGAGGCCCTGGCCGCCCCGGCCATCGCCCCGCCGCCGGCATCGACCCGCCCCGGTGACCTGGCCTACGTGCTCTTCACCTCCGGCTCCACCGGCCAGCCCAAGGGGGTGATGATCGAGCATGCCCAGGCGGTCAACACCCTGCAGGACATCAACCGCCGCATGAAGGTGGGCCCCGAGGACCGGGTGCTGGCGCTGTCGGCCCTGCATTTCGACCTCTCGGTCTATGACCTCTTCGGCGTGGTCGCCGCCGGCGGCTGCCTGGTGATGCCCGACCCGGCACGCCTGCACGATGCCCAGCACTGGGCCGAGCTGGTGCAGGCTCACCGCGTGAGCCTGTGGAACTCTGTGCCCCAGCTGCTGCAGCATTTCGTGGAGCACCTGGAGCACCTGCAGTCGCAGGGGGCGCCCCTGCCCTCCACCTTGCGCCAGGCCATCCTGAGCGGCGACTGGATACCCGTGAGCCTGCCGGACCGCGCTCGCCGCGTCTGCCCTAGCCTGCAGCTGCTGGCCTCGGGCGGCCCCACGGAAACCGCCATCTGGTGCACGCAGTACCCCATCGGCGAGGTCGACCCGGCCTGGTCCAGCATTCCCTACGGCCGGCCGCTGGCCAACCAGCGCATGTGGGTGATGGACGCGCTGCTGGAGGAGCGTCCCGTCGGCGTGGCGGGCGAGATCTGCATCGGCGGCGCCTGCGTGGGCCGCGGCTACCTGGGCGACGAGGCCCAGACCGCGCAGCGCTTCCTGCGCCACCCGCGCACCGGCGAGCGCCTGTACCGCTCGGGTGACCTCGGTCGCGTCACCCCGGACGGCCAGATCGAGTTCCTCGGCCGCCAGGACCACCAGGTCAAGATCAACGGCCTGCGCATCGAGCTGGGCGAGATCAACGCCTGCCTGCTGCGCCAGCCCGGCATCCGCCAGGCCTGGACCGGCGTGCGCACCGAAGGCGCGCAGAAGCAGCTGGTGAGCCTGCTGGTGGTCGACGCCGACGCGGCGGACTGGCCCGCCCGACTGGCCGACGGCTCCCTGCGCCAGGCCCTCGCGGCCTGGTTGCCCGAGTACATGCTGCCCCAGCGCTTCCAGTTGCTGGAGGCCCTGCCCCTGAGCGCCAACGGCAAGGTGGACGCGGCCCAGTTGCAGGCCCTGCTGCAGCAGCAGAGCCCCGAGGGCACGGCGCCCACGGGGCAGGCAAACGCCGCAGCCCTGGCCCTGCAGGAACAGCTGCTGCCGCTGTGGCAATCCCTGCTGGGCAGGCAAGACCTGACCCCTGCCCAGAGCTTCTTCGACGTCGGCGGGGACTCCCTGCTGGCCCTGCGCCTGCTGAGCCGCGTGCGCGAGCAGCTGGGCCTGCCCGCCGCGCTGCAGGGGCGGCTGATGCAGTGCTTCTTCCAGCAGCCCCGCCTGGCGGACTTTGCCGCCGCGCTGGCCGGCCTGCAGTCATCGCAAGACGCCGACAGCGACGCTGGCCTGCCCCTCATCGAGCCCACCCCGGTGCCGGACGGCGAGGACTTCCCCGCCGCCGACGTGCAGCTGGCCTTCCTGATGGGCGATGGCGAGGACCTCGAATTCCACGTGCGCACCCACCACTACGTCGAGGTGGAGATGCCCGCCTTCGACACGGCCCGCTACGAGCAGGCCCTGCAGCGCGAGCTGCAGCGCCAGGCCGCCAACATCGTGGTGGCCACGCCCGAGCTGCGCCTGCGCCCGGTGCGAGACCTGACCCCGCTGCCTCTGACCCTGGACGACTGCCGCACGCTCGATGCCGCCGCCTGCGAGGCCCGGCTGCTGGCCACCCGCGCCCGCATGGAGCGCCAGACCCTGCCCGTGGACCGCTGGCCCTGGATGCAGGTGCACGCCACCCTGCTGCCCGGCGGCGCCGCGCGCCTGCACATCAACTGCAATGCCGTGTTCTGGGATGGCTTTGGCACCCAGCAGTTCTTCGCGAACGTGGAGCGCTGCTACCGCGACCCCGCCCTGGTGCTGCCGCCGCTGTCCCTGAGCTTCCGCGACTGCGTGCTGGCGCTGGAGCGCCTGGAGCAGAGCCCCCAGGGCGAGCGCTCGCGCCGCTACTGGATGGACCGCCTGCCCGGCATGCCTGCCGCGCCCGCCCTGCCCCTGAAGCCGCGCCTGAACCGCCGCCAGCGCTCGATGATGAAGCGCCGGGACATGGACCTCAGCGCCGCGCAATGGCAGGCCCTGCGCCAGCGCTGCGAGGCGCGCGGCCTGCGCCCGGAGGCCGGGCTCTTCGCCGCCTACGCCCAGGTGCTGTCCTTCTGGAGCGGCTCGCGCCACTTCCTGCTCAACAACATGGTCTCGCACCGCCTGCCCCTGCATGAGCAGATCTTCGAGATCGTGGGCAACTTCTCCGCGCTGTACCCGCTGGAGGTGGACTGGCGCGAGGGCGGCAGCTTTGCTGAGCGCTGCCGGCGCCTGGACCAGCGCATGCAGCAGGACCTCCAGCACCTGCACTGCAGCGGCGTGCAGGTGCTGCAGGCCTACAACCGCGTGCACGGCCAGGCCGGCCGCGCCGCCTGCCCCTTCGTGGTGGGCAATGGCCTGGCCATGAAGCCCTTCACCCGCTCCCTGCACGGCTGCCTGGAAACGCCCCAGGTGCTGCTGGACAACCAGTTCTTTGGCCTGGAGGACGGCGGCGTCTGGATCACCTGGGATGTCTTCGAGGACGTGTTCCCGGCCGGCCAGGTCGATGCCATGTGGAAGGCCTACGCGCGGCTGCTGGCCCTGCTCGCCGATGACGAGGCCGCCTGGGACAGCGAGGGCTTCGACCTGCTGGACGCGCCGGCCCGCGCCCTGCGACTGGCCTACAACGACAGCGCCGCCCCGCGCCCCGAGGGCCGCCTGCTGCAGGCCGGCCTGCTGGATCAGGCCCGCGACCGCGGCGAGGCCCTGGCCCTGGTCAGTGAGGGACGCCGCCTCAGCTATGGCCAGCTCGCCGCCGAGGCGCTGGCCCTGGCCGCCCGGCTGCAGGCGCGCGGCCTGCAGCCCGCCGAGCCGGTGGCCGTGCTACTGCCCCGCGGTCCCTGGCAGGTGATCGCCGTGCAGGCCATCCTGGCTGCCGGCGGTGCCTATGTGCCCATGGACCCGCAGTGGCCGGCGCAGCGCCTGCAGCAGCTCCTGCAAAGCACGCGCGCCCGCCTGGCCCTGTGCCTGTCCAGCCTGGAAGGCGCGCCCGCGCTGCCGGGGCTGGACTACCTCGCCCTGGACCGCCTGCCAGCGCAGGAGGCGCCTGCCTGGCAGGCACCCGCCTGCGGCGAGACGCAGCTGGCCTACATCATCTTCACCTCGGGCTCCACCGGCGTGCCCAAGGGCGTGATGATCGACCACCGCGGCGCCCTCAACACCATCGCCGACATCAACCGCCGCTTCGCCGTGGGCCCGGCCGATGTGCTGTTCGGCGTGTCCTCCCTGTACTTCGACCTCTCCGTCTACGACCTCTTCGGCAGCACCCTGGCCGGCGCCTGCCTGGTGCTGCCCGACGCGGCCACCGGCGTGGACCCTGCCGCCTGGCTGCGCCAGATGCAGGACGAGGGCGTGACGGTCTGGAACTCGGTGCCCGCGCTGATGCAGCTGCTGGTCGATGCCGCGCTGGAGGCCGGCGTGCAGTTGCCGCAGCTGCGCCTGGTGATGCTCAGCGGGGACTGGATCCCGGTGACCCTGCCGGACCAGATCCGCCGCGTCGCGCCGAATGCCCAGGTGGTGAGCCTGGGCGGCGCGACCGAGGCCTCGATCTGGTCCATCGTCTACCCCATCGACCAGGTGCCGCCGGACTGGCCCAGCATCCCCTACGGCCGCCCCCTGGCCAACCAGCGCTGGTACGTGCTGGATGAGGACGGCCACGAGCTGCCCGACGGCGTGCCCGGTCAGCTGCACATCGGGGGCACGGGGCTGGCCCTGGGCTACTGGGCGGACGAGGCGCGCACCGCCGCGGCCTTCATCACCCATCCGCGCAGCGGCGAGCGCCTCTACCGCACAGGCGATCTCGGCCGCCTGCTGCCCGAGGGCCAGATCGAGTTCCTGGGCCGCGCCGACTTCCAGGTGAAGATCCAGGGCTACCGCATCGAGATCGACGAGATCGAGCATGTGCTGCTGTCCCATCCCGCGGTGCGGGCGGCGGCGGTGGCCGTGGTCGGCGGCCAGGCCGGCAAGCAGCTGCAGGGCTTTGTGGTCTCCGACGAGGATCTGGACCTGACGGCCCTGCAGACGCACCTCGCCGCACGGCTGCCGGCCTACATGGTGCCCAGCCGCCTGCAGCGCCTGGCCCGCCTGCCCCTCACCGCCAACGGCAAGCTGGACCGCCCGGCCCTGGCGTCCATGGCGGTGAACGAACCGCGCGAGCGCAGCGCCGTGGCCCCGCGCACGGCGCTGGAGCAGAGCCTGGCCGACATCTGGGCCGCTGTACTGGGCGTACAGGCCGGCGTGCACGACGACTTCTTCGCCCTGGGCGGGCAGTCCTTCGCGGCGGTGCGGGTGATGACGCGGGTGGAGCAGTGCCATGGTGTTCGCCTGCCGCTGTCGCTGATGCTGGAAGGGCGCACCATCGCCGCCTTGGCCCAGGCCATCGAGCAGGCCCAGGCCTCGCGTGCCGTGGCCGCCAGCGCTGCGCCGGCCCGGCGCTCGCGCGCCCTGGTCTGCCTGCAACAAGGCAGCAGCCAGGAGCCGGGCTGGTACTTCGTCCATCCGGCGGGCGGCCATGTGCTGTGCTACCGGGAGCTGGCGCAGGCCATGCCGGGCCACTTCCATGCCTTCCAGGCGCCGGGGCTGTCGGGTGACGGCGCTCCGCTGGACGAGGTCCCCGCCCTGGCCGCCCACTATCTGACCGCCCTGCGGCAGCACCAGCCGCAAGGCCCCTATCGCCTGGGGGGTTGGTCCTCCGGCGGCACCATCGCCTTCGAGATGGCCCGCCAGTTGGAGGCCGAAGGCGAGCAGGTGGCCTGCCTGGCCCTGCTGGACACGCCGGCCCCGCACGCAGACGAAGCGGCGCAGGCGCCCAGCCCGCGCCAGCTGCTGCAGTGGTTCCTCCAGGACCTGGAGGCGCCGCTGTCGCCAGCGCTGCTGGCCCGAATGCAGGCGCAAGACCTGACCCTCGCGCAGGCCCTGGACCAGCTGCATGACCAGGGACTGGCCCGCCACCTGGACGCCCGTGCGCTGCAGGCCGTGCATGCCGTCTTCAGCGCCACGGTCAGCGCCTGCCAGCGCTACCGCCCTGGTCCCGTCGCCCTGCTCGCGCCGCTGCTGGTGCTGCAGGCCAGCGAAGGCGAGGTGGCCGAGTTCGCCGGCCACCCGGACGCCCATCGCACTGACTGGGGCTGGCGCGCCCATGCCGCCGGCCGCCTGCGCAGTCTGCGTGTGCCGGGCAGCCACTACAGCCTGTTCCGGCAGCCACACCTCGATGGCATCGCAGCGCTGCTGAAAACCCCTTTCTGAACCAATCAGGAGCAAGACATGACCCCCTCGTCCCCCCTCTCCACCGCTTCCCTGCCGCTGCGCCTTGCCTTCACCTGGCTGGGCCTGGGCCTGACCCTGCTGATGGTGATCAGCTCCACCCTCGTCAAGGCGGCCATCCAGACCGACTTCAGCGAATTCATCCACCACCCCGGCCCGCGCGGCTGGGAGGTGTTCTCCCTGCAGTTCTTCCTCTACCTCGCCATGGGCACCGGCGCCCTGTACCTGCAGGCGGCCTGGTTCCGCTGGCTGACCCTGGTGCTGCTCACCCTGGCCGGTCTCTACATGCTGGCCCACCAGATCTCGCACATGGCCGAGGGCTGGCGCTACGGCCTCACCGGCGCGATTGACCTGGCGCACCACCTGCTCAGCGCCCTGGGGGCCTGGCAAGCCTGGCGCTGGACCCGTCAGGCCAGCCCACAGGGCTCGGCCGCTCTGACGCAGCCGGAGGCCGCGTGATGAGCCCTGCGTCCTTCGCTGCCACAGAGCCGCCGCGCCTGCTGCTGTTGTGCTTCGCGCATGCGGGCGGCCACACGGCCTGTTTCCTGAACTGGCAGGCGCAGATGCCGGCCGGCATCCGCGTACTGCCGGTAGAACTGCCCGGCCACGGCCGGCGCCTGCGCGAGGGCCTGCAGACCGACTATGCCCGCCTGGTTGACGGACTGACCGCCCAGCTGGCCCCGGAGATCGAAGCCCTGCAAGACCAGCACCCCGGCCTGGGCTATGCCGCCTTCGGCCACAGCGCTGGCGCCAGCTTCGGCTTTGGCGTCTGCGCGCGGCTTGCTGAGCGCCTGGGCGAGGCGCCGGTGCATGCCTTCTGGTCGGCCGGCGCGCCGCCGCACATTCCCCGCCCGCCGCGCTCGCGCTACAGCGATGCCCAGCTGCTGGAGGAAGCCCGTGCCCTGGCCGGCACGCCCACCGAGGTCCTGGACAACGCCGAGCTGATGGCCTTCTTCCTGCCCATCCTGCGTGCCGACTTCGCGGCCTTCGAAGGGGCTGGCCTGGACGCCGAACGCCGCCTGGACTGCCCCTTCACCCTCTTCGCCGCTACACGCGACCGCATCCCGCCCGAGGACATCTGGGCCTGGCAGCGCCACAGCAGCCAGGGCGCGCGCCGGGTGCTGCTGGACGGCGACCATTTCTCGGTGCTCTACGCCCCTCACGCCCTATGGAGCCATGTGCGCCAGACGCTCAGCGAGGAGCTGACGACATGCTGATCAAGCCCCACCCGCGACGGCAGCTGTGCAGCGCCGCCCTCGCCCTCCTGGCCTGCCCCACGCTGGCCGTGGCCGGCCCATCGGCAGAGGACGTCATCGAGCGCTTCGACAAACTGCTGTGGGGCAGTACGCTGCAGGGCCAGTTCGAGATGACCATCACCACGCCCTCGTGGTCGCGCAGCCTGACGCTCAAGCTCTGGACTCACCGCCCTGCCAAGTCCTTCGTGCGCATCGTCGCGCCGGCCAAGGACGCTGGCATCCTCTCGCTGCGACTGGGCTCTGAGATGTGGAACTACCTGCCCAATATCGAGCGCAGCATCAAGGTGCCGCCGTCCATGATGCTGCAGCCCTGGCTGGGCTCGGACTTCAGCAACGACGACATGGTCAAGGAAAGCAGCATCGTCCATGACTACCAGCACCGCATCGTCGCGGAGCCCAAGGTGGACGGCGCCGAGGCCTACGAGATCGAGTCCCTGCCCCGCCCCGAGGCCGCCGTGGTCTGGGGCCGCCTGCTGAGCCTGGTCCGCAAGGCCGACTACGTGCCCATCAGCACCCGCTTCTTCAACGAGCGCGGCCAGTTGGTGCGCACGCTGAGCTACTCCGACGTGCGCCTGCTCGGCGGCCGCCAACTGCCCACGCGCTGGGAGATGCAGCCCGAGAACCAGCCGGGCAAGAAAACCACCCTCGTGATCCAGGAAGCGCGCTACGACCAGCCCATCGCGGACGAGGTCTTCTCGCTCCAGAACCTCAGCCGGAGGCGCTGATCCATGCCCAGCATCCCCCTCATCGAAGCCCGCGACCTCTGCCGCGAGCACCCGCAAGGCGAGCAGACCGTGGCCGCCCTGCGCCACGTCCATCTGCGCATCGAGGCCGGCGAGTTCGTGGCACTGGCCGGGCCCTCGGGCTCGGGCAAGACCAGCCTGCTCAACCTGCTGGGTGCGCTGGACCGACCCAGCAGCGGCGCGCTGCGCCTGGACGGCCAGGACCTCGCCCTGCTCAGCAAGACCGAGCTGGCCGGGCTGCGCCTGCACAAGCTGGGCTTCGTCTTCCAGCACTACAGCCTGATCCCCGTGCTGTCGGCGCTGGAGAACGTCGAGTACGTGCTGGTGCTGCAGGGCGTGCCCCCGGCCGAGCGCCGCCAGCGTGCCGCCGCGGCCCTGGCCTCTGTGGGGTTGGGCGAGATGCTGGACCGCCGGCCCGACCAGCTCTCGGGCGGCCAGCAGCAGCGTGTGGCCGTGGCCCGCGCCATCGTCGGCCGGCCCAGCCTGGTGCTGGCCGATGAGCCCACCGCCAACCTGGATTCCGAAACCGGCGACGGCCTGCTGGCCCTGATGCGCGACCTCAACCAGCGCACCGGCACCAGTTTCGTGATCGCCACCCATGACAGCCGTGTCATGCAGAGCGCCAGCAGGCTCGTTCGCCTCAAGGATGGCGCCATCGTCGAGGACTCCGCCCATGCCCTTCCTGAAGCTTGCCCTGCGTAATGTGCGCCGCCAGGTGCGGCGTTCCCTGCTGATCCTGAGCGTGACCAGCCTGGGCGTGCTGGCCATGGTGCTGGCCTGGTCCGTGCTGGACGGACAGAACCAGCAGATGGTGCGCAACATGACCGAGGTCTACAGCGCCCACGCCCAACTGCAGCGCGGCGACTTCCTTGACCAGCCCAGCCTGGACCTGAGCTTCCCGGCCCGCATGGCCGCTGACCTGGCCGGCCAGCCCGGCGTGAAGGCCGTCAGTTCCCGCATCAGCGGCACGGGGCTGCTGAGCGCCGCCACCCAGGTGCGCGGCGTGCTGCTGGTGGGCATAGACCCCCTGCAGGAGCCCCAGGTCACCCGCCTGGACCGGCAGCTGGTGCAAGGCCACTACCTGCGCCCCGGCGAGCGCGGCGGCCTGCTCCTGGGGCGCAGCCTGGCGACCAGCCTGGGCGTGCGCCCGGGCGAGGAGGTGGCCGTCCTGGCCGAGGGTCGCCATGCCGCCATCGGCTCGCTGCGCCTGCGGGTCAGCGGCATCTTTGACACCGGCAACTCCCACACCGACGCGCAGCAGGCCTTCCTGACCCTGGCCGACGCCACTGAGCTCTTCGGCACCGAGGGCGAGATCACCAGCGCCGCCCTGCGCCTGGACAGCCTGGCCCAGGCCCCACGCATCCTGCAGCAGCTGCAGGCCGGCCTGCCCTGCGGTCTGGTACTGCGGGACTGGGCGGCCCTGCTGCCTTCGGTGGCGCAGTCCGTGCAGTTCCACGAGGGTCTGGCCCACCTGCTGATGCTGATCCTCTTCGTCGTGGTGGCCGTGGGCCTGGCGACCAGCCTGCAGATGTCCGTCTCGGAACGCCTGGGCGAATACGGCACCCAGCTGGCCCTGGGCACCACGCCCTGGCAGTTGTGCCGCAGCATCGTTTATGAAGGCCTGCTGCTGAGCGGCCTGGGATTCCTGATCGGCTACGCCCTGGCCGCCCTGCTGGCCACGCATCTGGCACGCGAGGGCATCAGCCTGCCCCAGCACGGCGAGGCCCTGGAGACCATGCAGGGCCTGGGCCAGCGCATCCATCCCTACCTGGACCCGCGCCGCCTGCCCACCCTGCTGGCGGGCCTGGGCCTGGTGAGCCTGCTGGCCACCCTGCTGCCGGCCTGGCGTGCCGCACGGCTCACGCCGCTGGCGGCTTTGCGTGGGGTCTGGCTGGAGCGCCCGCCACGGCGCCGGGCCTACCGCGCGCCCTCGACGAGCAGCCCGCGCTGGCCCACCCTGGCCCTGGCCTGGCGCAATGTGCGCCGCTCGCCCTGGCGCTCCGCCCTGGCCGGCGCCGCGCTGAGCCTGGGTCTGGCTGCCTTCATCTTCGTACAGGCCCTGGCCGCGGGCTTCATGAAGCAGATGAGTGACAACACCACCGGCTTCGTCACCGGCGACCTGCAGGTCCAGCACCCGCTGTTCCGCCACCAGATGCAGCCGGACTGGCATTTCAACGAGCAGGAACCCTGGCTGGCACGGCTGCGCGAGCGGCCCGAGGTGGCGGGCCTGAGCCTGCGCCTGCAGTCCGAGGCCACGGTCAGCAGCACCCGCAAGGCCGAGGCTGTGCTGCTGGTGGGCATGGACGCACAGGCCGAGCAGCAGGTGACGCGCCTGCATGAGGCCATCGTGCAAGGCCGCCTGCCCGCCCGGCCACACGAGGCCGTGCTTGGCAAGAAACTCGCGGAGCGCCTGGACCTCCACCTGGGCGAACGCCTGGTGGCCATGGCCCAGGGCGCAGACGGCGGGCTGGTGTCGGAATCCTTCGTGGTCAGCGGCATCCTGGACACTGGCGCTCACGGGCCCGACACCGGCATGGTCTACATCGATCTGGCGCGCGCCCGCCAGCTGGTGGGCCAGCCCGGCAGCGCCAGCGCCGCCCTCATCCGGCTGCAACAGCCAGCGGGCCTGCCCGCGCAGCGCGCGCAGCTGCAGGCCCTGCTGCCCACGGATGGCAGCCGCCAACTGCTGAGCTGGCAGGAGCTGGTGCCCGAGGTGGCCCAGACCGTCAATCTCGTCAAGCACGGTGTGCTGCTGATTCTGGCCATCGTCTTCGGCATGGTGGCCACCATCGCGATGAACAGCCTGCTGATGTCAGTGATGGAACGCAGCCGCGAGTTCGGCACCCTGATGAGCCTGGGCGCCAGCCCGCGCACCCTGCTGCGCCTGGTTGCCGGCGAAGCAGGCGTGCTGGCCGCACTGGGGGCCGGCGCGGGCCTGCTGATGGGCGGTGCGCTGGTGGCGCACTTTGCCTGGACCGGCCTGCGCCTGCGTGCCCATGGCGCTGAAACCCTGGGCCTGGGCGACATCGTCCACCCGCAGTTCTCCGGCCCGGCCATGCTGGGCGCGGCGGCCGTGCTGTGCCTGCTGGTACTGCTGGCATCCCTGGTGCCGGCCCTGCGCATCGGGCGCCGCGAGCCGGTCGCGGCCCTGCGTCAACCTTGAAGACCTCACCATGTTCCGTTCTCCCCTCCAGTCCTTGAGCCTCCTGCTGCTCCTGGCCCTTCTTGCAGCGTCCGACGTGCAGGCCCATGGCAGCCACGTGCATGTCCAGCGCAATGCGGCCGGGCCCTTCCCGGTCGAGCAATTGGACTTCGGCATGCCCGGCAATCCGCGCAAGATGCAACGCACCTGGCTGCTGGAGCTGGGGGACGACGAGCGCTTCGATCCCGCCCAGCTCAGCATTCCCCTGGGCAGCACCGTGCGCCTGGTCGTCAGCAACAGCGGCAGCCGGCCGCATGAGTGGGCCCTGGGCACCCCGGCAGCGCTCAAGGCCATGGCCGAGGACCGCCGCCAGCGCGGCAAGCCCCTGGAAGACAGCGTGCACGCCTTCACCATCGCCCCCGGCGACAAGGAAGAGGTCGTCTGGGAGTTCAACCGCCCCGGCACCCTGCACATCCAGTGCCTGGATCCGGCCCATGCTGGCAAGGTCCAGCCCGGCCGCATCCTGGTCCAGCCCAAGCCATGAGGAAGGCTCGCGCGGCGCGCAGCGGGCCCGGCCTGCTGCGCGCCCTGAGTTTGAGCCTGCTGGCCTCCTGGCAGGCCGCGCAGGCGCAGTCCGCCGAGGCGGCGGAAGACCGCTGGCGGCTCACCGGGAGCTATCGCGCCCTGGGTGTCCGGCAGCGGCCGGCCGATCTGCCCGCCCAGCAGAGCCTGGGCCAACGACTGCGCCTGAGTCTCTCTGGCGAGCTGGCAAGCTGGCCGCAGGGCGACCTGCGCCTGCAGCTGGACCACGACAGCGAGCTGCTGGCCGGCAACAGCGCCTACCGTGCTGCGCTGGATGAAGCCATGGCCGCGCCACAGGACCAGGCCCTGCGTGACCGCAGCGTCTGGTGGCGAGACCAGCACAGCCTGGGCCGCCAGCAGTGCTTCCGCGCCTTTGTGCAGGCTCGCTCGGGCGACTTCAGCGCCACCCTGGGCCGACAGCGCATCGCCCTGGGCCAGGGCCGCCTATGGAGCAGCCTGGACCTGCTGAATCCGCCCAATCCCCAGCAGATCGAGCGCGAGGACTTCATCGGCGTGGACGCCCTGTTGGTGGAACAGGCCCTGGGGCCGATGTCCCGCGCCAGTCTGGTGCTGGCGCCCACGCCCGGCGGCGGGCCCCGGCGCTGGCTGCTGCAGTGGCGTACGCACTGGCAGTCCATGGACCTCAGCTTCAGCCACGCCCGCTACGGCCAGGACCGGCTGCTGGCCGTGGACCTGGCGGGGCAATGGGCCGATGCCGGCCTGCGCGCCGAATTCACCCGCACCGCGCCCCCCTCGGGGCCTGCATGGTTCAGCGGCGTGCTGGGCGCGGACTACGCCTTCAACCCCGTGCTCAGCGCCAGCCTGGAGTGGTACTGGAGCACGCAGCCGGCTGCACAGCGCCTGCAGCCACCCGCCTCGGGACAGCCTCAGCCCCCGCAGGCCCGCCACGCCCTGGGCCTGAGTCTCAGCTACGAGCTCACGCCCCTGCTCAAGCTGCAGGGCCTGTGGCTGCGCAACGCGGGCGACGGCAGCCAGCTGCTGGCGCCGGGCCTGAGCTGGTCGCTCAGCGATAACGCCGTGTTCAGCGCCGGCCTGCAGCGTTTCAGCGGCAGTGCCCGCAGCGAGTACGGCCCGGGCGGACGCCTGGCCTTTGCGCGCTACCAGCGCTACTTCTGAGCCGCCCCGCGGTCCCGGAAACGAAAGAGCCCCACCTCGCGGCGGGGCGCTCTGCTGTGACGCCGGTCAATGGGCCAAATCAGTGGGCCAAATCAGTGCGCCAGATCAGCACGCCGGGTCAGGGCTGCGGCTCAACGCTCTTCCATGGCCGCCGCCAGCGCCGGCCCCTGCGCGTCGCCCACGGCGGTGCGCAGCAGGCCCTGCAGGTTGGCGCGGCGCATGAGGTTGGCATCGGCATCGACGGCAGGCACCTCGCCCGAGGCCAGGGGCGGCGAGCTCTCGAAGAGCCGGAAGACATCGCCGGGGCTGACGCCCAGGGAGCCGCGGCGGCGCAGCACGTCGCGATAGCGATGAAAGGGCAGGCCCGGCATTTCATGGTGCAGCTGGTGCGCCCAGGCGCCATGCGGGAACACGAAGAAGCGCCACAGCGGCGAGGGCTCGCACAGCGAGAGCGTGTGCGCGCCGACATGCTCGCAATAGCCCCGCAGCCGGAACACCGCCCAGAAGCCCGTGGCATAGCCGCCGAACCACAGGGCCAGCAGCAGGGGCCAGGCGGCGTAGTCCAGGGCCTGGCCCACGCCGTAGGCAAAGGCCGTCAGCAGGGCCAGGCGCAGCAGCACCTGGGCCAGGCCCAGGGCCAGGTCCCGGGCGATGGCGCGGCGGCCGCGCGGCAGATGGCGCAGGCGCAGGGGGAGGATGTCACTGTCCTGGTCCTTGGACTTCTTCAGCAGGTGCATCAACAGCTGGTTGATGCGGGCGAAGCAGCGCGGCGAGGCCATCCAGAGGATGAAGATGATGGCGCCCGGCAGCGCACCGCCGCACAGGGCCATGCCGGTGAACAGCGCCACCTTGCTGCGCCGGATGGGCAGGCCCCAGCTGTTGTCCACGCGCTTGAAGACGAGTTCGGGGTCGCGCAGGGTGCCGGTGTGGATCTTGGGATGGTGGCCCTCGTTGTGGAACATGCGCCAGGCGTCAAGGCTCACCAGCAGGGGACCGTAGACGAAGAACACGGCCAGCAGGTCATTCAGTGTGCCGTTGGGGCAGATGGTGCGGTGGCCGGCGTCATGGGCCAGCAGGGCCAGACGGTGCTGGAAGACGCCCACCATCCACATGCCTGGCGCCAGGCAGAGAGCCTTTAGCGCCCAGTGCTCCACCTGGCCGAAGGCCCAGAGGCTGCAGGCCATGGCCAGGGCGATGCCCGCCCAGTCCAGCAGGGCACGGCCCAGCCAGGGCCAGATGCGGCGGTCGGCCATGCAGTGCGCTTCGTAGCGCTGGCGCTCGGCCTTGGCGTCCAGGGTCAGTGTGGCGGACATGGGGCTTCTCTCCCGAAAGGTGTGCTGAATGAGTGCCTGGGGGCGTGATGACAGGGCGCAAGCTTGGTCCCTCGCCCCTGGCCCTGTCACCTGACCCTTGGGGCAAGCCGGCCGGCCCTCATTCCGGCACGCTGGACAGATCGGCGCAGACCTGGGCGATGGCGCGCACGAAATGCTGGGCCTGGGCGTCACTGAGGGTCAGGGGTGGCTGGATGCGCAGCACCTTGCTGTTATTGGCCGTGACAAAGCTCAGGATGCCGTGCTCCTGCGAGAGCTTGCTCACGATGCGCAGCACCAGCATCTCCTCCAGGCTGCGCTCCAGCTCCGGCACGGCCGCCTCCAGATGGGCACGCGCGCGGTCGGACAGGAAGCGGTACAGGGCCCGGGGCTGGCCCGGCAGGCGGGCGCTGAACTCCTGGACGAAGGCATCCACCGCGCCCTCGAAGCTCGGGGCGAACTCGATGGCGATCATCAGCCCGCGGCCCCTCACCTCGCGGATCAGGCCCTGTCCCGCGGCCACTTCGCGCAAGGCCGCCAGCAGGGCCTCGCCCGTGCGCAGGGCGCGCCCGGCCAGGTCTTCCTCCTCGACCACGGCCAGGGCCTCCAGCGCCACCGCCGCCGCGAGGTTGCCGCCGCCGAAGGTGGAGCTGTGCAGGCTGAAGCGGTCGCGGCTGCCATAGGCGCGGTCCCACAGCTCGGGCCGGGCCAGCATGGCGCCGATGGGTACCAGGCCGCCGGAGAGGGACTTGGCCAGCACCATCAGGTCCGGCGCCACGCCCTCCCATTCGCAGGCGAACATCCGGCCCGTGCGGCCCAGGCCGGTCTGGATCTCGTCCAGGATCATCAGGCAGCCATGGCGATCGCAGAGCGCCCGCACGCCGCGCAGATAGCCCTCCGGGGGCAGGATCACGCCGCCCTCGCCCTGAATGGGCTCCAGGATGAAGGCAGCCACATCGCCGGCCTGCAGCGCGGCCTCCAGCGCATGCAGGTCCCCGAAAGGCAGGGCGCTGCAGCGCTCGATGAGGGGCATGAAGGGCTGGCGGTGCTTGTCGCGGCCCGTCACCGAGAGGGCACCCAGGGTCTTGCCGTGGTAGGCGTTGTCGCAATAGAGCACACGGCGCTGCCCGGGCCGGGCGGCGGCCATGGCCAGCTTCAGCGCGGCCTCCACCGCCTCGGTGCCGGAGTTGCAGAAGAACACCCGCGAGAGCCCGCCCGGCGCCAGCGCGGCCAGGCGCGCGGCCAGGCGGCTGCTGTGCTCGGGGGCCGAGACGTACTGGACGAAGCTGGGCGCCTCGCTGTCCAGGAAGCGCCGCAGCGCGCTCACGCAGCGCGGGTGGTTGTGGCCCATGTTGAGGCAGCCGTAGCCCGCTACAAAGTCCAGGAACTCGCGGCCCTGGGCGTCCTGCAGGGTGCAGCCCTGGGCCTTCACGAAGACGTGGTCGATGTGGTTGAGCTCGAAGAACTCACGCATCACCGGGTTGATGTGGGCACCGAAGTCCTGCAGGACCTCCTCGTGCAAGCCACCGGGGCGCGGCACGGCCCGCGGGGCAGCCGGCGCATGGAAGCGTGCCAGGGCCCGGACGTCCGCGGGCTTGAGCGGCTCGCCGCCCGCGCTCATGCGCTCGGGCGTGATGCCGTGGCGCTCGGCCAGGCGGCCAATCTCGCGCACCTTGTCCACGTCCAGCTCACGGCCGATGGAAAAGGCCTCGCGACGGCCCTCCAGCGCCAGCACCATGGTCTCGGCCAGGCAGCCGTTCATCATGCGGGTGGGGCTCAGCCCAAGGGTGTCAGTGCCCAGGCTGAAGGCGCGGTCGGCGCTGACCAGGCCGCCGTCGATGACGAGCACATCCGCGCGACGGCGAGGGGCCGGCCGCACGTCGCGAGGCAGCGCGGCATCCACCACCACGGAGCCCGGCGCCAGGCGTGCCTCCTCGATGACATCGCCGCTGGACGTGGCCGCGAGGTAGAGCCGGGGCTGCTCGTAGCAGTCCTCGATGCGGTCCGTCAGGCGCACGCGCTCGCGCAGCTCGGGCCCCAGGTACTGAAGCTGCTCCGCCAGCCGCTCGCCCCCGCCGCGGTGCACCAGCAGCAGCCGGCCCACGGAATCCGCCAGCAGCTTGGCCACCACCAGGGCGATGGAGCCGGGGTAGCCCACAATGGCCACCTCCTGCCGCTGCGGGTCAAGCTCCAGCAGCGGCATCAGGTCCAGCAGATTGCGCCAGCTGGCGTAGGCCGTCAGCGAGTTGCCCGTGGTGACGGGAACGCGGGCGCGCTCCAGGGTCTGCAGCCCGCGGTTGCCCACGATGCCGGTGAAGCCGCCCAGGCCCACCAGCTCGGCCCCCTGCCCGGCCAGCGCATCCACCGCACGCAGTACGCGCTCGGCGATCTGACGCGGCTGGCGCAGCATTTCCTCGGCCGTCAGGGGCAGGTACTGCAGCAGACCCTCGCAGCGAGCGCCCGCGCCGCTGTGGATCTGACCGAAGTGGGCGAAGGGAACCAGGCTGCGGGCCTGCCAGCGCGCAGGGTCGAAGCCCTGCTCGGCATCCTGCACGGCGCGCTCGATGAGGTCGCACATCTTGACCTGGCGCTTCAGGGCCAGGCTGGTAGGGTGGGCGATGAAGCCGAATTTCATGGCGCATGTTCCTCGCTGGGCGTGATGCGGCTCCAGGTGCCTTCGGAGGCCAGGCTCATGCCGTCGCCGCTGGAGTTGTGGGTGAGCTGGACCTCGAAGACATTGAGCCGGCCGCGGGCCAGGAGGTCCTCGCGCAGACGGTCCTCGTCAAAGCGCAGCAGGCGGCGGCGCTGCAGGGTCAGCGGGCCGTGGGCCTCGCTGGCCTCGGCCCGCGGCCGCCAGGGCACGTGCACCTGAGCCGCGCCGTCGCGCGCGAAGCGCAAGTCGATGTAGCTCTGGATGATGGAGAGCATGCCGTTGTGCAGGTAGAAGACGCTGACGTTGACCTCGCCCGCATCCGACCGCTGGCCCATCTGGCGCAGCAGCTGCAGCTCCACGTCTGGCACCAGGGCGCGCGCGCCGTCGCCGATGAAGGCCAGCACCTGGCGCGGGCTGTGCAGGGCGATGGCCGGCAGGGCCATCAGCGCATCGCCCATCAGCGCGCGGCCATACCAGCCGGAGAAGCCCGGGTCGGTGCGCGGCAGGTTGCGCAGGGCAGAGACGCCGCAGCGGCCCACGTCATACACCCCGTGGTAGCGCAGGCCCTCCTCCTCGATCAGCCGGCGCAGCAGGCCGCCCAAGCGATGAAAGAAGTAGTTGGCCGTCATGGGCAGGGTCTCGATGCGGTCCACCAGGTGGTCCGGCGGGCAGTGCCGCGCCTCGGCCAGGGCGGCCTGTCGCCAGCGCAGCACCTCGGGGTCCACCTGCAGGGCGTCACGCAGACGCTGCAGGAAGTCCATCAGGTCCATCTGCAGGGGCAGGTCGGCGAAGGGGGCCAGGTCTTGCCCTCGGTTCGTGACCTGCACGATGTGCAGGTGCCGCGCCAGGCGGCCCTCCGAGAAGGGCGTGCAGATCTGGTCGATGCGGCTCTTGAGGAAGCACAGGCTCTGGGCCTCGACCGGCCGCAGGGTCTCGCCCTCGTGCAGGTAGCGGTGCACCGCGCGGCTGAAGCCGTAAAGGCCCAGCGTACCCAGATAGTGGGGCTGCTCGCGTCCGCCCGCATGGGCCGCCACGCTGCCGGGATGCGCGATGCCGTCGCACAGGGCGATGCCAGCACGCTGGGCGATCTCGTGCACGAGGGCGCGCTCGTCCGCGCTGAGGCGGCCGCAGAACCACAGCAGGCGGCGCCGCTGGTGATTGACCAGGGACAGCAGGGCCTGCCAGCGCGCCTCATCGACGGGGGCCGGCATCGCCTGGCGCGGCGGCCGCTGGCTGCGCGTGAGCAAGTCCTGCTCGTCGATGGCCGCGGCGCTCTCCAGCACGGCGGGACTGGCGAAGATGACCACCGGCCCTTCTTCCCGGGCCAGCGCGGCAAAGGCCTCCAGCAGGCCGGCTTCCAGCTGATCGACGGTCTCGATGTAGACCTGCGGCAGGCCGCGGGCCTGCATCAGCGCGCGGCCGTCGCCGGCCTGCTCCACCGTGCCCTGGAAGGCGTGCCACTGGCCGCGGGCGCTGTCGGCGCAGACGATGAAGCCCGGCGCGCGGGTGCGCTGCAGATTGGCCAGCGTGCCCTTGAACTCATCGACCATGCCCGAGGTGACCGCCAGCACGAAGGCGCGCCCGAACAGCTGCCAGCCGGCGATGGCTGCGCAGGCCAGGCCATGCTCGTTGAGGCCGACCAGCTGCGGTCGTTCGTCCGCCTGGCCCAGTTGGCGCATGCCCTCGATGAAGGCGGCGATCACCGAGCCGGTGTAGCTGTGGAAGTCCCAGCGCCCGGGCCAGCGCTGCTGCATGAAGGCATGCAGGGCCCGGGCCAGGGCAGGCGGGCGCTCGGTGGCGTCAACGCTGCGGGACAGCAGGCGGTTGTGGTGGGCATGGTCCAGGTGGTCCAGCAGCACGCGAAGCAGGTCTGCCCGGCGCATGGCCGCCTCCGGATGGGGCAGGCGCAGATGCAGACCCCCAGTGCTGGCGGCAGGCCAGAGGGCCGATGGGTGCTGGGGAAAGTCATCGCCATCGGCCTGCAGGTAGAGCAGGAAGGAGTGCGGAGAACAGCGTAGTGGCTGGCCGGCCTGCTGCGCACGGCCCCGCAACCAGGCGGGCAGCTGCAGGGCCTGGGACGCGTCGGCAGCCTGAATTACGAACAGCTCCTGGCTGCAGCCGCGCAGGCCGTGTGCCGGATCCTGCAGGGCCTGCTGCCAGTCTTGCGGGGTGTCGAAGAAGAACACACGCAGGGCCAGGGGCCTGGCCTGCTGCGCGAGGTAGCGCCGCGCCTGGTCCAGCAGGCCGGCGTAGAGAGCCTGGGCCGGCTCCGCGGGCGATGGGTCAGCCGGTCCATGCAAGGCATCGACCACCACGGCTATGTCCCGGCGCAGCCAGGGCTGCGCGGCCAGGACGCAGAGCGCCAGCGTCTTCATGGGACCTCCTCGATGGGCAGGCCCGCACTATGCACAAGGCAGCGGCCTTCAGGCGTGCTGGGCGGCCTGTCCGAAAGGACAAAGACGCAAGCAGGCTTGTCCGCGGTGGGAAGGTCCTCACTACCATGCCGACCCATCGCTCCGACCCAGAGCGGCCCGCTCTTCCCGTCGGCGCTGACGCCCGGGATGCACGTCCCAATCAGGCATCTGCAAGCCCATGAAGCATCTTCGTCTCTCCCGACCTCAGGCAGGACTAGGCGCCACGCTCCTGGCCCTGAGCAGCTCCGCAGTGCAGGCCCAGGGCGTCGGCACCGACGCGCAACTCGCGCCCGTGACGCTGACCGGCGCCGCCGTGCGCAGCGGTCTGGCCGCCAACCTGCCCAGCAACAGCGCCAGCGTCACGGCCGAGGAGCTGCGCGAGCAGAACCTGATCAACCCGGAAGACGCGCTGCGCTACCTGCCCAACACCAGCATCCGCAAGCGCTACATCGGCGACCGCAATGCGCTGATCGGCGGGCGCAGCTTCGGCACCCTGCAGCCCGGCCGTGGCTTGGCCTATGTGGACGGCTACCTGATCTCCAACTTCCTGGGCCGCTTCGACGCGCCTCGCTGGAACGTGATCACGCCCGAGGCCATCGCGCGGGTGGACCTGCTCTACGGCCCCTTCTCCGCCATCTACCCCGGCAACTCCATCGGCACCACCGTGGTCACCACCGAGCGCGAACCGCGCCGCCTGGAGGCCTCGGCCCGGTTGAGCGGGCACAGCCAGCGCTTCGAGCTCTACGGCTTCTCGGAGCGCTACGGCGGCTACCAGTTCTCCAGCTACGTGGGCACGCGCCTGGACAGCGGCCTGTGGCTCAGCGCGGCCTACAACCGCCAGGACAGCGAGTCCCAGCCGATGAACTACTACACGCTGGGCGTCAACGCCAAGACCGGCAGCTTCGATCCCGCCCGCCCGACGGACAAGCGCGTCAGCGGCATCACCTACGACACCGACCCTCTGGGCCAGCCCCGCGCCATCCTGGGCGCCGGCAGCGGCGCGGTGGACCACACGCGCCAGGACACGCTCAAGCTCAAGGCCGGCCTGCCCCTGGGCGAGCGCTGGGTGGCCAGCGGCATGCTGGCCCTGTGGACCAACAGCACCGAGAACAGCAATCGCAGCTTCCTGCGCGATGCTGGCGGCGCCACCGTGTGGTCCGGCCGTGTCAGCGATGGCCAGTACAGCTTCGACGTGCCTGACGGCAGCAAGAGCGCTGCCGCCTTCGCGCCCTCCGAGCGCGAGGAGCGCCACCGCCACGTCGGCCTGACGCTCAAGACCCGCGGCCCTGCCGAATGGAACGGCTCCCTGGTCTATTCCAACTACCGCATCCTCAGCGACCTCAGCCGCCAGGCCAACCTCGCCGAGGACCAGGCCCGCCAGGGCGGCCCCGGCGTCTGGACCTACCGCGACGGCACCGGCTGGAACACCCTGGAAGCCCAGGCCGTGTACCGCGCCCGGGACAGCCAGCATGCCTGGGTGCTGGGCCTGCACCGCAATGCCTATGTGCTGGACAGCCCCAGCTACCAGGCCCCGGACTGGCGCAAGGCCCTGGGCGCGCTCTCGCAGCGCTACCAGGGCCGCACCGAGGTGCGCGCCGCCTATGTGCAGGACAGCTGGCAGCTGCATCCCGACTGGCGCCTGACCTCGGGCCTGCGCCAGGAATGGTTCCGCA
Source organism: Roseateles sp. DB2 (assembly GCF_051857535.1). Lineage (NCBI taxonomy): Bacteria > Pseudomonadati > Pseudomonadota > Betaproteobacteria > Burkholderiales > Sphaerotilaceae > Roseateles > Roseateles sp. DB2. The sequence goes on along the minus strand of NZ_JBPZGY010000005.1, from coordinate 50,169 downwards.
GCACCGACGGCCTGCAGCTGCTGCGCCTCAAGGCCGCCGACTGCAAGCCCGGCGCCAGCACCCGCTGCCTGCCCGCCCCCGAGGGCATGGCCGACCGCGTCATCCCCTACGAGGCCCGGCGCCTCTCCGGCGCCTCGCCCAAGCTCTCCCTGGCCTGGCAGCGGGACGTCGAGACCCTGCTCAAGCTCAGCTTCGGCCGCGGCGTGCGCTTCCCCAATGTGGAAGAGCTCTACAACGGCACCCTGACGCCCAACAGCGAGACCACCAGCGACCCGAACCTGCGCGCCGAACGCTCCAACGCCTGGGAGCTCAGCGGCGAGAAGGACTGGGGAGCCCAGCGCCTGCGCCTCTCCCTGTTCCTGGACGATGTGCGGGACGCCATCCTGCGCCAGTCCGACAACAGTGGCGGCGTGACCCGCAACCGCGTCTCCAATGTGGACCGCGTCCGCACCTACGGCGTGGAAGCGGTGTGGCAGGTGGACGACCTGCTCGTGAAGGGTCTAGGCCTGGACCTCAATGCCGCCTGGGCCCGCTCCCGCGTGCTGGCCAATCCGCGCGACCCGCAGTCCGAAGGCAAGACCTGGCCCCGCATCCCCACGCTGCGCGCCAACGCCCGCCTGGTCTACCGCCCTGACGCGCAATGGATGGGCAGCCTGGGCCTGCGCCATTCAGGCCGGGCCTACAACGACCCCTACAACCGCGACGTCAACCCCGACGTCTACGGCGGCGTCTCCTCCTTCACCCTGCTGGACCTGCGCCTGAGCCGTCAGCTGGGCCTGGGCCTGGAGCTGGCCGTGGGCGTGGACAACGTTGGCAATCAGCGCGCCTACCAGGCCCACCCCTACCCCGGCCGCACGCTGTTCACCGAGCTGCGCGCCAGCCTCTGAGCCCTCATCGACTGCCTGAAAGAGGATGCCCATGCACCCGCTTCTGAACGCTGGCGCCCTGCGCCCCCTGGCCTGGCTGCTGGCCTTCGCACTGGGCGCTTCAGCCCCCGCCCTGGCGGCTGACGCCAAGCCCGCCACGCATGCGTCCGGCATGCACGCCAAACCCAAGACCGCCAAGGCCCGCAGCGCACTGGCCATCAGCGTGGCTGCCGCCGAGGATGGCAGCTTCTGGATGGTGGGCCTCGACGAGCAAGGCCGTCTGGCCCTGCAGCGCAGCACCGACCAGGGCCGCAGCTGGGACGCCCCGCGCCTGCCCGACATCGGCAGCGACGGCGTAGCCGCCGACGGCGAGAGCCGGCCCAAGATCCTGTTGGGCAAGGACGGCCTGATGCTGCTGTCCTACAGCAGCCCCCTGGCCAAGCCCTACACCGCCCAGGTGCGCCTGCTGCGCTCCACCGACATGGGCCGCAGCTTCGCGCCACCGGTCACCGTGCATGCGGACCGCCAGGTCATCACCCACCGCTTCGAGTCCCTGGCCTTCGACGCCCAGGGGCGGCTGCACACCCTCTGGATCGACAAGCGGGACCTCGAGGCCAGCAAGGCCGGCCCCACGGGCGAGGGCGTGCCCTACCGTGGCGCTGCCATCTACCGCAACGTCTCCGTGGATGGCGGCCTGAGCTTCGGGCCGGACACCCGGGTGGCGGACCACTCCTGCGAGTGCTGCCGCATCGCCCTGGCGCCCGCGCCCGAGGGCGGCGTGGTCGCGATGTGGCGCCATGTCTTCGCGCCCAATGAGCGTGACCATGCCTTCGCTCGCCTGGGCGAAGACCTGGCCGCCGGGACCGCCCCCACCCGCGCCACCCAGGACCGCTGGGCCCTGGACGGCTGCCCCCACCATGGCCCCGGCCTGGCCCGCGATGCCGGCGGGGGCTACCACGCCGTCTGGTTCGGCGATCGTGGCGGCCTGGTCTCGGTGCGCTACGGCCGCCTGGACGAGGCCGGCCGCCCCGTGGGCGAGGTCCGCCTGCTGCCCGACGAAGCTGCAGAGCATGCCGATGTGCTGAGCAGCGGCCCCCATGTGGTCATCACCTGGCGCAGCTTCGACGGCCAGCGCACCCGCTGGCGGGCCTGGGTCTCCGAGGACGGCGGGCAGCGCTTCGCCCTGCGCGAGCTGGGCCGTACCACTCAGGACAGCGACCACCCCAAGCTCTTCCTGGCCGGATCAGCCATCTACGGCCACTGGCGCAGCACCGAAGGAGTCCGCATTGAACGCCTCACGCCCTGATCACCGCCCGCCCCCTGCGCGGCATCTGCACCGCTGGGCCTGGGCCGGCCTGCTGGTCCTGCCGCTGGCGGCGCTGGCGCACCCCAGCCGGGTCGAGACCCTGGACACCGCCGCCTGGTCGCGCCTGCAACTGAGTGAGAAGGGGCCCAGTGCCGTGGTCTTCAGCACCACGGACTGCGCGCACTGCCCGGGCGTGATCGCCCAGGTGTCCGGTCACATCCGCGCGCAGAAGAGCCATGCCCGCCTCATCGTCGTGGTGATGGACGGCGCCGGGCCCGAGCTGCTGCGCCACGAGGCCTACCTGCCCGCGGACCGGCTCTTCGTCTTCGACCCCGCTACGCCGCCGGCCGTCCTGCGCCATGCGGTGGATCCGCGCTGGCGCGGCGTCACGCCCTATGTGGTGCTGATGAAGCCGGCGGGCCCCGCGCTGACGCAGGCAGGGCCGCCCTCCGCGGACCTCCTGCAACGCTGGCTGGGCGACACCGGCGGCAGCGCCACCGGCCTGGCGCGGCCCTGAGCCGCAGAGCGCCCACCATGCCCGAAAGGGCAGTTGGGCGCCCGCCCCGCCTTGGCTAATCTGCGCCCGCGAGCCCGCGCCCGGCGGGCCTGCCAACGACCTGAGGGATGGACCCCATGCTGAAGAATCCGGCCCCCGCCTGGGGCCTTGCCCTGCTGTGCGCAATCGCCCCCCTGCGGGCCCTGGCCCTGGACGCCCAGCAGATGCTGGCCGCCAGCGACGCGGTGCGCAACCCGTCCAAGCCCTTCGTCACCACAGTGAGCCTCAATGAGTACAAGGGCGGCAAGGCCAGCGACAGCAGCACCCTGCAGGCCTACTCGCGCGCCGAGCCCGGCGGCCAGTTCCGCACCCTGCTGCGCTTCGCGGCCCCGGCGCGCGATGCCAACAAGCTCATGCTCAAGACGGGCAATGACCTCTGGTTCTTCGACCCCGCCAGCAAGGCCAGCGTGCGCATCTCGCCGCAGCAGCGCCTGCTGGGCCAGGCGGCCAATGGCGACGTGGTCACCGTCAACTTCGCCCAGACCTACCAGGCCAGCCTGGTCCAGGAGGAAGAGGTGCAGGACGGCGAGCGCCAGAACCGCCGCGCCGTCAAGCTGCAGCTGGAGGCCAAGGCCGCGGACGTCACCTACCACGCCATCGAGATGTGGCTGGACCGCGAGAACTTCCGCCCCATCAAGGCCCGCTTCCTCAGCGAGAGTGGCCGCCTGCTGAAGACGGCCTTCTACCGCCGCTTCAAGGAAGAGCTGGGCGCCGTGCGGCCCACCGAGGTCGTCATCATCGACGGCCTGGACCCGGCCCTGGTGACCGTCATGCGCTATGGCGAGTTCCAGGCCCGTGACATTCCCGACAGCTGGTTCCAGCGGGACTATATGGCGCGCTTCCAGGCCGACTGATGCGCCGGATGCCCCACTGCTCTACCGGCTGGATCGGCTGGATCGGCTGGATGGGCCGGACCGGCCTGCTGCCCCTGCTGCTGCTGGCCGCGCAGGCCCGCGCCCAGGGCACGCCGCCCCCCGATGCCGAGCTGGCCGGCCTGGCCCTGGCCGACGCCGCCCCCACCGAGCCCGCCCCCACCCGCCGCGCCTGGCAGGCCAGCGTGGAGCCGGCCCTGCGCCAGGTGCGGCTGCGCGATGACGCCGGCCCCTGGCGCTCGGCCCAAGGCCTGGGGCTGGACCTGTCCCTGGACCTGCCCCTGGGTGGCGAGGGGCCACGTGCCTGGCGCCTGCTGGCCGCCAACCGCCTGGACCTCACCGGCCCCGAGCGCCTGCCCGGCGAGCGGCGCGCCATCAACACGCTCAAGGAGCTCTACGCCAGCCAGCGTCCCAGCGCCGAATGGGTGCTGGATCTCGGCCGCATCAACCACCGCCTGGGTGTGGCCAGCGGCTACAACCCCACGGACTACTTCAGGCGCCAGGCCCTGCGCAACACCACAGCCATCGACCCGGCCAGCCTGCGCGAGAACCGCCTGGGCGCCGCGATGGCTCGGGTGCAGAAGGTCTGGGACGGTGGTTCGCTGACAGGCGTCTGGGCCCCCCGGCTGGCCAAGGCACCGTCCACAGGCGCCTGGAGCCCGGACTGGGGCGCCAGCAACGACCGCCCGCGCTGGCTGCTGGCCTGGACCCAGCAATGGGCAGAGGATCTCGCCCCGCAATGGCTGCTGCACGGGGACGGCCAGCCAGGTCACTCGCCCCAGCTGGGCCTCAACCTCACGCGCCTGCTCAACCAGGGCTGCGTGGCCCATCTGGAGCTGAGCACGGGCCGCAGCCGCAGCCTGCTGGACCAGGCCTTGGGGGACCTCGACGCGCCTCTGGCTCTGCACACCCAGCTGGCCACCGGCCTGAGCTGTACCACCTCGCGCAAGCTGACGCTGACGGCCGAGTGGCAGCACAACGGCCTGGCGCCCGGCCGCGATGCCTGGTCCGCCCTGCAAGCCGGCGACCCCCGGCGCTACTGGGCCTACCGCCAGACCGCCCAGGCCCTGCAGGAGCCCGCCACGCGTGACAGCCTCTTCCTGATGCTGCGCTGGCAGGACGCGCTGATGCCCAGGCTGGACCTCAACGCCTTCGCCCGCTTCAGCCAGGTCGACCACAGCCGGCTGGTCTGGCTCGAGGCCCGTTATCGCCAGGACAGCACGGACTGGGCGGCACAATGGCAGCAGCATCGCGGCCAGGGTCTCAGCGAGTTTGGGGCCCTGCCCCAGGCCCGCGTGATCCGGCTGCTGGTGCGCCACTACTTCTGAGCCGCTGGCCCTGCCCTTGCCTTGCCCCCGCCCCGCATGCTGGATGTCTGGTACTCCCTCGCGCCACCCGAAGGCCCGCCTATGCTCGATGCCCAGGAGCAGGCGCGCCATGCGCGCTTCCTGTGCGAGCGCACGGCGCGCACCTATGCCCACGCCCACACGCTCAAGCGCTGCCTGCTGAGCCGCCACCATCCGCTTCAGGAGCCGCTGAGCTGGCGCTTCGAGAGCGGCCCGGCCGGCAAGCCGTCCCTCATCGCGCCGGCCCCCTGCCATTTCAACCTGAGCCACAGCGGCGATGCCATCGCCGTGGCCGTGGCCGGGCAACCGGTGGGGCTGGACATCGAAAGCCACCGCGTGCTGAGCGATGGCCTGGCCATCGCCCAGCGCGTCTTCCATCCGCGCGAGCGCCTGTGGCTGCAGGACCAGCCCGATTTCACGGCCGCCTTCTACCGGCTCTGGACCCTCAAGGAAGCCCTGCTCAAGGCCACGGGTGAGGGCTTCACCCAGGCGCCCGAGGCCTTGTGCTGGGACGAGCTGGACGCCCCCATGCCCGCCATCCACCACGCCGGCCAGCACTGGCATGCCCTGGGCCTGGCCCTGCCGGGCACCAGCCTGGCCGTGGTCATGGGACAAGCGCAACTGCTGCGCGAGGCCACGCTGCATGAGCTGCAGTCCCGCGAGGGCGAGCGGCTGCTGGGGCGCCTTCACCCCTTCCCTCAACCCTGAACGGGGATCTTCCATGTCACGTCACTTCATCAGCGGCGGTCCGGGCCTGCCGGACTGGCCCTCGCCCATCAGCCAGGCGGTGGTCGTGGACCGCAGCTGCTACCTCAGCGGACAGCTCTCGCTTGATGAGTCCGGCCGCTATGTGCCGGGCACGCCGGCCGAGGAGGCAAGGCGCGCCTTCGGCAATCTGTTTGCCGCCCTGCGGGCCGCTGACTTCGGCCCCGAGCACCTGGTCTTCGTGGACATTGCCTTCACCGACCTCAGCGCCCTGGCCGAGGTCAACCAGGTCTATGCGGAACTCTTCCCGGAAGGACGCCGCCCGGCCCGCACGGTCTACGAGGCCGCGGCCCTGCCCTTTGGCGGGCAGGTCAAGGTGATGGGCGTGGCCGTCAAGAGCGCGGACGGCGACTGAACCATGGCGTCCGGACAAGGCACCTTGACGACGGCCCCTGAGTACCATCACGCCACGATGGTGACAGTCAGCATCGATTTGCCGATTTTCAGTTCGCCAACAGAGGCTTTGGGCTACTTTGCAGGGCCTGTTCAACTCCCTTGCATGCCGGAGCGCGGCAAGCCCTTTCCGTGGCCTGAGGAGTGGACGAGGCAGTTCAGCGAGATCTTCGCAGAGCAGTCGTCACAGGTCTGGAGCATCAATGATTGGCGCATCCTCCGGCGTCTAAGAGCGTGGTCCTGCATGGCCTTGTATGCAGCGATCCCGTCCAAGCCAGAGGACTCGCACGTCACCTGGAGCGTTGCACCGGTCTCTTGTTTGCCGAACACGAGCACTGAGCTGCTCTAGAGCCGGCTCAGTTTGGGCTCCAGCGATGCAGCACCAGCTTGGCCATCCTGCTCGCCGCTTGCAGCGGTAGTCGATTCAGGGCGTCGCAGACATACGCACAGAGCTGAACGCCGTCGATGGCCGCCGCCGGCCTCCCGCGCGGCAGCGGCCTCGGGCTCAGCGGGACGGCGGCCGAAGCCCGCTCAGGGCGCAGGCGCCGGCTGCACCGCCGGCTTCTCCAGCACCGGGCCGGAGAGAGCACGCAGGAAGCTCAGCAGCTGGGCCTGCTCCTGCGGGCCGAGGTCGCGAGGCTTGAGCTCGCGCAGTTCCGAATGGCCCAGCTCGGCCTCGGGGGCACGCGCATAGTGAGCGAGGACCTGCTCCAGCGTGGCGAGCTGCCCGGCATGCATATAGGGCGGACGCAGGGCCACATTGCGCAGGCTGGGCGTCTTGAAGGCGCCCACCAGATGCGGATCCTTGGGGTTGGCGAAGCGAAGCTCCTCGCACTGCTGCGGCTTGGCGTCGCTGTAGGGCCCCAAGCAGTTGAACTCGTCCGCCAGCGCCGCACGCAGGCCATCCACCCGGCCGCGCTCGGGCTGAGCGGGATTGAGGGGCGGGATGCCGGTGTTGTGGAAGTGCTGGTCCGTCATCAGCGGGCCGGCATGGCAGGTGATGCACTGGCCGCGACCAATGAAGAGACGCAGGCCGGCCTTTTCCTGGTCGTTCAGCAGCCCGGCGCCAGCGCTGCCATTGCCCTTGAGCGTAGCGGCGATGTAGCGATCCACCCGCGACTCGCCGTACTGCAGCCGGGCCTCGAAGGCCGCGATGGCCTTGCCCATGTTGGCGTACATGCGGTTGATATCCTCGCGGCGCGCCTCGGGGATGGTCGCCCAGGCGGCGCGCTCGGCCTCGCTGCCCTGGGGGCTGGCATGGGCGGGCAGGCCGTCCAGGCGGGGCAGCTCGCCGAAGAGCTCGCGGTAGGGCTGGGCATAGTGGCGGCTCAGCAGGTGGGCGTACTGGAGGCGGTTGCCGCCATGCTCGCGGGCGTCCTCCAGCGGGCCCAGGGCCTGCGCCCAGAGGCTGTCCTTGCGGCCGTCCCAGAAGAACCAGGCGCTGTGCGCCATGCCGATGGAGGGCATGGTGCGGCGCAGGCCTTCGGCCACGCCCAGGCCGCGCGGCCGTCCGTCCTCGAACTGGCCCTGCGGGTTGTGGCAGCTGGCGCAGGAGACCTTGCCATTGCTGCTGAAGCGCACATCGTTGAAGACCTGCTTGCCCAGGCGCGCCGCGGCTTCATTGCCGACGAAGCGGTTGCTGGGATCGGGATCGGGGCTGCGCAGCTGGGACAACTGCAGGGAGCTCATCAGGGCCAGCTCCTGAGCCGACCAGCGGTCCTGCCCTCCCGGGGCCCCCTCGGAAGGGGCCAGGCCCAGCACCGCGCCGCCTCCCAGGGCCAGCAGGCACAGGCCCAGGCCCAGGCCGGACTTCAGATGACGTCGCCAGCCCTTGCGGCGCACGGGCAAGGCCGGCACCAGTTCGACACCCAACGATCGCTTCATCAATCCACTCCCATCAGGCGACGTGCGTTGCCCGACATCAACCAGGTCCGCTGCCCGCGCGAGATGCCCGCCAGCGGGCCGTCCGCGGCCAGGAACATGTCCATGACCTTCTTGTGGCCGCCCGAGTAGCGGAACACCGGCCAGTCCGTGCCGAACAGGATTTTGTGGTTCAAGTTGAGCCTGAACAGCTCGGCCAGTGCCGCCTGCCAGCCCGCCGGATGCTGCGATCCCAGGAAGGCGCTCACGTCCAGGTAGACGTTGGGACGGTAGGCACACAAGGCGGCGCAGGCTTGCACATGGTGGATCGCGCCATGAGCCAGGATGAAGTTGACGCCCGGGAAATCCAGGGCGGCCTGGTCGACCAGGTCCGGGTGCGAGAACCGGAAGGACAGGCTGGGGCTGGTGGGTCCGATGTGCATCAGCACCGGCAGCCCGCGCGCCTGGCACAGCTCGTAGAACGGATAGAGCGAGCTGTCGCTGGGGCTGTAGCCGCAGGGCGGATAGAGCTTGAGGCCCTTGAAGCCATACTCGCTGACGCCCCGCTCGAACAGGGCCAGGCCGTCCGCCCCCCAGCGGGGGTCCACGCCGCCGAAGACGAAGAAGCGCCCGGCATGGCGCTTCAGGATCTCATGATGCTCGGCGAACATCTCCTCGATGCTCAGCGCGCTCTTGATCACATGGGTGAAATCGGGGAGCAGCAGCACAGCCTGGTGGATGCCCGCCTCGTCCATCTCTGCCACCAGGGTGTCGCCCTGGTGGTCCTGGCTCATGCGCAGGTACATCTCCATCAGCTCGGCCATGGATTTGCGCACGCCTGTCGCCGCCAGGCGCGCAGCCACATTCCGGCACAGGCCCTCGTAGAAGCCTTCGGGAATAAAGCGGGTGGAAGCGATGTGGCAATGCGCGTCCAGCACATGGCCCGTGTAGACCGGGCCGGCCGCGGCGGGCGTCGCCGTCATGCCGTCTGCCCTTCAGGCTGCACGCGGGCCACGCGCGCCTGCAGCATCTGGACCGCACGGGCCTTGAGGTCGGACACCTTCTGCATCATGAAGTGGCCGGCGTGGACCTTGCCCTGGGCACGGGCATAGTCCGGCAGCGTGCCGTAGGTCTGGAAGCCGAAGCGCTGCCAGGCGTGGTGGGCCGGCGTGCCGTCGCGCACGTCCAGGGTCAGCAACTCGACGCCGTCCTGCTCGCACTGCAGGGCGATTTCCTGGAAGGCCACCGGCAAGACCAGGCCGCCACGGTAGTCCTCGTGGATCATGCCCTTGGCCAGGTCGGTGATGTGGCGGTTGTTGGGATTGAGGTTGCGCCGCAAGGTGCACAGCCCGATCAGCTCACCGCCGCCCGTGTGGATGCTCAGCAGGCGGATCTTGCCTGCGGCCAGGTTGCCGCGCAGGTCCTGCAGGTACTGGCGGGCCTCGGCATCGCTGATCTCCTCGGCAAAGCCGATGATGGGCGCGGAGGCCGTGGTGAGGCGCATCAGGCCGATGATCCGGTCCTCCAGCGCCGCGTCGATCTGCTGCGGCCAGCCGTAGCAGAGCTCCACCGTGCCGAGGGCACCCATGGGGACTTGGTAGCTGGCCTCTCCGGCCTGGTTCAGCGTGCGGTTCATGTCCATCCTTGTGTCGTGGGTTCAGGCCTGCGGGCCCTTGAGTTCGTCCAGTACCGAGCCCAGCTCATGGCTCCTGAGCCACTGGTCGTCATAAACGGTGTCCAGGTACTTGACGCCGCTGTCAGGCATCACCAGCACCACATTGCAGGGACCTTGCAGGCCGGCGAGGAAATGGCGGGCAGCGGCACTCACCGATCCCGAGGAGCCGCCCAGCAGCAGCCCCTCGTCCAGGGCCAGGCGGCGGGCAGCGACGAAGGCCTCGTGATCACTGACCTTGCGCACCTCGTCCACCAGCTCGGCGCGGACATTGCCCGGCGTGAAGCTCAGGCCAATGCCGTTCTGCAGGAAGGGCTTGAACTCGCCGCCAAAGACCACGGAGCCCTGCGGCTCCACGCCCATCACCCGCAGCGCCGGATTGCGCTCCTTCAGGTAGCGGGCCACGCCGCTGAGATGGCTGCCAGTGCTCACGCAGCCGATCAGCATGTCGACCTGCCCATTGAGCTGGCGGTGGATCTCCGGCCCGGTGCCGTAGTAGTGGGCGTCGATGGCGGCAGGGTTGTTGTACTGGTCCAGGTTGACGCAGCGCGGGACGGTGGCGGCGATGGAGCGAGCCACGGCGATGCGCTTCTTCTGGAAGCCGCCGCTTTCGTCGGGGGTGGTGACCATCTCGACCTGGCCACCGAAGGCCCGCACCAGGTTCACATTGGCCTTGGGCGTCTTGGGGTCCAGCACACAGATGAAGCGGTAGCCGTACACCGCGCAGAGCATGGCCAGGGCATGGCCCATATTGCCGGAGGTGGACTCGACGATGGACCAGCCGGGCTCCAGTGCGTGGTCGCGGCGGGCCTGGTTCAGCAGCTCCATGGCGCTGCGGTCCTTGACGCTGTTACCGGGATTGCGGCACTCCAGCTTGGCGAAGACCTGGATGCCGCGCGAGGCATCCGACAGGCTTCTGAGCTTCAGCAGGGGCGTGTCCCCGATCAGTTCGGCAATATTGTTGGCGTACATGGTGAGACTACTCCCTGCTGCTTGACGGTGTTCGGGGACTGTAGTGAGCGCCCATCCGGGCGGGTAGCTGTCCGTTTGGGTAAGACGGGCCCTGTGCACCCACGCAAGCGCGGGAGGGCCTGCCGGCCTCAGAGCTCGCCGGAGACCAGCGCCTCCTCGGCCGGCGTGAAGCGACGCAGGCGCGCGTCCGTGATGTCCAGCTGCAGTCCGTCGCGCATGAAGGCGCGCTGCAGGCGCGCGATCAGCGCAGCATCCTGGTGGATCAGGTAGTGGCCGGCGGCGCGCAGGCCCAGCTGCAGGGTCTGTGACGTCAGCACGCCCATGGCACGCGCCCGTTCGGCGCAGGTGGCGGTGTCGCTGTCGCCGATCAGCAGCAGGCAGGGTTGCTCCAGCGGCGGCACGTCCGGCGGCAGCCTCATCGCATGGTCCCGGAAGTGGATCAGCTGGCGGCTGTACTGCCGCATGCGCTCGGCAGACACGTAGGGCTCATGCAGCCAGTGCGCCGTGTGGGCATCAGGCAGGCTCCACAGGCGCTGCGCATCCTCTGCAGCACCGTCACCCCTTTTCAGCAGGGCAAGCATGGAGCGGGCCATGCTGTCTGCGGCGGCAGGCGTGCGTTGCACCAGGCGGCACATGGTGTTCAGGCTGGTCTCGAAGCTCGAATCACCGCCCGCCCCGCAGTCGACCCCCGCATACGAAGGGGCCACGAGGCACAGCGAGGCGACGTCCTGCGGCAGCGCGCGGGCCAGGTCCAGCGCGAACTTGGCGCCGCCGCACCAGCTCAGCAGGTGCAGAGGGCCCTTGCCCTGCGTGGCCAGCCACTGGCGCACGCTTTGCAGGAACTGTGGCCAGGAGTTCTCGTTGTCGTAATAGGTGCTGGACAGGGCTTGCGACTGCAGCGCCGCATCGTCGCGGGCCTCCAGGGTCAGCACGGTGCAATGCGGGCTCAGTGCCAGCGCCAGCTCGCACCAAACGTCGAGGCTGAGACCGAAGGCATTGAGCAGCAGGAGGGTGTGCGGCCCCTCGCCAAGTCGCCAGACCCGCAGGGGAGCGCCCTCGATGGTCTGCAGACGCATGCCGGGCAGGCTTGCCCAGCTGTGTACCTTGGGCACCGCATCGGCCTGCTGGGCCTGGCGCAGGGACGTCAGATGCGCCTGCCAGGCGGCTTCCCAGCCCGGGGAAGCCCCGGCGCAGGCCACGACGCTGTCGAAGGACTGCACATCGAGCAGCGCCTCCTGGCCCAGGCGCCAATGCTGTCGGGCCTGCAGGAGGCTGTCCTGCAGCAGCTCGCTGAGAGTATTGGCCGCGCAGGAGGCATCGGCCACTGGAATGTCCAGCGCCACGGCCAGCTCGCGCAGCAGCAGCGAGCCGCCACGCATTGCTGGGGCATGCAGCAGATGGCAGCCGGGCGCAAGTCCTGCGGCCGTACCGGCGAGAAAGGCCTGCAGTGCCACGGGCTCCAGCAGATGCAGGCCGGGCCCCTGCCCGCCACTGAAAGGCAGGACCAGGGGATGCTTGGAGAAATAGTCCGGGACGCGCCTTCTGGCCCCCTGCAGCCACTGCACCAGGTCCTGGCTCAGAGCGTCCAGGGCCGCGGGCAGCCGCGACGCGTCCGCCGCACAGTCGCTCACGGCATGAGCCAGCACGAGGCAATGCAGCGTCGCCCCCCCGATCTGCGGGGCCAGGGCAGCACCCAGCAGGGCCATCAGCCGGCCAGGGCTGCAGAAAGGCGCAAAGCCCGCGTAGGGCAGGACCACCTGCAGCCGGCCCTGGGCCACGGCCCGCGCGCGCAGCGTGGCGCTGAGCGGCAGCGCCGCCTCGGCTGCAATCAGCTGGCGCACCGTCGCCTCATCAACGAAGAGCGTGGCCGGCCAATCAAGCGCCGAGGCTTCCTGCTCCCAGGCCCTCACCAGCCGATGCCAGCCTGCGTCTGCAGCGCACTGAGACTCGCCCGCGGGGGCGCCATCCTGCATGACTTCCAGCATGCCCACCTCAGACCTTGGCGCCCTGCAGGGCCTCGACGAGATCCAGAGCGTCTCCCACGGTGGCGAGCTTGGCGATGGCCTCGGTGTGCTCGGCAAAGCTGATACCGAAATGCTCCTCGGTCAGGGCCATCAGGGAGATGAGCGAGATCGAGTCCAGCATCAGGTCGCTGGCCAGGTTGGAATCGCGCGAGACCGTGTCCGCAGCCAGCTCGACCGGGGTGATCTGCGCGATCAGGTTCAGGAAGGCATCGAAATGTGCCGCGGACTGTTCATGCATGGAAGGCTCCATTGGGAAGCGGACGCACCGTCATGCGGGTAGCGCATGCGGCTTCCGCCAGGCAGGGCGTTTTATACCGAGGCCCTGCCGCCTTGCCTACCTGACCTGAAGTACGGGTGCGGGCGGCTGCCCCAATGGACAGGTTCGGGCCGGCGCCTCGCTACGTACAGTGACCGGGCACTCTTTCACGATCGACCCAACAATCACTGCCGGAGCCCACCATGACTGTTTCCGCCCCCGCCGTGGCGCTGGACAAGGACGCCTTCGCCATCCAGCTGCGCGCGACCCTGGATTCCCACCTGACGCTCAACCATCCCATCTTCAAGGAGCTGTTCACGCCCGAGCGGAACTGGCATCTGCTGAAGATCATCTCCCTGGAGGGCTACCAGATCACCAAGTACTTCCTCGAGTACATCGAGAACCTGTACTTCCGCTGCCCCCTGCCCATCCACAAGCGCCGCCTGCTGTTCAACCTGTTCGAGGAAGAGACCGGTCGTTTCTCCAAGACCAAGAACCACGTGGAGCTGATGGAAGACTTCATCCGCGCCCAGGGCATCAGCGACGAGGAGCGCGACGCCTGGACGCCCTCCGAGGCCACCAAGGAGCTCATCCACTACCGCCTGGACAACTGCAAGGGTGAGCACACCTACCACATTGGCGCTGCGGCCGTGATGATCGCCAGCGAGGGCCAGAGCCTGGAGACCCGCGCTGGCGAGGCCCGCCACGCCATCCTGGGCAAGATCTATGGCCTCAGCGAAGAGAGCACGCGCTTCTTCTCCGTCCACCAGAAAGAAGACGTGGCCCATGTGGCCGAGGGCATCCAGCTGGTCGCCGAGCTCTGCACCACGCCGCAGATGCAGGCCGAGGCGCTGCACGCCATCGACTACACCTGCAAGCTGTTCTGGAACATGTACGAGAGCGCGGCCCAGAAGTACTACGCCGAGCGCCCCGCCGCCGGCCAGGCCCTGGAAGCCCAACCCGCCTGAGGCACCGGACATGCGCATCGCCGACATCCTCGCTCGCCTGCAGGGCCGCCCCACCGCCCTGGTCCTGGTCGACGACAAGGGCCAGGAAACCCACAAGACCTTCGACGACCTGCACCGCGACACCCTGCACGTGGTCGAGCGCCTGCGGGCGCTGGGCCTGGGCCCGGGCTGCCGGGTCGGCATCGCCGCGCCCAGCGGCTATGGCTGGATGGCCTGGGACCTGGCCTGCGTGGAGTTGGGCTGCGTCTCGGTGGCCCTGCCCAACGAGCGGCCCAGCCGCCCCTGGGCCGAGCTGATCGAGGCCTACCAGCTGAGCGTCATGGCCGCGGAACCGGCCTGGCTGGAAGGCGGCGATGCCTCGCATGACAGGCTGCAGAGCATGGCCCTCGATGCGCCCATGCCCGTGAAGACCGTGGAGCCGCGCCCGCTGGAGCACCAGCCGGGCACGCACTCCCTGGTCTTCAGTTCCGGCACCACGGGCAAGACCAAGGGCCTGATCATCAGCGCGGCCGGCACCGAACGCCTGCTGCAGCTGTACCACGATGCCTTCGGGGTGGAGGCGCAGGACAGGTTCATGACCTTTCTGCCCTTCGCCAACTACCAGCAGCGCATGATCTACTACTTCTGCCTCTACCACGGGGTGGAATTCGTCTCGGTGCCCTTCCCCCTGCTCTTCACGGGGCTCAAGAAGTACCAGCCGACCTTCGTCATCGCGCCGCCCATCCTCTACGAAACCCTGCAGGCCCTCACCCGCGCCAGCGCAGGGCCCCAGGCTGCGCAGGACCCTGAGCTGCTGACCCGCAAGCTGGCTGAGCTGACCGGCGGGCGCATGCGTTACATGATCACCGGCATGGCGCCCATCAAGCGCGCCGCGCTGGACTTCTTCTGGCAGCACGGCGTGGCCCTGTACGAGGCCTTCGGCATCACCGAGGCCGGCATGGTGGCCTGGAACAAGCCCGGCCAGGTGCGCGTGGGCAGCGTGGGCAAGCCGGCCGAGCCCGGCAGCGTGAGCCTTTCGGACGAGGGTGAAGTCATCGTGCGCCGCGACGCCCTGCTCTCCCTGGGCTACTTCGAGTCCTCGGAGGAAGACGCGCGCTCCACCTTCATCGAGCCCGGCGCCGTGGCCACCGGGGACATCGCCGAGTTCGATGCCAACGGCTTCCTGCACATCGTGGGTCGCAAGAAGGACGCCATCATCACCAGCAACGGCGAGAAATTCCACCCGGAGCCCATCGAGTCGATGCTGCATGCCGACCCCCGCATCAGCGTGGCCGTGGTGCTGGCCGGCGCCCGCCAGGGCCTGGCCGCCGTGATCTCGACCAAGCTGCATGAGGACGAAGCCGCCGTGCAGGCCCTGCGCGCCCATGTGCAGCAGGTCAACCAGCAGTTGCCGGCCCAGCAGCAGATCAAGCAGCTGATCTTCACCGGCCAGGATTTCAGCATCGAGAACGGCATGCGCACCAAGAACATGAAGCTGCACCGCAAGGCCATCGCCGCCGCCTTCCTCGAGTCCGCCTGACGTGCAGGGCCGGTCTGGCGCCGGCCCGCACCCGCGCTCCTCGGGGCCTCCGCCGTGATGGCCCCGGCCCGTCACCTCCACACGACACGCCCCATGGACCGCTCACTCTTCCCCCTGCCGCAGCTGCCGGCTTCCATCATCGAGACCCTGCAGGCCTGGCGCGACCAGACCCCCGACCGCCTGGCCCTCACCGTGCTGCGCGAAGGCGAGGAGGTCGAGCGCCAGGCCAGCTATGCCGAGCTGCATGACGAGGTCACGCGCGTGGCCGCCGCCCTGCATGCGCAGCTGCCCGCGGGCGCGCGCGTGCTGCTGCTCCTGCCCACCGGCCTTGAGTTCGTCAGCGCCTTCTATGGCTGCCTGATGGCGGGCATGGTGGCCATTCCCGCCCACCATCCGCAGCAGGCGCGCAAGCTGGCGCAGTGGCAGAAGCTGCAGGCCATCGTGGACAGCAGCGGCGCGAGCTTCGTGATCGCGCCGGACAAGTCCCTGCCCCTGCTGCAGCAGATGCAGGCGGAGCAGGGCCTCTTCACCGGCTGCCGCCTCAGCGACTATGCCGCCCTGCTGGATGCCGGCACCGGGCCCATCCCCGCCCTGCCGCTGCCGCGCGCCCAGGACCTGGCCTTCCTGCAGTACACCTCCGGCTCCACCGGCACGCCCAAGGGCGTGATGATCACGCACGGCAACATCATCAACAACCAGCAGGTGATCGCCCAGCTGATGGGCCACCACCGCGACACCCGCGTGGTGTCCTGGCTGCCCCTGTACCACGACATGGGCCTCTCGGCCGTGCTGCAGATGGGCTCGGTCGGGTCCAGCCTGGTGCTGATGTCGCCCGTGGCCTTCGTGCAGAAGCCGTTGCGCTGGCTGCAGGCCATCTCGCACCACCGCGCCACCACCTCGGGCGGCCCCAACTTCGCCTACCAGCTGGCCGCCCAGGCCCTGCAGTCCGACGAGGCCCAAGGCCTGGACCTGCGCAGCTGGGACCTGGCCTTCTGCGGCGCCGAGCCCATACAGCGCAGCACCGTCGAGGACTTCCTGGGCGCCTCCGCCGCCCATGGCTTCGCCCCCGGCGCCTTCTTCCCCTGCTACGGCATGGCCGAGGCCACCGTGCAGGTCACGGGCGTCGACAAGGGCGAGGGCATCCGCTATCTGGAGGTCAGCAACGCCGCCCTGGCGCGTGGCCGCATCGAGGCCCCAGCCCCCGGCGCCCCGGACGCCGACCGCAAGAGCCTGGTCTCCTGCGGCAGCACCCGCCTGGGCCATGAGCTGCTGGTGGTCGATGAACAGGGCCGGCCCGTGGCCGACGCGCACCAGGTCGGCGAGATCTGGGTGCGCGGCGGCAGCGTGGGCGCCGGCTACTTCGGCCTGCCTGAGCTCAGCGAGCAAACCTTTGGCGCACGCCCGGCTGCGGCCTCGGCCGCCGAGGGCGGCTACCTGCGAACGGGGGACCTGGGCGCCGTGATCGACGGCCAGCTCTACGTCACCGGGCGCGTCAAGGACCTGCTCATCATCCGCGGCCGCAACATCTACCCGCAGGACGTCGAGGACTGCGTGCAGGACGCCGTGCCCGAGCTCAAGCGCGGTGCCGGCGCGGCCGTCTCCGTGCTGGTCGACAAGGAAGAGAAGCTGGTCGTGGTGCAGGAGATCGGCCGCAGCCAGCGCCGCAGCCTGCAGCTGGACGACACCCTGCGCGCCATGGTCCAGGCCATCGGCGAGGACTTCGGCCTCACGCCGCACCAGGTGGTGCTGGTGGAGCCCGCCACCATCGAGAAGACCTCCAGCGGCAAGATCGCCCGTGCCCTGTGCCGCAAGGCCTATCTGCAAGGGCAGCTGCGCGTGGTCGCCAGCTGGACCGAGGGCCTGGGCGAGGCCGCCGCCGAGGCGCCTGCCGCCACCCCCGCCACGCCGCTGGCCGAGCCCGTCGGCGGCCTCAGCCTGCAGCGCCAGGTCGAGCAGATCATTGCCGGCGTGGTCGCGGAATTGCTCAAGACCCAGCCCAGCCGCGTGCCCCTGGACCGCGCCTGGGTGGAGATGGGCTTCGACTCGGTCAATGCCCTGCAACTGGCGCTGAAGGTCGGCCAGTCCACGGGCATCGAGTTCGAGGCCACCGTGCTGTGGGACTGCGCCAACATCGCCGAGCTGGCCCAGCATCTGGCCGGCCAGAAGGGCGCTGCCGAAGCCCTGGCCTCGCGCCCGGGGGCAGCGCTGCCAGCCGCGGCGGTCGCCACAACTGCTCCGTCCCCCTCCACCCCGGCCCCCGCCCCCGCGGCGCTGGCCCACACCCTCCACTCCCTGTCCGATGCCGAGGCCGAGGCCTTGCTGCTGAAGGAACTGGAACGCTAGTCCCCTGCCCATCATGAGCGAGTCGACCCCCGATCTCTCCCCCATCAAGAAGGCCCTGCTGAAGATCGAGTCGCTGCGGCGCGAACTCGAGGAGGCCCGGCAGGGCAAGGAGGAGCCCATTGCCATCGTCGGCATGGGCTGCCGTCTGCCCGGCGGTGCCGACTCGCCCGACCGGCTCTGGACCCTGCTGGCCGAAGGCCGCGATGCCATCGTGGAAGTGCCGCCCGACCGCTGGACGGACGATCTCTTCGACCCCCAGCCCGGCCGCCCCGACACCAGCTACAGCCGCCACGGCGGCTTCATCGAGGACGTGGACCGCTTCGACGCGGCCTTCTTCGGCCTCTCCGGCCGCGAGGCCCGGCGCCTGGACCCGCAGCAGCGCCTGCTGCTGGAGTGCAGCTGGCGGGCGCTGGAGGACGCGGGCTTCTGCCGCGAGAGCCTCAAGTCCCAGCTGACCGGCGTCTTCGTGGGCCTCTCGCTGGACGACTACGCCCGCCTCAGCGACCACGTGCCGCCCGCCGAGCAGAGCTTCGCCCAGACCTCGCTGGGCACGGCCCGGCCCTTCTCGGCCGGCCGCATCGCCTACCTCTTCGGCTTCCACGGCCCCACGCTGCAGCTGGACACGGCCTGCTCCTCCTCCCTGGTCACCACCCACCTGGCCTGCCAGGCCCTGCGCAACCGCGAGTGCGACCTGGCCCTGAGCGGCGGCGCCAACCTGATGCTCTCGCCCGAGATGAGCATCGCGCTGAGCGAGCTGCAGGCCCTGTCGCCCGACGGCCGCTGCAAAACCTTCGACGCCGCCGCCAACGGCTATGTGCGCGGCGAGGGCGCCGGCATGGTGGCGCTGATGCGGCTGTCGGACGCGCAGGCCCAGGGCCGGCCTATCCGTGCGCTGATCCTGGGCTCTGCCATCAACCACGACGGCCGCAGCAACGGCATGACCGCCCCCAACGGCCGCGCCCAGCGCGACGTGATCCGCGCCGCCCTGCAGCGCGCCGGCCTGCGACCGGAGCAGGTGGACTATGTCGAGGCCCACGGCACCGGCACGCAGCTGGGGGACCCCATCGAGCTGCGCGCGCTGGAGGAGGTCTACTGCCGCGACGTGGCCCGCAGCCAGCCCCTGCATGTGGGCAGCATCAAGACCAATATCGGCCATCTGGAAGGCGCGGCCTCGGTGGCGGCGCTGATCAAGGTGGCCTGCTCGCTGGAGCGCGGAGAGATCCCCCGCCACCTGCATTTCCAGAACCCCAGCACCCATGTGGACTGGGCGCGCAACGGCATCCGCGTGACGGACCAGCACATGGCCTGGCCGGCCCACGACGCACAGCGCCGCATCGCCGCCATCAGTGCCTTCGGCATGAGCGGCACCAATGCGCATCTGATCATCGAGGCGCCGCCGCCCGCGTCAGCGCCTTCAAGCGAGCTGCGGGACGAGCGCCCGCAGCTGCTGGCCTTCTCCGCCCACAGCCCCGAGCTGCTGGCCCGCAGCCTGCAGGACGCCGCCGCCCTGCTACGCCAGCCCCAGGCCCCCGCCCTGCCGGACCTGGCCTGGACCCTGCGCCACCACCGGGACCGCCAGGCCTGGCGTGCCTGCGTCGTGGGCCAGGACCGCGAGGCCGTAGCGGCAGCCCTGGACGCCGAGGCCCGCCGCTGGGCGCAGGCGCGGGACGCCACCCCCGCGGGCCGCTCCCGTCTGGCCCTGCTCTTCACCGGCCAGGGCGCCCAGACGCCCGGCATGGGCCGTGCGCTCTACCAGAACTTCGCGCTCTTCCGCCAGGTCGTCGACGCCTGTGACGAGCGCTTCGAGGGCCGGGCCGAGCACGGCCTGATCGACGTACTGTGGGGCGACCGGCAGGACCTCATCCACGAGACCCGCTACACCCAGCCCGCCCTCTTTGCCCTCGAGCTGGGCCTGGCCCGGCTGTGGATGAGCTGGGGCCTGGAGCCCGAATTCCTGATGGGCCACAGCGTGGGCGAGTACGCGGCGGCCTGCGTCGCGGGCGTCTTCACGCTGGAGGAAGGCATGGACCTCATCAGCGCGCGCGGCGCCCTGATGCAGGACCTCTGCCCGCCAGGCCGCATGACGGCGGTGCTGGCCGCTGCGCAAGACCTGACCCCCTTCCTCGAAGCCTGGCGCGGCCGCGTGGAACTGGCCGGCGACAACGGCCCCGCCAGCGTGGTCGTGGCCGGCGACGACGAGGCCATGGACGCGTTGCAGGTGCAGCTGGAGCAGGCCGGCCTCCAGTGCCGGCCCCTGCAGGTCAGCCGCGCCTTCCATTCGCCGCTGATGGAGCCCATGCTGGCGGCCTTCGCCGACGTGGCACGCCAGGTCCGCTTCCAGCCGCCGCGCCTCCCGCTGGTGTCCAACCTCACCGGCCGGATCGAGCAGGAGCGCTTCTGCGATCCGGACTACTGGGTCCAGCACGTGCGCCAGGCCGTGCTGTTCCGCCCCGGCCTGCAGACCCTGCTGGAGGCCGGCGCCACCGACTTCCTGGAGATCGGCCCCGGCCAGACCCTCAGCAAGCTGGCCCGGGCCTGCGCCGCGCCCAAGGCCGTCCGTCTGCATCACAGCCTGGACGGGCAGGCGGACCTCACCGCCCTCTGGACCAGCCTCGGCGCCCTCTTCGCCGCCGGCCAGGAGCCCGGCTGGAACGCCGTCGACCGTTCGCTGGACCAGCATGGCGCGCCGCAGCGCGTCCCCCTGCCGCCCTACCCATTGGCGGACACC
This sequence comes from Roseateles sp. DB2, assembly GCF_051857535.1. Taxonomy (NCBI): domain Bacteria; kingdom Pseudomonadati; phylum Pseudomonadota; class Betaproteobacteria; order Burkholderiales; family Sphaerotilaceae; genus Roseateles; species Roseateles sp. DB2. The sequence goes on along the minus strand of NZ_JBPZGY010000005.1, from coordinate 29,723 downwards.
CGCTACTGGCTGGGCGAGCGCAAGCCCGCGCGCGCCGGCCTGTTGCAGGGCTCGGCCTTCCTCGGACGCCAGCCCCGCGATGCCAGCCTGCTGGGCCCGGCCCTGCACCTGCCGGGCAGCGGGCGCGAGCGCCGGCATGAGCAGCGTCTGTCGCTGGTCAGCCATCCCTTCCTGGCCGGCCATGCTGTCCATGGACAGCCGCTCTTCCCGGCCGCGGGCTACCTGGCCCTGATGCTGGACGCCATCAGCCCCGGCAGCACAGAGGCCCGCCTGCCGCTGCAGCTGCGCGACATCGCCTTCGAGCAGGCCCTGCCCCTGTCCGCCGAGCAGGCCCTGCGCCTGGTGACGGTGCGGGCGCCCGGCGAGTCCGGCGAGTCCGGCGAGTCCGGCGAATCCGTCGAGCGCATCGAGATCCACACAGCACCCGAGGCGGGCCCGCAGCCCCCGGCCTGGACCCTGCATGCCAGCGGGCAGACCGGGGCCCCCGAGGCCGCCGCTGCCCAAGCCGCCACGTTGCAGGCCTGGCGCGAGCGCTGCACCGAGACCCTGGCGCCCGAGCAGCTCTACGAGCGCCTGGCCGAAGCCGGGCTGCAGTACACCGGCGCCTTCCGCGCGCTGGGCGGCCTGTGGTGCGCCCCGGCCACAGAAGGCACGGAAGCCTGGGAGGCACTGGGCCTGGTCGAGCGCGTGGGCGCGGCCACCGGAGCCAGCCACTTCGCCGATCCGGCCCTGCTGGACGCCTGCCTGCAGGTGGTGGCCGCCGCCTGCCTGCAGCAGGGCATGGAGGGTCAGGTCTTGCTGCCCGTGGGCTTGCAGGCCCTGGACTGCCATGCCGCCAGCGGCCGTTCGCAGCGCCTGTGGTGCGCGGTGCGGGTGCAGCCCTCGGGGGCGCAGCGGCGGGCTGATCTCTGGATCCATGACGAGCACGGCCAGACCGTGCTGGCCCTGCAGGGCCTGCAGCTGCACGCGGTCGCGGCCGCCCAGCTGCGGCCTGCCTCCGCGGCGCCGGTCCAGGCCCACAGTCTGCGCTGGCAAGCCTGGACGCCCGTCGCACGCAGCGGCACCGCGCCGCAGGTGGCCCTGCTCTCGCCACTCGCGGGGCCTGAGGCGATGGCCGATGACCTGCGCAGCCTCTGGCGTGATCACCAGCTCCCGCTGGACCTGCTGCCCGCAGCCCCCAAGGCGGGCGAGGCCAACGCCACCGAAGCTCGCGCGCACTGGCAGCAGGCCCTGCGCGACTGGGCGGCCCGGGCTGCGCCGGGCCAGCCCCTGGTCCTGCTGCACGACTGGCAGCCGCCCTTCACCGACGACGCCAGCGGCCCTCAGCGGCTGCAGGCCGTGGGCGAGGCCTATGCCGCCGTGGCGGGCCTGTGGCAGGCGCTGCAAGGCGTCGAGCTGGGCGAACGCCCGCTGAGCCTGGCCCTGCTCACGCATGGCGCACAGGCCGCCGGGGCCGAGGCCGTGCAAGCCGAGCAGAGCGCCGCCTGGGGCCTGGGGCGCAGCCTCATGCACGAGGCCGCCGAGCTGCCGCTGCTGCTGCTGGACCTCCCAGCCACGCCCACGCCCGAAGCCCTGGGCCTGCTGCCGCGCTTGCTGTGCAGCAGCGAGCTCGGCGAAGAGCGCCAGTTCCTGCTCCGCGACGAGGGCCTGCTGCTGCCCCGTCTGCAGGAACGCCCGCTGGCATCGGCCCAGCCGCTGGCGCTGGAACCCGGTACCTATCTGCTCACAGGCGCCCGCGGCGCCCTGGGCCAGCAGCTGCTGGACCGCCTGCTGCAGGGCCCGGGCCGGCGCATCGTCGCCCTGGGCCGCCACTTGCCCGAGCCCGCAGAGGTCGAACGCTGGCAGCAACAGGCCCGCGCGGCCGGCAGCGAGCTGGTTTGGCAGCAGCTTGACGTGGCGGACGGCCCGGCCGTGCAAGCCCTGGTCGACGGCCTCTCCCGTGACGGAGGGCCGGCGCTGAAGGGCGTCTTCCACTGCGCCGGCGTGCTGCAGGACGGCCTGCTGGCCTCGCAGGACCAGGCCCTGGTGCGTCAGGTCCTGGCGCCCAAGCTGGCCGGCGCCTTCCATCTGCATCAGGCCACGCAAGACCTGACCCTGCAGCACTTCGTGCTCTTCTCTTCGGTGGTCTCCTGCATCGGCTCGCCCGGTCAATGCGCCTACGCTGCGGCCAATGCCTACCTGGACGGCCTGGCCCAGCTGCGCCGCAGCCGCGGCCTGGCAGGCCTCAGCCTCAACTGGGGCCTGTGGGGCGGCGAGGGCATGGCCGGGCAGCTGGACGAGGCGCAGAAGCAGCGCGCCGCAGCTTTCGGCCTGCTGGACATGCCACCCGAGGCCGCCCTGCAGGCCCTGGACGCGGTGCTGGCCGAAGTGCAGGCCGATGCACAGGCCGAAGTGGGGACCGACACGCCGTCCTCTGCGGGCGAGCACCAGCGACTGCTGTGGTCTGTGGACACGGCCCTGCTAGCCCAGCGCACCCGGGCCCCGGGCCTGCGCAAGTTGCTGGCCGATGTGGCAGGCAGCGCATCCACGCGCCAGGCCGACGTCGGACTGCCGGCCGGCCAGCTCAAGGCGGCGCTGCAAGGGCTGTCGGGCGACGCGCTGCATCAGGCCCTCAGCCAGGCCCTGGTCGACGCGCTGGCCAGCACCCTGCAGACGGACGCCCGCCTGCTCAGCCCGCAGCGGCCGCTGATCGAGATGGGCATGGATTCGCTCATGGCCGCCGAGTTCCGCAGCGGCATCCGCCGCGAGCTGGGCGTGGACATCCCCTTCGGCCGCCTGCTGGAAGGCGCCAGCCTGCAGGACGTGGTGGAGACCATCGCCCGCAAGCTCGAGCAGGCCGCCGCACCGGCATCGACGACGTCTGACGCACCGGCCACCCCGGCCGCGCAGACCCTGGACCAGGTCTCCACCGAGGCCTTCTTCGACATGGAAATGGAAAGCGGTCAGCTATGAGCTCGCTCGACTACATCAATGCCCTGGCCGCCCGCGGCGTGCAGCTCTGGACCCAGGACGGCAAGCTGCAATACAAGGCCCCCAAGGAGCTGATCACGCCGCAGCTGCTGGCGGAGCTCAAGGCCCACAAGGAGGGCCTGATCGCGCTGCTGGAGCAGTTCGGCACCAGCGCGGGCAGCTATGCGCTGTCCTACTCGCAGAAGTCGCTGTGGTCGCTGCACCAGTTGCAGCCCACCAGCGCGGCCTACAACGTCACCTATGCCTGCCGGCTGGTCGACAACCTGGACCTGCCCCTGCTGGCGCGCTGTGTGGACTACCTCATCGCCCGCCACCCCATCCTGCGCACCCGCTACGAGGTCAGCGAGGGCCAGCCCCGCCAGCAGGTGAGCCTGGATGCCGCGGCGCGCCTGGACGTCGAGCGCGTGCAGGGCCGCACGCTGGAACAGGTGCTGCAGTGGGTGGATCTGGAGGCCAACAAGCCTTTCGACCTGCGGGTGTCGCCCATTCGGCTCAAGCTGCTGGTCAACGAGAGCGAAGGGCCTGCCGAGGCGCCCCGCCATGCGCTGCTGCTCAATGTCCACCACGTGGCAGCGGACTTCTGGTCCCTGGAGATCATGGTGCGCGAGCTGTCCGCGCTCTATGCCCTGGGCCTCGCCGGGCAGCCCCTGCGCCTGGCGGCACTGCAGCACCAGTACAAGGACTTCGTCCAGCACGAGGCTCAGCGCCTGGCCGGTCCTGAGGGCGCGGTACTCGCCGCCTTCTGGACCGAGGAGCTGCAAGGTGAACTGCCACAGCTGGCCCTGGACGGTGACCGTCCGCGCCCGCCCCTCAAGACCGAGGCCGGCCGTGTCTACAGCCGCACGCTGGACCCGGCCCTGTCCCTTGCCCTGCGCCAGGCAGCCCGCGAGCAGCGGGTGACGCCGTACATGTGGATGCTGGCCGTCTACCAGCTGCTGCTGCACAAGCACACGGGCCAGGACGAACTCATGATAGGTGCGCCGACCTCCGGCCGGAGCATGCCCGGCAGCGAGCAGGTGCTGGGCCACTTCGTCAACACCCTCCCCCTGCGCTGCCGGCTGCAGGGCCTCACGCGCTTCGACCAGCTGCTGGAGCAGACGCGCCAGATGATGCTGCGCGTGCTGGATCACCAGGATTACCCCTTCCCGCTGCTGGTCGAGCGCCTGCGCCCCGCGCGCGACGCCAGTCGCTCGCCGGTGTTCCAGCTCATGTACAACTGGAACCAGCTGCGCAAGGGTTCAGAGGCTGTCCAGGAGCAGGTCCTGTTCGGCCCGGTGCTGGCCGCCTCCAGCACCGGCACCCGCGGAGCCACGCATGACCTGACCCTCAACATCCAGGACGACGGCCAGGACTACGTCGCCGCCTGGACCTACAACTGCGACCTCTTCGACGAGGCCAGCATCGCCTGCTTCGGCGCGCAGTTCGAGCAGCTGCTTGCGCAGTCGCTGAAGCAGCCCGCAGCACTGCTGGCTGAGTTCCGTCTGCCTGACGCGGGACTGGTCGAGGCCTCGCCCGGTGCTTGGCCCGGTACTTCGCCCGGTTCTTCGCACGAAGCTTCGCCACTCACGCCGGCCCTGCTAGGCAAGACCTGGCACCAGGCCTTGCTCGACAGGGCTCGGGCTCATCCGGAGCAGCCCGCCCTGCAGGACGAGGCCCGCGACTGCACGCTGGGCCGGCTTGCGCGGCAGGTTCAGTCCTGGCTGGAGGAGCTGCAGGCGCAGGGCCTGCGCGAGGGCAGCCGTGTCGGCCTGACGCTGAGCCACCCGCTGCAGGGAGCCCTGCTGTGGCCGGCCCTGCTGGCGCAGGGCGCGCAGGTCTGGTGGCTGGGCCCCGAAGACAGGGCCACAGGCCTGGACCTTCACGTTCGCGCCCCGACGGCGTCCGGTCAGTGGCTGCCAGCGCTGCAGTGCCTGCCCGGCGATGCGGCGGCCGATGCGGCCGATGCCGCCCCGGCCGCCAACCCGCTGGTGGGCCAGGCGGTGGGCGAGGCCCTGCAGCTAGGCCCACAGGACCGCCTGCTGCTGCCCTGGACCCCTGAACCTGCGCAGCTCGCGCTGGCCAGCGCCACCCTGGCCCTGGCCTGGGCACGCGGCTGCACGGTGCAACTGGCGGCGCTCTCGCCGACCGCACAGACCGCACAGACCGCACAGGCCCTGGCCAAGGAACTCGCGGCCCCCATTGCCACCTTTGAGCCCACGGGCCTGCTGCTGCCGGCCCTGTTGACGCCCTCGCTGGCCCAGGCCCTGCGCGCCCTGCCGGCTGACCATCCGCTGCCCCGCCTGCTGGCCCAAGGCATGCACGCGGAGCCCGTGCTGCGTTGGGCTGGGGCCGCGCCACGGTTCCTCCGCCTGGACCCCGCGTTCCCCGCGGCTTCGCCCTGGGTCTTCGAACCTGCGCCCCAGGGCTGGCGCTTGCTGCCCCTGGCGGGCTGCTGCGCGCCGCAGCTGCGCTCGGCCGCAGGTGAGCCGGCCGCGCCGCGTCAATGGGCCTGGGCCGACAGCGGTCCCGGTGGTGCCCCCGCCCTGCGCCTGCGTGCGCTGGGCGCCACCCTGCATTGCCCGGACCCCGGTGCACGCCGCGTGAGCCGGGGTGAGCGAGGCCTGGACGCCGGACCGGTCGAGCGCTGCCTCATGCAGCAGGCCGGCATCGCCCTGGCCGTGCTGCTGGAGCGCCCTGGTGATGCAGGCCCCGTGGCCACGGCCTATGTGCTGCGCCAGAGCGGCCCTGCCGTGTTGGACGATGCCACGCTGAACCAGCAATTGCAGGACCGCCTGCGCGCCGAGCTGCCTGAACAGCAATGGCCGCAGGCCCTGGTGCTGCTGGAGCAGCTCCCCCTGGACGCCGCACTGCGTCCGGACCTGGCCCGCCTGCCCGAGCCCGATCTGCAGGCCCAGGGCCGCGCCGCCGGCAGCGCCGTTGAGGAGCAGTTGGCCGTCCTGTGGTGCGAGGTACTCGGTCTGGAAAGCGTCACCATGGACGACGACTTCTTCCAGCTGGGCGGTGACTCCATCCTGGCGGCTGTCATCGTGTCCAAGGCTGGGCAGCAGGGCTTGTACCTGCGGCCCAAGGACCTGTTCGAGCACAGCAGCATCGCGCGCCTGGCCCGCGTCGTGAGCAGCACGCCGGGCATCGACGTTGACCAGGGCCCCGTCCTTGGCGACTTCCCCCTGGGCCCGGCTGCGCACTGGATGTTCGACAAGGTCGACCAGGACCTGGCCCACTTCAACCAGGCCCTGCTGCTGGAGTTGAACGAGACGCCCGACCCCGCGCTGATGCAGCAGGCGCTGCAGCTCCTGGCCCAGCACCACGACGGACTGCGCTCGCGCTTCGAGCAGCGGGAGGGCGTCTGGCTGCAGTGCATCGCCGCCGCGGAGGCGCGCGCACCGGACTTCGCGGTGATCGACTGCCGTTCGCCCAACGGCCAGACCTCGCTCCCTCGCTGGCGCGAGGCCATCGAGCAAGCGCAGACCGGACTGGACCTGGCCCAGGGCCCGCTGTGGCGCCTGCGCTGGCTGCAGGGCGGCAGCCTGCAGCAAAGCCGCCTGCTCGTCGTCATCCATCACCTGCTGGTGGACGGCGTGTCCTGGAACATCCTGCTGCAGGATCTGGGGCTGCTCTACGGGCAACTCAAGTCTGGCAGCAGCGCGCCCTTGCCCCTGAAGACCAGTTCGGTGCGCGACTGGGTGCAGGCCTGGCAAGGTCGACTGGGCGAGGCGACCCTGGACGCGGATCGCGCGCACTGGCGCCAGTTCGCCGGCCAGTTGCAGGCCCGCATGGCCGACGGCCAGGAGCGCCCGGCGCTGATGCGCCATGCCCTCAAGCCGCGCGCACCGCGTCATGCCGAAGAGGCGCATGGCTGCTGCCAGGTGCGGCTCAGCGCCGCGCAGACGGCGGCCTTCCGCGGCCCGGCCCATCAAGCCTATGGCACGGATGCCAACGATCTGCTGGTCGCGGCCCTGCTGGCCGGCTTCCAGCACTGGGGTGGCTGCCAGTCCCTGCTCCTTGACCTGGAAGGCCACGGCCGCGAGGCCCTGGCCGAACAGCTGGACCTGAGCCGCAGCGTGGGTTGGTTCACCTCCATCTACCCCGTGCTGGTGGAGGGCGCCGGCATCGACGATCCCGGTCGCCTGATCAAGACCGTCAAGCAGCGCCTGCGCGAGGTGCCGGGCAAGGGCGACAGCTTCGGCCCACTGCGCTATCTCGCGCCGGCTGGCGATCCCCTGCGCCAGTCTCTGGAGGCCATGCCGCCCTCGCCGGTGCTCTTCACCTACCTGGGCGTGGTGGAACAGATGGTGGGCAGCAGCGCCCTCTTCACCGGCCGTGCCGAGCCGGCAGCGGGCATACGCAGCCCGCGCCAGGCCCGCACGCATTTGTTGGACGTCTGCGCCTACATCAGCCAGGGCCAGTTGGTCCTGGAATGCGCCTTCACCGGCGCCAGCGCCGTGGAGGAAACCATGGGCTGCCTGATGACCAGCATGGCCGAGGCCCTGGGCACCCTGCTCACGCACTGCGAGAGCGCCGAAGCAGGCGGGCTCACGCCCTCGGACGTTCCTGCCATCGACATCAGCCAGGACGGACTGGACGAGCTGCTCCAGGAACTGGACGGCCTGCTCTCAACGCCGGCCTGAGGCCCGCCCCCTGCATCGCACCACGGCACCATGAATCCCAACGTCGACACCATCCACTACCTCAGCCCCCTGCAGCACGGCATGCTGCACCACTCGCGGCTGGACCCGCGCTCCGGCGTCTATGTCGAGCAGTTCTCCTGCCTGCTGCGGGGCACGCTGGAATGGGACCGCTTCTGCCAGGCCTGGCAGGCGGTGGCCCAGCGGCATGATGTACTGAAGACTCTGTTCATGCGCCTGCAGGAGGCCCAGCCCCTGCAGGTGGTGCTGAAGTCGGTGCAGTTGCCCATCACCCAGTTGGACTGGTCGGCCCTGGACCCGCTGCAGCAGCAGGTGCGCTTCGAGGACCTGCTTCACAGCGACCGCGTACAGGGCTTCGACGCCGGCCGCCCGCCGCTGATGCGCCTGCACCTGATCCGCCTGGACGCGCAACAGACACGCTTCCTCTGGACCTACCACCATGCCATCCTGGATGGCTGGTCCATGCCCATCGTGCTGGCGGAGGTCTTCGAGCACTACGCCGGCCGCCTGGCGGGGCAGCCGCGCCCGGCCCGGGACTATCGCCACTACCTCGCCTGGTTGCGTCAGCAGGATGCGCCGGCTGCGCTGGATTTCTGGAAGGCGCAGCTGGCCGGCTATCGACAGGTCCTGCGCTGGGCCCCTTCCATGCAGCCGTCCGACGCCGACGCCGATGCCCCACGGCGCCTCGGCCACTGGCAGGGCCAGATGCCGCCGGCCTGGGTCGCCCAGGCACAGCAGCTGTGCCGCAGCAGCCGACTGACGCTCAACACCCTCTGCCAGGCCGCCTGGGCCCTGCTGCTGGCGCTGCATGCGGGGCAGGACGATCTCTGCTACGGCATGGTGGTGTCAGGCCGCAATCCCGCCCTGGCTGGCGTGGAACGCATGGTGGGTCTTTTCATCAACACCCTGCCCATGCGCGTAAAGCTGGACGCCCAGTCCTCCGTGCAAGACTGGCTGCAAGGCCTGCAGCAGCAGTCCCAGGAAGTGGAGGCGCGGGCCTACAGCGCCCTGTCCGAGGTGCTGGCCTGCAGCGAGCTGCCGCGCCAGCAGGCCCTGTTCGATGCCATCTATGTGTTCGAGAACTACCCTGGCCAGGCGGCCTTCCGCGACATGGTGGCGGCCCACGGCCTACAGGTCGACGATGTGCGGGCCGTCGAGGAAACCAGCTACGGCCTGGCACTGATCGTGCTGCCGGGCGAGTCCCTGCAGTTCACCCTGAGCCATGATCAGGCCCAGTTCAGCCGAGAGGCCATGGCCAGCCTGGGGCAGCAGTTCCAGGCCCTGCTGGAGCGCCTGGTGACCCAGCCTCAAGCAGCGCTGGGCAGCATCGGCCTTCTGCCGGCGTCCGTGCCGACGGCGCCAGGGGATACGACGGCCCCCTCGCGCAGCCTCCTGTCTCTGCTGGAGGAGCGCGCCCGCCTGCATCCGCAAAGGGCGGCCTTGCTGGCGGGCGAGGGAGACTGCTGCAGCCATGCGCAGTTGCTCGACGCCTGCCACCAAGGGCTGGCCGCCTGGCGGACCCAGGGCCTGCAGGCGGGTGACCACGTGCTGCTGTGCCCGGACGAACAGGCGCCAGTCCAGAGCCTGGCCATGCTGCTGTCTGCCCTTGCTGCCGGATTGGACTGTCTCTGGCCCGCGCAGGCGAGCAACGACTGGCCTCCGCACCTGATGCAAGACCTGAGCCCAAGGATGCGTGTCTGCGCAGGCGCACTGCCCCCGGGGGACGCCTCCAGCACTGGTGGGTTTCTCGCCTGGTCGACCTTGCTGAGCGAAGCACAGGGCCGGCCCGACACCTCCACTCAGGCTCCCAGCTCGACTGGCACCTGCAGCCTGCTGGACAGCCTGGCCGAGCCAGGATCGACGGGCCCGGCAAAGACCCGCCTCATCCGGTACACCCAGGCGCAGTTGGTCCAGGCCCTGGGCGCCGGGGACGCTGGCAGCGCCCCTGCGCAACTGGCCGCGACCGGCTGGCTGAGCGGCAGGGCGCTGTGGTCCGCGTTGCGCACCTTGCTGCAAGGCGGCACCCTTCACACACTGACGGCGAGCGAACTCGACACCCTGCTGCAAGGCAAGGCCACCGAAGCCCTGGCCTTCGACAGCGTGCTGCTCAGCACCGATGAAGCCCGCCGTCTGGACCGGCTGGCCGAGCTGCCAATGGTGATGCCGACCCCGGCCCTGGCTTGCTGGTCCGTGGATGCGACGACCCTGAGCCCCGCCGGCCAACGGGTTCTGCAGCGGCTGGCGCCCCAGGCCCGGCTGCAGCGAGACTGGCACCTGCCCGCCCATTCGCTGCCGCATGCCCAGGCGGTGGGCTCGACCGCGCACCTGGTCCTGCGGGCCGCGCCAGGCACCGTCCTGCAGTTGCGGGACCCGCATCAGCATGCAGCCGCGGCCTATGCCCGCGGCCAACTGCAGCTGGCCGGCGCCAGCGTGCCCAGCCTGCTGCGCATCGAGCACAGCAGTGCGGGCACCGGAGGCTGGCTGGCGGGCCAGCAGCCGCGCCTGTTGAGCGGTCTGCCGGCCTGGCAGGGGCCGCAGGGGCTGGCCATCGAGGCGCACACCCTGCTGGACTCGCCCACACACGAGGCGCTGGCCTGCGGCGGTGCACTCGAACGGGCTCTGATGCGCACGCCAGGCGTCCGGGAGCTGGCCCTGATCGAATTCGTGGACGACGAGGGTCGCTGGACGTCCTGCCTGTTCCTGGTGCCCATCGATGGGGCGGACCCCGCCGAGCTCTGCGCCTTGCTGCTCAAGGCCGCCGCCGCCCACGGCCTGCAGGGGCTGCAGTCGCGTGTGCTGCCGGCGCTGCCGCGCCTGGCCGGCGCCGACGGCGTCCCGGGCCGCATGGACCGCCAGGCCCTGCTGCGCCTGGCGCAGGCGCCTACCGACGCGGGGGCGCATGTGCCCCCCCGCGACGAGCTCGAGCAGCAGTTGCACGCCATCTGGGCAACCCTGCTCAAGACCCCGCAGATCAGCGTGCATGCCAACTACTTCGATCTTGGGGGGCAGTCCTTGCTGGCCTCGGTGATGCTGTTCCAGATCGAGGAGAAGCTGGGCATGCGCCTGGGCATGGAGCAACTGATGGCAGGCCCCACCATCGCCGAGCTGGCCGCCCGCCTGCGCACGGGCGAGCAGGCCGCTGAGCAGGCCCCCGTTGACCTGCCCGCCGAAGCGGTGCTCGACGCCGCCATCACCCCCGCGGCCCCGCCCCGCCAGGGCGAGCCCCGCGAGGTGCTGCTCACCGGCGCGACCGGCTTCCTGGGCGCCCACCTTCTGGCCGAGTTGCTGGCGAGCACAGAGGCTCGGGTGCATTGCCTGGTACGGGCGCGCGACGCCGCCAGCGGTCATCAGCGCCTGGTCGAGGCCCTGCAGACACACGGCCTGTGGGACCCGCGCCATGCCGCGCGCATCGTGGCCCTGCCCGGCGACCTGGGCGCACCGAACCTGGGCCTGACGCCCACGCTCCATGCCCAGATGGCCGCGCAACTGGACGCGATCTATCACAACGGCGCGATGGTGAACTTCGTCTACCCCTACGCCATGCTGAAGGCCGCCAACGTGGACGCCACGGCTGACATCCTGCGCCTGGCCTGCGCCGACCACGCCAAGCCCGTGCACTACATCTCCACGGTGGGCGTGCTCAACCGCCGCGCTGAGACGATTGGCGAAGACCTGGACCTGCCCTTCCACGATCTCCTGCAAGGCGGCTACGAGCAGAGCAAGTGGGTGGCCGAGCAGTTGGTCGCCCAGGCAGGGCGCCGCGGCCTGCCGGTGTGCATCTACCGGCCCTCGCGCATCGTGGGGCACTCCGTCACAGGCCGCATGAACACCGACGATCTCTTCAGCCGCCTCATCAAGGGCATCGCCGTCTTTGGCAAGGCCCCGCGGGACGTCGGCTTCGACAACATCCTGCCCGTGGATCTCGCCGCGCGCCTGATCGTGGAAGCCTCCCGGCATCCCGCGGCACCCGGCCATGCGGTGCATGTGCTGAACCCGGTGTGGAATTCCCTTGACGAGGTGGTGGACCTCATTGAGGCACGCGGCTTCGCGCTGGAGCGCCTGCCTTACGAGGACTGGCTGGCCCAGTTGAGCGACCACGTGCGCCAGGACAGCAGCCATCCCCTGGCCATGCTGATCCCCGTGCTGCACAAGCTCAATCCGGTGGCGGACCCGAGCGTCGGCGCCCGTCTGCCCATCGCCCTGGATCATCTGAAGGCCTGGGCGCCCCGGGCACTGGCAGAAGGCCTGCGCCCCGCCGCCGAGTGGCTGGACCGCTACTTCGAGAACTTCGAACAGAGCGGCTTCCTGCCGTCTGCCGGAGGCGCGGCCCCGACTATTCAATCAATTACTCAACAAGAAAGGTAAAACTTACCAAAATCGGGCTGAAATTAGCATCGTCACCGTCTTACAAACAGTGTCAGTCCTTACAGGTCAGAGCGTTTGTTCATGGGATATTTTCTCGCCGGAACGTCGCTTATCCTATTCAACACTGAGGCTGCCATTGCTGTCTTCAATGGTCGGCACAATTCGAGGCGTTAGGCGCAGGTTTCTATCGCCACAGAGAGAACCGCATAGTTTTCTCTATATTTCGCCCTGACCCTCTCCACCCTCCGTGGAGTCCGGGTCATCGTGTTGACACAGGAAAGCCTTCTGATCACAGCCGCGATGCAGCACCTTTGCTGCCCGTGCTGGGATAGGGAGTTATTTGTTCTAAGAGATAGGTATGTCTAATATTCACGCCACAACCGGAGAATTGGAAACCCTCTCGAAAATCATCAATGAAATCCGCCCTTCAGCAGATTTCATTGACCAGCTGGATCAATTTACCCAGCGTCTCAACGAGGTGATTCCATTCAAGCGCTGTTTGCTGCTCCACGAGCGCGAAGGCAAGGCTCTGTCAAGAGGTTTTGCTTATTACAACGGGGGACAGGATGAGGGGTTTGTCGGGCAATCCAAGCTGAGCAGTGCCATTGGCATCGAGGCCTACAGCGCGCGCTTTGCCAAGTTCAACCAGATCGACCATGCCTTCCAGTGGGCCAGCCGCGACCACCTCGACCTGGGCGTGCCAGAAGGTTCGAACGAGTTGCTGGCGCGCATGCAAGGGCGCTCCGGGCTGGCAGCCAGCGTGCGCTCGGCCATCTCTGGCACCGATGACGTCCACACCTTCTGGCAGTTTGAATGCGACGAGGTCGGCGGCCAGCATCCGCTGCTGCTGAGTTTCGTTGCCTTCTACCTGCACTCCACCTTCACCCTTCATGCGGTGGACCATCAGGTGAAGGACGACTTCTTCGGCATCAGCCTGACCAACAAGGAACGCGACGTCCTGCGCTGGGTGGTGGAGGGGAAAACCTCCTGGGAAATCGGCCGCATCCTCTACACCTCGGAGCGGACCGTCAAATTCCACCTGAAAAACGTTTACGCCAAACTCAATGTCTCCAATCGGGCCCAGGCGGTTGCCGTGGTCAACCGCCTGAGGCTGATCTGACATGGAATGCTCCTGTCCAGGCGCGAGAAGATCGCCGCCCTTATGGAAAGGGACGGCCCACGCTACCGCGCTGATGCGCCGTCCCTGATGCCATTGCGCAGGTAAGCACGGCCACCGCCGGCAAGAAGCCGGGCGTTGGCCTGGCTGGGCAACTGGCGATCAGGGCCTTCGCCTTCGCTTCACCCCCTTCCCATGGGAAAGCGGGCGAAGCGAAGGTTCTGCCAGGTGAGGCGAAGGCTGGCCGCTGCCGGCCCGGCGCGGAGACCGGGCCGCCGACTCAGGCGCGTTTCATGTCGCGCTCAGCCTGAACTTGCTCACCGCCGCCAGGAGGCCGTCCGCCTGGGTCTTCAGGGACTCGGCCGCCGCGGCGGACTCCTCGACGAGCGCCGCGTTCTGCTGGGTCATGCCGTCCATCTGGACGATGGCGGTGTTGACCTCGCCCACGCTCTGCGTCTGGGCCTGCACGGTGGAGGCGATGTCCCCGATCAGCTGGCGCACGTTCTGCACCGACTGCACGACCTGCTCCATGGTGCTGCCCGCCTCGCCCACCAGCTGGCCGCCCCGGTCCACCTGCTCGACGGAGTTCGAGATCAGGGCCTTGATCTCCCGCGCGGCCTGGGCCGAACGCTGGGCCAGGGTGCGGACCTCGGCGGCCACCACGGCGAAGCCACGGCCCTGCTCGCCGGCCCGGGCCGCTTCCACGGCGGCGTTCAGGGCCAGGATATTGGTCTGGAAGGCAATGCCGTCGATCACGCCGATGATGTCGCCGATCTTGCGCGAGGAGGTCTGGATGCCGTTCATGGTCTCCACGACCCGGGCCACCACGCTGCCCCCCTGTGCCGCCACCTCGGCAGCGGCCTGCGCCAGCTGGTGCGCCTGCTGGGCCGAGGCCGCGCTGTGGCGCACGGTCTCCGCCACCTGCTGCATGGCCGCGGAGGTCTGCTCGATGCTGGCTGCCGCCTGCTCGGTGCGGGCCGACAGGTCGTGGCCCCCGCTGGACACCTCCTGCGCCGCCACGGCCACCGCGTCGGCCCCGCGCCGCACGCTGCTGACCGAGGCGTTCAACGCGTCCTGCATGCGGGCCAGGGCACGCAGCAGGTCCCCCAGCTCATCGCGGCGGTCCGAGCTGACGGGGAGGCTCAGGTCGCCATCGGCGATGCGGTCGGCGGTCGCCGCGGCATGGGCCAGGGGCGTGGTCAGCGAGCGGGTCAGCAGCACGGCCACGAAGGCGCCCAGGAGCAGGGCCACGACAATCATCAGGCCGATGCCCCAGCGCACCGAGCTGTAGTCCCGGTGGCTGCGCTGTGAGGCCGCCGCTCCGCCCGCGGTGTTGCTCTCGGTGAGCTTGACCATGGCGTCGGTGGTCGCGCGGAAGGCCTGGCGGGAGTCGCCCCGGAGGTAGGCGCGTGCGTCGTCGGTGCGCCCATCCTTGAGCAGGCCCAGCAGCTGCGGCTGGCTGGCCTGGTAGCGCTGTACCGCGGCCTGCAGGGCCGCGAAGGCCTGGCGCTCCGAGCCCTCGCCCAGCGTGCCCTCGTAGGCCTGCATCAGCTTGGGCAGGACCTCCCACTGCTTGGCGATGCGGGCGGATTCGTCCTTCATGGACTTTTCATCACCGCCCAGCAGCATCTGCAGCTCGGCGCGCCGCATCTGGTTCAGGGCCTCGTTGATGCCGGCCAGCTGCTGGGTGCTGGGCAACCAGTCCTCGGCCAGGGCCGTCACGCTGTCATGGACCCGGCTCACCCGGTCCAGGGCATAGAGCCCCATCGCCAGCACCAGTGCCAGCAGCACGGCAAAGCCGGCCGCCAGACGCACCCCCACTCGCAGGTTCGACAAACGCATCTGAGTACTCCTTGGGGCCTCGCCGGGCCCGTCGAGATCCATGGCCGCCAGGCTTGCGCCCCCGGGACGACAAGCCACCGCCGCCCGGAGCTTCCGGAGGGCCGGCGCCTGACCTTAGCAGCCCGGCCGCCCGCTGGGAAGCCGGCCCGTTGCGGCCGGCACAAGCTGCCCTGCATCAGATTTCACGCCCGGCTTCACATGCTTTGCACTTTTTCTTGGAGGACAGCGACGGCACCCCTCGCAAGAATGAAAAGCGCATAACAAGAAGGCACGCCATGAATTTTCAGCAACTTCGATCCGTCCGCGAAGCCCAGCGCCGCGGCTTCAATCTCACCGAGGTGGCCGCCGCCCTGCACACCTCCCAACCCGGTGTCAGCCGCCAGATCCGCGAGCTGGAGGACGAGCTGGGCATCGAGATCTTCATGCGCGCCGGCAAGCGCCTGACCGGCCTCACCGACCCGGGCCGCAATGTGCTGCCCATCGTCGAGCGGCTGCTGCAGGAGGCCGAGAACCTGCGCCGCGCCGGTGACGACTTCGCCCGCGCCGGCCGTGGCGTGCTGCGCATCGCCGCCACGCACAGCCAGGCGCGCTATGCCCTGCCCCCGGTGGTGAGGGACTTCCGCGTCAGCCATCCCGAGGTGGAGCTGACCCTGCAGCAGGGCTCGCCTCAGCAGGTCGCCCGGCTGCTGCTGGACGGCGAGGCCGACATCGGCATCGCCACCGAGGCCCTGGCCCAGTACGAGGACCTGGTCGCCCTGCCCTGCTACCGCTGGACCCACACCGTGGTCACGCCCCGGAACCACCCCCTGGCCGAGGCCCAGCGCCGCGGCGAGACGCTCACCCTGGAGCGCCTGGCCGACTACCCCATCGTGACCTACGAGACCGGCTACACCGGCCGCTCCCACATCGACCAGGCATTCAAGGCCGCGGGCCTGGCGCCGCACGTGGTGCTGGCCGCCATGGACGCCGACGTGATCAAGACCTATGTGGAGCTGGGCCTTGGCGTGGGCATCGTCGCGGCCATCGCCTATGACGACGAGCGCGACCGCCACCTGGCGGCCATCGACGCCCGCCATCTCTTCGCCGACAACATGACCCGCCTGGCCCTGCGGCGCGACGCCTATCTGCGCGACTACGCCTATGCCTTCATCGAGACCTTCGCGCCGCCCTGGACGCGCGAGGCGGTGCATGAGGCCCGCGAGGGTCAGGTCTTGCCTGCCTGAGCGGCCGGGGTCATCGACGGGCGGCGCATGAGCTGCTGCGTTCTTGTTCCTTCCGTGTACCTGCCCGGCTGCCTAAGCTGGGCACCAGCACCCGCCGCATCGGGCGGGCTTCACCGACCACAGGGAGCTTCCATGAGCATCACCGCCATCAATGTGCGCAACCAGTTCCGCGGCACCGTCAAGGAGATCATCGAAGGGCCGGTCGTATCCGAGGTCGACGTGCTGACGGCCGGCGGACTGATCGTCACCTCCGTCATCACCACGCGCTCCATCAAGGACCTCGACCTGGCCGTGGGCCGCGAGGTGGTGGCCCTGGTCAAGTCGACCGAGGTCTCGATCGCCACGCTCTGAGGAGACCGCCATGGCCTACCGCGCCCCCCGCCTGCTCATCATCCCCGGCCTGCACGACAGCGGTCCCGCCCACTGGCAGACCTGGCTGCAGCAGCAGTACCGGGACTCGCGCCGCGTGGTGCAGCGCGACTTCAGCCAGCCCGACCTGCCGCGCTGGGCCGACCGCATCCAGCGCACGCTGGAGAGCGCCGGCCGCGAGGAGACCGGCGGCGAGTGGGTCGCCGTGGCCCACAGCTTCGGCTGCCTGGCCCTGGCCCGGCATCTGGCCGACCACCCCGACACGCCCATCCGCCAGGTCCTTTTCGTGGCGCCGGCAGAGCCGGACAAGTTCGGCCTGGCCGAGGCCCTGCCCCACCACCGCCTGGCCGTGCCCAGCAGCCTGATCGCCAGCCAGAACGACCCCTGGATGAGCGCGGCCAGCGCCCTGCGCTGGGCCAGCCGCTGGGGCGCCAGCTACAGCAACCTGGGCGCGGTGGGCCACATCAACAGCGAGTCCGGCTTCGGCCCCTTCCCCCTGGCACGGCGCTGGGTGGAGGCGGCACGAGCCCGCGCGGCGCGCGAGCAGCGGCCGGCGCATGCGGCCATCCAGGAGTGGCGCTTCGCCGTCTGAGCCGGCGCTGCGAGGCTCAGGCCGCGTAGGCCCAGCAGGCCTCGGCGGGCAGGTCCACCCAGTAGTCGCGGCCCGCCTCGCGGGGCGCATGGCCGAAGGCACGCAGGCGCAGCCCGCTGCTCTCGAACAGGTACTCCCAGCGGTCGCCCAGGTACATGGAGGTGATCATGCGGGCCTGCATGCGGTTGGGCCCCGGCTCGTCGGCCACGCCCACGCGCTCCAGGCGGATGACGACCTGGGCCTTGTCGCCCACGCGCAGCGGGCTGCGGCTCTGCGCCAGCAGGGAGCCGGCCGGCCCCTGCAGGCGCACGGCGTCGGCGCCGACCTGATCCACCGTGGCCTCAAAGCGGTTGTTGCTGCCCATGAATTCAGCCGTGTAGAGCGTCTGCGGGGCGCCGTAAAGCTCTTGCGGCGTCCCCTCCTGCTCGATGCGGCCGTTGCGCAGCAGCAGGATGCGGTCGCTCATGGCCATGGCCTCGGTCTGGTCATGGGTCACGCACAGGGCCGAAAGGTTCAGCTTCACGATCAGCGCTCGCAGCCAGGCCCGCGCCTCCTCGCGCAGCTTGGCGTCGAGGTTGGACAGCGGCTCGTCCAGCAGGATCACCGGCGGGTTGTAGACCAGGGCCCGGGCGATGGCCACGCGCTGCTGCTGGCCGCCCGAGAGCTGGAAGGGGTAGCGCTCGCCGAGATGGCCCAGGCCCAGGTTGTCCAGCGCCGCCTGCACGCGGGTCTTCACCTCGGCCGCGGGCACCTTGCGAAGCAGCAGGCCATAGCCCACGTTCTGTGCCACGGTGCGGTGCGGCCACAGGGCATAGGACTGGAAGACAAGGCCCAGCGAGCGCCGCTCGGCGGGCTGGTCGATGCCGCGGGCGGCGTCGTAGAGCGCCTCGCCGTCGAGCAGGATGCTGCCCTGCGAGGGATGCTCCAAACCCGCCACGGCGCGCAGCAGCGTGGTCTTGCCGCTGCCCGAGGCGCCCAGCAGCGAGACCACCTCGCCGGCCTTGAGCTTGAAGGAGACGCCCTGCAGCACCGGCACCGTGCCGTAGCCCAGGTGGATGTCGTTGACGACGAGCTTAGTCATGGAGCTTCACCCCGAAACGCAGTGCCACGGCCAGACCCAGACTGACCATGACGATGTTGATGACAGAGAGTGCGGCGACCAGGTCCGTGGCCCCTGAGGCCCACATGGACACCAGCAGCGCGCCGATGACCTCGGTGCCGGGCGAGAGCAGGTAGACGCCGGTCGAGTACTCCCGCTCAAAGATCAGGAAGATCAGCAGCCAGCTCGACAGCAGGCCGAATCGCACCAGCGGCAGCGTCACATGCCGGCTGACCTGCGAGGCCGTGGCGCCGACGGTGCGAGCCGCCTCCTCCAGGTCCGGCCCCACCTGCATCAGCGCGCTCTGCACCACACGCTGCCCGTAGGCCAGCCAGATCACGGTGTAGGCGACCCAGATGGCGACCATGGAATTGCGCCATTCCTTGAGGCCGGGCACGAAGAGGAAGACCCACAGAAAGGCCAGACCCGCCAGCAGGCCCGGCACGGCGCGAGGCACCAGCACCAGGTAGTCCATCAGCTGGGTGGCCAGGTCCTTGCGGCGATGTCCCGCAAAGGAGATGGCCGTGTAGCAGGCCACCGCCAGCGCCCCGCCGATCACGCCCATGCCCAGCGTGTTGAGGATGGCTCGCACCAGGTTGTCCTGCTCGAAGACGTCCACGTAATGCTGCAGTGTGAAGGCCTCGACCAGGGAGATGCCCTCGCCCCACTGCGACACGAAGGAGCGCAGCACCACGCCCGACACCGGCACGAAGACGGTGAGGAACAGCCACAGCGCCACGATGCCAAGGGCCAGCCAGCGCCAGCCGCCAAGGCGCAGGGGCACTTGCCGGCCGCCCTTGCCTTTGATGGAGACGTACTTGCTGGCGCTGCGCAGCAGGCGGCGCTGCAGCAGCACCAAGGGGAAGGTCACCAGCACGATCAGCACCGCCACCACGGCCATCAGGTGATAGGACGGCGAGCCCAGCTTGCTGGCGAGCTTGTACATATAGGTCGTCAGCACCAGGTAGCCATTAGGATCGCCCAGCACCAGGGGCAGGCCGAAGACCTCGAAGCCCAGGAAGAAGACCAGCACCCCCGCGAAGAGGATGGAGGGCATGACCATGGGCAGGCTCACGTCGCGAGCCACGCGCAGCGGCGAGGCGCCGGCCACGCGGGCGGCCTCCTCCACATCACTGCCCAGGTTGCGCAGGGCGGCCGAGGCGTAGAGGTAGACGTGCGGCACATGGGTCAGCCCCGCGATGACCGCGATGCCGCCGATGGAGTACACATCCCACCACTCCGGCCCGAAGGCCTGCCGCCACCACAGGGTGTAGAGCCCACTGGGCCCGGCGGAGACCACATAGCCCAGGGCCAGCACCACGGCCGAGACGAAGATGGGCGTCAGCAGCAGGGGCTCGATCCAGCGCCGGCCCGGCAGGTCGGTGCGCACCATCAGGAAGGCCAGCAGCGCGCCCTGGGGCACGGCGATGGCCACCATGCCGCCCGCGATCAGCAGCGAGTTGCGCAGCGCGAACCAGAAGTCCGGATCGTCGAAGACGAAGCGGTAGGCCTCCAGCGAGACCTCGTGCCGGGGCATGAAGAAGGGCGCGGACAGCAGGCTCTGGTAGCCGATCATGGCCAGCGGCAGCAGCACCACCAGCACGGTGAGGCCGATCACCAGGAAGCGGCCCAGGGCCGGCAGGCCCGGCAGCACGGGGCGCCCCGGGAGGCCTGGCGATCGGCCGCGCTGGCGCGGCAGGGATGGGGTCATGGACATCAGGGTCACTCCCGGGGGTCAGGTCTTCACTTGCGCGCGACGTAGCCGCGCCAGGTCTTGATGAACTCCAGGCGCTTGCCCTGCTCCAGGTAGGTCAGCAGGTTCTGGTCGATGGCGATGGGGCGCAGGCTCAGGCCCAGCTCCTTCTGCAGGGCCTGGGCCGTCATCTCGCCTTCCACGTCGGAGCGGATGGAGTAGAGCTCGGAGGCTGATGACAGCGTGGTCTGGCCGCGCCGGGACAGCAGGTAGTCCAGCCACAGCTTCGCCGCGTTCGGGTTCTTGGCTCCCTTGGCGATGAAGGCCACGCGGCTCATCACCAGGGTGTGGTCCTTCAGGAGCGCGTAACCGATGTTGCTGTCCTTCTTGGCGCGGGCGTGGGCATACGAGGTGATCATGTTGTAGCCCAGCAGCTGCTCGCCCGAGGAGATGCGCTCCATCATCGTGCTGCTGGAGGACTGCAGCTTCACGCCGGCCCCCGCCATGGCCTTGACCACGTCCCAGGTCAGCGCGGGGTTCACGTGCACGTCCGCCGTCAGGTAGAGGAAGCCCACGCCGGCCTTCTCGATGTCGTAGGTCGTGACCTTGCCCTGCAGGCGCGGGTCGGCCAGCAGCTTGACGAGATCGGCGTGGGTCCTGGGCAGGTCCGCGGCCGGCAGCAGGCGCTTGTTGTAGACCAGGCCCAGCGGCTCGAAGGTCGTGCCATAGGCCGTCTTCTGGTAGACAGCCCAGGCCGGCAGCGCCCGGGTCTCGACGGACTCGTAGGGCTGCGCATAGCCGTCGGCCACGAGCTTGACGGCCTGGTCCATGGCCGAGTTCCAGACCACGTCGGCGCTGGTCGTGCCGGCGGCGGTCTCGCTGATGAAGCGGTTGAACAACTCCACGCTGTTCATGTCCATGTACTCGACCTTGACGCCGGGATAGAGGCTCTCGAACTCCTTGACCAGGGGCTTGCCGGCCGCAGCGTCGGTGGGCGTGTAGATGGTGACCTTGCCCTCCTTCTTCGCGGCGTCGATGAGGGTCTGGTAGCTGGCCGGATAACCGGCGGGCACCTGGGCCAGGGCGGCGCAGGACAGGGCCGTGGCGGCCAGCGCCAGGCAGGTGCGTCGGGTGATGTGAGGCATGGTGGACTCCTGGAATGGCGGCTTCAGAAACGGTGCTGGATGCCCACGCCGAAGCTGGACTGGGTGTCGGCAAAGGCGGCGTCATCGCGCGAGACGCTCACCACGCCGCTCTTGGCCCCGGCCGTGGAGGCCACGGCATACAGCCAGGTGCGCTTGGACAGCGCGTACTTGGCGCGCAGGGCCAGCAAGTGCGGGTTCTCCGGGGTGAGAGGGCCGCTCTTGATGGACTGGAAGTAGTAGGCCGGCGTGAGGTCCAGCTGCGGGGTGACGGCCCAGGTGGCGCCGATCCAGCCCAGGGTGCTCTTCTGCTCGGTGCCGGCGGTGGGCGTCTTCCTGTACTGGCGCAGGGCCACGAAGAGCTTCACCGGCTTCATGTCATAGCTCAGACCGAGATGGACGGTCTGCTCCTTGCTCGTGGCGCCAGTCTGCTGGTCGCGCTGGTCCATCACCAGCACGGCGCCCAGGCCATCAGCCTCGTAGACCGCACCGAGCGCGGCATAGCGGCCGGTCGAGGCGCCCTCGCCCGCGGCCACCGTGGCACCGAGCTTCACGGGGCCGAACCTGCCTTCGTACTTGATGAGGTTGGGCGCGCCGGTGATCATGCCGTCCTTGCGCGTGCCAGCCGCACCGGCCGAGGTGGCCCAGGAGTAGAAGGGCGCATAGCCCATGGGGTCGAAGGGCAGCAGGAAGTCGTAGGCGGTGGTGTAGGAGCGGCCCGCGACGACACGGCCGAAGGCCCCCTGCAGGCCCACATTGGCCTGGCGCCCCCAGTAGTTGGACGCTGCCGCGCCCGTGTCCATGCCGACCTCGGCCTCCAGGTTGAACACGGCGCTCAGGCCGCCGCCCAGGTCCTCGCTGCCGCGCAGGCCCCAGCGCGAGGTGTTCATGCCGCCCGAGGTCACCGAGGTCCGGCTGCCGCCCGTGGCCGACATGTGGTTGCGGTGCTCGACGATCACGTCGGCGATGCCGTAGATGCTCACCGAGCTCTGGGCCACGGCACTCAGCGGCGCCGCCAGGCACAGGGCGGCCAGGCCGCAGGCGCTCAGGGGACGGGAAGTCTTGTTCATGGAGGTCTCCGTTGGTTCTTGGGGTCGGGAAAAATCGGTCGGGACGCCTGGAAAGACGGGGGATCAGGCAGTTGCAGGCAACACCTGACCCCGGCCTGTCCCTCACGACAGGTCCGCGCAGTCCAGGCGGGGAAGGGTCAGGCGCCCGTCATCGGCGCAGGCCGAAGCGCTCGGCAATGTCGGCGAAGCGTCGGGTCTGGTCCTCGAGATGGGCCTGCAGCGCAGGCCCGGTCAGGGCCAGCGGAAAGAGGCCGTGCTGGGCGCGCAGCTTGTCGAAGGCCGGCGTGGCCATCAGCTGCTCGAAGCGCTGGCTCCAGGCCTGGAAGGCAGCATCCGGGACCTTGGGCCCCATGTAGAAGCCACGCACGCTGGGCCAGACGATGTCCACACCCTGCTCGCGCGCCGTGGGCACCTGGGCCAGCAGACCCGGCAGGCGCTGCTCCGACATGACGGCCAGCACGCGGAAAGGTCCGTTGGGCGGCAGCTTGTCCGCCACCTCCGAGGCATCGCCCGCGTAGACCTGCACATGCCCGGCCTTCAGCGCCGCCGTGGCCTCGCCGCCGCCCTCGAAGGCGACGAAGCGCATGGACTTGTGGTCCACGCCCGCCGCCGCTGCCAGCAGGGCCGACTTGACCCAGTCCTGGCTGCCTATGGTGCCGCCGGCCGCGAAGGTGACCTTGCCCGGCTTGTCCTTCAGCGCCGCCAGCAGGTCCGGCAGGGTCTTCCAGGGGGACTGGCTGCTCACCAGCACGATGCCGTAGTCCGCGCCGATGGCGGCCAGCCAGCGCACGTCCTGCAGGCTGTGCCGCCCGAAGCGACCCTGGGCCAGGTTGAGCAAGGAGCCGCTGGAGAAGGCGACCAGGGTCTGCGCCTCGGCCGGTCGCCGGGTGGTGAGGGTGTCGAAGGCAATGGCACCGACGCCGCCTGGCATGTAGCTGATGCGCAGGGGCTGCGCCCCCAGGCCGGCCTGGGCAAGGGCCGCCTGCGCCAGCTTGCAGCTCAGGTCGAAGCCACCGCCCGGCTTGGCCGGGGCAATGCACTCGGGCGGTGGCGCGAATGCGGGCGCGGCTGGCTGGGCCTGGGTCGCTGGCGCCATCGCCAGGGCCGCGAGGACCAGTGCCGCCATCCATGGAAAGGCTTTGGGCATGTCGTCTCCGTGCGGTGATCTTCGCCGTCCCCCGGAAGCCTGGGCCTTGGGGAACGGTCTGCCACCTGCTATGGGCGCACTCTACGAAGCCGTGGCTTTCAGTCGCCTTTCAGTGGCCGCTGCGTTGCCACGGCGTCACTGACAGGCAGCAGGGGCAGCCGCAGGCTCACGGCCGTGCCGCGCTCGCCGCCCTCGGATGACAACTGGGCGGCCGAGACCTCCATGCGCCCGTGATGCCGCTGCAGCACGGCCCGCACGATGGCCAGCCCCAGGCCCGAGCCCGGCAGCGCCACATTGCTGCCGCGGAAAAAGCGCTCGCCGGCCCGCGGCCTTTCGGCAGCCGGGATGCCGGGGCCGTCGTCGACCACCCGCAGGCAGGCGCCTTGCGCGTCGGCGAAGACCTGCACCGTCACCTGCCCGCCCGGCTGCACATAGCGCAGGCTGTTGTCCAGCAGGTTCAGCAGGGCCTCGCGCAGCTGGCCCGCATGGCCCAGCACGAGGACGGGCTCCGGGGCCGGCTCCAGCCCCAGGTCCACGCCGCCGGCGCGTGCGGCGGGCCAGCTGTCCCGGGCGCAGCGCTCGGCCAGGGCGTTGAGGTCCAGCGCCTCCATCTGCACCTCGGCCGTGTCGGCGCGGGCCAGGGCCAGCATCTGGTTGGTGCGCCGCACCGTGTCCTCGATCTGGGACTTCAAGGCCACGAGGGCTTCGCTGACGCGCGCCGGATCCTGCTCGCGCAGGGCATAGCCCACCTGCGTGGACAGTGTGGCCAGGGGCGTACGAAGCTGGTGCGAGGCATCGTCCACGAAGCGGCGCCGACCCTCGATGAGCTCGCGCTGCCGCTGCAGGTGGTGGTTGATGGCCCGGACCAGGGGCGCGGCATCCGCCGGCACCTGGGTCTCGTCCACGGGCGAGAGGTCGTCCTCGGAGCGCGCCTCCACCTCGCGCCGCAGCCGCTCCAGCGGCTGCAGGGCCCAGCCGATGACCAGGGCCAACGTGGCCGTGACCACCAGGATGGTCAGCGCATCACGACCGATGGCCTGGAGCAGCAGGCCCCGGGAAAACTCATTGCGCGAGGTGGTGGACTCGGCCACCTGGATCACCAGCCGGCGTCCCGGGTGTTCGGGATCCAACTCGCGCGACAAAGCCCCGACGCGCACCGGCTCGCCGAAGTACTCCGCGTCGATGAACTGCGGCACGCCCAGGGCCAGACCTTTGGGCGGCAGGGGCAGGCCGGCATTGCCGATCTCGACCAGGCCGTCGTCCGTGCTGACGCGGAAGAAGACCTGCCCGCTGGCGGTCAGCTCGAAGAACTCCAGCATGCGGTAGGGCAGCTCCACCGACAGGCCGGTATCCGTCGACACATTGCTGTCGATGGCCTTGATGGCCCCGAGCAGCGAGCGGTCATAGGCCGCATTGGCCGCCTGCAGGCCCGTCTTCCAGGTCAGGGCGGATTCGATGCTCACCATGACCAGCATGATGGGCAGGGACAGGGTCAGCAGCGTCCGCCGCACGCTGAACCGGTGCCAGGCGGCCGGCAGCTGCGGCAGCTGCAAGCCCAGCCTCACGCAGGCTCCAGCACATAGCCCAGGCCGCGCAGCGTGGTGATGCGGACCTTGCCGGACTCCAGGCGCCGCCGCAGCCGATGAACGAGCACCTCCACGGCCTCGGGCCGCACGTCCTGCTCGTCCGAGAAGAGGCGCTCCAGGATCTCCTGCTTGGAGAGCGGCTCGCCGCTGTGCTGGATCAGCGTGCGCAGCACCGCATGCTCGCGGGGCGACAGGGCCAGCGTTTCGCCGTCCAGCGTGAACTGCTTGGTCGCAGCGTCGTAGGAGAGCGGCCCGCAGCTGAAGCGCGGCTGCTCGCGCCCGCGCGAGCGGCGGATGAGGGCCACGAGCCGGGCCTCCAGCTCCTGGATCTCGAAGGGCTTGGCGAGGAAGTCGTCCGCGCCTTCGTGCAGGGTGCTCACGCGCTCGGCCAGGGAGTCGCGCGCCGTCAGCACCAGCACCGGCACCCGCGAGTCCGCCTTGCGCAGCTGGCTCAGCACCTCATGGCCGCCCAGGCCCGGCAGGCCCAGGTCCAGGATGAGCGCGTCGTAGCGCGTCGTCTGGAGCTGGCCGGCCACCAGCCGGCCGTCGTCCACCCAATCCACGACGAAGTCGCTCTGCCGCAGGGCGCGGACCAGCCAGTCGGCAAGGGCACGTTCGTCTTCGGCAAGGAGCAGGCGCATGGCGGCAATGCTAGCCCAGCCGCCCCCTCATCGCCTTGAGCCGAAAACTCGCCGCGCACCGTGCTGATCAGACCAGCACCATGGCCCGTGGTGAGCAGCGGCAAAGCGCCCATGGCCATGGCTTGCCCCGATTGGCACTGGCTAGGGCATCCCCAGCTTGGAACGCGTGTTAAACCTGGCGACCAGGAAGTCAATCAGCACGCGGACCCGAAGCGGCACGTGGCGGTTTCCTGGGTAGAGCAGCGAGAAGGGCCGGGAACTGCCGCCCCACTCGGTCAGCGCCTCCTTGAGCCGGCCATCGCGGAGCTCCTCCTCCACCAGGAAACGATAGGTCTGCGCCAGACCGGCGCCACTGCGCGCAAGCGTGATCGGACCCAGGATGTCATCGGCACAGCGGAGTCGGCCGTGCGTGGCGACCTCCAGTGTCTCGCCCTCCTTCTGGAAAACCCAAGGCACGGCTGAGCCTGTGCTTGGCAGCAGGAACTGGATGCACTCGTGATCCTTCAGTTGGGCGATGGTGCTGGGTTGCCCGAAGCGCTTCAGGTAGTCCGCCGAGGCCACCACGACCAAAGCAGCATCCTCAAGCTTCCTGGCGACAAGACCCGAGTCGGGCGGGTTGCGCCCCTGAATTGCGAGGTCGAAGCCTTCGCCGGCAAAGTTGACGTTCCTGTTGGTCATCTGCACTTCAAGGGCGATGTCCGGGTACTTTCTTGTGAACTCGTGCAGCACCGGCAAGACGCGAAAGTGGCCGTAGGACGTTGGCAAGCTGACCCGAACCAGCCCTGACGGTTTCACCTGCTGGCCCGTGATCTCGCGCTCTGCTTCAGCAAGTTGCGCCAGCGCTTCCCGGCATTGCTCGAAGAAGCGCTGGCCATCCACCGTCAGGCTGACGCTGCGTGTTGTGCGGGTGAACAAGCGGACGCCCAGGCGTGTCTCCAGGCGGTTGACGGAGCGACTGACTCCTGCCGTGGTGAGCCCCGCCGCGCGTGCGGCGGCCGAGAAGCCCTGGTGCTGGGCCACAAGACAGAAAAGCTCAATCCCGCTGAGCAACACAGAGTTCGGCGCCACCTCTTCGGTGGAATGTTTGAGCGAATAGCGCACGAAAAGATAAGGACAGGGTGAGCTGCCTGTCTCACCTGTAAAGCTGGACGATGTCTGAACCTGTTGCCGCCGGCTAACCCTAGCCAAACCGACCACCAGCCTTTGCCGCTCGCAGGATCAGTTTCGGCGCATCTCAATAGTTGCCGATATATGACCTTCGACACCCCGCAAGAAATGGCAGTTATCGCTGCTAATGAGCTGGGATAACCTTCAAAGTATTGGTGGTCGCACTGACTCAAACATTTACTGATTGAGTCATTTAAAGAAGTAGAAAACCGGACAACCGGCAGAAGCGCTGCTTCAGTTTTCTCACCACAAGACCCTATTCTGGTTACCCCATAAATCTGACAATGACTGCTTTGGCTAAGCTAGTCAGTGGAGCGTTTTGTCGAAAATTATTGAGTAATTCGATGATTCTAATAATTTCATTCGAGGCTGATGCGCATGCGAACATTGTGAGTCGAGCGCTTCAATCAATTGGTCATCGATGTGAGATTCGTGGTGCATTTGGATTTCCATCGGAAGAATGCATATCGCTTCAGTTTCCCAAGCGTCATGGCAATGCCTGGATTGGGCTTGACGACGATGAGATATCAGTGATTTGGTATAGGCGGGATGCAGTAATTAATAGGTTGAGCTCGATTGAGGCCAACAGGATGCGGGTGATTGAGCAGGAATATATTGCTGCGCGCCGTGCATGTTACTCCGCGCTAGGTCGATTCAAGTCGCTATGGGTCAATGATTGGAAAAATGCGTGGGCTGCTGAAGAGAAGCTGCTGCAGCTGCAGATTGCCAGCAGTGTTGGATTTGAAGTGCCGGATACGCTAATTTCCAATGATCCGGCGGAAATAAGAAGCTTCTGCAGCAGGCATGAAGATGGTGGGGTGGTTCACAAGATGTTCCGTCAGGCGAGCTTTGGTCACAAGACCAGTTGCACTGCCCTTGTGACGCCTACAGTTTTGGCGAATGACAAATTGCTGAGTGGAGTTCCCGGAATTTATCAGAGACGTGTCGATCTGGAGTTTGATATAAGAGTCTTGGTTGCAGGGCAGTCGTTCATTTCGGCCCGCCTTCAAACCGAAGATAAGCGATTCGTTGATTCGAGAGTGTTGACACACAGAGCGGGATGCGTTCATCCCTGGGACCTGGATGAGCGTACCAAGGCTATGTGTCTTGACTTGATGAAACATCTTGGCCTTGTCAGCGGATCCATAGACCTTGGCGTCACAAAAAATGGTGAGATCGTCTTCTTTGAAGTGAATCAGGCGGGCAATTTTCTGTGGGCAGAGCAAGCCAACCCAGATCTGCCGTTGCTGGATTTCTATTGCGATTTCCTGATATCAGGGGATCCGGATTTTGAGTACAAGCCTGGATCAAGGAATGGATTGACGTTCGCCTCATTCGTCAATTGAAGTTCTGTTTAATGAGGCAATTTGGAGGAAAAATGAACGAAAAAATCGAACTGCTGGGCGAAGCCCTTGCCGTGGAACTGTCTGACGCTGAAGTCAAGCATGTTTCTGGCGGCGGTGCTAACGTGGCAACGCGGGAGAACAGCTGCTCCGACCCCAAGGCAGGTGGGGCTGTGGTTTGCACCAGCCAGACTGACAACATTTACGTTGACTAAATAGATCGGTTTGTCAATGTTTTGGCGGCAAGTCTCTTGGCTTGCCGCCATTCCTGCTTTGGGGGCGTGATGAAGAAAATGTGCTTGATGGTTTGTGCGCCTATGCTTGCGCTTGCGAATGTGTTTGCAAACGAACCGGAGATCAAGAAGGAGTCTCCACCACTTCCGGATTTTAAAATATCAACATCGTGTGATTGGCAAGCAGAGGTTCGTCGCACAAACACCTGGCTTGAGCGCGATCAAAAAGGCAGGATTGAGCTGGGCAAGCTGATTGATGCAAATCCCTCTGGAGTCCCACGCGAAGAATATGATCGAGTGAGTAAAGCCTTGAAGGAAGAGGAGTCCTTGCTGCAGGCAGAGCTTGAGGATCTTGTCATGCGTTGCGGCTGGCCATCCAAAACCGCTTTTGGGAATAGAGCTGGTGAGAATGCCTGGTTTGTCGTGCAGCATGCACCGCCTGAATTCAAGATTCGCTACCTGCCACTCGTACAAGCCGCAGCTGAGGCTGGGGAACTTCCAAAGCGTATGTGGGCAACGCTCTATGATCGAGTTCAACTGAGCCAGGGGCGACCGCAGCGGTACGGTTCTCAAATTTGCGATGAGGGCAATGGAACGCGGCGCGTTTGCGACATCGAATCTGTCGAAGGCATTGACATGCGCAGGGCGGAGGTTGGCATGGTGCCAGTTTCATGGTGCGCCTACCTTTCGATGAATGGTGCAACACATCCCATCTGCGAGGTCGGCGCACCGGCTTCAGCGAATAGTGGCAAGCCAAATGCAACTTCGCCGTGAGGTAGAGCCCGATTGAGACGCGACAGCGCGCCGGAGTTCAGCGCATCTCGTCGGGTTGCTGTCGACGTTGCAGTTCAGAGCCGCAGGCTCCCTGACAGTGGTCGATGTCGCCCAGCAGCGCTAAGGTCCAGTCGATGATCTGGCGCGCCTGGTGCCATTGCCATCTGTGACGCTGGCGCCAGCTGTCGGGTCCCGGACGAATATCGTGGCCATCGACTGGGCTACGCGCTGGGGCTTCATCGCCATCAAAAGCCACAAGACCGCAGCAGCGGCACACGCCTTCCTGGCGGCTGTGGCGAGGGCGGCGCCGTTCAAGATTCGAGACCGCTGCACAACTGAACCCATCGCGCGCAGCCACTCGGCCCACACGCTGAAGATTTCGGCATGCGCAAAGGATTCGAGTTTTTGGGCCCGTTTGGGGACCTTTCGAGCCCTTCCCCCAGGCCCTTGGGCCCCTCAAGACGGACTACTGCTCGGACACGGCTGCAGTCGCCCGCTCTGCAGCTTCCTCGTCGCCTTGAGCAGATTGAGCCCCAGCGCCGCCCAGGCCATCTGCGCCTGCGTCTTGGCCGCCCCGAAGCACCGTGCCCGGCCCAAGTGGAAGCGCCGCTTCATCGTGCCGAAGCCCTGCTCGACCTTGTAGCGCAGCGTGGCGATGGCCCGGTTCATCCGGGTCTGCAAGGGATGCACAGGATGGCCCCGGC